>NZ_JBEYXC010000003.1:228251-735604 GCF_040644695.1 Streptomyces sp. NPDC046909 | reverse complement strand
GAAGACGCGGTCGCCGTAACCGCCGAAGGAGCAGCCGTCCCGGAAGACGCGGTCGCCGTAACCGCCGAAGGAGCAGCCGTCCCGGAAGACGCGGTCGCCGTAACCGCCGAAGGAGCAGCCGTCCCGGAAGACGCGGTCCCGGTGGGCCTCGCCGAGGACACCGCCCCCGCGGAGCGCACCGCCGGGTCCGGTCGTCGTGGGCCGCTGGTGCTCGGGCTGTCCGCCAGTCATGACGCCTCCGCCTGTCTGATGACCGACGGGGTGCCCCGGGTCGGCGTGCAGCAGGAACGGGTCACGCGCCGCAAGCACGACGGCGTCGGGTACCTCGACTCGCGCGCGGCGGCCGACTACTGCCTGACGTCCGCCGGAATCGACGCCTCGGACGTCGACGTGTTCGCCTTCAACGCCCAGCCCCTGCTGCCCGGTTACGTGGGACTGTCGATGCCGTCCGCGGCGGCGGGCTTCGACCTCTTCGACCCGTTCGACGAGCGGGTCGTGTACGTCTCGCACCATCTCGCCCACGCCTTCTCGGCGTTCTGGACCTCGCCGTTCGAGGAAGCGGTGGTCGTCGTCTGCGACGGCTCCGGCGGATCCGTGCTCGGCGCCGACGACCTGCTGATCAGCGGGCCGGAACTGAAGGAGTACCTGGAGCGGCCACTGGAGGGCCGGCTGCCCCGCGTACACGTCTTCTCCGTCTACCACTTCGACCGCACCGGCTACCGGCTGCTGTTCCGGGAGTGCGCCGACTCCTTCAACGTACGCGTCGGAACCTCGTCCATCGGCGAGACCTACGCGGCGGTCAGCCAGTACGTCTTCGGCGACTGGCAGGAGGGCAGCGGCAAGCTGATGGGCCTCGCCCCCTGGGGCAAGCCGGGCAACGCGGGCCCCAGCCTGCTGGAACCGGGGCCCGACGGCCTGCCCCGCTTCCGCGCCGACTGGAAGGACACCTACCGCGATCCGGCCGCCGCGGGCAGCCCGCTGGACCACGCCGACCTCGCCGCCCGGGTCCAGGCGGACCTGGAGGAGGCGCTCCTCGCGCGCGTGCGCCGCGCCATGACCCTGGTGCCCGGCTGTCGTGACCTCGCCTACGCGGGCGGTGTCGCCCTCAACTCCGTGGCCAACGACCTGATCGCCCGCGAGAGCGGCGCCGAGCACTTCTTCGTCGTACCCGCGGCGAGCGACGCCGGGGTGTCCCTGGGCGCCGCCGCGGCCGCGCACTTCCGGCTCACCGGCTCCACCCGCCGCGCCGTGGGGGCGTACGACGACTATCTGGGCCACCCCTACACCCAACAGGACCACGACCACGCCCTCGCCCTGGTCGGGGACCGGGTCACCGCCGAGCCGCTCGGCCTGCCCCAGCTCGCGGACCGGATCGCGGCCGGTGAGGTGATCGGCTGGTTCCAGGGCGGCTCGGAGTTCGGACCCCGGGCGCTCGGCCACCGCTCGGTGCTCGCGGACGCCCGCTCCCGGGACACCTGGGACTTCATCAACGCCCAGGTCAAGTTCCGGGAGGACTTCCGCCCGCTGGCGCCGATCGTGCCGGAGGAGGTGGCCGCCGAGTACTTCGAACTCGACGCCCCCTCACCGCACATGCTGCGCGTGGTCAAGGTCCGCGAGGAGTACCGCGACAAGCTCGCCGCCGTCACCCACGTCGACGGCACGGCCCGGGTGCAGACCGTCTCCCGTACCGCCAACCCGGACGTCCACCGGCTGCTGCACCTGGTCGGTGAGCGCACCGGATTCCCGGTGCTGGTCAACACCTCGCTCAACCGGCGCGGCGAACCCATGATCGAGACGCCGGGGCAGGCCCTCGACATGCTGCTCGCCACCCACCTGAGCGGCATGGTCCTCGGCGACCGGTTCGTACGCCGGGTCGCCGGACTCGGTACGGCGCTCTCCGCGAGCTCCTGCGTCGCGCTGTCCCCCGGCGCCCGCCTGCTGTGGGAACAGGACGAGAACGGACCCAGGCGGCGCATCACCGGCGGCGCCGAGGGCAAAGCCGGTCTGCTGCTGCCGGAATGGGCCTTCACTGCTTTGACGCAGGCCCGCTCCGGACGCCCGCTGAGTACCTATCTGCCGGGCTGCCTGGAGGGAACGGGCACCGGACTCGACGCGGCACTCGCCTTCCTGACGGCACTGCACGCGCGATGTCTGCTGATCGTCACACGGGAGGGACGTCATGAGTGATCTCCTCGGGAGCACCACCACGACCGGCCCGGCCGCGGTGCGGGACCCCGCTGACCCCACCGCCTCACGGGACCCCGACGGCCCCGCCGCCCCGCCCGGCACGCACGTCCTCGCCTGGCTCGCGGAGCACTCCGCCGACCCCGGCATGGCGGGGTGCGGCACCTCGCACCGATCGGTGCCCGCCGAGGAGGCCGTCGCCCGGGTGTGGCCGCTGCGGGGGCGGCTCGGCATCAGCCGGATCGCCGACCTGACCCCGCTGGACGTCCTCGGCATCCCGGTGTTCAACGTGACACGGCCGGGCGCCCGGGCCGGCCAGATCACCCAGTGCCAGGGCAAGGGCAATGTCCGCACCGAAGCCCTGGCCTCCGCCCTGTTCGAGGCTCTCGAACGGCACTGCGGCTCGCTGGCCCGCCCCACCCTCACCGCCCGTCCCGGGGAACTCGACGACGCCGGCCTGACCCGCCTGAGCGCGGCCGACCTCGGCCTGCGGACCCTGCCCGACCAACCCATGGAGTGGATCCGCGGCACCGACACGAGGGACGGCACCCCCGTACTGCTCCCGGCCGCCGAGGTGCTCTTCCCCTACGACACCCCGCCGGGCTGTGTCCGCCCGGTACGCCCCAGCACCACGGGACTGGCCTCCGGCGCCACCTTCGCCGAGGCGGTCCTGCACGCCCTGTACGAGGTCGTCGAGCGGGACGCCACCTCCCGGTACCTGCACGGTGGCCCGGGGCGGCTGGTCTCCCTGGAGACGGTCACCGGGCCCGCCGAGGCGGAGCTGCTGCACAAGTACGCGCGGGCCGAGGTCGACACCGTGATCATCGACCTCACGCACACCACCGTGCTGCCCACCTTCGCCGTCTTCCTGTCCGACCCGAACGCGGCGCAGGCCCACCTGTCGGTGTCCGGCTTCGGCACCCACCCCAACGCCGGCGTCGCCCTGCGCCGGGCCCTGACGGAGGCCGCCCAGGCGCGGGCCACCGCGATCCAGGGCAGCCGCGAGGACCTCGACCGGGTCGTCGACGTCTACCGGGCGGATCCGGCCCGGCAGCGGGCGGCGTTCCTGAAGCGCGCCCTGGCCGCCAGGGTCGAGGGCGTCACCGACTTCCGCGAGCTGCCCCACCCGCCCCCGCGTTCCACCCGCGCCACCCTGCGGCACGTCGCCGCCCGCCTCGAAGAGGGCGGCTGGTCGCGGGTCGTGTGCACCGATCTGACCGTCGCGGAGTTCGGCCTGCCCGTGGCCCATGTAGCGGTGCCGGGCATGGTCGACTCCGTCGTAGAGCCCGGCAGGAGCCATCGTGTGGCCCATCGACACAGCTAGGCCGATCGTCTTCGGCGGCGCCTCCGTCCGCCCCCTGGATCCGGCCCTGCCGGCCGCGGTCGAACTGCGGCCGCCGGTGCGCCGGGGCGACCTCACCCCGCTGCTCGACCGCAGACCGGGCACCGTGGTCATCATCGACGGGCTGTTCGGCGGATCGCTGGCCGTGACACCCACGGAGTGCCGTGAACTCCTCGACGCCGGCTGGACGCTGGTGGGCGCCTCCAGCATGGGCGCGCTGCGCGCCGCCGACCTGTGGCCGCTCGGCGCGATCGGCGTCGGCGATGTCTTCACGCTCTACCGGCTGGGCGCGCTCACCTCGGACGCCGATGTCGCCACGACCCTGGACGCGGACGCCGGGTTCGCCGAACTGACGGTGTCCGTCGTCCATCTGCGGGCCGTCCTGGCCGCCGCGGTGGCCTCGGGCGTCCTCGCTCCCGCGCTGCGTACGGCGATGTCCCGGGCCGCCGAGGACGTCCACTGGACGGAGCGGTCCTGGCCGGCCTGCCGGGCGGCCTGGCGTGAGCTGGGCGTGTCCGAGCCACTGGTCTCCGCGGTGCTGCGGCTGGGCCGGGAGACGTCCCTGCACCCGAAGGTCCGCGACGCCGACACCACACTCCGCTCGGTCCTGGCGAACGACTGGATCGGCGACCGCATCCATCCCGTACGGCGCTGTCCTGCCTGTCAGGAACTCCTGGAGGGCGCCCTGTTCTGCCCGACCTGCGTCTCCGAGGCGCACGAGACCTGTCTGTAGAAAGGAACGGTGTTCGAGCATGCCGGGATCAGTCGCCGCACGGCTCAGGATCCGCCCCACCGGCCCCACCGAACGGCGGCTGCTGACGACCGTGGCCATCGACGCCACCGGCGGCGGACTGTTCCTCGCCGGTGCCACCCTCTTCTACGCGCGGGTGGCCGGTCTGTCGGGCGGTCAGATCGGCGTCGGCCTGTCGGTCATGGGCCTGGTGGCCCTCGCGGCGACCGTCCCCAACGGCGCCCTGGTGGACCGGATCGGGGCCCGGCGCGCACTGATCGCGCTGCACCTGTGGCGCGCGCTGTGGTGTTCCGCGCTGGCCTTCGTCGACTCCTTCTGGCAGTTCCTCACCGTGCTGGTGGTGCTGGGACTCGCCGAGCACGCCGGTATGCCCGCCCTTCAGACATACGTCGGTTCCGCGTTCGGTGACGCCGAGCGGGTCGGCGTGATGGCACGGGTCCAGGTCGTGAAGAACACCGGGTTCCTGGTGGGCGCGCTGCTGGCGGCGGTCGCGGTGGGCACCGGCCGGGATCTGGCCTACCGGTCGCTGCTGCTGGGCGACGCGCTGTCCTTCCTGATCGCCGCCGCCCTGATGGTGTCGGTGCGCGAGGTCGGCGGCAAGGGGCGGCGAGGCGGGCCGCGCGCTCCGCTCGCGCCGTTCCGCAACGCCCGTTTCCTGCTGCTGACCTGCTGCAACGGATCTCTTCAACTCAATCTGTCCGTGCTGGTCATCGGCATGCCGTTGTGGGTGACCCGGGCGACCGAGGCGCCGGAGGCGATCGCCCCGCTGCTCATCGCCGTCAACACGGTGATCGCGATCTCGCTCCAGGTGCCCATGAGCAGGGGCGCCGAGACGGTGCCCGGGGCGGGCCGGCACATGCGGCGGGCCGGGGTGGCCCTGGCCCTGATGTGCGGCACGCTGACCCTGGCCTCCTGGGTGCCGCCGGCCGCCGCCGTGGCGCTGATGCTGGCCTCGGTGGTGCTGCACACCCTGGGCGAGATCTGGCACGCGTCGGGCGGCTGGGGGCTCCAGTTCGCGCTGTCCCCCGAGGCCGAGCGGGGCAGTTACGCCGCCGCCTACAGCCTGGGCCCGACCGCCGAGGGCATGGTCGGGCCGACGCTGGTCGCGGGCGGTGTGGTGGCCGCGGGGGCGGCGGGCTGGACGGCGCTGGCCGTGCTGTTCCTGGCCGCCGGGGCCGGCGCGCACACCCTCGCGGTACGCGCCGCCGCGCCACCCTCCACCGCCTCTGCCTCGGCCTCGGCCTCGGCCTCGGCGGCCGCGGCCGAGGTCACAGCGCCGGATCGGCCTCGTGCAGCACCCGCTGGAACATCCGGTGATCCCGCCACCGCCCGTTGATGTGGAGGTAGTTCGGCGCCAGGCCGATCGCCTCGAAGCCGCACTTCTCCAGGACCCGCTGGGAGCCGGTGTTCTCGACCAGGGTGGTGGCCTCGATCCGGTGCAGCCCCACCGTCTCCCGCGCCACCCGGCAGACCCGCTCCACGGCGGCGGTCGCCAGGCCCCGGCCCCGCTGGTCCTCGGCGACCCAGTAACCGAGATAGGAGCTGCAGAAAGGGCCCAGGACGATTCCGGTGAGGGTGATCGTGCCGACGATCCGCCCGTCGGACTCGAAAATCCAGGGCACAATACGGCCTTCCGCGAAGAGCTGCCGCTGTTCCTGGAGGCGCTTTTTCTGACCGTCCACGGTGAAGAACGATTCCGCGCGGCGCGGTTCCCAGGGTTCGAGATATTTCCGGTTCTCGACATATGCCGCACAGAGTTCCGGGGCATCCGCCGGGTCGGCGATCCGGAGTATCACACCGTCCGTGATTTCTTCGCTTCCGATGTCCATCCGGGCACTTTATCCCGGCTCAGTCCGACACCAGCAGATGGGTGTCGACAAGAGCCTGGCACAGTTCACGGCGTTCCATCGCATCGAGGCCGAAGGAGGAAAAGTCCTCCGGACGGAACGCGTCGAGGGCGGCGAGATGGCACACCACGTCGGTGTACCGGCCGGGCAGGACGAGCGTGCGGCGCCCCAGGACGACGTAGAGCCGTTCCCGCGACCGCTCCGTGAACAGCGCGCAGGGCACCGTCCGCCGCCGGCGCAGCCGGGTCGTGTCGGTCACGCCGAGGACGCCGAGTGCCTGGTCCGTCGTGTACGCGCCGGGGATCCGGTCGGTCAGGCCGGTCAGGAAGTCGAGGAGGTGCGCGGTACGGATGCCGTCCGGTTCCTGCCCGGCGACCGCGGCCCCGACGGCCTGGGTGAACCGCTCGGCGGGCCCGGCCGTGGCTGCGGGGTCGTGCAGCCAGCCGACCGGGAGTTCGGCGTCGAGGAGCTCGGCGGGCAGGCTCTGCTCGACGAGCCGGGTGAGCGAGGCCCGCAGCACGTCCCGCCAGGCGTTCGGGGTGACGCTGATCGTGACGTGCCCCGACCGGGCGCTCTTGGTGTACGCCCGGTGCGGGGTGCCGCGCGGGATGTACAGGACGTCCCCGGGCCGCAGCACCGGGTCGGTGACCTCGGGATCCAGACCGTGCGCACGCTGCCAGGGCGTCGCCTCCAGATGCCAGTGCTTCTCCCCGAACGCCTGGAGCACGAAGACGTCGGTGCGGTCGGTGTGCAGGTCGAAGCCCTGTGCGGAGACGGGCGAGAGATAGACGTTCGCCCGGCAGCGGTGGCCGAGGGCGAGCTCCAGCGCGCGGCAGAACGCGGTCAGCGGCGGGTGGTACCAGTGGGCGTTCTCCAGGATCAGCGTGGCCCCGCCGCGCACCGCGGCCGTCACCTCCGCCGCGCTCGCCGCGCCCCGGGTCAGCAGCTCCAGCAGATGCTCGTTCTCCGTCATCTCCAGGTCGGCCGGCCGCGGATAGACATCCCGTACGGACCGGAGATACGAGGTGCGCGGCAGAATCTCCCCGTCCCGCACGAGCCGTATCATCTCCGCCCGCAGCAGCGGAATGTCGGAGAGCAGTCGGTCGACGTCCTCGACGCCGATCAGATCCTCGTCCGGAATTCCCCCGGACGTGATGTGTGCCCGTTTTCCCCAGATGTCCGCGACGAATTCCTTCTCGTCACCGGTGCACCGCCGCAGCGTCTCCCGGTCGAAGGGCAGAGCGGCCGCTTCCACGGGCAGATGAACGAGGTCGGCGGATTCCTGGCGCAGCGACGCGGTATTGACGATCCGGACACGGGAAGGCATACCTGATCGTATTTCGGCCGGGCGGGAAAAGGCCGGGAAATGTACCGGGCTTCCAGCACGGTTCGAGCGCCCGCACGGCCGTCACTCACACAGCCATCAGCGGAGCGTCCTTCTTCCACTTCAGGATCTTGTCGAAGCTCACCACCGCGCCGCCCCTGCCCGGCTTGTTGCCGATGTGGACGTGGTCGGCGAGTTCCTGGATCAGACAGAGTCCGCGCCCGTGCTCGGCCTCGCTGGGAGCGCGCCGGGGTGCCCGGTCGGGGCGGCCGAAGCCGGGGCCGGAGTCGGCGACCTCGATCCGGCACTTCTCGCCGTCCAGATAGGCGGTGACACGGTACGCCTCCGAGGAGCCGCCGCGATCGGCGTCCCCGCCGTGCTCGACGGCGTTGGCGCAGGCCTCGCTGAGGGCGACGGAGAGGTCGTAGGAGACATCCGGGTCGACGCCCGCGGTCTCCATCGTGCCGAGCAGCAGGCGCCGCGCGAGCGGAACGCTGGCAGCCTCGCGCCGCAAGTGGAGTGACCACCAGATGCTCATGCTCCAGCCTCCAGGCCGCGGCTCGACATACCGTTACCTATTGCCGCCCGTGCCCGTGTGTAAGCACACAGTTGACGTGACGCCGCCCATATGGGGGATGCGTATCGGGCGGTGCATGGGGTATGTGGGGGCAGTTCGTATCAGAGGGTGATCTTCCGGTCGTAGGACCCGTACGTCATCTTGTGGACCTGCCGTATGGCCGCCGTAAGGCCAGTGCGATGATGAGCCCGCCATGTCTGCCCCCCATCAGCGCGCCGGAGCCGGTCTCCGGGTCCTGCGGGCCGCGGTGTTCGCCGCGGTCTGCGTCGTGCTGGCCGCGGCCGGGCACACCATGGCCGCCTGCGCCACCGTCCCGCTGTGGACCCTGGGCGCGGGATTCCTCGGGGTCCTCGCGGTCGCGGCACCGCTCGCCGGGCGGGTCCGCTCGCTCGCGGGGATCGCGGCGCTGCTGACGGCCGGACAGACCGTGCTGCACACCGTGTTCGGGCTGGGGCAGCACAGCGCGGCGGCCCAGACCGCGGCATCCTCCTCGATGTCCTCGATGCCGTCGGACGCCTCTCTCGTGGAACAGGCCGCGCGGCTGCTGTGCGGGACCACCACGGCGGCGATCAGCCCCGCCCAGGCGGTACGGATCCTCACCGAGGCACGCCTCTACAAGGGCACGCACACGCATCAGTCGATGGACTCGATGTCCACGTCCACCGACGCCTCCGCCTCCTCGCTCTCCTCGTTCTCCTCCTTCTCTTCGCTCTCCTCGCTGCTGCCGTCCCTGTCGATGGTGCTCGGCCACGTCCTCGCAGCCCTCGCCGCCGGCTGGCTGCTGCGCCACGGCGACCTGGCGCTGCTGCGGCTGGCCGAACTGTCGGCGCACGGAGTCAGGGAAGGGGCGCTCGTACGGTCCCTGCGCGGGGCGCTCGCGCTGGTGCGCGCCCTGCGTGCCGGGCTGCCGGGTGCGCCCGAGGCCGGCCCGCGACCGGCGCGCACCGATCGGCTCGCGCCGCCCGAGCCCCGTACGACCGCGCTGCGGCACGCGGTGATCCGGCGCGGGCCGCCCGCCGCCGGCGCACTCACCCTCGCCGCCTGACACGACGCGCGCACTCCCTCCTGAGTCGGGGCGCCGCCGTCGTGCGGCCACACGCGCGTGCCCGTGTTTCCCGGTGATCCGTTTTCCCAGTGATCCGTTTTCGGTGATCCGTGTTTCGACCGGTCCGGCACCTCCGCGCGCGCGTACCCCTCTTCAACTCCGGAATCACAACGAAGTGGAGTGCTCCCTTTCATGAAGGCTTCTCGTCTCGCCGCGGTCGGCGCCGTCGCCGCCTCCGCCGTCGTCGTCCTGTCCTCCCCCGCGTTCGCGCATGTCAGCGTGCAGCCCGAGGGCACCGCCGCCAAGGGCGGTTACGCGGTCGTCGACTTCAGGGTCCCCAACGAGCGGGACACCGCCTCGACCACCAAGCTGGAGATCAGCTTCCCGACCGACCACCCGCTCGCCTCGGCGATGCCGGAGCCGGTCGCCGGATGGACCTCCGAGGTCACCAAGACCAAGCTGGCCAAGCCGATCGAGCTGCACGGCCAGAAGATCTCCGAGGCCGTCTCCAAGGTCACCTGGACCGCCACCGGCAAGGGCGTCGAGGCCGGCTACTTCCAGAAGTTCCCGATCGCCATCGGCGCCCTCCCCGAGGACGCCGACGAACTGGTCTTCAAGGCCATCCAGACGTACTCCAACAAGGAGGTCGTCCGCTGGATCGAGATCCAGCAGGATGGCCAGGAGGAGCCCGAGAACCCGGCCCCCGTGCTCACGCTGTCCGAGGCCTCCGCGGAAGGCCACCACGGCTCCTCGGCGACCGAGGAGACCTCGGAGACCGCGGAGGACGCCTCGGCCGAGACCGAGAACGCCGCCGCCGACACCGCGGCCCCCGCCGACAGCAGCGACACCACCGCGCGCGTGCTCGCCGTCGTCGGCATCGTCGTGGGCGCGCTCGGAGTGGCGTACGGCGTGCTCGCGGGGCGCCGACGCACCACCGGCACCGAGGCCTGAGCCAAGACCGTCCGCCGGGTGGGCCGGGGCCGCACGACCCCGGCCCACCCGGCAGCCCTCACATCTGGGACATTTTCCTATGCGCAAGAAGACGTTCGCCGCGGCCGCCCTGCTCGCCGCCGCCTCCCTGACCCTGACCGCCTGCGGCAGCGGTGACGACAGCAGCACTCCCGTCTCCGTGGTCTCCGAGGAGGCCGGCTCCGACAAGGCCGCCACCGTTCTCGACCAGCCGTTCGAGAAGCCGGACCTCGTCCTCACCGACACCAGCGGCAAGAAGTACGACCTGCGCGAGCAGACCAAGGGCCGGCCGACACTGATCTACTTCGGCTACACCAACTGCCCCGACGTCTGCCCGCTGACGATGAGCAACATCGCCGTCGCCAAGAAGCAGCTCACCAAGGCGCAGCAGGACGAACTGCGGATCGTGTTCGTCACCACCGACCCCGACCGCGACACCCCCGCCGCCCTCGGCAAGTGGCTCAAGGGCATCGACCCCCAGGTCGTCGGCCTCACCGGCGACTTCGCCACCATCCAGGCCGGCGCCCGCACCCTCGGCATCACCATCGAACCGCCGCACAAGGACAAGAACGGCAAGATCGTCTCCACCCACGGCACCCAGGTCGTCGCGTTCTCCCCGAAGACCGACGGCGGATACCTCCTCTACGGCGAGGACGCCACCGTCGACGACTACACCAAGGACCTCCCCAAGATCATCAAGGGGGAGAACCCGTGACACCCGTACGGCGACTCGCCCCCGTCGCCCTGGCCGGCGCCCTCGCACTGACCGGCTGCTCGGACTCCGGCTCCGGCTCCGACCAGGCCGAACTGTCCGTCAGCGCCGCCTACATGCCCCAGCCGGTCTCCGACTCCATGGCCGCCGGCTACCTCACGATCACCAACAAAGGCGACGCGAACGACGAACTGACCTCCGTCACCAGCGGCATCGGCCAAGTCACCGCACACGAGACCGTCGACGCCGCCATGCAGGAGGTCAAGACCCTCGACGTGCCCGCCCACGGTCAACTCGTGTTCAAAAGCGGCGGCAACCACCTGATGTTCGAGAACCTGAAGCGCAAACCCGAACAGGGCGAGACGGTCTCCGTGAAACTGCACTTCGCGAAATCCGACCCCGTCACCGTCGAGATGCCGGTGAAGTCCGCCACGTACAACCCGAAGACCGGGCACTGAGGGAGGGACCACCGTGACACAGACCATCACCCCCCGCGTCCGGAACCTGGTGCTGCTGCTCATCGCCGCCACCGCACTGCTCCTCGCCGGAGCCGCACCGGCCTCCGCGCACGCCGCACTGACCGGCAGCGACCCCCAGCAGGGGGTGGTGGTCGACAAGGCCCCCACCCAGGTCTCGCTCACCTTCTCCGAGAAGGTCGCGATGTCCGACGACTCCCTGCGGGTCCTCGACCCCAAGGGCAAGCGCGTCGACACCGGCAAACCCTCCGACGTGAGCGGATCGACGTACTCCGTCCAACTCCACAGCGGCCTGCCCGACGGCACCTACACCGTCACCTACCAGGTCGTCTCCGAGGACAGCCACCCCGTCGCCGGCGCCTACACCTTCTCCGTCGGCGCCCCCTCCAAGACAACCGTCTCCGTCTCCGGACAGACCGCCGGCGGCGGAGTCGTCGGCTGGCTCTACGGCTTCGGACGGTACGTCTCCTACGCCGGATTCATCGTCCTGGTCGGCGGCGCCGCCTTCGTCCTCGCCTGCTGGCAGCGCGGCTCCGGCGTACGCCCTGTCCAGCGGCTCGTGGTCTCCGGCTGGCTCGCGCTCACCGCCGCCACCCTCCTCCTGCTGCTCCTGCGCGGCTCCTACACCAGCACCGGCAAGCTCGCCGACGTCTTCGACCTCAGCCTGCTCGGACAGGTCCTCCAGACCAAGACCGGCGCCTCCCTCGTCTCCCGGCTGCTGCTGCTCGCCGCCGCCGCGCTCTTCATCGCCGTCCTCTTCGGCGCCTACGACAAACGCGAGGACGACGAGAAACGGGACCTCACCTTCGGGCTCGCCATCGGCGGCACCGTCGTCGCCGCCGGGATCGCAGCGAGCTGGGCCATGGCCGAACACGCCTCGACCGGGCTCCAGACCGCGATCGCCATGCCGGTCGATGTGGTCCACCTGCTCGCCGTCGCCGCCTGGCTCGGCGGACTCGCGGCGCTGCTCGTCGCCCTGTACCGGTCGGACACCCCCATCGAACGAGCGGCCGTACAGCGCTTCTCCCGGCTCGCCTTCGGCAGCGTCCTCGCCCTCGTCGCCACCGGCGTCTACCAGTCCTGGCGGCAACTCGGCTCCTGGTCCGCCTTCACCGACACGACGTACGGACAGCTGCTGTTCGTCAAGATCGGACTCGTCGTGCTGCTCGTCGGGATCGCGTGGATCTCACGGCGGTGGACGACGCGGATCGGAGACGCGACGGCGACCGCCGAGGCTCCGGCGGCCGAGGAAGAGCGGGCGGAAGAGCGGGAGAAGGAGCACGTCACCGCCAGTGCCACGGCCGGAGACGCCAAGCGCGCCGCCCAACTCGCCCGGCAGCGGGCCGCCGTGGACACCGCGCGGCAGAAGCGGCAGCGGGACGCCGACCCCGACCGCTTCGGGCTGCGCCGCTCCGTGCTCGCCGAGACGGGCGTCGCCGTCGTGCTCCTCGCCGTGACGACCGTGCTGACCCAGACCGAACCCGGACGGACCGAAGAAGCCGCCAAGGCCGCTACGTCGTCGTCCTCGTCGTCCTCCTCCTCCGATACGTCGTCCTCGGGGGCCGCCCTCACCCTCGACATGTCGTTCGACACCGGCGGCGAGGACGGCAAGGGCCTCGTACGGATCGACCTCGACCCCGCGCGCGTGGGCGCCAACGAGATGCACGTCTACGTGGAACGGCCCAATGGGCGGGCCTTCGACGTACCCGAGGTGAAGGTCTCCTTCACCCTCGAAGCCAAGGGCATCGGGCCACTGCCCGTCGTCCCCGACCACATCACCACCGGTCACTGGTCGGCCGCCGGCATCCAGCTCCCCATGGCGGGCGACTGGAAGATCGCGGTGACCGTACGGACCTCCGACATCGACCAGACCACCGTTTCAAAGAACGCGCAGATCGGCTGAACCACCATGGCTGACCAGTCCATTCCGGAGGCCCGCACTCCCGAGAAGGCACTTAATGACGGCGCTTCGGAAAACGCCGCCCTTAAGAACGCCTCTCTCAACGAGGGCGTCTCACGACGCCGGCTGCTCGGGACCGCCGGTGCCACCGGACTCGTCCTCGGCGCGGCCGGCGGAGCCGTGGGGTACGCCGCCCGGCCCGCCGAGGCCACGCCACTCACCTCCCTCGGCACCGAGAAGGCGATGTTTCACGGGAAACATCAGCCCGGCATCCTCCAGGGCCTCCAGGCCCGCGGCCACCTCATCGCCTTCGACCTGACAGCGGGCGCAGGCCGCAAGGGCGCGGCAGCCCTGCTGCGCCGCTGGTCGGAGACGGCACGGCGACTGATGGCGGGCGAGGCGACGGCGTCCCAGGACACGGATGTGGCCCGGGACGCGGGGCCGTCGGGCCTCACCATCACCTTCGGCTTCGGGCACAGCTTCTTCGCCCGGACCGGGCTGGAGAAGCAGCGCCCGGTCTCCCTGGACCCGCTGCCCGACTTCTCCTCCGACCAGCTCGACAAGGCCCGCAGCAACGGCGACCTGTGGGTGCAGATCGGCGCCGACGACGCCCTGGTCGCCTTCCACGCCCTGCGCGCCATCCAGAAGGACGCGGGGAGCGCAGCGCGCGTCCGCTGGCAGATGAACGGCTTCAACCGGTCGCCGGGCGCCACCGCCCACCCCATGACCGCCCGGAACCTCATGGGCCAGATGGACGGCACCCGCAACCCCAAGCCGAGCGAGTCCGACTTCGACCAGCGGATCTTCGTGCCCTCGTCCGGCTCCAAGGACCCGTCCTGGATGGCGAACGGCTCCTACGCCGTCGTACGCCGTATCCGCATGCTCCTCGACGACTGGGAGGGCCTCTCGGTCTCCGAGCAGGAGAACGTCATCGGCCGCCGCAAGGCCGACGGGGCGCCGCTGTCCGGGGGCACCGAGACGACCGCCATGGACCTGGAGAAGACGGACGCCAAGGGCGACCTGGTCGTCCCGATCAACGCCCACGCGCGCATCAGCCGGCCCGACCAGAACGGCGGGGCGGCGATACTGCGGCGCCCCTTCTCCTACCACGACGGCATCGACAGCGACGGGGCGCCCGACGCCGGGCTGCTCTTCGTGTGCTGGCAGGCCGACCCACTGCGCGGCTTCGTCACCGTCCAGCGCAAGCTCGACCGCGGCGACGCCCTGTCCCAGTACATCCGCCATGAGTCGAGCGGACTGTTCGCGGTGCCGGGCGGGGCGGCGGAGGGGGAGTACGTGGGGCAGGGGCTGCTGGAAGGGTGAACGGGCGCCGGCGGTTGACCGATGGGGCACGCCAACGCCCGGGACCGCTTCCGGTCACGCCGGTTCACTCCGCGGAGGGGCAGTCGTGAGACGAGTGCACCCGGTTTCGCAAGGCCCATTAGGGTGAGGTCATGCCAGCGAGCTATGCGTATCTCGGTCCTGAAGGCACCTTCACCGAAGTCGCCCTGCGCACCCTCCCGGAGACGGCCACCCGGGAGCTGATCCCGTACGTCTCCGTGCAGTCCGCGCTGGACGCGGTGCGCGCGGGTGAGGCCGAGGCCGCGTTCGTGCCGATCGAGAACTCCGTCGAGGGCGGGATCACCACCACCCTCGACGAACTGGTCGCCGGTGCCCCGCTGATGATCTACCGCGAGGTACTGCTGTCGATCACCTTCGCGCTGCTCGTCCGGCCCGGCACCAAGCTGTCCGAGATCAAGACCGTCTCCGCCCACCCGGCCGCCCAGCCGCAGGTCCGCAACTGGCTGAAGAAGAACCTCCCCGACGCCCACTGGGAGTCCGCCGCCTCCAACGCCGACGCCGCGCGCCTGGTCCAGGAAGGCCAGTACGACGCCGCCTTCGCGGGCGAGTTCGCGGCCGCCCGGTACGGCCTGGAAGCCCTGGAGACCGGGATCCACGACGCGGAGAACGCCCAGACCCGGTTCGTACTGGTCGGCCGCCCCGCCCGGCCCGCCGCCCCGACCGGCGCCGACAAGACCTCCGTCGTGCTCTGGCAGCGCGACGACCACCCCGGCGGCCTGCGCGACCTCCTGGGCGAGTTCGCCACCCGCGGCATCAACCTCACCGTGCTGCAGTCCCGGCCCACCGGCGCCGGCATCGGCAACTACTGCTTCTGCATCGACGCCGAGGGCCATATCTCCGACCGCCGGGTCGCCGAGGCGCTGATGGGGCTCAAGCGGATCTGCCTGGACGTCCGGTACCTCGGCTCGTACCCGCGTGCGGACGTGACGACCGCCGACATCCACCCGCCGCTGCGCGGGACGTCGGACGACGAGTTCGTGGCGGCGGCGGACTGGGTGGCGCGGTGTCAGGATGGACGTTTCTAGCAGGTTTCGAATAGAAGGACGGCGGGTTTCGGGCCGGTCCTACCTGCATATTTCCTTTGTCCACAGATGTTATCCACAGCCCCCCGTCTCGACCTGGGGACAAGTCGACAAGGAAAGGCTACCTAGTCGACAAATCGGCCTACAGCGCCCAACTTCGTCCACAGCCTCACAGGTCACCCTTCGTCCACCCGTTTCCATTGATCAATCCTTTGGAGCGACCCATTTCCACCCGAAAGTGGGCGTGAGGAGGGTTTGGATCGGGAATTCTCGGCCCGTCGAAGCCTATTCGGAATGATCACTTCCGACATCCACAGATCTTTCGCACACCCTGTGGATAACTTTTCGGGGGGTGTGGATCGCTGTGGACAGAGCGCCTCCAAGTCCCGTTCCCCGCAAGGGAATCGAGTCAACCCGCCGTTAACCTCGTGCCCCGTTCCAGGGAGTGGGACGCCTTTTATTGACACGGGCGAACACATAGGGCAATTCCCCCATAACGGTATGTAAGGCGTGGTTCGGAATAGCGAGTCGTGGGCTCACATGCGGCACCGGTAGCCTTGGCCGCGTGATTGACCTTCGCCTGCTCCGTGAGGACCCCGACCGAGTGCGCGCCTCGCAGCGCGCCCGTGGAGAGGACGTCGCGCTCGTCGACGCCCTCCTGTCTGCCGACGAGCGGCGCAGGTCGTCCGGCGTCCGCTTCGACGAGCTGCGTTCCGAGCAGAAGAACCTCGGCAAGCTCATCCCCAAGGCCTCCGGCGACGAGAAGGCCGAGCTGCTGAAGAAGGCGGGCCAGCTGGCCGCCGACGTCAAGGCGGCCGACGCCGAGCAGCACGAGGCCGACGAGGAGACCAAGCGCCTCGCCCTCCAGCTCGGCAACCTCGTCCACCCCGACGTGCCCGTCGGCGGCGAGGAGGACTTCGTCGTCCTGGAGACGCACGGCACCATCCGCGACTTCGCCGCCGAGGGCTTCGAGCCCAAGGACCACCTGGAGCTCGGCGAGGCGCTGGGCGCCATCGACGTCGAGCGCGGCGCGAAGGTGTCCGGCTCGCGCTTCTACTACCTCACCGGCGTCGGCGCGCTCCTGGAGCTCGCGCTCGTCAACGCGGCGATCGCGCAGGCCACCGAGGCCGGCTTCATCCCGATGCTCACCCCCGCGCTGGTCCGCCCGCGCGCCATGGAGGGCACCGGCTTCCTCGGCCAGGCCGCGGAGAACGTGTACCACCTGGAGAAGGACGACTACTACCTCGTCGGCACCTCCGAGGTCCCGCTCGCCGCGTACCACATGGACGAGATCCTCGACGCCGACAAGCTGCCGCTGCGCTACGCCGGCTTCTCGCCGTGCTTCCGCCGCGAGGCCGGCACGTACGGCAAGGACACGCGCGGCATCTTCCGCGTGCACCAGTTCGACAAGGTCGAGATGTTCTCGTACGTCGCTCCTGAGGACGCCGAGAACGAGCACAAGCGTCTCCTGGAGTGGGAGAAGCAGTGGCTGTCCGGCCTGGAGCTGCCCTTCCAGGTCATCGACGTGGCCTCGGGCGACCTGGGTGCCTCCGCCTCCCGCAAGTTCGACTGCGAGGCGTGGATCCCGACCCAGGGCAAGTACCGCGAGCTGACCTCGGCGTCCAACTGCGACAGCTTCCAGGCCCGGCGTCTGTCGGTGCGCCAGCGGGACGGCAAGAAGGTCACGCCGCTCGCGACGCTCAACGGCACGCTGTGCGCCGTCCCGCGCACGATCGTGGCGCTCCTGGAGAACCACCAGCAGGCCGACGGCTCCGTGTATGTGCCGCCGGTGCTGCGTCCGTACCTGGGCGGGCGTGAGGTCCTGGAGCCGGTCTCCAAGTGAGCGACGCGTCTTCGACCTCGGGCGGGGGATTTCCGTACCGGCTGATCGCGACCGATCTCGACGGGACGCTCCTGCGCTCCGACGAGTCGGTCTCGCAGCGCACCCGTGACGCCCTCGCGGCGGCGACCGGGGCCGGTGCCGCGCACATCGTGGTCACCGGCCGCGCGGTGCCGTGGACGCGGCACATCCTCGACGACCTCGGCTACGAGGGCCTCGCGGTCTGCGGGCAGGGCGCGCAGGTGTACGACGCCGGGGAGCACCGTCTGCTGACGTCCGTGACCCTGGACCGGCAGCTGGCGGGGGTCGCGCTCGCGAAGATCGAGGCGGAGGTCGGTCCGCTGTATCTCGCGGCGAGCCGCGACGGTCTGGACGGCGAGGTGCTGGTGGGCCAGGGGTACGCGCTCACCGGTGACCTCCCCGCGACGCCGTTCACGGACGCGGCCGACCTGTGGTCCGCCCCGCTGAACAAGATCTACATACAGCATCCTCAGCTGTCGGACGACGAGCTGGCGGAGGCCGCCCGGCAGGCCGCGGGCGGGTTCGTGAACGTCGCGATGGCCGGTGCGGGCATCGTGGAGCTGCTGCCGCTGGGGCTGTCGAAGGCGACGGGGCTGTCGCTGGCGGCGCGGCGGCTGGGGCTGAAGGCCGCGGACACCCTTGCCTTCGGTGACATGCCGAACGATGTGCCGATGTTCGGGTGGGCTGCTCGGGGTGTGGCCATGGCCAACGCGCATGAGGAGCTGAAGGCTGTGGCGGACGAGGTGACGTCCTCGAACGAGGAGGACGGGATCGCGGTGGTGCTGGAGCGGTTGCTCGGCTGAAGCGCTGGGGCGGGGGGTCAGCTCACGCCTGCCGGTCGGCTGAAGCCCGCCTGCTCGGTGTGGAAGGTGACCGTGCCGCCGCCGAGCATCTCGGCCTTCTGCCGGAGTTGCCGCACGGCCGCCGGGCTCGCTTGGCCGTAGACGTCGATGGAGTTCATGCGGATGAGCTCACGGAACTCCCGGAACTTCGGGCCGCCGAGTTCCATGTGCAGTTCCAGCGACGCCGAGTCGGGGTGGACCGCCACGGTCGTCATCGTGGACTCGGATTCGTCGATGTAGAAGTGGTAGGCGATCAGCTGCGGTTCACGGGCCTCGACGAACTCGGCCAGGTCTCGCATCCCGGCCCTGACCTGCGCGATCTTTCCCTCGCGGAGGTCGGAGCGGTCGATGTAGTAAAGGGGCTGCGCCATGTTCGCCATGTCGCCTGAACCTAATCGCGTCTTGCGGAGGATGCACGGATCGAACGTGCGCGGGTCTTTGGGACCCGACCGCGGTTTAGCAAACCGGTGCCTTGCCTCTCGGCCAATCCTCCGGGTGGGCGGCCCACGCGAGAGCGACATCGCGTGCTCGAAGCGGCCGCCCCGGGCAGTTCCCGCTGAGCGGGTTCGACGGTGGCGTAACTACACCGGAACCCGCTGCGGACTGCCCTGACGGGAGCTGGACGTACTGTCGTGCATCGACATCGCCCGGCTCCTCTCCCAGAACGTGGCGCCGGAGTCGGTGTCCGGCGTGGACACAACCATCGTGCCTGTACGCCGAGTTGGGCGCCACCGAATAAATCGGCCGGGTGTTCGCCTGCTGCCGTGGTTTCCCTAGCGCTTCCACCATCTGCGGCGCGCCTTGCTGAAGAACCAGCCCGCCGGCGGCTCGTCGGAGCGCCACGGCTGCGGTTCGGGCTTCTCGCCGCGCCAGCGGGCGGCGAGCATACGGGCCCGGGCGGACGGCTCTGAGGTCTCCGCGGAGCGTATGAAGTCCTCGTCCAGGACGAGGTCGTCCCAGGTGTCGTCCCCGGAGCGTGCCCGTCCGTCGTGGTGCGCGTCCGCCATCCCCGTTCCTCCTAGCAGTGCATCCCCAATGGCCCAGTGTGCCTGGGCAGAGGTGAAGTCCCTGTCAATAAGCCCGGCGTCTACTCCTCGCCCGCCAGCGTCAGCGTCCGCAGCTTCTGTCCCGCGTACCAAGTCGCGAGGACGGTCACCACGACGAGCAGGACCGTCGCCGTGGGCAGTCCGACGTCGGAGGTGACCATGTCCCCGCCGGCGACCTTGTGGGCCACGGCCAGCGACCACTGCTGGACGCTGAGCGTGCGGGCTCCGGAGACCAGGGAGCCGAACAGCGCCTCCCAGACCAGGGCGTAGACGAGGCCGAAGACCACCGCGTGCCGGGAGACCGTGCCGAGCAGCAGGAACAGCGCGGCGTAGGCGATGGACGAGACCAGGGCCGCCACCGTGTAGGCGACGGCGATCTGCTGGCCGTTGCCGTTGAGGATGAAGCCCGCGATGAGGGTCGGGAGCGCTGAGAACACCATCGTGACGGCGATGGCCACGATCAGCTTGGTGAAGATGATCGTGGGGCGCTTGATCGGCTTGGACAGCAGGTACACCACCGAGCCGTCGTCGATCTCCGGGCCGATCGCGCCCGTGCCGGCGATGACGCCGATGATCGGCACCATCGTGGCGAGCGCGAGTCCGCCCAGCAGGTCGGCGGCCGTCTGGTCGTCCGCGCCGACCAGGGCGCGCACGATCACGGAGATCGCGATCAGCAGCAGGGGCAGGGCGCCCAGGATGAGGGCCCGGCGGCGGCCGAGCAGGGCTCGATAGGTGAGCCGGGCGACTGTGGGGTCGTACATCTTCGGCCTCCTACGCCGCGACCAGATACGAGAACACGGACTCGAGGGACTCGTCGGACGGCGAGACCGTGAGCAGCCGGATGCCGTGGTCGCGGGCGACCTTGGGCAGCAGCGTGGTGAAGCGGGCGAAGTCGACGGCCTGGACGCGCAACGCGCCTTCCTGGAGGTCGACTTCGATGCCGGACGTCGACGGGTCGGCGATCAGCGCGGCCGCGAGGGCGCGGTCGTCGCTGGAGCGGACCAGGTAGCGGTGCGGGCGGTCGGTCATCAGACGGCGGATCTTGCGGAAGTCACCGCTGGCCGCGTGCCGTCCGGCGACCACGACCTCGATGTGCCAGGCGAGTTGCTCGACCTCTTCGAGGATGTGGGACGAGAACAGGACCGTGCGGCCCTCGTCGCCCATGCGCCGCAGCAGGTCCATGAGCTGCATGCGCTGGCGCGGGTCCATGCCGTTGAAGGGCTCGTCGAGCAGGAGCAGCGACGGGTCGTGGACGAGGGCGCTCGCCATCTTCACGCGCTGGCGCATGCCCTTGGAGTACGTCTGGATCTTGCGGTCCTGCGCGTACTCCATCTCGACCGTGGCCAGCGCCTTCTGGGCGGCCTTGGCGCCCAGGCCGTGCAGTTCGGCGTTGGCGACGACGAATTCGCGGCCGGTGAGGAAGTCGTACATCGCCTCGCGCTCGGGGACGATGCCGATGTGCTGGTAGATGGCCTCGTTGCGCCACACCTGCTCGCCGTCGAGGGTGACGGTGCCGGTGGAGGGGGCGAGGAAGCCGCCCATCATGTTGATCAGGGTGGACTTTCCGGCGCCGTTGGGGCCGAGGAGGCCGGTGACGCCCGGCCCGATGGTCATGGTGACGTCGTTGACGGCGACCACGTTGCCGAACCAGCGGGAGACGTGGTCGATGCTGAGCGTGGTCACAGGCCCACCTTCTTGTAGCGGCGCATCAGGAGGCCGTAGCTGGCGGCCATCAGGCCGAGGACGACGAGGATGTACACCACGCCCTGGCCGGTGGAGGGCCCGTGCTCGCCCGGCAGGGCCGGGACCGCGCCGAGGAAGGCGGACTGCACGCCGTCAATGAGGGTGACCGGCGAGAAGAGGCCCATCCACGGGATGGCGGAGGTGCTGCCCTGGGCGTCGGCGATGGCCTGGAGGGTGGTGACGGCGCCGTAGGAGATGGTGAAGACGGCGATCACGGCGGCGATGCCGAAGCCGCGGCGCGGGGTCACGGCCGCGATGACCAGGCCGATGCCGGCGAACAGCAGCGAGAGCAGTGCCACGGAGACGAGTCCCTGCGCGAATCCCTTGGTCTGGTCGGCGAAGTCGAGCTTGGCCAGCAGCGCGCCCACGTAGAGCACGAGCAGCGGGGCCGCGGTCAGGATGAACATCGCCGAGGCCAGCGCCGCGTACTTCGCGCGGACGTAGTCGGCGGTCTCGATCGGCCGGGAGAAGTACAGCGGCACGGTCTTGAAGCGCAGGTCGCGCGAGACGGACTGGGGTGCCTGCGAGGCGACGTACAGGCAGATCACGGACTGCATGATGATCGCGTAGCGGGTGTAGTCGACGGGCAGGTCGCCGGCCTTGGTGGCGACCGCGACGGCGACCATGATGGCCGCGGGCACGCACATCACCACGAACAGCAGCATCGGCAGCACCTTGGACTTGACCGAGCGGCCGAGGCCGTAGGCGCCGCGCAGGGACTGCGAGTAGAGCGAGCGGGCCGCGTAGGAGCGGCCGAGGCGGGGGCCGTCGTAGGTGCGGTAGCCGATGTTGTGGATGCGGGTCTGGTCGCCCGAGGGGCCGGTGACCGGGTGCTCAATTGCCATGGCCGACGGTCTCCTTCCGCTGTGCTTCCTCGGTCTCCTGGTCGTCCTTGAAGACCTCCGAGATGTGGTGGCGGCGCTGCTCCATGCGCACCAGGCCGAGGCCGAGGTCGGCGACGGCGTCCCGGACGACGTCGTAGGTCTCCTCGCCCTGCGCGGTCAGCAGCAGGATGTGGCCGGCGCCGGGCAGGGCGCTGTTCGCGTCGAGGACCTCCACCCCGCGCGCGTGGAGCGCCTCGCGCACCGCGCGGGTGCCGTCGGGGTGTTCGTCGGTGTCGGTGACCTCGATCGCGAGAGTGGTCGTGGTCTGGGTGAAGTCGGTGGTGGAGCTGGAGCGCAGGAGCTTGCCGCCGTCGATGACGACGACGTGGTCGCAGGTGCGTTCCAGTTCGCCCAGCAGATGGGAGGTGACCAGGACCGAGATGCCGAAGTCGGTGTGGATACGGCGGATGAGGCCGAGCATGTCGTCGCGGCCGACCGGGTCGAGGCCGTTGGTCGGCTCGTCCAGGAAGACCAGCTGCGGGTCGTGGACCAGGGCCTGGGCCAGCTTCACGCGCTGCTTCATGCCGGTGGAGTAGCCGCCGATGGGGCGGTAGCGCTCCTCGTACAGGCCCACGTGCCGCAGGGTGTCCGCGGTGCGTTCGCGGGCGGCGGCGGGCGGCAGCCCTGACATGCGCGCCATGTGGACGACGAACTCGGTGGCCGAGACGTCGGGCGGCAGACAGTCGTGCTCCGGCATGTAGCCGACGCGCTCGCGGATGGCGCCGCCCTTGGTGGCGACGTCGAGTCCGAGTACTTCGGCGCGGCCCTCGGTGGCGGGGGACAGACCCAGCAGGATCTTGATCATGGTGGACTTGCCGGCTCCATTGGCTCCGACGAGTCCGGTCACCCCGGGCCCGATGTCCATGGTCAGCCGGTCAAGCGCGGTCACCCGGGGGAACCGCTTGCTCAGGCTTTCGGTCGCGATCACAGTCACGTCGTCGACAGTAGTGACCCGCGCCACTGCGGTCGTCACACCGCAGAGCTGTCTTCGGGTCAGACTCCAGATGTACGGGCCCGTAGGGGATGCCATGCCTGAGAGCTACGGGGAGCGGTGTTTTCCACAGGCCGCGACCCCGCTATTGACGCTGCCTCTAACAACTGTCACATTCGTTGATGTCAAGTTACGGACACGTAGCGCAGTCGACGTGGACTGGGTGGGGCGGGGTGGCATGACGACGGCAGTGACAGACGAACGGGCCGCCGAACTGCGGGGATTCAGAAAGGTCCAGCGGCTGGCGTACGAATGCGCCGAAGCCGTCGCGGCCCGCCTGGAACCCGGGGTGACCGAGCGTGAGGCGGCGCGGATGCAGCGCGCGTGGCTGCGCGAGCGCGGGGTGCGGGACTGGTTCCATCTCCCCTTCGCCTGGTTCGGGGACCGCACGGCGTTCGTGAACTTCCGCGTCCCGCTCCAGTTCTTCCCCACGAACCGCCGGCTGGAGCCGGGGATGCCGTTCATCCTCGACATGGCCCCGGTCTTCGAGGGCTTCACCGCGGACATCGGCTACTCCGGCTCGCTGGGCGCGAACCCCGTGCAGGACAAGCTGATGGACGACCTCCGGGCACACCGCGAACTGATCCTGCGCGAAGTGCGCGAGCGGCGTCCGCTGCGCGCGATCTACGAGGACGTGGACCGCCTCATGGTCCGCCAGGGCTACGCCAACCGGCACCGCGCGTACCCCTTCGGCGTGATCGCCCACAAGGTGGACCGGGTCAAGGAGAGCCGCTGGTCACCGAAGGTCTTCGGCTTCGGCACCCAGTCCCTCAAGGGCCTGGCGGCCGACGCGCTGCACGGTCACCGCGAGGGCTGGTCGCCCCTGTGGTCGCCGTACCGCTTCTCCGACCATCCGCCGCGCCCGGGCCTGTGGGCGGTGGAACCGCACCTCGGATTCCGGGGCACGGGCGCGAAGTTCGAGGAGATCCTCGTCGTCACCGACTCCAAGGACCCCGAGCAGAGCGCGTTCTGGCTGGACGACGATCTGCCGCACGTGCGGCGCTGGGCGGAGGGGGAGTGAGCGGCGTGACGCTCGAGGGTGCGCGCGAGCGCCGGGTGCGGACCGGCGGCGTCGAACTGTGTGTCGCCGAGCTGGGGGACCCGTCGTGGCCGACGGTCGTCCTGGTGCACGGCTACCCCGACAGCAAGGAGGTGTGGTCACAGGTCGCGTCACGCCTGTCCGACCGCTTCCATGTCGTGCTGTACGACGTCCGCGGCCACGGCCGTTCGACCGCCCCGCGGCCGCTGCGGGGCGGGTTCACGCTGGAGAAGCTGACGGACGACTTCCTGGCCGTCGTCGACGCGGTCAGCCCGGACCGGCCGGTGCACCTCGTGGGGCACGACTGGGGCTCGGTGCAGGCCTGGGAGTTCACCACCGTCCAGCGCACCGAGGGCCGGATCGCCTCCTTCACCTCGATGTCCGGGCCGTCCCTGGACCACTTCGGGCACTGGATCAACAGCCGGATCAAGCGGCCCACCCCGCGCCGGGTCGGCCAGCTCCTCGGCCAGGGCGCCAAGTCCTGGTACGTGTACGCGCTGCACACACCCGTGCTGCCCGAACTGGCCTGGCGCGGCCCCCTCGGCAAGACCTGGCCCCGCCTCCTGGAACGCTTCGAGCGGGTCCCCGGCGACGGCTACCCGACCTCCTCACTGCCGGCCGACGCGGCGCACGGGGCGTGGCTGTACCGGGACAACGTCCGCGCGAGACTGCGCCGCCCGCGCCAGGACGCGCACGCGCACGCACCCGTGCAGCTCATCACGCCCCTGGGCGACGCGTTCCTGTCGGAGCGCCTCTACGACGAACTGGACCAGTGGGTCCCCCGGTTGACCCGGCGCACCCTCCAGGCCCGGCACTGGATACCGCGGTCCCGCCCCGACCAACTGGCGGCCTGGATCGGCGAGTTCGTGACATCCATCGAGGGAGGCCGGGTGGAGACACCGGCGACCGGCAAGTACTCCGACCGCTTCGGCGGGCAGCTCGTGCTGGTCACCGGCGCGGGCAGCGGCATCGGACGGGCCACGGCGTACGCCTTCGCCGAGGCCGGCGCGCGCGTGATCGCCGTCGACCGGGACACGGAGAGCGCGGCCCGTACCGCCGAGATGTCCCGGCTGATCGGTTCCCCCGAGGCCTGGGCGGAGACGGTCGACGTCTCCGACGAGCAGGCCATGGAGAAGCTCGCCGCCAAGGTCGCCGCCGAATACGGCGTGGTCGACGTCCTGGTCAACAACGCCGGGATCGGTCTGGGCGGCTCCTTCCTCGACACCACCCCCGAGGACTGGAAGAAGGTCCTCGACGTCAACCTGTGGGGCGTCATCCACGGCTGCCGGCTCTTCGGCAGGCAGATGGCCGAGCGCGGACAGGGCGGCCACATCGTCAACACCGCGTCGGCGGCGGCGTACCAGCCCTCCAGGGCACTGCCCGCCTACAGCACCTCCAAGGCGGCGGTGCTGATGCTCAGCGAGTGCCTGCGCGCCGAACTCGCCGGACAGGGCATCGGGGTCAGCGCGATCTGCCCCGGCTTCGTCAACACCAACATCACCTCGACCGCGCGCTTCGCCGGAGTCGACGCGGAGGAGGAGAAACGGCGCCAGAAGCGGTCCGCGCGGCTGTACGGGCTGCGCAACTACCCTCCGGAGAAGGTCGCCGACGCGATCCTGCGGGCCGTCGCCCGCAACGAGGCGGTGGTACCGGTGACCCCCGAGGCACGCGGCGCACGTCTGCTGTCCCGGTTCGCGCCGGGCGCGCTGCGGGCGATCGCGCGCATGGAACCACCGCTGTAACCACGGGCGCCTGTTCAAGGACGGTTGTATGGACGGTTGCATGAGTGACATACCGACGCTCCGGATCGAGGACCTCGCCCACCTCAGCGGCGCCACCGTGCGCACCATCCGCGCCTACCAGGACCGCGGCCTCCTCCCCCGTCCGGAGCGCCGCGGCCGCGCCAACCTCTACTCCGACGCCCATCTCGTCCGCCTGCGTCAGATCGCCGACCTGCTCGACCGCGGCTACACCCTGGCCTCCATCAAGGAGCTCCTGGCGGCCTGGGACGCGGGCCGCGGCCTCGGCGGGGTGCTCGGCCTGGTCGCCGAGGTCGACGGTCCGTGGAGCGACGAGGAGGCGGTCCGGATCTCGCGCGCCGAACTGGAGGAGCGCTTCGGCGGCACGCCCGACGACGCGGCGGTCGCCGACGCCGTGGAGCTCGGGGTACTGGAGCCGGTGCCCGGCGACGCGGACTCCTTCCTCGTGCCGAGCCCCCAAGAGCTCGCCGTGGCCGTCGAGTTGCACGCGGCCGGGGTGCCGCTGTCCGCGATATCGGGCCACCTGCGGGAGTTGAGAGGGCAGGTCGAGCACATCGCCGCCCGTTTCCTGGAGTTCACCACCGAGCACGTCTTCGCCCGCTACCTCGACGGACCGCACCGCCCGACCGACGCCGACGCGGCCGAGGCGGCCTCGCTCGTACGGCGCCTGCGCCCGCTCGCACAGCAGACGGTGGACGCGGAACTCGCCCGTGCGATGCGGCTGTTGGCGGTACGTCATCTGCGGCAGCACCTCGGCACGGGCGAGGGCCCGCCGGAGCCTCCCGCGGCCCGCTCCGTGGCGCTGCCCGAGGAGACGATGCGGGCCGTGGAGGGGCTGGTTGGGGTGGAGCGGGCGGCGGAGTTCATCGCGCTGGCGGCTGAACGGGAGGTACGGGCAAGGGAGTTGGACGCGCTCACGTCAAGAGGGGTGCCCCCAGTCGATCTTGACGAAAGGGGCTGACATGACGAGGAGTTGTCCACAGAATCGCCAAGTGACCTGTGGATAAGTCAAGTTGGTTGTGGATCAAACATCCAACCCAAAACAAAATGCGTGATCCCCGTCTCTCCCGTCATCCTGAGCGGATGGACGAAAGACGCACCGTGAAGGTGTCGAAGTACCTCTCGAAGCACCTGCGCCACCAACCGGAACGGATCGGGCTGACGCTCGACGAGGCGGGCTGGGTCGAGATCGACGTACTGATCGCCGCGGCCGCCGCGCACAACTTCCGGTTCACCCGTGAGGAACTGGACCATGTGGTCGCCGCCAACGACAAGAAGCGTTTCGCGATCGACGGTACCCGGATCCGCGCCAGCCAGGGCCACAGCATCGAGGTGGATCTCGGACTGCCCCCGGCGACCCCGCCGCCGTACCTCTACCACGGGACCGTGGACCGCTACCTGGACGCGATCCGCGCCGAGGGCCTGCGGCCGATGAACCGCCACGACGTGCATCTCTCACCCGACCGCGAGACAGCGACCCGGGTGGGCGCCCGTCGCGGCCGCCCTGTGGTGCTCTCCGTGGACACGGGCGCGATGCACCGGGACGGCCATGTCTTCCACGTCAGCGCGAACGGGGTGTGGCTGACGAAGGCGGTGCCGCCGGAATACCTGCGTTTCCCCGAGTCGCACTGAACTGACCTTCGGCATGATCAGTGGTATGGACCACCAGGGAAACCATCTGCCCACCACCGAAGCCGCCGTCACGGCGCTCCGCGCACTCGCCGCCGAGTATGGACTGGAGATCGAGGTGACCCATGACATCGGCGCCGATCAGACCTCCCGCCGTACCGCCGCGGGCGTCGGCGTCACCGCGGACCCGGACGGCTCCCTGCCCCACGAGGCGTATGTCGAGCTCGGTGGGCGGCCTCGGGTGGACGTACGGCTGTTCCCGGACGATGACGCGCTGATCAGCGTCGACGGCGTCGAGTGCCCCGACGTCGCCCGTGACGACGTGCCCGCCTTCCTTCGCGCCCTCTACGAAGGGCACGCCTGGGTCAAGGTGCGGCGCTTCCCGCCGGGCAGCTATCTGATGGTCCCGCTGCCGGGCGACCGGGTGCACAAGGAGTTCATCCTGGTCGGGCTCAGTCCGTGGCTCAGTGGCCGTGCGCGGTGACCGTCGGTGACTGTTTCACGTGAAACACGTTCGGCCGCATACGCTCGAACCATGAGTCTGCGTCTGAGCACCGTGATCCTCCCGTACCGCCGCTGGCACGAGGGGAGTCGCGAAGCATGGCAGCGCGCGGAGGAGCTCGGCTTCCACACCGCGTACACCTACGACCATCTGTCCTGGCGCAGTTTCCGGGACGGCCCGTGGTTCGGTGCCGTGCCGACGCTGACCGCCGCCGCGGCTGTCACCGAGCGGATCCGGCTGGGGACTCTGGTGACCTCGCCGAACTTCCGGCACCCGGTGACTCTCGCGAAGGACCTGATCTCGCTCGACGATGTCTCCGGCGGCCGGATCACCCTGGGCATCGGCGCGGGCGGTACCGGCTTCGATGCGACGACCCTCGGCCAGGATCCGTGGACGCCGCGCGAGCGCGCCGACCGGTTCGGGGAGTTCGTGCATCTGCTGGACCGGCTGCTGTCGGAGGACAGTGCGAAGGGCGTCTCCTATGAGGGGGACTTCTACTCGGCGCACGAGGCGCGCAACATCCCGGGCTGTGTGCAGCGGCCCCGGCTGCCGTTCGCGGTGGCCGCCACCGGTCCGCGCGGGCTGAGGCTCGCGGCACGGTACGGGCAGGCGTGGGTGACCACCGGGGACCCCAAGCTGTACGAGAACGGCACTCCTGAACAGTCGATTCAAGCCATTCGCGGGCAGGTCGAGAAGCTCGCCGACGCGTGTGCGGAGATCGGCCGTGACGTGACCGGTCTCGACAAGATTCTCCTCACCGGTTTCACCCCGGACCGCGGCCGGCCGCTGGAGTCGCTCGACGCGTTCGTCGACTTCGCGGGCAGGCACCGGGAGTTGGGCTTCACGGAGATCGTCGTCCACTGGCCGATCGCCGGCTCGGACTTCGCCGCGGACGAGAAGGTCTTCGAGCAGATCGCCATGGAGGCCCCGGCGCAGCTGCGGTGAGGCGACGGAGCGTGACCGTGCCGGTGGGGGCGGTTACTACTCATATGTGCGGGCTCTCGCACGGCCGTGCGGGCATATGCGGGAGAATGGCCGGGTGACCTCAGCGACTCGACAGCCCGAGACCCCGGCCGCCATAGTCCCGCCACGCCTGATTGCCACCGACCTCGACGGCACTCTGCTGCGGGACGACAAGTCCGTCTCCCCGCGCACGGTCGCGGCCCTCGCCGCCGCCGAGGAGGCGGGCATCGAGGTCTTCTTCGTCACCGGCCGCCCCGCCCGCTGGATGGACGTGGTCAGCGACCACGTCCACGGCCACGGCCTGGCGATCTGCGGCAACGGCGCCGCCGTGGTCGACCTGCACGGCGGCCCCGGCGCCCACCGGTTCGTGAAGGTGCGCGAGCTGGCGCGGGACAACGCCCTGGACGCCGTACGGCTGCTGCGGGACGCGGCGCCGGGCACGGTGTACGCGGTGGAGCAGACGTACGGCTTCCACCAGGAGCCGGATTATCCGAAGCTGCACATGGAGATCCCGGACGAGCTCCAGCCCGCCGAGAAGCTGCTCGCGGCGGGCGGGCCCGGCGCGGACGAGCCGGTCCTGAAGATCCTCGCCTTCCACCCGACGATCGACCCGGACGCCTTCCTCACCCTGGCCCGGCTCGCCATCGGCGACATCGCCAACGTCACCCGCTCCAGCCCCAGCGCCCTGCTGGAGATCAGCGGCCCCGGCGTCTCCAAGGCCAGCACGCTCGCCCTGTGCTGTGCCGAGCGCGGTATCTCGCACGAGGAGGTCGTGGCGTTCGGGGACATGCCGAACGACGTCGAGATGCTGACCTGGGCGGGCCAGTCGTACGCGATGGGCAACGCGCACCCCGATGTGATCGCGGCGGCTTCGGGCCGGACGGTCGCGAACAACGAGGACGGGGTGGCGGTCGTCATCGAGCAGATGCTCGCGCGGCGCTAACCGAGCGGGACGCCGCGTGCGGCCAGCCAGGGCACCGGGTCCAGTGACGAGCCGAGTTCCGGCGTGACCCTCACCTCGAAGTGCAGGTGTGGTCCGGTGGAGTTGCCGGTGGTGCCCGACTGCCCGATCCACTGCCCCGGTGCCACCCGGTCGCCCTGGTCGACGGTGACGGCGGCGAGATGGGCGTACTGCGTGTAGTAGCCGCCCGCGTGCTCGATCACGATCTCGATGCCGAAGGCACCGCCGCAGGACACCTTCTCCACCCGCCCGGCGCCGACGGACCGCACCGGTGTGCCGATCGGCACCGCGAAGTCCTGCCCGGTGTGCCGGTTCGCCCATCGCGAGCCGCCGCTGCCGAAGCCGGCGGACAGTTCGTACGTCTCCACGGGCGTCACCCACGCGCCCGCGACCGGAGTCGGCGGCTGGTCCAGTCGGACGGCGCCACGGCAAGCACCGGCAGCGACCGAAGCGTCCGCCTGCCCTTGCAACTGCCAGCGCGCTTCTTCGAGCTTCTGCTCGATGTCCTTCTTCAGACCGGCGAGTTCGACGTTCCGCTGCTCCAGCGACTGCCAGGCGGCGGCGGCTTCGGCCTCGTCCTTCGCCAGTCTCGCCTCGGCCCGGCGGCTCTTCTCGATGGCGTTGTTCACGGCCAGATTCGCCTGGGAGAACACCTGCTGACCGCGCATCAGCTCCTCCGGACTGCCCGCGAGGATGAGCTGTGCGGTGAGCGGGAGATCGCCGCCGTCGCGGTACTGGGCGCGCGCGATGCGGCCCAGGTCGTCGTGCATGACGGCGATGTCCCGCCGTTCCCGGTCGAGCAGCGCCTCGAACCGCTGCGCCCTCGCCCGCTGCACCTCCGCCTCCTGCCGCCCCTTCTCGTACTGCTGGGTCGCCACGGCCGCGTCCTCGTACAGCCGCGCCACCTGTGCGCTGATCCCGGGGTTGCCGCCGTCGCGCCTGCGCTCCACGGCGTCGGTCGGGCGGGCCGCGAGCACGGCGAGCGCGCACAGCAGCGCCGGGACGAGCAGTGGGTGGCGGCGGGACGGTCGCATGTCAGCGATCGTGTCCCCGGGTGGGGGACGGGGGCATGTTCAACTCGTACAGCTGGGGGAATCACGGGTCCGTTCGGCGGAGTCGTATGACCGAACAGGCGTCGCCGGTATCGGGGGTGACGACCTGTCATCGAGCGCGCGCCGCACAGGATCCGGCCCGTCATTCGAGCGGCGCCTCCCACACCACCGTCGTACCGCCGCCGTTCTCTCCGATGCCCGGCCCGTGCCGGCTGTCGCCGCCCAGGGACTCGGCGCGCCGCTTGAGGTTCTTCAGGCCGCTGCGCCGGCCGCCCTCGGGGATGCCGACGCCGTCGTCCGCGACGGTCAGGCGGACACCCTTGCGGCCGTCCGGGAGGATCGCGTCGGCGTCGACGACGACGTCGATCCGGGAGGCCCCGGCGTGCCGGAAGGCGTTGGAGAGGGCTTCGCGCAGGGCGGCGATGAGGTTCTTGCCGGTGAGGTCGCCGACGAGGGCGTCGACCGGGCCGACGAAACGGTGGGAGGGCTTGAAGCCGAGCGGCACGGCGGCGGTGTTGATCTCTCGCAGCACGCGCGTGCGCAGCCCGGAGGGGGCCTCGGCGGGACCCTGCTGGAGGGCGAAGATCGCGGTGCGGATCTCCTGGATGGTGACGTCGAGTTCGTCGACCGCCTTGCCGACGCCCACCCGCACATCGGGCACGACCGATCTGCGCTGGGCGCTCTCCAGCATCATGCCGGTGGCGAACAGCCGCTGGATGACGAGGTCGTGGAGGTCGCGGGCGATACGGTCACGGTCCTCGTAGACCGCGAGCCGTTCCCGGTCGCGCTGTGCGTCGGCCATCATCAGGGCGAGCGCGGCCTGCGAGGCGAACTGGACGGCGAGGGTGCGTTCGGTCTCCGTGAACGGCCGCTCGCCGCGCGCGCGGGGGGTGACGAGGGCGCCGAGGACGCGGCCGTCGCTGTGCAGGGGCAGCAGCATGGTCGGCCCGTAGCCGCGCGCGAGGCCGGTGATCATGCGCGGGTCGGCGGCCGCGTCCTCGACGAACACGGCCTGTCCGTCGAGGAGTTCGGCGACGACCTTGCTCTCCGGCGGGACGATCGTGCCCAGGACGCCGGACGGCTGGTCCGCGGCCACCGCGGCGATCTCCAGGCCGCCCTCGTCGGCGGGCAGCAGCACGATCCCCGCGGCCGAGCCCGACAGCCGTCGGGCCTGCTCGGCGACGACCTGGAGCGCGTCGTCGGCGTCGCCGCCGGAGAGCAGGGCGGTGGTGACGGCGACCGATCCGTCGATCCACCGCTCTCGCTGCTTGGCGGCCTCGTACAGCCGGGCGTTGCCGATGGCGATCCCGGCCTCCGTGGCCAGCACCCTGACCATGTTCAGGTCGTAGTCGTTGAACGGCTCGCCGCCCCGCTTCTCCGTCAGATAGAGGTTCCCGAAGATCTCCCCCTGGACCCGGATCGGCAGGCCGAGGAAGCCGCGCATCGACGGATGGTGTTCGGGGAAGCCGCAGGAGCGCGGGTCGGCGGTGAGATCCGCGAGCCGGACCGGCTCCGGGTCCCGGATGAGCGCGCCGAGCAGCCCCCGGTGTCCGTCCGGCAGCCGTCCGATACGCCGGGCGGTCGCCTCGTCGACGCCGTGGAAGACGAAGTCGGCGAGCCCCCGGCCGTCCTCGTCGACCACCCCGATGGCCGCGTAGCGGGCGTCCGCGAGCGCGGCCGCGGTCTCGCAGATCCGGTCCAGCGTGGAGTGCAGCTCCAGTCCGCTGCCGACGGACCGCATCGCCTCCAGCAACTGCGGCACCCGCGCGGCCAGCTCGGCCGACAGGGCCTGGGGCAGGGGACCGGGGGACGGTTCGTCGGACATGACCCGAGCGTAATTAGTCCCATTTGATACAGAAAGTCGAGATGCCTGGCCGACGGCTCACAAGGGCCGGGGGCCGGAAGGCCGGGACCGGAAAGCCGGGGCCGGAAGGTTCACGCCGTGAGCGCGAGCACCTCCGACTCCGCCTCCCGTTCCACCATCCCCCGCAGCGGCCCCGCCACCGCGGCCAGTTCCTCGTACGTCCCCCGCTGCACGATCCGCCCCTCGTCCAGCACGATCACCTCGTCCACCGCCTCCAGTCCGGCGAGCCGGTGGGTGATGAGCAGTGTCGTGCGTCCCTCGGTGGCGGTGAGCAGGTCGGCGGTGAGCGCGTCCGCGGTGGGCAGATCGAGGTGTTCGGCGGGCTCGTCGAGCACCAGGACGGGGAAGTCGGCGAGCAGCGCGCGAGCCAGCGCCAGCCGCTGCCGCTGGCCCCCGGACAGCCGCGCGCCGTGCTCGCCGACCAGCGTGTCGAGCCCGTCGGGCAGCCCGTCGGCCCACTCCAGCAGCCGGGCCCGCGTCAGCGCGTCGCGCAGTTCGGCCTCCGTGGCGTCCTTCTTGGCGAGCAGCAGGTTCTCGCGCAGCGAGCTGTCGAAGAGGTGCGCGTCCTGTGCGCACAGCCCCACGGACCGCCGTACGTCGTCACCGTCGAGCGCGTACGCGTCCACGCCGGCCAGCGTGTACGTACCGGCTTCGGCGTCCAGGAACCGCAGCAGCACCTGCGCGAGGGTCGTCTTGCCGGATCCGGAGGGCCCTACGACGGCGATCCGGCGGCCTTCGACGAGGGTCAGGTCGATCCCGCTGAGCGCGTCCCGTTCCTGCCCGGCGTACCGGGCGGACAGGCCCCGCACGGCGACCGGGAACGGTGAGGCGGGCGCCTTCTGCGGCTGCTCCGGTTCCGTCACGGGCTCGGGCGCGTCCAGCACCTCGTACACCCGCTCGGCGCTCTTGCTCACCCGCTGGCGGTACTGCACGGCGAGGGGCAGTCCGAGGACGGCCTCGAAGGCGGCCAGCGGGGTGAGGACCACGACGGCCATGGCGACGCCGCTCAGCCGCCCGTCGGCGACGCCCTGGGCGCCCGCGAGGGCGGTGGCGGCGACGGTCAGACCGGAGACCAGCGCGGTGAGCCCGTCCCCGAGTGCGGTAGCCGTGGCCGCGCGCGAGGCGATCCGCGCGAGGACGCCGTCGGCCTGCCGTGCCTCGGCGGTTCGGGTGGACAGGGCTCCGGCGACAGTCAGTTCGGCGGTCCCGGTGAGCAGATCCGTCACCCGGGTCGCCAGCACCCCGCGCGCCGGAGCCAGCCGCCGCTCCGCCCGCCGGGCCACCGCACCGGTGACCAGCGGGACCCCGGTCCCGGCCGCGAGGAGTCCGACGGCGAGCACGGCACCAGCCTCGGGGAGCAGCCAGGCGGTGAAGCCGACGGAGGCGACCGACACCGTGAGCGCCGCACCGGCGGGCAGCAGCCAGCGCAGCCAGTAGTCCTGCAAGGCGTCCACGTCGGCGACGAGCCGGGACAGCAGATCACCGCGGCGGGTCTGCCGCAGCCCTGCGGGCGCCAGTCGCTCAAGGCGCCGGTAGACGGCGACCCGGGTGTCGGCGAGCATCCGCAGCACGGCGTCGTGCGACACGAGCCGCTCCGCGTACCGGAACACGGCCCGCCCGATCCCGAAGGCGCGTGTCGCCGTCACGGCCACCATCAGATACAGCACGGGCGGCTGCTGCGAGGCCCGCGAGATGAGCCATCCGGAGGTGGCCATGAGGCCGACGGCACTGCCGAGGGCGAGGCTGCCGAGCAGCAGGGCGAGCGCGAGACTGCGGCGCCGGGGGGCGGCCATGGCCCGGACCCGGGCGAGGACGCCGCGGGTCTCGTGCGGCGGCGGAGTCATGGCCGGTGCGGTGTCGGCCATGTCCGGTTCGACGGGGCGGGCCTGAGCCGCCGTGAGTTCCACGACGGCGACAGCGGCAGGCTCGACGGGTGCGGCGAGCGCGGGCTCCTCCAGCCGTACCACCCGGTCCGCCACCGCCAGCAGCGCCGGCCGATGGACGACGAGCAGGACCGTCCTGCCCACCGCCAGCCGCCGTACCGCCGCCACGACCTCCGCCTCGGTGGCCCCGTCGAGCGCGGCCGTCGGCTCGTCGAGCAGCAGGACCGGCCGGTCCGCGAGGAACGCCCGGGCCAGCGCGAGCCGTTGCCGCTGCCCCGCGGACAGCCCGGCCCCGTCCTCCCCGAGCACCGTGTCGGCGCCCTGAGACAGCGCGTCGACGAACTCCAGCGCCCCCGCGTCCCGGAGCGCCTGTCGTACGGCGTCGTCGTCCGCGTCGGGCCGGGCCAGCCGTACGTTCTCGGTGATCGTCCCGGCGAACAGGTGCGGCCGCTGCGGTACCCACGCGATCCGTGACCGCCACTGCTCCAGGTCGGCCTCGGCGAGATCGACTCCCCCGGCCAGCACCCGGCCCTCGGCGGGCGGCACGAAGCCCAGCAGGACGTCCAGCAGCGTCGACTTGCCCGCACCGCTGGGTCCGACGAGCGCGACCGTCTCCCCGGGCTCCACGGCGAAGGACACCTCGGAGACGACGTCCCCGGCCCGGCCCGGGAAGCGGACGGTGACGCCTTCGAAGGCCAGCGGGCCGGCCGACACGGCACGCGTCCCGGCCGTCGGCACCGGTGTCTCCAGCACCTCGAAGATCTCCTCGGCGGCCGCCAGCCCCTCCGCGGCCGCGTGGTACTGCGCTCCCACCTGCCGCAGCGGCAGATAGGCCTCGGGTGCCAGGACGAGGATGACCAGGCCGATGTACAGGTCCATCTCGCCGTGCACGAGCCGCATGCCGATCGTCACGGCGACCAGCGCCACCGACAGCGTGGAGAGCAGCTCCAGGGCGAAGGAGGAGATGAAGGCGATCCGCAGGGTCCGCATGGTCGCCTGCCGGTACTCGCCGGTGATGCGGCGGATGGAGTCGGCCTGCGCCTTGGCCCGCCCGAACACCTTCAGGGTCGGCAGTCCCGCCACGACGTCCAGGAAGTGTCCGGACAGCCGGGACAGCAGCTGCCACTGACGGTCCATCCGGGACTGTGTGGCCCAGCCGATCAGCACCATGAAGACGGGGATGAGGGGGAGGGTGCCGACGATGATGGCCGCCGAGACCCAGTCCTCGGTGACGACCCGCGCCAGCACCGCCACCGGTACGACCACCGCGAGGCCCAGCTGCGGCAGATAGCGCGAGAAATAGTCGTCGAGGGCGTCGATGCCTCGTGTGGCCAGCGCGACCAGAGACCCGGTCCGCTGCCCGCTCAGCCACCCGGGCCCGAGCGCGGCGGCCCGCTCCAACAGCCGCCCCCGCAGCTCGGACTTCACGGCCGCACTCGCCCGGTGCGCGGCGAGTTCGGTGAGCCAGGAGACCAGCGCCCGCCCGCCCGCGACCGCCACCAACAGCAGCAGGGGAGTGCGGAGTTCGGAGACAGACAGCCCGTGCTGGAACGCGCCGACCACCACTTCGGCGATGAGCATCGCCTGGGCGATGACCAGCGCCGCCCCGGCAGCACCCAGGCCGATGACCGCCACCATGAAGAGGCGGGTGGCACGGGCGTACCGGAGCAGACGCGGATCGATTGGTTTCACGTGAAACACACCTCAGTGCGCGGCTTCGGCGGCGATGTGCTGGGTGCCGATGCGCTTGCGGAACACCCAGTAGGTCCAGCCCTGGTAGAGCAGCACGATCGGTGTGGCGATGACCGCACACCAGGTCATGATCTTCAGGGTGTACGGGCTCGACGAGGCGTTGGTGACGGTGAGGCTCCAGTCCTCATTGAGCGAGGACGGCATGACGTTCGGGAAGAGCGTCAGGAAGAGCATCGCCACGGCGGCCGCGATGGTGACGCCCGAGAACGCGAACGACCAGCCCTCACGCCCGGCCTGATTGGCCACCAGAGCGGCGACCAGGGCGGCGACCGCCACCAGCAGGGCGACCAGGCTCTTGCCGTCGCCGCTCTCGACCTGCGTCCACAGCAGGAAGATCAGCGCCGCCACGGCCGTCACCAGCCCGACCTGAAGCGCGAGCTTCCGCGCCCGTTCCCGAATGTCACCGACGGTCTTGAGCGCCGTGAACACCGCCCCGTGGAAGGTGAACAACGTCAGCGTCACCACTCCACCGAGGAGCGCGTACGGGTTGAGCAGGTCCCAGACATTGCCGACGTACTCGAAGTTCTTGTCGATCTTCACTCCGTGCACGATGTTGCCGAAGGCCACGCCCCACAGGAACGCCGGGAGCAGCGAGGTCCAGAAGATCGCGGTCTCCCAGTTGCGCTGCCAGTTCTCCTCGGGCCGCTTCGCCCGGTACTCGAAGGCGACACCGCGGACGATGAGGCAGACGAGGATGAGCAGCAGCGGCAGGTAGAAGCCCGAGAAGAGGGTGGCGTACCACTCGGGGAAGGCGGCGAAGGTCGCGCCGCCCGCTGTGAGCAGCCACACCTCGTTGCCGTCCCAGACGGGGCCGATGGTGTTGATCAGCACCCGCTTCTCGGTCCGGTCGCGGGCCAGCAGTTTGGTGAGGATGCCGACTCCGAAGTCGAAGCCCTCCAGGAAGAAGTAGCCGGTCCACAGGACGGCGATGAGCACGAACCAGACGTCGTGAAGTTCCATGACTCGATCCCCCTCGGCCTAGTACGAGAAAGCCATCGGCTTGTCGGCGTCACGGGTGTCGCCGCCGATCTTCGTGGGCGGGTTGAGGTCGGCCTCGGTGAGCTCGGGCGGGCCGGCCTTGACGTACTTCGCGAGCAGCTTGACCTCGATGACCGCGAGGATGGCGTACAGGCTGGTGAAGACGATCATCGAGGTGAGGACCTCGCCCTGGGAGACACCGGGGGAGACCGCGTCACGCGTCTGGAGGACGCCGTAGACGACCCACGGCTGGCGGCCCATCTCGGTGAAGATCCAGCCCCAGGAGTTGGCGATCAGCGGGAAGCCCATGGTGAGGACGGCGATGCGCCAGTACCACGTGGTGAGCTTAGGGCCGAGGGCCTTCTTGCCCTTGGGCAGCAGCACGAGATGCGGCACCTCGTCGTCGCCCACCCGCAGATGCTGCGGCAGCAGGAACTTCTTGCGGGTCAGCCAGAGTCCGAGCACGCCGATGGCGAGGGACGCCATGCCGAAGCCGATCATCCAGCGGAAGCCCCAGTAGGCGACGGGGATGTTGGGCCGGTAGTCGCCCGGTCCGAACTTCTCCTGCTCGGACTTGTTGACGTCGTTGATGCCCGGGACGTACGAGTTGAAGTCGTCGTTGGCCAGGAAGGACAGCAGTCCCGGAATCTCTATGGCGACCTTGTTGTGGCCGGCGTCGACATCGCCGTAGGCGAAGACCGAGAAGGGCGCCGACTCCTGGCCGTCCCACAGGGCCTCGGCGGCGGCCATCTTCATCGGCTGCTGCTCGAACATGATCTTGCCGAGGGTGTCGCCGCTGATCGCGGTGAGCAGGCCGCCGACGATGACGGTGACCAGGCCGAGGCGCAGCGAGGTCTTCATGTCGCTGATGTGCTTCTTGCGCATCAGGTGGAACGCGGAGATGCCGACCATGAAGGCGCCACCGGTGAGGAACGCCGCGGACAGGGTGTGGAAGGCCTGCGCGAGTGCGGTGTTCTGGGTCAGGACGTGCCAGAAGTCGGTGAGTTCGGCCCGGCCCTTCGCCTCGTTGATCTTGTAGCCGACCGGGTGCTGCATCCACGAGTTGGCCGCGAGGATGAAGTACGCCGACAGGATCGTGCCGATCGAGACCATCCAGATGCAGGCCAGATGGATCTTCTTGGGCAGTTTGTCCCAGCCGAAGATCCACAGGCCGATGAAGGTGGACTCGAAGAAGAAGGCGATGAGGGCCTCGAAGGCGAGCGGGGCGCCGAAGATGTCGCCGACGAAGCGTGAGTAGTCGGACCAGTTCATGCCGAACTGGAACTCCTGCACGATGCCGGTGACCACACCCATCGCGATGTTGATCAGGAAGAGCTTGCCCCAGAACTTCGTGGCCCTGAGGTACTTCTCCTTCTCCGTACGCACCCAAGCCGTCTGCAAGCCGGCCGTGAGAGCCGCCAGAGAGATCGTCAGGGGGACGAAGAGGAAGTGGTAGACGGTGGTGATGCCGAACTGCCAGCGCGCCAGTGTCTCCGGCGCAAGAGCCAGGTCCACGTCGTCAGGTCTCCTTAGGTCGCCGTGGTACAGCGGCAGTTTGCCCCTTATGTCACACACATCATTGGAGCAACCGGGACACGCTTGTGAACGCGTTCACATTCACAAGCAATTATGACGCACTGATTATCGAGACTCGAAGGGGGGTCCCTCTTGGGCCCTGGGGGTGTTTCCAGGGGGCCGGTCGGCACTTCTTCGGCCCGACCGGCCCGACCGACCCCCTGGCGGCGATCAGCTAAGCGCTCCGCTGGATGTGCGGCGACGTGTCGGCGTTCGTCTGCGGCGCCGTCGTGGCTGGTCGCGCAGTTCCCCGCGCCCCTTAGCGGCGCTGCCGTACCGCAGCCGACTTCACCGGGTCCGCTTAGAGCTCCTTGCGGAACCCTTCCGCCACCTTCAGGAAGATGTCGTTCGCCTCGGTCTCCCCGACCGTCACCCGCACACCCTCGCCGGGGAACGGCCGGACCACCACACCGTGCTGCTCGCAGGCCTCAGCGAAGTCGGCCGTGCGCTCCCCCAGCCGCAGCCACACGAAGTTGGCCTGGCTCTCGGGCACCGTCCAGCCCTGAGCCCGCAGCCCCTCGACCACGCGGTTGCGCTCACACACCAACGAGCCGACCCGGCCGATCAGTTCGTCCTCGGCGCGCAGCGAGGCGATCGCCGCGTCCTGCGCGAGCTGGCTCACCCCGAACGGCACCGCGGTCTTGCGCAGCGCCGCCGCCACCGGCTCATGCGCGATGGCGAAGCCGACCCGGAGCCCGGCGAGGCCGTACGCCTTGGAGAAGGTCCGCAGGACGCAGACGTTCGGCCGGTCCCGGTACAGCTCCACCCCGTCCGGCACCTCGTTGTCCCTGATGAACTCCCGGTACGCCTCGTCCAGCACCACGAGTACGTCACTCGGCACCCGGTCGAGGAAGCGCTCCAGCTCGGCCCGCCGCACGACCGTGCCCGTGGGGTTGTTGGGGTTGCACACGAAGATCAGGCGCGTCCGGTCGGTGATCGCGTCGGCCATCGCGTCCAGGTCGTGCACATCGCCCGGCGTCAGCGGCACCTTCACCGAGGTCGCCCCGCTGATCTGCGTGATGATCGGGTACGCCTCGAAGGACCGCCAGGCGTAGATGACCTCGTCACCGGGTCCGGAGGTCGCCTGGAGCAGCTGCTGCGCGACACCGACCGAGCCGGTGCCGGTGGCCAGATGGGTCAGCGGGACGCCGAAGCGGTCCGACAGCTCGTTCATCAGGCCCGTGCAGGCCATGTCCGGGTAGCGGTTGAACGACGAGGCGGCGGCCGTGACGCTCTCCATCACGCCCGGCAGCGGCGGATAGGGGTTCTCGTTGGAGGACAGCTTGTAGGCGACCGGGCCGCCGGCCGCCGCGGGCTTGCCCGGCTTGTAGGTGGGGATACCCTCCAGCTCGGCGCGCAGCTTGGGGCTCGTCTCGCTCACCGCAGTCCTCCTCGTGACCACCACCGCATCGAATGCTCCTCACCTTATGAGGATTCGGCGCCGCTGCGTACAGGTGGGACGCAAACCCCATCAGCCCCACTGGCATCAGGGGCATCACCGTACGAAGGCAGACGAATCGCAGGGCGCACTCGGATATATCTATGCGCCGGTGGCTCGCGCCGTGGCGCGCATCCCTCGTCAAGGTGAGTTGAGACCTCTTCGAAACATCGGGGACTTGGCAGGCCCATGCGTGCCGACAAGTCAGCTAGTGCCATTGGATCGTTCAACTCCCTTTCATTCAAAGGGTATTGACGGGTTATGACCATGCAGAAACGTGCCTGTCAACGCGTGCATATGCGTCCGCCCTACCCCACCGCATGAGCCCTACTATCGGCTCGCCATGACAGCAGCAGGGAAGCACCAGGTGAGCCGCGCGGAAACCTCACGTCGAGGCAGCCGGCCGGGTCGTGCGGGCATCAGAGACGTCGCCGCCGCCGCCGGAGTCTCCATCACGACCGTCTCGGATGCCCTCAACGGCAAGGGCCGGCTCCCGGACGCCACCCGACGCCATGTCCGCGAGGTCGCCGACCGGCTGGGCTATCGCCCGTCGGCCGCGGCCCGAACCCTCCGTACCGGCAAGTCGGGCCTGATCGGCCTGACCGTGACGACGTACGGGGATGAACCTTTCACCTTCACCGAGTTCGCGTACTTCGCCGAGATGGCCAGAGCCGCCACCTCGGCCGCGCTGGCCCGGGGCTACGCGCTGGTCATCCTGCCGGCGACCTCGCGCCACGACGTGTGGTCGAACGTCGCCCTGGACGGGACCGTGGTGATCGACCCGTCCGACCAGGACCCGGTCGTCAGCGAACTGGTCCGCCAGGGGCTGCCGGTGGTCTCCGACGGCCGCCCGGCCGGCTCGCTGCCGGTCACCGCGTGGGTCGACAACGACCACGAGGCCGCCGTACTCGGCATCCTCGACCATCTGGCCGACGCCGGCGCCCGCCGGATCGGCCTGCTGACGGGGACGTCGACGGACACCTACACCCATCTGTCGACCACCGCATACCTGCGCTGGTGCGAGCGGGTGGGCCAGGATCCGGTGTACGAGGCCTACCCGGCGCACGATCCGTGCGCGGGGGCCGTCGCCGCCGACCGGCTGCTGGCCCGCCCCGACCGGCCCGACGCGGTCTACGGGCTCTTCGACCCCAACGGCACCGACCTGCTCGCCGCCGCCCGCCGCTACGGGCTGCGCGTACCGGACGACCTGCTTCTGGTCTGTTGCAGCGAGTCCACCGTGTACGCCAGCACCGAGCCGCCCATCACCACGCTCTCCCTGAAGCCCCGGCGCATCGGCACGGCCGTGGTGCAGTTGCTCATCGACGCCATCGAGGGGGTCGAATCGGACCAACCGGTCGAGCAGGTGATACCGACGGAGCTGATCGTGCGCACCTCGTCCCAGCGCCGTCCGCCGCGAACCACCGTCAGCCCGCCCCGGTCGCCCGAGGAGAAGTAGCACAGGGGCCCGTCAGCAGAAGGCCGAAGCCCTGCCCAATCGGGGCGAAAGCCGCGGTGAACAGGAGTCTTGCGCTGATTCACCACCCCTGGGTCATCACATGGCGCGATCCGCATTCCTATGATGGGCCCACGACACCGCGGGCCGCTGCGACCAGGCAGTCCGAAGCGGTGCAGATGCGGCGTGATGGTGGAGGGGTCTGATGACTCAGGGGGCCGGTCAGGGACCCGAGGCGGAGCGGACGGCGACGTTGCGCGACTTCCGGGTGCCCGCGTACGTCCATGAGACCGGCCCGTACGGCCACAGCACGCATCCCGGCGACGTCGTACCGGCGCACGAGGCGGACTTCCCGGAGGGGTACACCCCCACGGAGCGGAACCTTCCGGTCGTCAACCGGGGTGACACGCTTCAGGTGACCGTCGATGCCGCGGCCCTCCCGCAGCCGGTCTCCGTCGACGGGCCGGGCGCGCTGTTCGTCGTGGGTGATGTGCACGGCTATCTCGACGAACTGGTGGCCGCCCTCCAGGAGCAGGGCCTCATCGACTCCGCGGGCAACTGGTGCGCGGGCACCGCCCGGCTGTGGTTCCTCGGCGACTTCACCGACCGCGGCCCCGACGGCATCGGCGTCATCGACCTCGTGATGCGGCTGTCCGCCGAGGCGGCCGCAGCGGGCGGCTACTGCAAGGCCCTCATGGGCAACCACGAGCTGCTGCTGCTCGGCGCCAAGCGGTTCGGCGACACCCCCGTCAACTCCGGCGCGGGCACCGCCACCTTCCAGGCCGCCTGGCTGCTCAACGGCGGACAGAAGACCGACATGGACCGGCTCCAGGACCACCACCTCCAGTGGATGGCCCGGCTCGACGCCATGGAGCAGGTCGACGGACATCTGCTCGTCCACTCCGACACCACCGCCTACCTCGACTACGGCGACTCGATCGAGGCGGTCAACGACACCGTCCGCGAGACGCTCACGCGCAACGACGCGGACGAGGTGTGGGATCTGTTCCGCAAGTTCACCAAGCGCTTCTCCTTCCGCGACGAGGGCGGCGCCGACCATGTGCGCTCCCTGCTCGATACGTACGGCGGCACCCGGATCGTTCACGGTCACAGCCCGATCCCGTATCTGCTGGGCGAGGTCGGCTCCGAGGACGGCGAGGACAACTCCGGTCCGCTGGTCGAGGGACCGCACATCTACGCCGAAGGCCTGGCCATCGCGATGGACGGCGGGGTGACCATGGCCGGAAAGCTGCTGGTCCAGCAACTTCCCCTGGATATCTGAACGTTCACAGGGCAGACGATCCCCCATGACGGACTGAGCGAAGACGGCGCAGGCCAGGGCCCAATTTCTGGAAACCCCCTGTCACGGCGTGCCGTAGCCGCTCTACCATCGGCTTATCCGTAGCAGGCTCCCCTCCGTTTCTGCCCGACGGCTCACAGTCATGCGAGCCCCAAGCCCTACGGAGCATCGGGGGATGCACATGAACAGCGTTCCGCAGCACCTGCTGAGCGAGGACCGCCAGGAATACGAGCGGATCCTCGATGAGGCGCTGCGCTCCGCCCCACACCGCCCGGAACTGGCCGCTGTGGGACAGCGGCTCAATCCCGAACAGCTGCGCACCATGGCGCTCAACGCCACCGCGATCATCACGGCGGCCGCGGCGACCGAGTACCAGCACTACGTGAAGGTCCGCGAGGAACTGCGCCAGCCGGCGCCGTCCACCCCGACGTCCGTCCGTGAGACCGGCTCCGAGGAGTCCGGCTCGGGCGCGGCGGGGCTCGCCGCCACCATGGGAGAGGTCGCCGAGACCACCGGCGCGGGCGCCGTCGCCGTCGTCGCGGTCCTGGCTCCCGTCCTCGCCGGAACCGCCGCGGCGATCTTCCTGCTCGTGGGTTACATCCTGAAGATGCTCGACCCCGAACAGGCATTCGCCCAGACCTTGCTGACCACCGGCTGGGTGTTCGGCGCGGTGACCGCGGTCGCGATCCTGGTCGCCGCGGTCGGCCTGCTGCTCACGGCACTGCGCAACCGGCCCTCGCTGGACACCGGGCCGTACGCCGAGCTGAGCGGCGAGGTGGCCCGGGCCAGGGAAGCCTGGCGCGAGGCACTCCTGGAGCGGGGCATCCTGCCCTTCCTCCAGGACGCCCTGGCCGACCCGGGCACCGCCGCCGCCCTGCACCGCACGGCACCGCCCGCGCCGACCAGCCGTATGCCGAACCTCGGCTACGGCCGCCCGGGCTTCAGCAGCCCGGACGACGGCTCCGCCGGCCCCCGGCCGAGCTTCACGAGCCCGGACTACACCAGCCCGGACTTCGGAGGCCCGGAACACCAGCCGGAGTAACCCCCGGCTTGCGCCCCTCGCCGCGGGGAGACCCGCCCTCGGGGGAGCGCAAGCCGATGCCCGGCGGACGGCTCGAGTACGCCTGCCCGCATGGCTTCCCGGGCCGAACAGGCCCACGCGGCGGGATCACTGGGAAAACCGTAGCGTCCGCCACTGACAACGGGCCTTCCGTCCTAGGCGGCGGAGTCAGGGGGCCCGCAGTCGGCGCGCTCGTCGAACTCCTCACGGGCCGCCTGGATGGCTGCGCTGTTCGCCTGCGACCAGTCGGTGATGCTCTGCACGAGCCCGCCCACCTCCTGCCCCAACCTGCTCAACTGGTAGTCCACGCGCGGCGGCACCGTCGGATACACGGTGCGGGTCAGCAGGCCCTCGCGCTCCAGCGTGCGCAGGGTCTGGGTCAGCACCTTCTGCGTCACACCGTCCAGCCGTCGCCGCAGTTCGGCGAAGCGCATGGGCCGGCCGTCCTCCAGCGCCACCAGGACCAGCATCGTCCACTTGCTGGCGATCACGTCCAGCACGGCACGGGTGGGGCAGTCCCGCAGGAAGGCCGCCACGCCACCGTGTTCTCTCAGGTCAAAGCCGGTATCCACGAGGAACCTCGATATCAGACAAGTGCCTTCTTCCGCCGGGGTATTGCCCGGACGGAGCATGGGGAACACCGAGCGCCGCCGCCCCTCCTTCTCGGACAGCGGGCAGCCCGCCTTGCCGACGAGGAGTCCTGATGTCCGCCCGCCGTATGCATGCCGTCGTCCAGTCCGCGTTCGGCGGTCCGGAGGTGCTCACCTACACCGAGACCGATGTGCCGCAGCCCGGTCCCGGGGAGGTCCTGCTGCGGGTCGCCGGGGCCGGGGTCAACCCCGGTGACACCGTGCTCCGTTCCGGCCGGGTGCCGGAGCTGGTCACGCTGCCGTGGACCCCGGGCAACGACGTCGCCGGCGTCGTCGAGCGGGTCGGCGAGGGCGTGACCCGGTTCGCGCCGGGCGACCGGGTGTACGGCATGCTGGCGGTCACCCGGCACGGGGCGTACGCCGACTTCACCACCGCACCCGCCGAGGCGCTGGCCCTCGCGCCCAAGAACCTCGACCTCGCCCACGCGGCGGCCGTCCCCCTGGTCGCGTTCACCGCCTGGCAGGCGCTGACCGTACTGGCACGGGTCCGCCCCGGCGACCGCGTGCTGATCCACGCGGCGGCGGGCGGTGTCGGGCACGTCGCGGTCCAACTGGCCAAGGAGTTGGGCGCGTACGTCATCGGCACCGCGCGGGCGGCCAACCACGCCTTCCTGCGCGAGCTGGGCGCCGACGAACTGGTCGACTACACCACCACCGACTTCCGGACCGCCGTGCCACCCGTGGACGTGGTCCTGGACCTGGTCGGCGGCGCCTACGGCCCCCGCTCCCTCGACGTCCTCCGCCCTGACGGCCTCCTCATCGGCGCGTCGATCGACCCGGGCACGGACGAACAACAGGCCACCGCCCGCGGCCTGCGCTACGTCTGGGTCACAGCCGAGCCCTCCGGAGCGGTACTCGACCAGATCACCGACCGCATCGAAACCGGCCGCCTCCAGATCACGGTCCAGCACACCTTCCCCCTCGCCGAAGCGGCCGCGGCCCACCGCACGATCGAGGAGAAGCGCACCAACGGCAAGATCGTCCTCATGCCTTGACGGGGAGGGGCCCGGGTTCCACACAGACGCCGGGCCCCACCCCGTCACGCCGATCAGTCCGCGATCGGCAGGTACACCCTGTTGCCGCTCGCCGCGAACTCCTTCGACTTGAGCGCCATGCCCTCTTCGATCTCGTCCTGGGTTCCGCCGTGTCGGCGGCGGATGTCTTGAGAGATCTTCATCGAGCAGAACTTCGGCCCGCACATCGAGCAGAAGTGGGCCGTCTTCGCCGGCTCCGCCGGAAGCGTCTCGTCGTGGAACTCCCGGGCCGTGTCGGGGTCGAGGGCCAGGTTGAACTGGTCCTCCCAGCGGAACTCGAAGCGGGCGTCCGACAGGGCGTCGTCCCAGTCCTGTGCGCCAGGGTGTCCCTTGGCGAGGTCCGCCGCATGGGCCGCGATCTTGTAGGTGATGACGCCGGTCTTCACGTCGTCACGGTTGGGCAGGCCCAAGTGCTCCTTGGGCGTGACGTAGCAGAGCATCGCAGTGCCCCACCACGCGATCATCGCGGCGCCTATGCCCGAGGTGATGTGGTCGTACGCCGGGGCGACGTCCGTGGTCAGCGGGCCGAGCGTATAGAACGGAGCCTCCTCGCAGATCTCCTGCTGAAGGTCGATGTTCTCCTTGATCTTGTGCATCGGGACATGCCCCGGGCCCTCGATCATGGTCTGTACGTTGAAACGCTTGGCGATCGTGTTGAGTTCCCCGAGCGTCCTCAACTCCGCGAACTGCGCCTCGTCGTTGGCGTCCGCGATCGAGCCGGGCCGAAGGCCGTCGCCGAGCGAGTACGTCACGTCGTACGCGGCGAGGATCTCGCACAGCTCCTCGAAGTTCTCGTAGAGGAAGCTCTCCTTGTGGTGCGCCAGGCACCACGCCGCCATGATCGAGCCGCCGCGCGAGACGATCCCCGTCTTGCGGTTCGCCGTCAGCGGGACGTACGGCAGACGCACGCCCGCGTGGACCGTCATGTAGTCCACGCCCTGCTCGGCCTGCTCGATGACCGTGTCCTTGTAGATCTCCCAGGTCAGCTCCTCGGCCCTGCCGTCGACCTTCTCCAGGGCCTGGTAGAGCGGCACCGTGCCGATGGGGACGGGGGAGTTGCGCAGCACCCACTCGCGGGTGGTGTGGATGTTGCGGCCGGTGGAGAGGTCCATGACCGTGTCGGCTCCCCAGCGGGTCGCCCAGGTCATCTTCTCGACCTCCTCCTCGATGGAGGAGGTGACCGCGGAGTTGCCGATGTTGGCGTTGACCTTCACCAGGAACCGCTTGCCGATGATCATCGGCTCGATCTCCGGGTGGTTGACGTTGGCCGGGAGCACCGCGCGGCCGGCCGCGATCTCCTCCCGGACGACCTCGGGAGAGACGTTCTCCCGGATGGCCACGTACTCCATCTCCGGCGTGATCTCCCCCCGGCGCGCGTACGCGAGTTGCGTGACCGCCTGCCCCGTGCGGCCACGACGCGGCAGCCGGGGCCGTCCCGGGAAAACCGCGTCGAGGTTGCGCAGATTCCCGCCGCGCGGCGAGGTGTGCTTGATGCCGTCGTCCTCGGGACGGACGGGACGGCCCGCGTACTCCTCGGTGTCACCGCGGGTGATGATCCAGTTCTCCCGCAGCGGGGCCAGCCCCCGGCGGACGTCGGTGTCGACCGAGGGATCGGTGTACGGGCCCGATGTGTCGTACAGCGTGACCGACTGCCCGTTGGTGAGGTGCACCTGGCGGACCGGCACCCGCAGATCGGGGCGCGAGCCCTCGACGTACGCCTTGTGCCAGCCGATGGACTTCCCGCTCTCCGCGGACTTTTCGCCCTCAATGGGCTGTTCGTCCTGGCTGGAGGCAGGCGTGCGCGCGTCCTTGATGGTCATGAGACCTACTCCCTACGCCGGCATTACCCGGTAACAGGTTCGGCGGTCGACGCAGCGGTTTCCGTCTGCCGACGTTTCGTGGGGAACGTCACTCGCTTCCGATGACGTTCCACGTGAAACATCGCTGGGACGGAGGTCAGCGCCCTCTCAGCCCGGTGCTCCGAGCTCCCGCGTGTACAAAGGTGCCCCCACGCTAGCGTCAATTCGGGCGCGGTGAACAGAGGGCCCCTGCCGTTCTTGCGATGATCGGTCGGTGACCACGAGACATCAGCCCCCGTACCCGCCGCCCGAGCCGCCGCGCAGGCCCGGCTCCGGAAACGGGCCCGGCCACGGCCCCAGACCGGACAGCGGCCAGGGGTCCGGGTACGACTCCTACGACTCCGGGGAATGGCCCGCGTACGGGGCCGGTGGTGAGGCCGGAGGCGGGGCCGGTGGTGGGTTCGGGCAGGAGCCCGGGCCCGGCGGCCGGTTCCAGCAGGGGCACGGCTCTGGTGACGGCCATGGGCACAACGCCGGTGATGGTCACGATCACGGGCACGGGCAGGAACACGGGCACGGGCATGGACACGGGTCAGAATCCGGCGGCGGCGGTGGAGGCACAGGCGGCAGGGGCGATAGCGGCGGCGGTGGACACGGTCACTCCCACAGTCACAGCCACGGCCCGGCGGCCCCCGTCTCCAAGCATCTGCGCAAGGTCATCGCCGCGATCCTCATCCCCTTCGGCGTCGCCGTGATCGTCGGGCTCGCCGTGCTGTGGCCCGGCGGTGCGCCGGGCCATCAGCGCACCGGCGTCGGCTTCGACCGGCAGACCCAGCAGGCCACGGTCACCAAGGTCGTGAGCGTGAGCTGCAAGTCGGTGAACGCCTCGGGCGAGACCCCGACCGGCGACACCTCCACCGCCGAGGGCTCCTCCGCCCAGCAACAGGCCGACGGCGACTGCAAGAAGGCGACGATCCGCGTCGACACCGGCAAGGACAAGGGCCGTACGTTCACCGAGATCGTGCAGCCGGACCAGTCCCGGCAGTTGCACGAGGGCGAGAAGGTCGTGGTCGCCTACGAGCCCTCCGCACCGAAGGACCTGCAGTACTCGGTCACCGACGTCAACCGCAGGCTCCCCATGGCCCTGCTCGCCGGGATCTTCGCACTCGCCGTCGTGGTCGTCGGGCGGTTGCGGGGCGTCATGGCGCTGGTCGCGCTGGCCATCAGCTTCCTGATCCTCAACTTCTTCATCCTGCCCGCGATCCTTCAGGGCTCGAATCCGCTGGTCGTGGCCGTGGTCGGGGCGAGCGCCATCATGCTGATCGCCCTGTATCTGTGCCATGGGCTGTCGGCGAGAACATCGGTCGCCGTCCTCGGCACGCTGATCTCGCTGCTGCTGATCGGCGTCCTCGGCTCACTGTTCATCGGCTGGGCCGCGCTCACCGGCAACACCGACGACAACACCGGCCTGATCCACGGCCTGTACCCGTCGATCGACATGAGCGGTCTGCTGCTCGCCGGCGTCATCATCGGCTCCCTCGGTGTCCTCGACGACGTGACGGTCACCCAGACGTCGGCGGTCTGGGAGCTGCACGAGGCCAACCCGACGATGGGCTGGCGGGGGCTGTATCGCGCCGGCATCCGGATCGGCCGCGACCACATCGCGTCCGTCGTCAACACGCTCGTCCTCGCCTACGCGGGCGCCGCGCTGCCGCTGCTGCTGCTCTTCTCGATCGCGCAGTCCAGCGTGGGCACGGTCGCCAACAGCGAGTTGGTCGCCGAGGAGATCGTGCGCACGCTGGTGGGCTCGATCGGCCTGGTCGCGTCCGTGCCGGTCACGACCGCGCTGGCGGCCCTGGTGGTCTCGGCCGACAAGCCCGGAAGTCCGGACTCCCAGGCCGCGGGTGACCGGCCGTCACCGGTCGGCGTGCAGTCCATGTCGGCGGGCAGCCAGCCGGCCGCGGCACGAGGCGGACGGGGGCGCCGCCGCAAGCGCTGACGCCTGCGGCCAACAGGAACGGCCACCGGAACGGCCACAGCAGGGCGTAAGGCCCACAGCACGGCGTACGGCCACAGCACGGCGTACGGCGGCCCTCAGGCCGTAAGCCTCAAGGCCCGGCGCCCTCGTTCGCGGCGCCCGGGCCCTCGCCCAGGAGAAGCGTTCCTGCAACGCCCCCCACGCCCACGCTGAAGCGTTACGCCCCCCTCGGTGCCGTAACGCTTCAGCCCGCGCTCTGTTCCTCCGCCAGGATCCGGTCCAGCGCCTCGTCGAGGTGGGCGTCGAAGTCGGCGAGCGCGCCCTCCTGGCCCAGCGGCACCAGTTTGTCGGTGCGGTCGAGGAAGGCGATGAGCGGCGCCGTCGAGGAGCGGAACAGCGCCTGGTCGGTGCCGACCTGAAGACGGATCAGAACCTCGCCCAGAGTGTCGGCCTCGGCGGGTGAGATCCGCACATCGCCGTCCCCGCAGGGCCGCCCCACGCCGTCGATCAGCAGCTCACGACCGAACGCCCAGGTCACCGGCGCGTCACCGGGCAGGTGGAAGGTGAGCCGCACGGCGTAGGGATCACCGGTCTCGTAGCGCAGCTCCACGGGGATACGGAAGGAGAGCTCCTCGGAGACGAGAAAGCTCATCATGACCTCTGCCTGTACGGACTCGCCCATCTTCTACCCCGTCATCTGCCGTCGACTGGCCGGGAATGATCCCTTTGACTGTGGTGGAAGTTTGCTGAAAGTACACGAGAGATCACAAGGAGTGAGTTTTCAGATACTGATAGAGATCGCGAGCGACCCCAGCAGCCGTCCGACCTCGCTCTGCAGCTGACGGGTGGCCTCCGGCAGCCGGTCGGCCTGGTGGGCGGGCAGGGAGATGGCCATCGTGGCGGCGGTGGTGCCCACGGTGATGGGGATCGCCGCGCACACCGTGCCCAGCGCGTACTCCTGCCGTTCGCAGACCGCTTCCATGCGCCCCGTCCGGTCCAGGCGCCGCAGCAGGGTGTGAGGGTCACGCACCGTGTACGGGGTGATGGCCTGCACGGGGTAGCGGTCTAGGTGGTCGCGGCGGGCGTCCTCGTCCAGCTGGGAGAGCAGGCACTGGCCGATGGCGTGCGCGTGGGCGGTCTCGCGGAAGTCGGCCCATTCCTCGACCGCCGGGTTGCCCGGGGTGTCGGAGACGCAGACGACCTGGACGTCGCCGTCGCGGTAGATCGCGTAGTACACGGGCACGCCGAGGGCGTCGCGCCATTGGGCCAGTGTCCCGGCGATCGTGCTGCGACGTTTCTGCTGCGCTCCGCTGCTGCTCAGCCGCTCGGCCGCCTCACCGAGGAAGAACAGGCCCTTGTCCCGGCGCAGATAGCCCTCGTGCACCAGGGTGCGCAGCAGGTGGTAGGCGGTGGGCAGGGCGAGGCCGGTCTCGCGGGCCAGTTGCTTGGCGGGGGCGCCGTGTTCGTGCTCGGCGACGGACTCCAGCAGGCGCATCGCGCGCTGGACGGAGCCGATGAGGGTCGTGGAGTGCGGTGGCTCCGCGGAGGCGGCCGGTGTGGGAGCGGGTGCCGATGTCGGTGCGGGGGCCCGTCCTGGGGCGGGTGCGGGTGAGGGTGTCGGCGCCCGTCCTGGGGCGGGTGCGGGTGTCGGCGCCTGCCCTGGCGCGGGCACGGGCGTCGGTGCCCGTCGTGCTGTCGGTGTCGGGGCCCGTCCCGGTGCGGCGGGTGCTCCCGGCCGGGGCCGGCTCCCGGAGGCGGGCTGCTCCGGCGGCCGGAGGCGGGGCTCCGGTGACGGGACGGCGGCCCGGACCGGGGCGGGGGCCGCGAGGCGTTCTGCGGGTGCGGTGTCAACCGTGGCCAAGGGTCACTCCCGAAGCGCGAGGGGGCCGCCCGTGCGGGGGGACACGGGAGGGGTGTGCGCCGCTCACGGGGGATCGTCCCCGCGTCGAATTCCGGACTGTAACCGTCCGCCACCGCTCGCACTCGGCCTGTACCGAAAACTTCCCTCGCCCGAGGGAACCGGTGATTCCTGTTACCGATCACCGGTGTTACCGATCACCGGTGTCCCGCGCGGCACCTCACCAGTCGCTGCGCGAGGAGGAGCTCGACATGAACTTCCGCACCACGTAGATCAGTCCACCGACCAGGGCCACGAAGACCAGCAGCTTGAAGAGCAGTCCGATGACGAAGCCGACGACGCTGGCTATCAGCCCGCCGAACACGACCAGGGCGATGACCGGGACCGCGATCCACTTCACCCACCAGGGCAGTCCCGCGAAGATCTCTCCCATTGCTCTCGTCCTTACCTCTCCGCCCGTCGCTCGTGCCGGGTCCGGTCGAAGACCCGGGCTCGTGATGCCGGATCCTTCTGATGTCCTGCACTCGATGCTAGGACGGGAAGGGGCCCCTGCGGGGGCCTCGCACCCCTTGTCCTCCCCTGACTGATCCCCTAGGGAATCCCGGGGTCGCGGCTCAGCTCTCGGGCGGAGAGAACACCACCATGACCCGCAGGTCCTCGCTGATGTGGTGGAACTTGTGGGCGACACCGGCCGGTACGTAGACCACACTGCCGCGCGCGACCTGGGTGGTCTCCATGCCGACGGTGATCGCGGCGCGCCCGCTCACAACGAAGTAGACCTCGTCCTGATTGTGCGGCTTCTGTGGATCATGCTCGCCCGCGTCGAGCGCGTACAGGCCGACGGACATGTTCCGTTCCCGCAGAAACTGCAGGTAGGCGCCATCGTTGGCGGCGCGCTCCGCCTCCAGTTCATCCAGCCGGAATGCCTTCATCACCCTCGTCCGCTCTTGTCCCACTGCTCATGGCTGATCTCTTCTGCCACGATCAGACACATGAAGAATTTCGTAGTCAAGACGATCGCCAACGCGGGCGCCCTGGCGGTCGCCGTCTGGCTGCTCGACAAGATCACCCTGACCGGTGACAGCACGGGCAAGAAGGTCGGCACCCTGATCCTGGTCGCGCTGATCTTCGGCGTGGTGAACTTCCTGGTCAAGCCGATCGTGAAGCTTTTCAGCCTCCCGCTGCTCATCCTGACGCTCGGTCTGTTCACGCTGGTCGTCAACGCGCTGATGCTGCTGCTGACCTCGTGGCTGGCCGACAAGTTCGACCTGAGCTTCCATGTGGAGGGCTTCTGGACCGCCGTGGTCGGCGGTCTGATCATCTCGATCGTGTCCTGGGCGCTCAACGTCGTCCTGCCCGACGGGGACTGAGCCCCTCATGACGTACCGCGTCTGCTTCGTCTGCACCGGCAACATCTGCCGCTCGCCGATGGCCGAGTCCGTCTTCCGCGCGCGCGTGGAGGAAGCCGGGCTCGGCGGCACGGTCGAGGTCGACAGCGCCGGCACGGGCGGCTGGCACGAGGGCGACGGCGCCGACCCGCGCACGGTGTCGGTCCTGGAGGAGCACGGCTACGACGGCGCCCACACGGCCCGTCGGTTCCAGTCGTCGTGGTTCGCCCGCCTGGACCTCGTCGTCGCCCTCGACCACGGCCACCTCAAGGCCCTGCGCCGCCTCGCGCCGACTCCGGAGGACGCGGCGAAGGTACGGCTGCTGCGCTCCTACGCCCGCCCGTCGCCCGACCACCGCCCCTCAACGAGTGCTTCGCACGCCCCTTCTGAATTCTCCGGGGACGACCTCGACGTACCGGACCCGTACTACGGGGGCATGGACGGCTTCGAGGAGTGCCTTGAGATGGTGGAGGCAGCGAGCGAGGGCCTCCTCGCCGCGGTACGCGAGGACGTGAAGGGACGCGTGTCATGAGCGATACGACGGAGAACACCGGGGACGGCACGCGCGCGGTACGGGCCGGACTGCCCGAGCCGGTCAGGAACGAGCCCACCCTGCCCGGCCCGGTGTTCGCCGCCCACTTCCATCTGCCGGGCGAGGTGGGCGGCCCGTACACCTACGGCCGTGACGAGAACCCGACCTGGACGCTTCTGGAGCAGGCCATCGGCGAGCTGGAGGCGCCCGGCGAGGACGGCGTCCAGACGCTCGTGTTCCCCTCCGGCATGGCCGCCATCTCCGCGGTGCTCTTCTCCCAGCTGCGCGCCGGGGACACGGTCGTCCTGCCCAGCGACGGCTACCAGGTGCTGCCCCTGGTCCGTGCGCAGCTGGAGGCGTACGGCATCGAGGTGCGGACCGCGCCCACCGGCGGCGACGCCCAGCTGGAGGTGCTGGACGGCGCGAAGCTGCTGTGGATCGAGACGCCGTCGAACCCCGGACTCGACGTGTGTGACATCCGGCGGCTCGTCGAGGCGGCACACGCGCGTGGTGCCCTCGTCGCGGTCGACAACACCCTCGCCACACCGCTCGGACAGCGCCCGCTGGAGCTCGGCGCCGACTTCTCCGTGGCCAGCGGCACCAAGCAGCTCACGGGGCACGGAGACGTCCTCCTGGGGTACGTCGTCGGCCGTGACGGAGAGGCGATGACCGCGGTACGGCGGTGGCGCAAGATCGTCGGAGCGATCGCGGGGCCCATGGAGGCCTGGCTCGCGCACCGTTCGATCGCCACGCTCCAGCTGCGCGTGGACCGGCAGAACGCGACCGCGCTGGTGCTCGCCGAGGCCCTGCGGGGCCGGCCGGAGGTGACGGGGCTGCGGTACCCGGGGCTGCCCGAGGATCCCTCGTACAAGGTCGCCTCGCAGCAGATGCGGCGCTATGGGTGCGTGGTCTCCTTCGCGCTGCCCACGCGCGCGCGTGCCGACCGTTTCCTCGACGCGCTGCGGCTCGTGGACGACGCGACCAGCTTCGGCGGGGTGCGTTCCACTGCCGAGCGGCGCGGGCGCTGGGGCGGGGACGCGGTGCCGGACGGCTTCATCCGCTTCTCCGTCGGCGCCGAGGACCCTGAGGACCTGGTGGCCGATGTGCTGCGTGCGCTGGCCGAGTCGGCGGACTGACCTCTTCTTCTACGCCCCTGTCGGTGCCCGGCTACGCACAACGGACGGTCCGAGCCTCCCCCCTCGTGGCTCGGACCGTCCTCGGTTCCGCGCGCGAAGAACCGCGCGACCAAGGCTAGTTGACTCTGTGTCAGTGTCCAATCACAGTAGCGACAGCGACCTATCGACATATTTATAGTTGGGCGCGGCCGGGGGGCCGGAGCAGGACACCGGAGGGGAGGGCGTGGCATGGATCTGGCCTTGTTGCGGACCTTCGTGACCGTGCACCGGGCCGGCTCCTTCACCCGCGCCGCCGCGTTGCTGGGCCTCTCGCAGCCGGCCGTGACCTCGCAGATCCGTACGCTGGAGCGGCAGTTGGGCCGCCCGCTGTTCCTGCGGCAGGCCCGCGGGGTGACGCCCACGACCATCGGCGACGAGCTCGCCCACAAGGCCGCGCCGCATCTCGACGCCCTGGTGGAGATCACCGAGAGCGGGCTCGACGAGGACTCCTCTTTACGAACCCTCCACCTCGCCGGGCCCCCCGAGTTCACCGCGGAACGGGCGCTGCCCGCGCTCACCGAGCTGACCGGCGAGGACGGCCAGGGCTTCGCGCTGCGCGCCTCCTTCGGAAACGCCGAGGAGACCCTGGAAGGACTGGCCGCCGGACATCACGATCTGGCCATCAGTACGGCCCGTCCGCGCGGTGCTCTCCTCACGGCGACGACGCTCTGCGACGAAGTCCACGTCCTGGTCGCCTCCCCGCACTGGGCGCGGCAGATCAACTCCGGGACGCTGCGCCGCAAGGGAGCGCCCGCCCTGGAGAACCTTCCGGTGGTCGAGGTGCATGAGTCACTGCCGTTCGTCTCCCGCTACTGGGCTTCCGTCTTCGACTCCCGCCCTGCCACCCCGGGCACGGTCATCGTTCCGGACCTGCGCGCGGTGCTGGCCTGCGCGGCGGCGGGCGCCGGGCTCGCGGTACTGCCCAGCTATCTGGCCGCGCCCGCCCTGGAACGCGGTGAGGTCGTCGCCCTTCACCATCCGGCGGTGCCGCCGTTGCGGACGTACTTCCTGGTGGTCCGTACCGGCACCTTGGCGATGCCGCATATCGCGCGGGCCCACGAATGGCTGCTGCGGACGGCTTCGGACTGGTGCTGACCTGCGACTTTCCGTCGATCACCGAGTGCGCTCGGCCGATGACGGCTTGCGATGTTTCACGTGGAACCAACCGGGCCACATTTCCCCCATGACCGTCCGACCCGTGGTCAAGCGCACCGCCCGTGCCGTTCTTCTGGACGGCGATGACCTGATCCTGATCAAGCGCACCAAGCCCGGCATGGATCCCTACTGGCTCACCCCCGGTGGCGGGGTCGAGCCGACCGACACGACCGTCGTCGACGCCCTGCACCGCGAGGTGTACGAGGAACTCGGCGCCAAGATCACCGATGTGGTGCCCTGCTTCGTCGACACCGTCGAGCACATCGGCGAGGACGGCGGCGCGACCGGGGTGAAGGTCCAGCACTTCTTCGTCTGCCACCTGGAGTCGATGGACACCTCGCTGCGGCACGGCCCCGAGGTCGACGAACCCATCGGCGAGTACGAGATCGTGCGGGTGCCGTTCACTCGCGTCGGGATCGCTTCCGTCCACCTCGTACCGCTGTCGCTGCGGCACTATCTCGACGGGAACATCGAGGGCGTACGGGCGATGCACGCGCCGGATCTGGGCTGAGGGCTCGCCTGGGTTTCGGACCTGGGCGGCGGTCAGGGCCCGACGACGACGAGTTCCTCCACCGAGTCGTGGCGTATGCGCTCCGAGGGGATACCTATGTCCCGCAGGGCGTGCACACCGCTGCGGATCATTCCGGGCGGGCCCGAGACGAAGGCGTCGTACTCGTTCCAGGGGCCGTACCGGCGGATGGCGTCGGGGAGCTGGACGCGGGCCTGCTGGTCTATGACCGCGCGGACCGAGAGCCACGGGTGGGTCTGCTGGAGTCTGAGCATCGTGTCGATGTCGTACAGGTCGTGGTCCGTGCGGGCCCCGTAGAAGACCTCGACCGGGCGCCGTTCGCCGTGTTCGGCCACGTCCTCCACCAGGGCCTTGATGGGTGCGATGCCGGTGCCGCCGCCCAGGCAGAGCAGGCCGTTGTCGGTGGTGTGGTCCACGGTCATCGAACCGCCCGGCGGGCCGAGCCTGAGGATGTCTCCGGGGCGGGCGCGGTGTACCAGGGCGTTGGAGACCCAGCCCGCCGGGACGGCCTTCACATGGAACGACAGCAGGCCGTCCGAGCGGGGCGCCGAGGCGAAGGAGTAGTGCCGCCAGATCCGCGGCCACCAAGGGGTCTCCAGGCTCGTGTACTGGCCCGCCAGGAAGGGATAGGGCTGGTCCGGGCGGACGGTGACGATGGCGACGTCCGGGGTCCTGAGGTCGTGCGAGACGACCTCCGCGTACCACCAGGCCGGGGCGCGCAGTTCGTCCGAGGCGGCCGCGTCGATCATCACCTGCGAGATCGTCGTGTAGGCGCGGACCCAGGCCGCTTCCAGCTCCCGGGTCCAGATCGTCTCGGCGTACTTGCTCAGGGCCCCGATGAGGCACTCCCCGACGGCCGGGTAGTGCTCGGCGCGCGTCCCGTACTTGCGGTGACCGCGGCCCAGGTTCTGCAGATAGTCGACGAGGACGGGGGTGTTGTCGACGTGCTCGGCGGCGGTGAGCAGCGCCTTGAGCAGCCGGTCCCGCTGGGTGTCCATCGCGGCGGGAAACATCGGCCGCAGGTCCGGGTGGCGCACGAAGAGAAGCGCGTAGAAGTACGAGGTGACCTTGTCGGCCACGGGGGCGACCTCCGCCATGGTCCGGCGGATGAGGATCGCGTCCGGGGAGGCCTCCTGGGCCTGCGAAGGGGCCGCACGCTGCGGGGGCACCCGGTGTTCGGGGGACGAGGGCTCCGCCGGGGCGGGGTTCGGCGTCCCGGACCAGGCGGGGGCCGGCTGTCCCGAGGGGTCCGGCTCGGCATCCGGAGTGGTCCTGCCGACCGGGCGCAGCCCCGCGAGGCGGGTTCCCTCAGCGGTCTCCTGCTCGCCGCCGGGCGGGGTGGTCGGCTGCGTGTGCGGCGTGAACCAGCCGCTCCCGCCGCCGGTAGTGCCGTTGTCGGCCGACGCCGTGGTCGGAGCGTCCATGGTGTGCCTCGCCTCGAACATCTTTCGGTCGGTCTGCGCACTTCCTCGGTCGGAATGTGCCTGCTTTCCCCCGCAGACGGCTTGCTTTCCCCGTTCATGGCCACGGCCAATACGGCCATATTCAACCCGTATTCGCGCTCCATACGGACAAGTAAGGCGAGAGTGTGACATTGGCCGCAGCGCTCTCACCGCAGCATCCCACCGCGCGTGGACACCTCGGCCGCATAACCGAAAATGCGGGTCTTCGATCTCTCCGTCCCGTTAGGCTGCTCCGCCCAACCGGAGTCGACCCTACCGGTCGCCACCGCGCGCACAAGTCCCCCCTCCGGCCTCCATGAATGGGCGAGGGGGCGAACCAACAATTCCTTCAATTACCGGGCGCCACGCACCAATTCATAGGCATCCCACAGATCTCTGCCCGTGTAGGCATGTGTCGCGAGGCCGGCGAGATGGCTGTCCGCATTGACCGCGACGGAGACCGGTACCGCACCGAAGAGGTCCCTGTCCGAGGACGAGTCTCCATAGGCAATACAGTCCGCCCGGGTCACCCCGAACTCCTCGCACAGCCGGTCGGCGACAAGGACCTTCGCCGCGGCGTTGAGCACTCCGGCAGGGTCCACGGGTTCGGTGAAGGGCACGGCGGGAAATCGCGATCCGTGGGCCGCGTGCGCACCCCAGGTGGTGAGTCGCTCGACGAAGAAGGAGGGCGAGAGCGAGACGACGGCACAGTAGTCCCCGTTCGCCCGGATCTCCTTCCAGACCTCGCGAATGCGGGCCAGCCATGGAGCGCCTTCGAAAGCGGCCGCCACATGGGCCTCGGTGAGCTCCGCCCAGAGTTCACGCACCCGCGCCGCATACTCGGGCGGCTCGATCAGCCCCGCCGAGATCGCCTGATCCAGCGCCACGGCCTCGGCTTCCAGCCCCAATTGCCGGGATATCTCCACAGGCGAGGAAGTGCCGTACAGCAACGTGCCGTCAAGGTCGAAGAGATGAAGTCGCGCCATGATGCCCGAGGCTAACTTGTCTGCCATGGGCGCATGTTTCACGTGAAACATGCGCCGCCTGTCGAAGCACTGTGCGGTCGGCCACGATATGGCCAAAACCTCGCACCTCTCGCAGGAAACGGGTGGACGCCGGGGGCACCCGTCAGACAGCCTGACCTGCGTGTCGACACCTTCCCTCGCCGATCTCCCCATCCGCCGACTGACGCTCCGCGATCTCACCGCCTGCGCCGACTTGTCCGAGGACCGGGGGTGGCCAAGCGAGGAGCACAAGTGGGGCTTCCTCCTCACCTCCGCGAGGGGATACGGCATCGACGACCCGGACGGCGGCCTCGTCACCGCCTGCGTGGTCACCGCGTACGGGCCGCGGGACCGCCCCGATCTGGCGGCCATCGGCATGGTGCTGGTCGCCGAACGCCACGCCCGCCAAGGCATCGGCCGCCGGCTGATGCGGCACGTGATCGCGGAGATGGGCACCACCCCGCTGGCCCTCCATGCGACGCCGTACGGCCGACCGCTCTACGAGGAACTCGGCTTCAAGGTCACCGGCCGGGCGGAAATGGTACGGGGCCATTTCACGGCCGCCGGATACGAGCCCTCCGTCGCCACACGTGCGGCCACCGCCGAGGACCTCACCGCCATCCTCCGGCTCGACGAGGAGGTCTTCGGCGCCGACCGCACCCACATCGTCACGCGCCTGCCCGCCTTCGCCGACCAGCTGCGGGTCGCCGAGGCGGACGGCCGGATCATCGGGTACTCCGCCGCGTGGCCCAACATGGACACCCACGTCGTGGGCCCGCTCGTGGCCCGGGACACGGAGACCGCGAAGGCGCTCGTCGCCTCCCTCGCCGCCCGCACCGATCGCGCGCTGCGCACGGACATCGACGTACGGCACGAGGAGCTGCGGACGTGGCTGAAGGAGCACGGCCTTGAGTCGCTCGTCTTCAACGACGTGATGACGTACGGGATCTCGGAGCTCCCCGGGGACTGGAGCCGGCGGTTCGCCCCGGTGACGGTGGCGGCCTGAACCGACTGCGCCGGGCCCTTTCCGGGCCCGGCGTCGTCCCGCGCGGCGGCTCAGTGGCGCACGGCAGCTCAGTGACTCACAGCGGCCCTGTGCTCAGCCTCGTGGTCGGCCTTCTGCTCGGCCGGCGCTGCTCCCGCGACGAGGGCGCTGGGAGAGCTGTGGCGGCGTTCCAGGGCTGTCGAGACCACAGCGAGCCCCAGGGCGGCCGCGGCCAGTACGGCGCCCACCCAGTTGGGGGCGGTGTAGCCGAACCCGGCGCCGATGACGAGACCGCCGAGCCAGGCGGAGAGCGCGTTGCCCAGGTTGAAGGCGCCGATGTTCACGGCCGAGGCCAGCGTGGGGGCGCCGTGCGCCTGGTCGAGGACGCGCTTCTGCAGGGGCGGGACAGTGGCGAAGCCCAGGGCGCCGATAAGCGCGATCGTGACGGCCGCGAGGACCTTGTTGTGCGCGGTCAGCGTGAACAGCGCGAGGACGACCGCGAGGGCGCCCAGAGACACGTACAGCAGGGGCATCAGGGCGCGGTCGGCGTACTTGCCGCCGACGAGGTTGCCTCCGACCATGCCGAGGCCGAAGAGGACGAGCAGCCAGGTGACGGAGCCGTCGGCGAATCCGGCCACATGGGTCATCATCGGCGCGATGTAGGTGATGGCCGCGAAGACGCCGCCGAAGCCCAGCACGGTCATCGCCATCGCGAGCAGGACCTGGGTGTTCTTGAAGGCGGCCATCTCATGGCGCAGGCGCACGCCCTCCGGCTTGGGCATGTCGGGGACGAGCTTGGCGATGCCGGCCAGGCCGAGGACGCCGAGCGCGGCGACCAGGGCGAAGGTGACGCGCCAGCCGACGGTCTGTCCCACGAGGGTGCCGAGCGGAACTCCCACGACATTGGCGACGGTGAGGCCGGTGAACATCATCGCGATGGCTCCGGCTTTCCTGTCCGGGGCGACAAGGTCCGCCGCGACGACCGAGCCGATGCCGAAGAAGGCGCCGTGGGCGAGTGAGGCGACCACGCGGCCGATCAGCATGACGCTGAAGGCGGGGGCCAGGGCGGACAGCAGGTTGCCGGCGATGAACAGGCCCATCAGCAGCATCAGCATGCGCTTGCGGGAGACCTTGGTGCCGAGCACCGTCATCAGCGGGGCACCGAACATGACGCCGAGCGCATAGCCCGTCACCAGGAAGCCCGCCGTGGGGATGGAGACCCCGAAGTCGCCCGCGACCTCGGGCAGCAAGCCCATGATCACGAACTCGGTGGTCCCGATTCCGAAGGCCCCGATCGCGAGAGCCAGGAGCGCGAGAGGCATGGAGACTGCACCTTCCCAAGTGATTGCAGGAGCGCTTTACGACTCACGACAATACTTGCAGACGCTGTCTATTTGCAAGCGATGACTATTGCGCACCTGCTCTATCCTGGTGTCAGCCGCTCCGGGACGAAGGAAGCACCGATGACAGCGACGGATCCCGCACTCACCGCCCTCGCCCAGGGCTGGTGCGCCCTCTCCCTGCTGCACGGCAGGATCGAGGCCCACATCGAACGGGCCCTCCAGGCCGAGCACGACCTCAGCGTGCGCGAGTACTCCCTGCTCGACGTCCTCAGCCGCCAGCACGACGGGGACGGAGGCCATCTGCAGATGAAGCAGGTCGCCGACGCCGTCGTCCTGAGCCAGAGCGCCACCACCCGGCTGGTCACCCGCCTGGAGGACCGCGGACTGCTCACCCGCTACCTCTGCCCCACCGACCGCCGCGGCATCTACACCAACGTCACCGAGGCCGGCATCGAGCTCCTCGAAGCGGCACGGCCGACCAATGACTCCGCCCTGCGCGAGGCCCTCGACGAAGCGGCCAAGAACCCCGAACTGGCACCGCTGGTACGGGTGGTGGAGTCCCTCAACGTGCCCGCCTAGGGTGGCGGGCATGGGAGATCTTGAAATACGTGCCGCCGTCACCGGCGACATCCCCGCGATCGTCGGCATGCTCGCCGACGACCCCCTGGGGGCCCAGCGTGAATCGCCGGACGACCTCACCCCGTACCTGACCGCGCTGGAGCGGCTCGCCGCCGATCCGAACCAGCACCTGGTGGTCGCCGTCCGCGAGGGCCGCGTGATCGGCACACTCCAACTCACGGTGATTCCCGGGCTCTCCCGACGCGGCTCGACCCGGTCCATCATCGAAGCGGTCCGCGTCCATGCCGACGAGCGCGGCAGCGGCCTGGGCACTCAGCTCATCGAGTGGGCCATCGAGGAATCCCGGCGCCAGAACTGCCGGCTGGTCCAGCTCACCTCCGACGCCACCCGCACCGACGCGCATCGCTTCTACGAGCGGCTGGGCTTCGAGGCCTCGCACGTGGGATTCAAGCTGCCGCTGTGAGGCCCCGAGTGCCACGCGGCGGAGGGGCCTGCTGCACAGCAAGTCACATGAAGGGGTCTGTTTCACGTGAAACAGACCCCTTCACCGCTCAGCCGATCCCGCGCCACCCCTCCGGGTCCACCCCACCCGGCACAGGAGCCTCCTTGTCGTACGGCTGACGCGTGAACACGAACGACCCGAGGTCCAGGTGGCTCACACTGCCCTCAGGCCGCCGTACGGCCTTCAGGGGCTCCCCGGCGAAATAGCCCTCCAGCCCGGTCCACGTTCCGTCCCCGTTCGACCGGAAGCGCGAGCGCCGGCCACTGCCGCCGAGGGGATCCAGCGAGACCCCGCCCTCCGTCGTCATCCGCAGAGCGAAGGCGTGCGTGCCCCAGTACCAAGGCCCCGCCAACTCCAGTACCGCCGGGTCGACTTCGGGCAGGGGTCGCCACGGCTCGGGAATCCGCGGCTCGGCCTCCGCGACGATGCGGACGAGATCGGCGCCCACGGAGCCCAGCAACGGGCCCGATGTGCAGTTCGCCAGGACCACCGCCGCGACATCGTCCGCCACGCTGATGGTGAGGTTCGCCAGGAAGCCCGGCAGAGACCCCGAGTGGCCGACCAGCAGCCGTCCGTCCCGGCTCTGCACCTGCATTCCGAGACCGTAGGCGGCACCGTCCACGACATCCGTGGCCTCCGGCGGCGCGGCGGGCGTCCGCATTTCCCGTACCGTCTCCGCGCTCAGCACACGGTCGTCCCCCGCCACCAGGAAGGCGGCGAGCTTCGCCAAGTCACCAGTGGTGGACCAGAGTTGACCCGCCGGGGCCATCCGCCCCAGGTCCTCCGTGGGTTCCGGAAGCATCACATCGGCCCAGGGGTGCACCGCCCAGCCGCCCGCATGCGGCGCCCGGGGCCGGGAGCTCGTGCGGTCGAGGCCCAGCGGTTCGAGCACCTCGCGCCGCAGAACGTCCTCCCACGGGGCACCACGCAACTTCTCGACCAGGGCGCCCAGCAAGGTGTACCCGGGGTTCGAGTAGTGGTGGCGCCGTCCGGCCGGATGCAGGAAGGGCTGTTCGCCGAGCACATCGGCGAGTTCGGGACGCAGCGAGCCCGGCGTGCGCTCCCACCACGGACCTGGTGACTCGGCCGCCAACCCGGCCGTGTGCGCGAGCAGTTCGACAATGGTGGCCTCCCCCGCGCCGGTGCCCGGCAGATGCTTCTCCAGCGGATCGCCGAGGTCGACAAGCCCCTCGTCGCGCAGCCGCAGCACCAGCACGGCGGTGAAGGTCTTGGTGATCGAGCCGATCCGGTACTGCACGTGCTCGTCCGGTCCGTGCCCCTCCACCGAGGTCCGCGAGCCGTGCCAGACGGCCCGACCGCCCCGCACCACCGTCGCCACCAGCGACGGGGAACGCCCCTCGGACTGGGCCACGCCGATCCGGTGCAGCAGCGCCCGGCGTGTGCCGGGAAGCAGCTCTTCCTGAGATGTCGTCATGGGCCCAGTCCACCCCGCGAGGCACCGGGGCGTCGAACCCAATACGCCCGCGGCGGGCGGATCAGGTCTGCGCCATGTCCACGAAGCGCGAGTAGTGGCCCTGGAAGGCGACCGTGATCGTCGCCGTCGGACCGTTACGGTGCTTGCCCACGATGATGTCCGCCTCGCCCGCGCGAGGCGACTCCTTCTCGTAGGCGTCCTCGCGGTGCAGCAGGATCACCATGTCGGCGTCCTGCTCGATGGAGCCGGACTCACGCAGGTCGGACACCTGCGGCTTCTTGTCCGTGCGCTGCTCGGGACCACGGTTCAGCTGCGAGAGCGCGATCACCGGGACCTCCAGCTCCTTGGCGAGGAGCTTGAGGTTACGGGACATGTCCGAGACCTCCTGCTGACGGCTCTCGGAGCGCTTGCCGGACTGCATCAGCTGGAGATAGTCGATGATCACGAGCTTGATGTCGTTGCGCTGCTTCAGCCGACGGCACTTCGCCCGGATCTCCATCATCGACAGGTTCGGGGAGTCGTCGATGTAGAGCGGCGCAGCCGAGACCTCCGGCATCCGGCGGGCCAGCCGCGTCCAGTCGTCGTCCGTCATGGTGCCGGAGCGCATGTGGTGCAGGGCCACCCGCGCCTCGGCCGACAGCAGACGCATCGCGATCTCGTTGCGCCCCATTTCGAGGGAGAAGATGACGCTCGGCAGGTTGTTCTTGATCGACGCCGCCCGCGCGAAGTCCAGCGCGAGGGTGGACTTGCCCATGGCGGGACGCGCGGCGATGACGATCATCTGGCCGGGGTGCAGACCGTTGGTGAGCGAGTCGAGATCCGTGAAGCCGGTCGGGACACCGGTCATCTCGCCGGTACGGGAGCCGATCGCCTCGATCTCGTCGAGGGCGCCCTCCATGATGTCGCCGAGCGGCAGATAGTCCTCGCTGGTGCGCTGCTCGGTGACCGCGTAGATCTCGGCCTGGGCGCGGTTGACGATCTCGTCGACGTCGTCGTCGGCCGCGTATCCCATCTGGGTGATGCGGGTACCGGCCTCGACCAGCCGCCGCAGGACCGCGCGCTCGTGCACGATCTCGGCGTAGTACTCGGCGTTCGCCGCCGTCGGCACCGTCTGGACGAGGGTGTGCAGATACGATGCGCCGCCGACCTTGTTGATCTCGCCGCGCTTGGTGAGCTCGGCCGCGATCGTGATCGGGTCGGCCGGCTCGCCCTTGGCGTAGACGTCGAGGATCGCCTGGAAGATCGTCTCGTGCGCCGGTTTGTAGAAGTCGTGGCCCTTGATGACTTCCACGACGTCCGCGATGGCGTCCTTGGACAGGAGCATGCCGCCGAGGACGGACTGCTCGGCGTCAAGGTCCTGCGGCGGTACCCGTTCGAAGGACGAACCCCCGCCGTCCCACTCACCGTTCTCCCGGCCGCGGTCGTGCTGCTCGTCCCGTGCCCGGCCCCCGTCACCGCGGCGGCGCGAGGCAGGCAGGCGATCACTGGGACCGCTGTCGGCCCACGGATCGTCCAAGGGCTCGGAAATGCTCACCGAGCCACCTCCTCCCGTCCGCCGAGCGGACCTCGCCGTGCCTCTCTTTCTACGGCACGGCACTGACAAATAAGAGGCCCAACTCCGGTTCTGGCGCGTCGGTTTTGTGATGGTTTCCAGACCGACGGACGGAGCGGGCGCCGGACCACGGTAGGCCTCCCGGCACCGTCAGCCAATCTGGTTATCCACAGGCCATGTGGACGACGGCCCGGATGCTGTGGAGAACTCGCCGAAACCTGTGCACGACACGGTGGACAGGCCTGTGAACAAGCTCGCGCCACTCACGCCGCACCCGCCTTGACCTGCGAACTTACCGTCCACCGGCTGTGCAGAAGAAAAACTTCCCCAGTCGGACCAAGATCACATCGAACGACACGCACAAGCACGCGCCACAAGATATGGAGTAAGGGTCTTAAGGCGATTGCATCTCTTACCTGTGGACGATTAGATTGGTGGTCATGACACACGCTCCCGCGACCCCGCGCGCCACGCGACGACAGCACGACCGAGAGATCGTCGCACTGGCCGTCCCGGCCTTCGGTGCGCTGGTCGCCGAGCCCCTCTTCGTCATGGTCGACAGCGCCATCGTGGGCCACCTCGGCACGGCACAACTCGCGGGACTGGGAGTCGCCTCGGCCCTCCTCACGACGGCCGTCAGCGTCTTCGTCTTTCTCGCCTACGCCACCACGGCGGCCGTTGCCCGACGTGTCGGCGCCGATGACCTCCAGGCCGCCATCCGCCAGGGCATGGACGGCATCTGGCTGGCCCTCCTGCTCGGCGCGGCGGTGATCGCCGTCGTCCTGCCCACGGCACCGACCTTGGTGGAACTCTTCGGCGCCTCGGACACCGCCGCCCCGTACGCGACCACCTATCTGCGGATCTCGTCCCTCGGCATCCCGGCCATGCTCGTCGTCCTCGCCGCGACAGGAGTGCTGCGCGGACTCCAGAACACCAGGACACCGCTGTACGTCGCCATCGGCGGTTTCGTCGCCAACGCCGTCCTCAACGCGGGCCTCGTCTACGGCGCCGACCTCGGCATCGCCGGCTCCGCCTGGGGCACCGTCATCGCCCAGTGCGGCATGGCCGCCGTCTACCTCGTCGTGGTCGTACGCGGAGCCCGCGCCCATGGCGCCTCGCTGCGTCCCGATGCCGCGGGTATCCGCGCCTCAGCACATGCGGGGGCCCCGCTCCTCGTCCGGACTCTCTCACTGAGGGCGATCCTGATGATCGCCACTGCTGTGGCGGCCCGCCTCGGCGACGCCGATATCGCGGCCCATCAGATCACCCTGTCCCTGTGGAACCTGCTCTCCTTCGCCCTGGACGCCATCGCCATCGCCGGCCAGGCCATCATCGGCCGCTATCTCGGCGCGGGCGACGCCCAGGGCGCGCGCGAGGCCTGCCGTCGGATGGTGCAGTGGGGCATCGCGACCGGCGTGGTCCTCGGCCTCCTGGTCATCGTGGCCCGACCTGCGTTCCTGCCGCTGTTCACCAGTGACCCCGTAGTGAAGGACGCAGCCCTGCCCGCCCTTCTCGTGGTGGCGCTCGCCCAGCCGATCTGCGGGATCGTGTTCGTCCTGGACGGAGTCCTGATGGGCGCCGGCGACGGACCGTATCTGGCCCGGGCCATGGTGCTGACGCTGGCGGTCTTCGCTCCCGTGGCGCTGCTCATCCCCACGCTCGGCGGAGGCCTCACCGCTGTCTGGGGAGCGATGGCGCTGATGATGACGATCCGCCTGCTCACGCTCTGGCTGCGGTCCCGTTCAGGCCGCTGGATCGTCGTCGGCGCCACGCGCTGAGCTGGGTTCGCTGCTGAAGAGGCGCCCTCGCACTGACCGTTTCACGTGAAACACGGCGCCCCACGACGTTTCACGTGAAACACGCCGGGTTCCACCCCTGCGTTTGGGCACGCAAGAGGGGCCGCACCACCATGGGTACGGCCCCTCTCACAACTGCTCAAACCGAGCGCAGCGATCAGGCCGCGACGACCTCGATGCTGACCTTGGCGGCAACCTCGGGGTGCAGACGCACGGACGTCTCGTGGGCGCCCAGGGTCTTGATCGGGGCACCGAGCTCGATGCGGCGCTTGTCGACCTCGGGGCCACCGGAAGCCTTGATCGCGGAAGCGATGTCGGCCGGGGTGACGGAACCGAAGAGACGACCGGCGTCGCCGGAGCGAACGGCCAGGCGGACCTTGACGGCCTCGAGCTGGCCCTTGACCTGGTTGGCCTGCTCGATGGTCTGGATCTCGTGGATCTTGCGAGCGCGACGGATCTGCTCGACGTCCTTCTCGCCACCCTTGGTCCAGCGGATAGCGAACTTCCGCGGGATCAGGTAGTTGCGAGCGTAACCGTCCTTGACGTCGACGACGTCGCCAGCGGCACCGAGGCCGGAGACCTCGTGGGTGAGGATGATCTTCATTATTCGGTCACCCTTCCCTTAGCGCGCGGTGGACGTGTAGGGCAGCAGCGCCATCTCACGGCTGTTCTTGACGGCCGTGGCGACGTCACGCTGGTGCTGCGTGCAGTTGCCGGTCACGCGGCGGGCACGGATCTTGCCGCGGTCGGAAATGAACTTCCGCAGCATGTTCGTGTCCTTGTAGTCCACGTACGTGACCTTGTCCTTGCAGAAAGCGCAGACCTTCTTCTTAGGCTTGCGCACAGGCGGCTTCGCCATGGTGTTTCTCCTGTGTGATCAAGAAGTGTGGGTACGACCCACCCTTGGCCCGAAGGCCTAGAAGGGGGGCTCGTCCGAGTAGCCGCCGCCCTGCTGGCCGCCGCCGGAGTTTCCACCCCAGCCGCCGCCACCGCCGCCGCCCTGGTTGCCACCGGCGGGAGCGCCGGTCGCCCACGGGTCGTCGGCGGGAGCGCCGCCGCCCTGCTGGCCGCCGCCGGAGTTTCCACCCCAGCCGCCGCCACCCTGGCCGCCACCGCCGCCGTAACCACCCTGGCCACCACGGCCGGCACCGCCGGCCGTCTTGGTGACCTTGGCCGTGGCGTTCTTCAAGCTGGCGCCGACTTCCTCGACGTCCAGCTCGTAGACCGTGCGCTTGACGCCCTCACGGTCCTCGTAGGACCGCTGCTTCAGCCGGCCCTGCACGATGACGCGCATGCCTCGCTGGAGCGACTCCGCGACGTTCTCCGCCGCCTGACGCCAGACCGAGCAGGTCAGGAACAGGCTCTCGCCGTCCTTCCACTCATTGGTCTGACGGTCGAAGGTGCGGGGGGTGGACGCGACACGGAACTTCGCGACCGCCGCACCGGAAGGGGTGAAGCGCAGCTCGGGGTCGTCGACAAGATTGCCGACGACCGTGATGACGGTCTCGCCTGCCATGGGGAACCTCTCGGCGGGTTTGCTGCTCTGGCTGCTTGGTTGCTGCTACTCGAATCCCGGGATCAACTGAGCGGGAGAGCTCAGTGGGTCTCGGGGCGGAGGACCTTGGTCCGGAGGACCGACTCGTTCAGGTTCAGCTGGCGGTCGAGCTCCTTGACGACCGCAGGCTCGGCCTGCAGGTCGATGACCGAGTAGATGCCCTCGGGCTTCTTCTTGATCTCGTACGAGAGACGACGACGGCCCCAGGTGTCGACCTTCTCGACCTTTCCGTTGCCCTCACGGACGACGGAGAGGAAGTTCTCGATCAGGGGGGCGACAGCGCGCTCCTCCAGATCGGGGTCGAGGATGACCATCACCTCGTAGTGACGCATGTGGAACCCACCTCCTTTGGACTCAGCGGCCACGGTCGTTCCGTGGCAGGAGGGTCGTGATGCGTACGCAACGGTATCGGCCGCCACTGACAATCGGGGCTTCCTCGCGGTAGTCCCGGTCGTGACATGGGCAGACACCAGTGCAGACGGTACAGAGTACCCGCACCTCGGCTTCCGGTTGAAATCCGGCCGCCAGGGCCGACAATCTGTACACATCGGGTGTGTATGGCGCTACGATGCGCCGCCTTTCGCAGGAGGTGCCCTATGGCACAAGCATTGCGACCCAACACCGTCGGAGGCCTGTTCGCCACGGACGGCAAAGCCCACCCCCTCCAGGACACCCTGCTCGCGGTGACCCTGGTGCTGGGGATCACGTCGTTCGTGACGGCGATGTTCCACAATCTGCACCTGCTCAGCTCCTGGACCGGGCTGGTCGGGATCCTCACCGGCGCCTACGGCCAGTGGATCTCGGAGACGACCCGTGAGCGCTTCGGACTGATCCTCGGTCTCGGTGCCGCCGCGGTCGGCTTCTTCCTCGGCATGGCGCACGGCGGCCTCTTCGGCGGAGTCATCAGCTGACGCCACCGGCACCGTCCCCTTAACACCACACAAAGCACCTCGGAACGCCTCGGCGGCCCACCGGCCGGGGCGCAGGTTCCGTACGCCCAGTCGGGGCGCTCGCCAGGCGCAGTAGGCTTCGGCGCGAGAGCCGGAGCCCCTGTACCCATGGGGACACACCAGCCCGAGGAGCGCCCCGAATGAGCCTGACCCTGAGGACGATCAGCCGCGAGCAGCATCTGGCGTACATCCAGAGCCTGCCGGCGGCGAGCCACATGCAGGTTCCGGCCTGGGCAGACGTCAAGGCGGAGTGGCGCTCGGAGAGCCTCGGCTGGTTCGACGACAGGACCGGCGAGATGGTCGGTGCGGGCCTCGTCCTCTACCGTCAGCTGCCCAAGATCAAGCGCTACCTCGCCTATCTCCCCGAGGGCCCGGTCATCAACTGGTTCGCGCCGAATCTGACGGACTGGCTGGAACCGATGCTCGCCCACCTCAAGCACCAGGGCGCCTTCTCGGTGAAGATGGGCCCGCCGGTGATCATCCGGCGCTGGGAGGCCACCTCCATCAAGGCGGGCATCCAGAATCCGGACGTGAAGCGGCTGCGCGACATCGAGGCCGACTTCATCGAGCCGCGCGCCTTCGAGGTCGCCGACAAGCTCCGCCGGATGGGCTGGCAGCAGGGTGAGGACGGCGGCGCCGGCTTCGGTGACGTCCAGCCGCGGTACGTCTACCAGGTGCCGCTGGCGAACCGCTCCCTGGAAGAGGTCCACAAGAACTTCAACCAGCTGTGGCGCCGCAACATCAAGAAGGCCGAGAAGGCCGGCGTCGAGGTCGTCCAGGGCGGCTACCAGGACCTCGAGGAATGGCAGCGGCTGTACGAGATCACGGCTGTGCGCGACCACTTCCGGCCGCGCCCGCTGTCGTACTTCCAGCGCATGTGGACGGCCCTCAACACCGAGGACCCCAACCGGATGCGGCTGTACTTCGCCCGCCACAACGGTGTGAACCTGTCGGCGGCGACGATGCTGATCGTCGGCGGCCACGTCTGGTACTCCTACGGCGCCTCCGACAACATCGGCCGTGAGGTCCGGCCCTCGAACGCGATGCAGTGGCGGATGCTGCGTGACGCCTACGCGCTCGGCGCGACCGTCTACGACCTGCGCGGCATCTCCGACTCGCTGGACGAGACCGACCACCTCTTCGGCCTGATCCAGTTCAAGGTCGGCACGGGCGGCCAGGCCGCCGAGTACCTCGGCGAGTGGGACTTCCCGCTCAACAAGCTGCTCCACAAGGCGCTCGACATCTACATGTCGCGGCGCTGAACCCCGCGGGTTTGCTTCCATAGCTTCGGCGGCTTCGACTCGTTCGTTCGCTTCCATACCTCTGATACACCGCAGCCACGAGAAAGGTTCCAGGTCCGGCCATGGCGCTCACGCTCTACGTCGACACCGCGCGCTGGCGTGCGCACCACAAGCACGTGCAGGACCAGTTCCCAGGACTCGTCCCGGTCTGCAAGGGCAACGGCTACGGCTTCGGCCACGAGCGGCTGGCGGAGGAGGCCACGCGGCTCGGCTCGGACGTCCTCGCCGTCGGCACCACGTACGAGGCCGCGCGCATCAAGGACTGGTTCGGCGGCGACCTGCTGGTGCTGACGCCCTACCGCCGCGGTGAGGAGCCCGTACCGCTGCCCGACCGGGTCATCCGCTCGGTGTCGTCGATCGACGGCGTCTACGGCCTCGTGGGCGCCCGTGTCGTCATCGAGGTGATGTCCTCGATGAAGCGGCACGGCATCAGCGAGCAGGACCTGCCGCAGCTGCACGCCGCCATAGAGAACGTCCGCCTGGAGGGCTTCGCCATCCACCTGCCGCTGGACCGCACCGACGGCTCGGATGCCGTCGAGGAGGTCATCGGCTGGATGGACCGCCTGCGCGCGGCCCGCCTGCCGCTGCACACGATGTTCGTCAGCCACCTCAAGGCCGAGGATCTCGCTCGGCTCCAGCAGCAGTTCCCGCAGACCCGCTTCCGCGCGCGGATCGGCACGCGGCTGTGGCTGGGGGACCACGAGGCCACCGAGTACCGCGGGGCCGTCCTGGACGTCACGCGCGTGGCCAAGGGCGACCGCTTCGGCTACCGGCAGCAGAAGGCGGCCTCGGACGGCTTCCTGGTCGTCGTGGCGGGCGGTACGTCGCACGGGGTGGGCCTGGAGGCCCCCAAGGCGCTGCACGGCGTCATGCCGCGCGCCAAGGGCGTCGCCCGCGCGGGCCTCGCCACGGTGAACCGGAACCTTTCTCCGTTCGTCTGGGGCGGCAAGCAGCGCTGGTTCGCCGAGCCGCCGCACATGCAGGTCTCGATCCTGTTCGTGCCCTCCGATGCCCCGGAGCCGAAGGTCGGCGAGGAGCTGGTGGCCCATCTGCGGCACACCACCACGCAGTTCGACCGCATCGTCGACCGCTGAGCGCCGTACGGACGACTCAACAGCCCTGCGCAGACAGCCGAAAGGCCGTACACGGACTGCCCGTGTACGGCCTTTTGCGTGGGTCGCCTACGCCCTGTTCGCTCAGAGCGAACGGTCCGCGGGAGAAGCGGGGTCGCCCCACTCCACCTGCGGGCCCGCGAAGTGGGCGGCGTGCCGCGGGGGATGGGCGGCCGGGCCGAGGACGAAGACGTCCTCCGCGCCGTCGAGCACGCCCCCTGACGGATCGTCCTCGCCGGACCGGCGCACCACGTCCCGCTCCGGCATCCAGATGTCGCGCACGATCACCGCACACAGGTACAGCGTCCCGAGCAGGTGCAGCCCGATCGCCCAGTGGTAGCCGTCCTGGGGCAGGCCCTTGTGGGCGTCCGCGCTGGTCGTGTACGCGAGGTACATCCAGATGCCCAGGAAGTACGCCACCTCGCAGGCCTGCCAGATCAGGAAGTCCCGCCACTTGGGCCGGGCCAGGACGGCCAGGGGGACCAGCCACAGGACGTACTGCGGCGAGTAGACCTTGTTGGTGAGGATGAACGCCGCCACGATCAGGAAGGCCAGCTGGGCGAAGCGCGGCCGGCGCGGCGCGGTCAGCGTCAGCGCGGCGATGCCGACGCAGCACAGCAGCACCAGCAGCGTGGCGAACGTGTTGACCGTGTCGGTGCTGAGCGGGTCGCTCGAGTTCTGGGCCATGATCAGCCAGAAGGACCCGAAGTCGACGCCCCGCTCCTGGCTGAACTCGTAGAACTTCGCCCAGCCGTCCCAGGCGAGCAGCATCACCGGAAGATTGACGACCAGCCAGGAGACGGCGGCGCCTCCCAACGCCTTCCCGAAGTCCCGCCATTTGCCCGCGCGCCAGCACAGCACGAACAACGGGCCGAGGAGGAAGACGGGATAGAGCTTGGCGGCCGTGGCGAGGCCCAGCAGGACGCCGAAGGCGAGCGAACGGCCCCGCGACCACATCAGCATCGCCGCGGCCGTCAGAGCGACCGCCAGCAGGTCCCAGTTGATGGTGGCGGTCAACGCGAAGGCGGGCGCCACGGCGACCAGCAGACCGTCCCAGGGGCGCCGGGCGTGGGTACGGGTCACGCATACGGCGATGACGGCGGCGCAGGCCATCAGCATCCCGGCGTTGACCATCCAGTACCACTGCTCCTGGTCCTGGATGCTGCCGCTGCCCGGCGTGAGCCAGGAGGCGACCTCCATGAACACACCGGTCAGCACCGGGTATTCGAGGTACTCCATGTCGCCGTTCAGCTTGTCGAAGTACGGCACGAGCCCGTCGGCGAAGCCGCGTCCCGCGTAGAGGTGCGGGATGTCCGAGTAGCACGCGTGCGTGTACTGCGAGCTGGCGCCGAAGAACCAGCCGCCGTTGTAGCAGGGCGCCTTCTGGACCAGGCCGAGGGCGAACATGCCGATCGCCACGAGCGCGATGATCCGCACGGGCGTCCACCAGGACGTCCCGAGCAGCGCACGCCGCCCGATGGGACCGCCGATCAGCTCACTGCCGTTCGCGGCGATCTCGTCATCCTTGGTCGGCCGCACCGGCTCCGGCTCGTGCACGCTCGCTTGCGTCGATTCTGCGCTGGGCATGGGGCACATCCTGCCGTACGTGTCTAGGAATACGCCGAGGGCCGCCGCACCTGGCGGGTGCGGCGGCCCATGTTTCACGTGAAACACCCTCGGCGGGCGATACGGCGGCTAACCGGTCGATCCTCCGAAGAGGCCGCCATTTTGATTGCCTCTGGTGGTGTCGGTCTCCGTGGCCGTCGGTGTGGAGGTCACCCCTCCGTCCGTACCACCGGTGTCCGTGCCTCCGTCGTCCGAGCACTGCCAGCTGAACTTGCAGGACTCGCTCGCCGTGGGCGAGGGAGCGGAGAAGGTCGGGCTCGGCTCCTCGCTCGGAGTCGCGCTCGGCGTCTCGCTCGGAGTCGCGGTGACGGACGGGGTCGGGGAGGGGGCACCGTCCTCGTCCTGGACCTCGCCGATCTTCTCGGCATCCGGGAAGCCAGGGTCGTTGTCGCCCTTGAGGGCGGCCTTCATGTACTCGGTCCAGATGGACGTCGGAATGTCTCCACCGTGGATGGAGTCCTCACCGGCCGTGCCGTTCATGGAGAGCAGCTTGCTGCTCTTCGGGTCCTCACGGAACATCGCGACCGACGTCGACAGCTGCTGGGTGTAGCCGACGAACCAGGCGGACTTGTTCTCGTCGGTGGTACCGGTCTTGCCGGCCGCCGTACGCCCCAGGGCCTTCGCGTTCGTACCCGTACCGTTCTGGATGACGTTCTCAAGGACGTCTGTGACGTTGTGCGCCACGTTCTCGGGCATAGCCAACGTGACCTTCGGCTTGTCAAAGCCCTGAAGTTCCTGCCCGTCCTTCTTCACGCCGGTCACGGAGTACGGGTCCGCGTGCTTACCGGACGCGGCGAACGTCGCGTAGGCATCTGCCATGCGGATGGCGCTGGGAGTTGATGTACCGAGGGAGAAGGAGGCGTTCGGGTCCTGCGGCATGCTCTCGTCCAGGATTCCGGACTTCTCCGCCACGCCCCTCACCTTCATCAACCCCACGTCCATGCCGAGCTGCACGAACGGCGTGTTGACGGACTGTTCCATCGCCTTGCGGAGGCTGATGTAACCCCAGGGATAGTTACTCTCGTTCTCCTGATAGAAGACCGAGTTGTCCTTTTTCAGGACGTAGGTGCCGTCGTTTTTCCTGACCTTGAGATGGTCGTTGCCGTTGTACTTGCTGAGCGGCGAGACTCCGACGTCCGGATCCTTGTACGTGCCGTATTCCATGGCCGCGGCGAGCACAAACGGCTTCCACGTCGAACCGACGGGCACACCCGAAGTGTTCGCATTGTTGTTGAAGTGGTCGTTCTCGTAGCCGGCGCCGCCATACAGCGCGACGATCGCACCGTCATTGGGGCGCACCGACGCCGCACCGAACTGGACGTGCTTGTCCTTCTCGCGCTTCTCGGGATCGATCTTCTGCTTCTCGATCTTCTTCACAGCCGCCGCGAGATCGTCGACCTTGTCCTTCTCGAAGGTCGTGTAGATCTGGAATCCGCCCTTGTCGAACTCGGTCTGCGAGATGTCCGAGTGGGACAGCACGTACTTCTTGGCCGTGTCGACGAGGTAGCTGATCTGCCCGGTCATGCCCTTGGTCGCCTTGAGGCCCTGGGGCGTCGGGTACTTCTTGATGGCTTCCTGGTACTCGGCGTCCGTGATGCGCTTGTCGTCGTGCATCTGCTCCAGGATCCAGCCCCAGCGTTCCCTGGAACGCTCGAGGTTCTTGTCCTTGGTCGCGGAGGGGTCGATGCTCGTGTTGTCGACCGGGTCGTAGTACGTCGGGCCCTTGAGGAGCGCGGCCAGGAAGGCGCACTGGGACACCGAGAGCTTCTCCGCGTCCACGCCGTAGTAGGTCTGAGCGGCGGCCTGGATGCCGTACGCGTTGCGGCCGTAGTACGAGGTGTTGAGATAGCCCTGGAGGATCTCGTCCTTGGTGAGCTTCGTGCCCACCTTTATGGAGATGAACATCTCCTTGAACTTCCGGGAGACCGTCTGTTCCTGGCTCAGGTAGGTGTTCTTCACGTACTGCTGGGTGATGGTCGAACCACCCTGGGTGTCACCGCCGCGCGCCATGTTGGCGAGCGCTCGTGCGATACCCATGGGGTCGACGCCCGAGTCGGTGTAGAAGCTCTTGTTCTCGGCGGAGATCACGGCCCACTGCATGGCCTTCGGGATCTTGTCGATCGTGACGTTCTGCCGGTTGGCGCCGGCTCCCGTCGCGACCATCCGGGTGCCGTCCTCCCAGTAGTAGACGTTGTTCTCCGACTTGGCCGCGGCGTTCTCGCTGGGGATGCTGACCATCGCGTAACCCAGACCCGCGATCGCCACCAGCCCGCCCAGGAACGCCAGGGACAGCCCGGACACGAGCTTCCAGGACGGCATCCAGCGCTGCCATCCGTACTTGCCCGCGCGCGGATAGTCGATGAACCGGTTCTTGCCGGAGGCGGCGGCTCGGCCTCGTCCAGGACCGCTCGGGCCGCCGGGGCCACCGCGTCGGGCGCCGCGGCCGGCGGGTTCGGCCGCTCTGCGTCGGCTGCCCCCGCTTCTCTGGGCCGCGCGCCGGGCCTCGGCGCGGCCGCCGTACGGCCGCTCCTCGCCTCCCGACCCGTATGAACCCGACCCGTACGAGTCGGAAGGAGATCCGGTGGCGCCTCGCGGTGCCGCACGGCGGCCGGAGGACGGACCGGACTGGCCGCGTCGGGCCTCGGCACGTCCGCCTCCCTGCGGCTGCGGCGGTTTGCGACGGTGCTCGCTCATCGAACGACTACTCCTCGGGCAGGCGCATCCGTGCGCGCCTGGAAACGGCGGCTGGTTTCCGGTCCCCCCGAAGTACGGATGTGGTCGCTTTCGCATTCACCCGTACTGCACCGGGGACGACGACGCCCTCAGACGTCACTCGGTTCCCGGTGGTGTGCATGGCGCACAGACTACGCACCGTCAAAACCCGCCTAGCCCCGAAGTTCACCCCAAATCAGGCAACTTGCCTCGGATGAATAAGTGATGTGATCCCGTTCACCGTCTCCCCACTTGTCGCATGCGGATGGCCGTTCTATCGTCATGATGTATCGAGTCGATACATCAGAGCGAGATAAGCGAACCAGGGACGAGGAGGCGAGAGGATGAGCCGGCGCTCAGGGATCCTCGAGTTCGCCGTCCTCGGCCTGCTCCGCGAGTCCCCGATGCACGGCTATGAGCTGCGCAAACGACTCAATACATCACTGGGTGTGTTCCGCGCGTTCAGCTACGGCACGCTCTACCCCTGCCTCAAGACGCTGGTCGCCAACGGCTGGTTGATCGAAGAGCCGGGGAACGCTCCCGAGGACGCCCTCGCCGCCACACTCGCGGGACGTCGCGCCAAGATCGTCTATCGGTTGACGGCGGAAGGTAAGGAGCACTTCGAGGACCTGCTCTCGCAGACCGGCCCCGACGCGTACGAGGACGAGCACTTCGCCGCGCGGTTCGCCTTCTTCGGCCAGACCTCGCGCGACGTACGCGTACGCGTGCTGGAAGGCCGCCGCAGCCGGTTGGAGGACCGGCTGGAGAAGATGCGCGTCTCCTTCGCGCGCACCCGGGAGCGCCTCGACGACTACACGCTTGAGCTCCAGCGCCACGGAATGGAGTCCGTGGAGCGCGAAGTGCGCTGGCTGAACGAGCTCATCGAGAGCGAGCGGGCCGGACGCGACCTCAAGGGGTCCGCCTCCGGGGGGCCCGCTCAGTCCTCTCAGCAGAACAACACCACTGGAGCGACGGGCAACCTGCCACGGCCCGGGGACACCCCCCGGACCGATCTGCCCGACGACACCGCCACGTGAGCGCCCAGTCAGGGCCTCACTCGTACACACAGGGAGCAACCGGAATGGGTTCGGTCCGCGTAGCCATCGTTGGCGTGGGCAACTGCGCCGCGTCGCTGGTCCAGGGAGTCGAGTACTACAAGGACGCCGACCCGGCGACCAAGGTCCCCGGCCTGATGCACGTCCAGTTCGGCGACTACCACGTCGGTGACGTCGAGTTCGTCGCCGCCTTCGACGTCGACGCGAAGAAGGTCGGCCTCGACCTCTCGGACGCCATCGGTGCCAGCGAGAACAACACCATCAAGATCTGCGACGTCCCGAACAAGGGCGTCACGGTCCAGCGCGGCCACACCCTCGACGGTCTCGGCAAGTACTACCGCCTGACCATCGAGGAGTCCGCCGAGGAGCCGGTCGACGTCGTCCAGGTCCTCAAGGACAAGCAGGTCGACGTTCTCGTCTGCTACCTGCCCGTCGGTTCCGAGGACGCGGCGAAGTTCTACGCCCAGTGCGCCATCGACGCCAAGGTCGCCTTCGTCAACGCCCTTCCGGTCTTCATCGCCGGCACCAAGGAGTGGGCGGACAAGTTCACCGAGGCGGGCGTCCCGATCGTCGGTGACGACATCAAGTCGCAGGTCGGCGCGACCATCACGCACCGTGTGATGGCGAAGCTGTTCGAGGACCGCGGTGTCCGTCTTGAGCGCACGATGCAGCTCAACGTCGGCGGCAACATGGACTTCAAGAACATGCTGGAGCGCGACCGCCTGGAGTCCAAGAAGATCTCGAAGACGCAGGCCGTTACCTCGCAGATCCCCGACCGCGACCTGGGCGAGAAGAACGTCCACATCGGTCCCTCGGACTACGTGGCCTGGCTCGACGACCGCAAGTGGGCCTACGTCCGTCTTGAGGGCCGTGCCTTCGGTGACGTCCCGCTGAACCTGGAGTACAAGCTCGAGGTCTGGGACTCCCCGAACTCCGCGGGTGTCATCATCGACGCCCTGCGCGCCGCGAAGATCGCCAAGGACCGCGGCATCGGCGGCCCGATCCTGTCGGCGTCCTCGTACTTCATGAAGTCCCCGCCGGTCCAGTACTTCGACGACGAGGCCTTCGCCAACGTCGAGAAGTTCATCAAGGGTGAGGTCGAGCGCTAAAGCTCACCGTCGCTCAAAAACGCTCCTGCCAGGGCTGTGTCGAGGGTCCCCGGGTTGTACCGCCCGGGGACCCTTCCCTTGTGTGAGGCTGTGCCCCATGGCCGTCGTACGTGACCTGCGCGTCCTGCTCCGCTTCCAGGGCTTCAGACGCCTTCTCGCCGTACGCCTGCTCTCCCAGGGCGCCGACGGCGTCTTCCAGGTCGCGCTCGCCGCGTACGTCGTCTTCTCCCCGGAGAAACAGACCTCGGCCGCCGCCATCGCCTCCGCCATGGCCGTCCTGCTGCTCCCCTACTCCCTGGTGGGCCCCTTCGCCGGCGTCCTGCTGGACCGCTGGCGCCGCCGCCAGATCTTCCTCTACGGCAACCTGGTGCGCGCGGCGATGGCCTCCGCGACGGCCGTCCTGATGCTCAGCGACGCCCCGGACTGGCTCTTCTACGTCTCCGCCCTGTGCGTCACGGCCGTCAACCGCTTCGTCCTGTCGGGCCTGTCGGCCGCCCTGCCACGCGTGGTCGACGACGAACGCCTGGTCATCGCCAACTCCCTTTCCCCCACGGCGGGCACGCTCGCCGCGACCGCGGGCGGCGGTCTGGCCTTCGTCGTACGACTGGTGGTCGCCGATTCCGACGCGGCGGTGGTGCTGCTGGGCGCTGCCCTGTACCTGTGCGCGGCGCTCGCCTCCCTGCGCATGTCACCGGAACTGCTGGGACCCGACCAGGAGTTGGTCCGGCCACGCCTCTCCACGGCCCTCTCCGGCGCCGCACACGACCTGGTGGCCGCCGTACGCCACCTCGCCTCGCCGGCGCGCCGACAGGCCGCCCGAGCGCTCGCCACGATGACGCTGATGCGGTTCTGCTACGGCGCCCTGCTGGTCATGCTGCTGATGCTGTGCCGGTACGAGTTCTCCTCGACCACCGATGACGGACTCGCCCTGCTGGGGCTGGCGCTGGGCATCTCCGGCGCCGGCTTCTTCGCGGCGGCCGTCCTGACGCCCTGGACGGCGGGACGGCTCGGGCCCGGCCGCTGGATCGCCGTGTGCGCGGCGGCCGCCGCGGTCCTGGAACCGGCCCTCGGCCTGCCGTTCGCGGTCGCCCCCATGCTCGTGGCGTCGTTCGTCCTGGGCCTGACCACTCAGGGCGCGAAGATCGCGACGGACACCATCGTGCAGTTCTCTGTCGACGACGGTTTCCGGGGCCGGATCTTCTCCGTCTACGACGTGCTGTTCAACGTCGCCTTCGTGGGAGCGGCCGCCGTGGCCGCTCTGATGCTGCCGCCGGACGGGCGCTCCGTGGTGCTGGTGGTCACAATTGCCGTTATCTACGGAGCAGTTGCAGCCACTATGACCCACTTTGAACGGCGGTAAGTGTCACATCAACGCCACAGAGTCCCCCTGGAGTACAGGAGTGTCACTGGCGCCCGGTAGCTTACGTGCGTCTTACTCGCTCCTTATGCGTGTCACACACTCATGTTCTAGGGGGACCCCCAAGTGTCTACTCCGCCGCCCCAGGGCCAGAACCCGTTCGCGCAGGGCCAGCAGCCCTACGGCCAGCCCCAGGGCCAGGCCCCGTACCCGCCCGAGGGCGGTAACCCGTACGCCCAGGGTCAGCCGGGCGTTCCCCCGCAGGGCGCCGCGCCGTACGCGCCCGTCCCGCCGGAGCAGCCGCGCCGCAAGCTCAGCTTCAAGACGATCAAGAACATCGTCATCGTCGTGGCCGTCGCCGGTATCGCCATTGGCGGTTACATAACGAGCCGCGATGACGCCGACCAGGCGAAGGTCGGCGATTGCATGAGCATCTCCAACCCGGACAGCACGACTGACCCGGGCCTGGAGGTTGTCGGCTGCAGCGACTCCAAGGCTGCGTACAAGGTCGCGGAGAAGAAGGACGGCACGACTGAAGGGTGCGACCGCAACAAGTACTCGGAGTACACCGAAACGGGCGGCAGTAAGGACTTCACCCTCTGCCTTGAGGACTACTCGGCCAAGTAGGTCCACTCTCATCATGAGCGGGGCGATGTTTCACGTGAAACATCGCCTCAGCGATCAAGATGAGAGATAGATCGCGTTTCACCTCTACCTCCGTCAGTCATGTACATGCCGTGCTAGTTTCGGCTTGACCAAGCGACTAAAGGGGGCACGTTGAAACGAGCATTTGGCATCGTCAGCGCAGCAGTAACCCTGTCTGCCGCGGCAATCGTCGCGGCTCCGCCAGCCAGCGCTAGCACAGCCGATCGAAACTCTTGCATCAGCGCTTTGAGCGTCTGCGTGTGGCAAAACACGAATTACGAGGGCAACCGATTTGCGGCTAGCGGCAACTGGACCGGGGGCTGTGCGAACTCCCTGACTCTCGGCCACTCAGTGGCGAATGGCAGGACCTTCGACGTCCGTTACTACTCGAAGGACAACTGCACCGGTTCGTACTTCGATATAGGCGCTCACGACTACTCATCGAGTACGCCGTTCGCAGTCCACAGCTTCAGGGCGGTTCTGTAGCCCTGCCCGACAGGCAGCCTTAGCATCAAGAGGCGCCACTCTCACGGCCAGATCGCACCTTCGTGGAACGGGGTCATGTTTCACGTGAAACATGACCCCGTTCCACAGGCTCAGCCCTGCTCGGCCCACCACTCCTTGAGCGCCTTGGCCGCGGCGTCCTCGCCCATCGGCCCGTTCTCCAGGCGCAGTTCCAGCATGTGCTTGTACGCGCGACCGACAGCCGGACCGGGGCCGACGCCGAGGATCTCCATGATCTGGTTGCCGTCCAGGTCGGGACGGATCGCGTCGAGCTCCTCCTGCTCCTGGAGTTGAGCGATGCGCTCCTCCAGGCCGTCGTACGCACGGGACAGCGCGGCCGCCTTGCGCTTGTTGCGCGTGGTGCAGTCCGAGCGGGTCAGCTTGTGGAGCCGGTCGAGGAGGGGGCCGGCGTCACGGACGTAACGGCGGACCGCGGAGTCCGTCCACTCTCCCGTGCCGTATCCGTGGAAGCGCAGGTGGAGTTCGACCAGGTGTGAGACGTCCTTCACCAGATCGTTGGAGTACTTCAACGCCGTCATGCGCTTCTTGGTCATCTTCGCGCCGACCACCTCATGGTGGTGGAACGAGACCCGGCCGTCCTTCTCGAACCGGCGCGTGCGCGGCTTGCCGATGTCGTGCAGGAGGGCGGACAGCCGCAGGACCAGGTCGGGGCCGTTGTCCTCCAGCGCGATCGCCTGCTCCAGCACGATCAGCGTGTGTTCGTAGACGTCCTTGTGGCGGTGGTGCTCGTCGCTCTCCAGACGGAGCGCCGGGAGCTCGGGCAGGACGTGGTCGGCGAGGCCGGTGTCGACCAGCAGTGTCAGGCCCTTGCGGGGGTGCGCGGACAGGATGAGCTTGTTCAGCTCGTCCCGGACGCGTTCGGCCGACACGATCTCGATGCGCGCCGCCATGTCCTTCATCGCGGTGACGACCTCGGGAGCCACCTCGAAGCCGAGCTGCGCCGCGAAGCGCGCGGCCCGCATCATCCGCAGCGGGTCGTCCGAGAAGGAGTCCTCAGGGGTGCCCGGGGTGCGCAGCACGCGCTCCGCGAGGTCGTCGAGCCCGCCGTGCGGATCGATGAACTCCTTCTCCGGCAACGCGACGGCCATCGCGTTCACGGTGAAGTCCCGCCGGACGAGGTCCTCCTCGATGGAGTCGCCGTACGAGACCTCGGGCTTGCGCGATGTCCGGTCGTAGGCCTCCGACCGGTAGGTCGTGACCTCGATCTGGTAGCCGTCCTTCTGCGCCCCCACCGTGCCGAAGGCGATTCCGACCTCCCACACGGCGTCCGCCCACGGGCGCACGATCTTCAGTACGTCCTCGGGGCGGGCGTCGGTCGTGAAGTCCAGGTCGTTGCCGAGCCGGCCGAGCAGCGCGTCCCGGACCGAGCCGCCGACCAGGGCGAGAGAGAACCCGGCCTCCTGGAAGCGGCGGGCGAGGTCGTCGGCGACAGGGGCGACCCGCAGCAGTTCACTCACCGCGCGGTGCTGCACCTGACTCAGGGCGCTGGGGGTGTCTTCGTTGGCGTTCGGCACAACAGAAAAGGGTACGTGGCCCGGGCGACCCCAGGCGCCTCCATTAAATCTGCACAGCCGGATACGCGGGGCCCACCCCTCCGGCTTTAAGAATCGCTCCCCTTTATACGCACACATACGGGACGGCCCGGACTCTTCCCCCGATCTTGTGGAGCAGTCCGCGGCACTTCCCCTCAGCGCGCATCGTTACCATGCGTGGACGCACATTCCGACGACCACTGACGACGACGAGGGACGGGCGAGCGCGTGGCCGAGGCGGCAGACTTCCAGGGGATGAGTCCCTCACCTGCCCGCCGCTGGCTGCGGCGCACCGGAGCCCTGCTCGCCGGGACACCCCTGCTGGCCGGGCTGCTCCAGCTGCCCGCCGCCACGCCCGCGGACGCCGCCTCCACCTCCAGCACGGTGGCGGTCGCCCTCGACACGCTCACCCCCAGCGCTCCCACGGACGGCGACACCCTCACCGTCTCGGGCACCGTGACCAACAAGGGCAAGCAGGCGGTCACCGACGCCCAGGTGGATCTGCGGGTGGGACCGGAGGTCAGCACCCGGTCGGAGATCGAGACCGTCGCCAAGCGCACCGACTTCGAGCCGGGGCTCGACGGGACGATCGTCGGCGGGAAGTACGTCAAGAAGTTCTCCACGCTCGCTCCGGGCGTCTCCCAGAGCTTCAGCATCTCCGTGCCGGTCGACGACCTGGACCTCGGTGACGACGGCGTCTACCAGTTCGGGGTCTCCGTCACCGGCGAGACGGCGGCCCAGCAGTGGCCGCAGGTGTACGGCATCCAGCGGACGTTCCTGCCCTGGCAGCCCGAGGGCGCCGACACGAAGACGAAGACGACGGTCCTGTGGCCTCTGATCTCCACCGTGCACATGACGGCGGAGACCGGGTCGAACGAACAGCAGACGCCGGTCTTCAGCAACGACGACCTCGCCGAGGAGATCTCAGCGGGCGGCCGTCTGGAGCAGCTCCTGTCGCTGGGCAAGGAGCTGGACGTCACCTGGGTCATCGACCCGGACCTGCTGGCCTCCGTCGACGCGATGACGCGCACCTACCGCGTCGCCTCGGGCGGCACCACGGTGGCGGGCTCGCATCAGAGGGTCGCGATGCAGTGGCTGGCCGAGTTGCAGGACGCGGTGGCGGACAAGGAGGTCGTCGCCCTCCCCTTCTCCGACCCGGACCTCGCCTCCCTAGCCCACAACGGCACGTCCGTCACCGGCTCGCTGAGCCACCTCAAGGAGGCCACGGACGTCGCCGCCTCCACCGTGGAGACGGTGCTCCACGTGACGCCGACCACCGACTTCGCGTGGCCGGTCGAGGGTGCCATCGACCCCTCGATCGTCAAGGTCGCCACCTCCGCCGGCGCCGACAAGGTGATCACGCGCAGCGACAGCCTGGAAGAGACCGGCGGCCTGACGTACACGCCCTCGACGGCTCGTCCCATCGGCGGCGGCACCACGGCGGTGGTCGCGGACGCACGGCTGTCCACCGCGTTCCAGGGCGACCTGACGAGAGCCTCCGCGTCCACCCTCGCCGTGCAGAAGTTCCTCGCGTCGAGCCTCGCCCTCAACCTCCAGACGGACAAGCAGCGCAGCATCGTCGTCGCCCCGCAGCGCATGGCGACGGCGAGCCAGGCCCGGGCGATGGCCCAGGCGGTGACGGCCCTCCAGGGCGGGAACTGGTCCCAGTCCCAGAACCTCACGGCGGCGGCCGCCGCCAAGCCGGACCCGGGCGCCACCAGGAAGGTGCCGTCGGCGTCCGCCTACCCCTCCTCACTGCGCAAGCAGGAGCTGCCGAAGTCGGCCTTCGAGGAGATCGCGGCCGTGCAGGACCAGCTCGACAAGTTCAAAGTGATCCTGACCAACCAGGCCCGGGTCGTGACCCCCTTCGGGCGGGCCATGAACCGTGAGATGTCCACGTCGTGGCGCGGCCGTGCCACCGAGGCGAAGAGCTACCGCGACGGCGTGCGGTCGTACCTCGACTCCCTGACCGAACAGGTCAAACTGATCGACAAGTCCGACACCAAGCTCTCCGGACGCAGCGCCACGATCCCCGTGACCGTCCAGAACAACCTGGTGCAGGGCGTCGACCACCTGGTGCTGCGGCTGACCTCGACGAGCCCCACGCGCCTCAAGATCGGCGACGGCGCCTATGACGAGCAGCAGGTCGCGGTCTCCGGCGGGCACAGCCAGACGGTGAAGTTCACCACCTCGGCGCAGGCCAACGGCCAGGCCACGGTGACCGCCCAGCTGTACACGGAGGACGGCCAGGCATACGGCGACGCCGTCCAGTTCGAGGTCAAGGTCACCGAGTTCACGGCAACGGTGATGCTGGTCATCGGCGGCGGCTTCCTCCTGCTTGTCCTCGCCGGCTTCCGTATGTACACGCAGCGCAAGCGCGCCGCCGCCCGTGCCGCCGAGGACGACGGTCCCGACGAGGCGGGCGAGGCCGTGGACGGCCCGGAGAACCCCGAGGGGCCCGAGGACCGTCTCAAGGAGGAGTCCGGCACCGGGCCCGGGGCAGACGACCCGGAGCAGCCGAGTGACCCGACACCGGACACCGCATCCGAAAGCGCCGACCCGTCCGGCACGGGTGAGAGAGTGGACCGTTGAGGATGTCGTGGCCGGTGGGCCCGGGACGATGAGGTGGGGTAACCATGAACGCGCCGTACGACGGTGACCGCGGCCAGGCCGCGGGCAGCTCGGGCCACCCCGAGGGCCCGCCGCCCGAGCACGGCCAGGTACCGCCGCCGCAGCCCCCCGCGGACATGTACCTCCAGGACGCCTACGCCCAGGATCCCTACCGGGCGCAGGACCTCTCCGCCCAGGACCCGGTCGCCGAGGCGCTCTACGACCGCGCCGCGCACCCCCCGCCGCCCCCGGGCACGTACCAGCCCCAGCAGCCGCTGTACGCGCAGCCGCAGCAGTCCCCGTACGCCCCGGACCCGAACGTCTGGGCACAGACCCCGGCCCCGGAGCCGGAGGGCCCGAGCCAGTACCTGCCGTACGGCGACAACCCCCGCACCACCCAGTTCGTCGGCGTCGACGACCTCGTCACGCACTCCGCCGAGGAACGCCACGAGCCGGACGCCTTCGCCCACCTCTTCCGCGATCAGCAGCAGGGCGGCGGCCAGCCGCCGTACCAGCCCCCGTCGGTCCCGGGCCCCTCCCCGGCCCCCGTCCCCGGCGCCGTGCCCCCCATGCCGCCCTCCGCGGACCGGACCATGAACCTCGGCACCGCCCCCGTGCCGCCTCCGGCCGCACCGCCGCCCGCGAAGAAGGGCGGCAAGGCCTCGGGCCTGCTGAAGTCGAGCGCGGTGATGGCGGCGGGCACGATGGTGTCCCGGCTCACCGGGTTCGTGCGCTCGGCGATGATCGTGGCAGCGCTGGGCACCGCCTTCCTGGGTGACGCCTTCCAGGTGGCCTACCAGCTGCCGACCATGATCTACATCCTGACCGTCGGCGGCGGCCTCAACTCCGTCTTCGTACCGCAGCTCGTGCGTGCCATGAAGGACGACGAGGACGGCGGCGAGGCCTACGCGAACCGGCTGCTGACGCTCGTCATGGTGGCGCTCGCCGCGCTCACCGCGATCGCGATGTTCGGGGCACCGCTCCTGGTGCGCCTGCTGTCGAACTCCGTCGCGACGAACCCCGCGGCCAACGATGTCGCCATCACCTTCAGCCGCTACTTCCTGCCGTCCATCTTCTTCATGGGCATCCACGTGGTGATGGGGCAGATCCTCAACGCCCGCGGCAAGTTCGGCGCGATGATGTGGACTCCGGTCCTGAACAACATCGTCATCATCGTGACGCTGGGGATGTTCCTCTGGGTGTACGGCACCTCGGAGCACTCCGGCATGGAGGTCACGAACATCCCGCCGGAGGGCCAGCGCCTTCTTGGTGTCGGCATCCTCCTCGGCCTGGTCGTCCAGGCGCTCGCGATGATCCCGTACTTGCGTGAGACCGGCTTCAAGCTGCGGCTGCGTTTCGACTGGAAGGGCCACGGCCTCGGCAAGGCCGCGATGCTCGCGAAGTGGACGATCCTGTTCGTCCTCGCCAACCAGGCGGGCGCCCTCGTCGTCACCCAGCTGGCCACCGCGGCGGTCGCCGACACGAAGATCCCCGGCACCGGCTTCAGCGCCTACGCCAACGCCCAGCTCATCTGGGGCCTCCCGCAGGCCATCATCACCGTGTCCCTCATGGCCGCGCTCCTGCCGCGCATCTCCCGCTCGGCCGCCGAGGACGACGCCGGAGCCGTCCGCGACGACATTTCCCAGGGCCTGCGCACGACAGCGGTCGCGATCGTGCCCCTCGCCTTCGGCTTCGTCTCGCTCGGCGTCCCGATGTGCACGCTGATCTTCGGCTCCTCCGGCACCAGCGCCGCCACCAACATGGGCTACATGCTGATGGCCTTCGGCCTCGGCCTGATCCCGTACTCCGTGCAGTACGTCGTCCTGCGCGCCTTCTACGCGTACGAGGACACCCGGACCCCCTTCTACAACACGGTCATCGTGGCGGCCGGCAACGCCATCGCCTCGGCCGTCTGCTACTTCGTGCTTCCGGCCCGCTGGGCCGTCGTCGGCATGGCCGCCTCGTACGGCCTGTCCTACGCGATCGGTGTCGGCGTCGCCTGGCGGCGCCTGCGCAAGCGTCTCGGCGGCGATCTGGACGGCGCCCGCGTGATGCGGACGTACGCCAGGCTCTGCATCGCCTCGGTTCCGGCGGCGATCCTCAGCGGCGCGGCCTGCTACGGCATCGCCCAGGTACTCGGCCAGGGCGTCATCGGCTCCTTCGCCGCTCTGATCGTCGGTGGAGTAGTGCTGCTGGGGATCTTCTTCGTGGCGGCCCGCAAGATGCGGATCGAGGAGCTGAACTCCCTGGTCGGCATGGTGCGCGGACGGCTGGGGCGCTGATTAGGGGGTACGCGCACAACCATCGTCCGCCACCGTGTGTCGTGCATAGCGGCGGACTGTGGGCACAATTGGTTTCGGCGTCGGACGGCGCGCACGGATGACGTTCGGCGCGCAACAGATGGGGAGGCAGGGACGACGGTGGCGGAACGGAGCACAGCTGCCGTCGACGTGGCAGACAACAGCGGCGACGAGCCGCTGACCGCACAGGCGGACCAGTCCACGGCCGACGGGGTGGCCACAAACCGGGAGCGGGACACGGACAACGACGAGGCACAGGGGAGTGGCGGGACCGAGAGTCCCGAGAAGGCCTCACCGCCCGAGCTGCACAGCGGCCACAAGCTCGCCAGACGCTACCGGCTCGAGGAGTGCGTCACCCGTCTGGACGGTTTCAGCAGTTGGCGTGCGGTCGACGAGAAACTCCGGCGCGCCGTCGGCGTCCACATCCTGCCCGCCGACCATGCGCGGGCGCGTTCCGTGCTGGCCGCGGCCCGCTCGTCCGCGCTGCTGGGTGATCCGCGCTTCGTGCAGGTCCTGGACGCCGTCGAGGAGAACGACCTCGTCTACGTCGTCCACGAGTGGCTGCCCGACGCCACCGAACTGACCACGCTCCTCGCCCCCGGGCCGCTGGAGCCGCACGACGCCTACCAGATGGTCAGCCAGGTCGCCTCGGCCATGGCGGCTGCCCACCGCGAGGGCCTCGCCCATCTGCGCCTGAACCCCAACGCGGTGCTGCGCACGTCGAGCGGCCAGTGGCGGATCCGCGGTCTCGCGGTGAACGCGGCGCTGCGCGGCATCACCTCCGACACCCCGCAGCGCACCGACACGGAGGCCATCGGCGCCCTGCTGTACGCGGGGCTCACCCAGCGCTGGCCGTACGAGACGGACGCCTATGGTCTGTCCGGGCTGCCCAAGGGCGTCGGCCTGATCGCCCCCGACCAGGTGCGCGCGGGCGTCCACCGCGGTCTGTCCGAGCTGTCGATGCGCGCGCTCGCCAACGACGGCGCGACCGCCTCCCGCCACGAGTCGGCGTGCACCACGCCCGAGGAGCTGGTGAAGGCGATCGGCGAGATGCCCCGCATCCGCCCGCCGGAGCCGGCGTTCACCGCGCCGCCCGAGTACCAGCGCACGACGTACCAGCAGGGCAGCTACGGCCGCCCGGCACCACACCCCGGTGTCACGCAGCCGCTCGCGGCCCCTCCGCCGCCGCTGCAGAGCCGTACCGGCAGGGCCCTCAAGTGGGCCGTGTCGGCCCTCCTGATCGCCGCGCTGGGTCTCGGCAGCTGGCAGCTCGCGGACGCCCTCATGGACCAGAGCAACAAGTCCGACGACACGAACCAGACGCAGACGACGGACGACAACGACAAGAGTCCGACGAAGGCGGCCAGCGCGCCGATCGCCATCGAAGGGGTCCACGACTTCGACCCGTTCGGCACCGACGGCTCGGAGAACCCGCGCGACATAGACAACATCTACGACAGCGACCCGAGTTCGTACTGGCAGACCAGCTACTACACGAGCGCCGACTTCGGTCGCCTGAAGTCGGGCGTCGGGGTCATCCTCGACCTGGGCAAGGTCCAGGAGGTAGGCAAAGTCACCGTGACCTTCGTGGGCGACACCTCCGTCGAACTGCGCGCCGCCTCCAGTGACGCCGGTTCCCGGCCGACGTCCTTCGACGGCTACAGCAAGGTGGCCGAGGGATCGGGTACGAGCGTCACGCTCAAGCCCGGTGAGACCCTCAAGTCCCGCTATCTTCTGGTCTGGCTGACCGATCTGCCGAAGCAGGCCGACACCGGGCAGTTCCGCGGCAGGATCGCGGACGTCAAAGTGAGCAGCTGAGGCCGAGAGCGACGGGGAGGGGGTCCGATGGCAGATGGCACCGCTTACGGCGACGCAAGCGATCAGGACCTCCTCGCGCGCCACGTGGAAGGCGATCCCGACGCCTTCGGTGAGCTCGTACGGCGCCACAGGGACCGCCTCTGGGCCGTCGCCCTCCGGACGCTCGGAGACCGCGAGGAGGCCGCTGACGCCGTCCAGGACGCCCTCGTCTCCGCCTACCGGGCCGCCCACACCTTCCGGGGCCAGTCGGCCGTCACGACATGGCTGCACCGGATCACGGTGAACGCCTGTCTCGACCGCGCCCGTAAGGCGGCCTCCCGCAAGACGTCCCCGGTCGACGACACCGAGCGCCTGGAGCAGCTCCTGGAGCCGCACGAGTCGGCCTCGGCGCCCGCGGAGCGCAATGATCTGCACCGCCAGCTCCTGGAAGCCCTCGGCACCCTCCCGCCGGACCAGCGGGCGGCGCTCGTCCTGGTGGACATGCAGGGCTACCCGGTCGCCGAGGCCGCCCGCATGCTCGACGTCCCGACCGGCACGGTGAAGAGCCGCTGTGCCCGCGGCAGAGCCAGACTGCTTCCCCTCCTCACTCATCTGCGGCCGGAAAACACCGGTGACAGAAGAGAACCCGGCAGGGGACGGAACCAGGTTCAGGAGACATCCGTCCCACCCGCAGCGGGGCCTCCTGCCACAGGTCCCCGTGAGACAGGTCCAGGCGATTCAGCTGCTGTGAAGGGCGGAGGTGGGCGAGCGTGACATCCACGACAGACACGACCGGGCACCCGGACGTCGCGGAGATCTCCGACCTCACCGAGGGCCTGCTCACCCCGTCCCGGACCGCGGACGTACGACGGCATCTGGACGAATGCGAGCTCTGCGCGGACGTCCACGCATCGCTGGAGGAGATCCGGGGGCTGCTCGGCTCGATGCCGGGGCCGCCCCGTATGCCCGCCGAGGTCGCGAGCCGAATCGACGCCGCACTGGCCGCGGAGGCACTTCTCAACGCCACCGCCCCCGAAGGCACGGACGCGCCCGCCCTCGTCACGCATGTTTCACGTGAAACATCGGTATCGGCGGACCGCCCCGCAGGACATGCCCGTACCGCCACCACCGGCCCCGGCCGCAAGGACCGCTCGCGCGGCGGTCGCCGCAGGATCGCCGTCCTGGGCACCGTCTTCACGGTCGCCGCCCTGGGGCTCGGCTCCGCGCTGCTGGCGTCGTTCAATGACGGCAAGCCGTCCGACTCGGCCTCTCAGGCCAGTGCCTTCTCCGGGAAGAAGGTGGAGACCCAGGTCTCCGAGCTCCTGACGAAGAGCTCCGGTCGCGCCCCTCGCAGTCTGGGCGCGAACACCGTCCCCGAGAACAACATCATGAACCAGCCTCTCCCCGACGTACCCGCCTGCGTCCTGAAGGGCATCGGTCGCAGCGACGCCCTGGCGGCCAAGAAGGGCACCTACGACGGCACCTCCGCCTATCTCGTGGTGATGCTCGACAAGAAGGACACCAGCCGGGTCGAGGCCTACGTCGTCGATGCCGCCTGCGAGAAGGATTCCTCGGCGCCGGCGAAGGTTCTGCTGACGCACTCCTACGCGCGGTCCACCGGCTGACGCTTCGTCTGAATCCAGCGTGGTATCCCGTACGGTGTCGCCTCTCCGTGTGCCCGGACACACCGGGAATGCGCGCCCCTTAGGATCCGTTGGGTGGGGTGAGAGTTCTAAGGGGCTCCACCGGCCGTACTGACGCAGTCCAGAGACGAGGAACCAAGCCGTGAGCGACGTCCGTAACGTGATCATCATCGGCTCCGGGCCCGCCGGCTACACGGCGGCGCTCTACACCGCGCGCGCGTCGCTGAAGCCGCTGGTGTTCGAGGGCGCCGTCACCGCGGGTGGTGCGCTGATGAACACCACCGAGGTGGAGAACTTCCCGGGCTTCCAGGACGGCATCATGGGCCCCGAGCTCATGGACAACATGCGCGCCCAGGCCGAGCGCTTCGGCGCCGAGCTCGTCCCGGACGACGTCGTCAGCGTCGACCTGACCGGTGAGATCAAGACCGTCACGGACACCGCGGGCACGGTCCACCGGGCGAAGGCCGTCATCGTCACCACCGGCTCGCAGCACCGCAAGCTGGGTCTGCCGAACGAGGACGCCCTCTCCGGACGCGGTGTCTCGTGGTGCGCCACCTGTGACGGGTTCTTCTTCAAGGACCAGGACATCGCCGTGATCGGCGGTGGCGACACCGCGATGGAGGAGGCCACCTTCCTGTCGCGCTTCGCCAAGTCCGTGACGATCGTCCACCGCCGTGACACCCTGCGCGCCTCCAAGGCGATGCAGGAGCGTGCCTTCGCCGACCCGAAGATCAAGTTCATCTGGGACAGCGAGGTCGCCGAGATCCAGGGCGACCCGAAGCTGGCCGGCCTGAAGCTGCGCAACCTCAAGACCGGTGAGCTCTCGGACCTTCCGGTGACCGGCCTGTTCATCGCGATCGGCCACGACCCGCGCACCGAACTCTTCAAGGGCCAGCTGGAGCTGGACGAGGAGGGCTACCTGAAGGTGGAAGCCCCCTCCACGCGGACCAACCTGCCGGGTGTCTTCGGCGCCGGTGACGTCGTCGACCACACCTACCGCCAGGCCATCACCGCCGCCGGCACCGGTTGCTCCGCCGCTCTCGACGCCGAGCGGTTCCTCGCCGCTCTCGCGGACGAGGAGCAGGCCGAGCCCGAGAAGACCGCTGTCTGATCCCCTCCCTTCCACCCCACCCCGCACAACCAGTTAAGGAGCCCGCCGTGGCCGGCACCCTGAAGAACGTGACCGACGACTCCTTCGAGCAGGACGTCCTCAAGAGCGACAAGCCCGTCCTGGTGGACTTCTGGGCCGCCTGGTGCGGTCCGTGCCGCCAGATCGCCCCGTCGCTCGAGGCGATCGCCGCCGAGTACGGCGACAAGATCGAGATCGTCAAGCTCAACATCGACGAGAACCCGGGTACGGCCGCCAAGTACGGCGTCATGTCCATCCCGACCCTGAACGTCTACCAGGGTGGCGAGGTCGCCAAGACCATCGTCGGCGCCAAGCCGAAGGCCGCGATCGTTCGCGACCTCGAGGACTTCATCGCCGAGTGACCTTCCCCGTGAAACACGAGTGACGTTTCACGTGAAACACGATGGGGCCGGCCCGAGAGGGCCGGCCCCATCGTCGTCACAGGGGGCGCAGCGCGGGTTCCTTCTGTACCGCGCCCAGGAGCCGGTCCAGCGCCATCTCCACGTCTTCCTTCCAGGAGAGCGTCGTGCGCAGCTCCAGCCTCAGCCGTGGGTGCATGGGGTGCGGGCGGACCGTCTTGAAGCCCACCGCCAAAAGATGGTCGGCGGGAAGGAGACAGCTCGGCTCCTTCCAGCGGGCATCTCCGAAAGCCTCGATGGCTTTGAAGCCCCGTCGCAGCAGATCCTTGGCGACCGTCTGGACCATCACTCTGCCCAGTCCCTGCCCCTGGTAGCCCGGCATGATGAACGCGGTCATCAACTGAACGGCGTCGGGTGACACGGGGCTCGTGGGAAACGCGGTCGAGCGGGGAACGTAGGCCGGAGGGGCGTAGAGCACGAACCCCACCGGCACCTCGTCCACGTAGACGACCCGCCCGCACGATCCCCAGTCCAGCAGGACGGCGGAGATCCAGGCTTCCTTCTCCAGCGCGGGCGTGCCCGCTCTTACCGCGGCCTCACCGCTGACTGGGTCCAACTCCCAGAAGACACACGAGCGACAGCGCTTGGGAATGTCCTGAAGGTTGTCCAGCGTGAGCGGTACGAGCCGTCGCCCCATGAAGGCTGTTCCTCGCTTCCCTCGCCCGCGGCGTCGCGGGCGGCTGTCAGAGCGCTGCGTTCCCGGAGAAGGCTGCCGACGAAGCCGCCGACCGCGCCCAGTCCCAGGCCCGCGCTCACCAGTCCGGTGCGGCTCACCGTTCGCATGACACCTGCCCTCCCCTGAAGGTGCTGCCGGGTGGATGCGCCATAACCCGAACGCATCGTATCCACGATGTGATTGCCTCGATACCGCCTGAAAGCAAAGAGCGGGCTGTGTCCGGTCCCCACCGGACACAGCCCGCTCCATCGGTCGGCCGGGCAGCGCCGCCCGGCCGGTCGGAGGCTCAGTCCTCCGCGTCCTCGTCGTCCCCGTCCAGAAGGCTCTTCTGGAGGACGGGTCCCTCGCCGGGAGCAAGGGTGCCGAGGATCCGCTCAAGGTCCTCCATCGAGGCGAACTCGACGGTGATCTTGCCCTTCTTCTGGCCCAGGTCGACCTTCACCCGCGTCTCGAAGCGGTCCGAGAGACGCCCTGCCAGGTCACTCAGGGCCGGGGAGACCCGCGTACCGGCCCGCGGACCCTTGGCGCGCTGAGCGGTCTGCGGACGCGACCCCATGAGGGTCACGATCTCCTCGACGGCACGCACCGACAGCCCTTCGGCCACGATCCGGTGGGCGAGCCGGTCCTGCTCCTCCGAGTCCTCCACGGAGAGCAGCGCCCGAGCGTGCCCGGCGGAGAGCACCCCCGCGGCCACCCGGCGCTGGACCGCCGGCGAGAGCTTCAGCAGACGCAGGGTGTTGGAGACCTGCGGACGGGACCGGCCGATGCGGTCCGCCAGCTGGTCGTGCGTGCAGTTGAAGTCCTTAAGCAACTGGTCGTAGGCGGCGGCCTCTTCCAGCGGGTTCAGCTGAGCCCGGTGCAGGTTCTCCAGGAGGGCGTCCAGGAGGAGCTTGTCGTCCTCCGTGGCCCGCACGATCGCCGGGATCGCGTCCAGCCCGGCCTCGCGACTGGCCCGCCAGCGCCGCTCACCCATGATGAGCTCGTAGTGCGCGGGACCGACCTGCCGGACAACGACCGGCTGGAGAAGACCGACCTCCTTGATGGAGGTGACAAGCTCCTGAAGGGCGTCCTCGTCGAAGACCTCACGCGGCTGGCGCGGGTTCGGCTTGATGGAGTCGAGGGGCAGCTCGGCGAAGTGGGCGCCGACCGGAGCCGCGAGCGTCTCCACGCCGCCGTTCTGCGACGGCTCCTCGGTTTCATGTGAAACAGGCGGCAGCGTGGCCACCTTCGCCGCGGCCACTCCGCGGTCGGTCGTCAGCACCGGTACAGCGGACGGGGACGCCGAACCGGCGCCTCCCACCGCGGCTGGAGCCGGCGTCTTCTCCGTCGGGGCAGCAGGGATCAGTGCGCCGAGCCCACGGCCCAAACCCCTCCGTCGCTCGCTCACTGAATGCCCTCCACCATGCTCGGGTTGCTCTGGGTTCCGATATGGACCTGCGTCGGGTCGTAGGCGACGCCCACGCCCTTCAGCGCGATCTCTCGTGCCGCCTCAAGATAGGAGAGGGCACCGCTCGATCCTGGATCGTAGGTCAGCACCGTCTGCCCATAGCTCGGCGCCTCGGAGATACGGACCGAGCGGGGAATGCTCGTCCGCAGCACCTCGTCACCGAAGTGGGTGCGCACCTCGTCCGCGACCTGGGACGCCAGGCGCGTCCGGCCGTCGTACATGGTGAGCAGGATCGTCGAGACATGCAGGGCCGGGTTGAGGTGCCCCCGCACCAGGTCGACGTTGCGCAGCAGCTGCCCCAGGCCCTCCAGCGCGTAGTACTCGCACTGGATCGGGATGAGGACCTCGGCACCGGCGACCAGCGCGTTGACCGTCAGCAGGCCGAGCGACGGCGGGCAGTCGATGAGGATGTAGTCCAGTGGGTGCTCATACGCCTGGATCGCCCGCTGAAGCCGGCTCTCACGTGCCACCAGGGACACCAGCTCGATCTCCGCACCGGCGAGATCGATCGTGGCGGGTGCGCAGAAGAGACCCTCGACATCAGGGACCGGCTGGACGACCTCGGCCAGCGGCTTGCTGTCGATCAGCACGTCGTAGATGGACGGCACTTCGGCGTGGTGGTCGATCCCCAGGGCCGTCGATGCGTTGCCCTGTGGGTCGAGGTCGATCACGAGGACACGGGCACCGTGCACCGCCAGAGAAGCGGCGAGGTTGACCGTTGTCGTCGTTTTACCCACGCCACCCTTCTGGTTGGCGACCACCATGACCCGGGTCTGCTCAGGCCGTGGCAGGCCCTCGCCAGCTCGGCCCAGAGCCTCCACCGCCTGTTGGGCAGCACGACCGATAGGAGTGTCGTCCATCGGGGGCGGTGTTTCACGTGAAACATCGTCCCCCATCGACTCGGTACGGGGACCGGGGACCGGATCGGTCATCGGTCCCGCGATGTTGGCGTCGGACCGCAAGGATTCACTCTCCTCGACTTCAGGCTCGCAATGAACAGAGCCTCCCATGTCTTCGGGGTCGTGAACCAGTGAGGCCTGGTGTTCTGTGGAGAAATCCACCTCTGTGGACAACTCCGGTACCTCTCCGAGTGACCCGAGAGGCTTCCGGTCGCGCGGTTCGGCCGCGGCGCGGCCACGGCTGATGATGCCGTGAAGCAGTGAGCGACGTTTCACGTGAAACACGATGCACAGCAGCCGAGGCCGAACTGTCGCGACACTCCGGCATGTATAGGTTTGGCAGCTTGTGTGGAGTACGTCTCGTCGTCAGGACGGATCAGCGACCCACCGAAAACCGACTACGCGGGCTCTCCACTACCCCCGCCGCCGACGCGCCCTTCCCGTACGAGCCGCCTTGGCCCGCTTCGCGGCGAAACGCACACCACCCGGGCTCTCCCCGACCTCGACCCGCACCACCGTGGACAGCGGATCCACCACGCCCTCACCGACCTGAAGAACCGAGGTCCCCACAGCACCCAGCTTGCTCAGCGCCGTGCCCGCCGCCTTGAGCTCCTCCTCCGCCGTGTCGCCCTTCAGCGCGAGCATCTCGCCGTACGGGCGCAGCAGCGGAATGCCCCACGCGGCCAGCCGGTCCAGCGGGGCCACGGCCCGTGCCGTCACCACATGGACCGGGGGCAGCTTCCCCATGACCTCCTCGGCGCGGCCGCGCATGACCGTCACATGGTCCAGGCCCAGCAGCTCCACGACCTCGGTCAGGAAGGTCGTACGACGCAGCAGGGGTTCCAGCAGGGTGATCTTCAGGTCCTCCCGGACCAGCGCCAAGGGGATGCCGGGCAGGCCCGCGCCCGAGCCGACGTCGCACACCGTCACGCCCTCGGGCACGACCTCCGAGAGCACCGCACAGTTCAGCAGGTGCCGCTCCCACAGCCGGGGCACCTCACGCGGGCCGATCAGACCACGCTGCACGCCCGCCTCAGCGAGCAGCTCCGCGTATCGGACCGCATCCGCGAAGCGATCGCCAAACACCTCGCGCGCCTGCTCGGGCGCGGGGGGAAGCTCCGCTGCCTCCGTCACGGGGACCGTCCTTCCGTACCGCGATGGGCGCACCGTGCGCCGATCACCACAACCACCAGAACTATCAGGCTGACAAAGTTCGGCCCCGTCTGCGCTACAGACGGGGCCGGAGGAACGTACGGGCCGATCAGGCGGGAAGCACAACGACGAAGCGCTGCGGCTCCTCGCCCTCGGACTCGCTGCGCAGACCGGCGGCCTTGACGGCGTCGTGCACGACCTTGCGCTCGAACGGCGTCATCGGGTTCATCTTCACGGGCTCACCGGTGCTCTTGACCTCAGCGGCGGCCTTGGCACCCAGCTCGGAGAGCTCGGCACGCTTCTTGGCGCGGAAGCCCGCGATGTCCAGCATCAGCCGGCTGCGGTCCCCGGTCTCCCGGTGCACGGCCAGGCGCGTGAGCTCCTGGAGCGCCTCCAGCACCTCGCCGTCCCGGCCGACCAGCTTCTGCAGGTCGCGGCCGCCGCCTTCGCTGATGATCGACACAGCGGCGCGGTCGGCCTCGACGTCCATGTCGATGTCGCCGTCGAGATCGGCGATGTCCAGCAGACCCTCGAGGTAGTCCGCCGCGATCTCGCCCTCCTGCTCCAGGCGGGACAGGGTGTCTACACCCTCGGCAGCGGCGGAGGTGGTGCCTTCCGTCACGGGATGGACTCCTTCTTACTTCTTGGACGGGGACTTGGGCCGCTGCGGACCCTTGCGCTGTCCGGACTGGGCCTTGCTGCGGGTAGCGCCGCCGGGCTGCTTCTTGGCGGGAGCGGCGGCGGGCTTGGCGTCCTCGGGCTCGTCGGACTTGGTGAGCGACGTGGGCTCGTCGGCCGCCTTCGGAGCACCCGCGGCACCACCGGACTGCCGCTGCGACTTGCTCTGCCGCTTCGGCTGCTGACGCTTGGGAGCACCGCCGGTCGCCGTCGGCGTACCGTCCTCGTTCTGGGCGGCGGCCTGCGCCTCGCCCTTCACCACACTGCCGTCCGCCTGGGCCGCGAGACCCGCCTTGTTCAGGCCGTTGATGAACTTGCGCTCGAACTCGTTGCGGTCGCGGCCCTTGGCGACGATCGCCTTGACGATGGTGCGCTCGCTGCGGCGGCGGACCTTGCCGTGCTGCGTGACGTGCTTCGTCAGACGCTCCAGGTAGGCGGCCTGAGCCTTGGAACCCGGCGTCGGGTTGTTGCGGATCACGTACATCTGCTGGCCCATGGTCCACACGTTGGTGGTCAGCCAGTAGACGAGGACACCGACGGGGAAGTTGATGCCGAAGACGGCGAACATGACCGGGAAGACATACATCAGCATCTTCTGCTGCTGCATGAACGGCGTCTTCACCGTGGTGTCGACGTTCTTCGTCATCAGCTGACGCTGCGTGAAGAACTGCGACGCCGACATCAGGACGATCATGATCGCGGTGACGACACGGACATCCATCAAGGTGGCGCCCAGCGCACTCACCGTCGAGGAGCTGTCGGTGAACTTCGCGGCCAGCGGAGCGCCGAAGATGTGCGCCTTACGGGCGCTGGCCAGCAGCGACTCGTTGATGACACCGATGGTGTCGCCCGTCGCGATGCCGTTGAGCACGTGGTACAGGGCGAAGAAGAACGGCGACTGCGCCAGGATGGGAAGGCACGAGGAGAGCGGGTTGGTACCCGTCTCCTTGTACAGCTTCATCATCTCTTCGGACTGACGCTGCTTGTCGTTCTTGTAGCGCTCCTGGATCTTCTTCATCTCGGGCTGCAGCGTCTGCATGGCCCGGGTCGCCTTGATCTGCTTCACGAAGAGCGGGATCAGGCAGATACGGATCAGGATCACCAAGGACACGATCGACAGGCCCCAGGCCCACCCGGTGTCGGGGCCGAAGACGGCGCCGTACACCTTGTGGAACTGGACGATGACCCAGGAGACAGGTGTCGTGATGAAGCTGAAGAGGCTGGCAATCGTGTCCACTAATCATGCTCCTTGGGCATGGGACGGGGTCTCTGCGGCCGGGCTCGAAGGAGGCTGTCCTTCAATGGCCGTTTCGGCGGCGGAGGGCCCGCCCTTGCGTGCACGCCAGGCGTTACGCAGCAATTCGTGCCACCGCGGACGCTTGCGAGGCGGTACATGGTCCACACCGCCGAGCGACCACGGATTGCACCGCAGGATGCGCCAGGCGGTGAGCGCCGTGCCCTTGATCGCACCGTGCCGGTCGATAGCCGTGTAGCCGTAGTGGGAACACGACGGGTAGTACTTGCAGACAGGCCCCAACAGCGGACTGATCGTCCACTGATACAGCTTGATCAGAGCCAGCAGCGGGTACTTCATCGCGCGCCCCCTCCCAGCAACCGCTCGATGGCGGCATCCAGGTCTCGGGCCAGCTGTGCATGGTCGGCGTCACCCGCACCGGGCAGCGCTCGTACGACTACCAGGCTACCGGGGGGCAACAGGTCGACCCGGTCGCGCATCAGATGGCGAAGCCTGCGCTTCACCTTGTTGCGCACCACCGCACCGCCCACGGCCTTGCTCACGACGAAACCCGCACGCGTCGGGGGAGCGCTCTCCCCAGGCGCGTGCGGGTCCGTGGCACCGCTACGAAGATGGACGACGAGAGACGGGCGGCCTGCCCGGCGACCCCGTCGTACCGCGGTCGCGAAGTCTTCGCGCCGCCTCAGCCGATGCTCGGTAGGCAGCACGACGTCATGACCTGATCAGGATCAGGCGGACAGGCTGGCGCGACCCTTGCTGCGGCGGTTCGCGAGAATCGCGCGACCGGCACGGGTACGCATCCGCAGGCGGAAGCCGTGGGTCTTCGCACGACGACGGTTGTTCGGCTGGAAGGTGCGCTTGCTCACTCGGGGGCTCCAGAAATCAAATCGGTGGTGGCGGGTGCCGTCCTGGCTGTCACCGTGCGCCCACGAGTAGCTCTCGTTACGCCCGAGTGCACCGCTTCCCGATCACCTGACGCGATCTTGGCCCATCGGAGGCAGGCGGCAGCAGCCATCGACAACTCGACCTGGTTACGGTACGCGCGGCTACGCCATCCGGTCAAACCAGCGGTCACCGGGAGACACTATCCACAGGCTGGGGACAACAACTTGAACCGCACCCGTCGCCCTGACTACCGTGGCTGAACTCCGATTCGTTCCCTTGTATCTGCCCCACCCCCTTTGAATCCCGACTCGTCCCACAACCACACGTTCGTGGGACCCCGTGAGAGAGCGTGCCCTGTGGCTGACGTACCTGCCGATCTTGCCGCAGTGTGGCCACGAGTACTCGAGCAACTCCTCGACGGGGGCCGCGGGCAGGGCGTCGAGACCAAGGACGAGCACTGGATCCGCCGCTGCCAGCCCCTCGCGCTGGTCGCCGACACCGCACTGCTCGCCGTACCGAACGAATTCGCGAAGAACGTACTCGAAGGCCGCCTCGCGCCCATCGTCAGCGAAACCCTGAGCCGCGAGTGCGGCCGCCCGATCCGCATCGCGATCACCGTCGACGACTCCGCCGGCGAGCCCCCCACCCCACCGGCACCCCCGGCCGCCCGCCCGCAGCCGCGCTACGAGGAGCCCGAGCTCCCCTCCAACCAGTACGACAATCAGTACGAGGGCAAGTACGACGGCCAGGGCGACCGGCAGTACGACGGCTACGGCCGCCACCGCGCCGACGACCACCCGCAGAGCCGGCCCGAACAGAACGACCCGCTGCCCACCGCACGCCCCGCCTACCCCGGCGAGTACCAACGCCCCGAACCCGGCGCCTGGCCGCGCCCGCAGCAGGACGAGTACAGCTGGCAGCAGCCCCGCCTCGGCTTCCCGGAGCGCGACCCCTACGCCACGCCCCCGTCGCAGGAGCCGTACGGCCAGGACGCGTACTCCGCGCCCAGCCAGGACTACCGCCCCCAGCCGATGGACCGCCCGTCACACGACGGCCAGCGCCCCGACTACGAACCGAAGCGCCCGGAATACGAGCCGCAGCGCTCCGAGTACGAACCGCACCGGCCCGACTACGACCAGCGGCGCCCCGACTACGGACAGCCCCGCTCCGCCGACCACGACCAGCGCGACCCCCGCCGCGACCTGCCCGAGCCGCCCTCCGGCGCCGGGCACGTGCACCGCGGCGGACCCACGCTGCCCGCCGCCAGCGGCGCCCCCGGCCCCCTGGCCGCCAAGCCCGCGCCGGCCAGCGGCCCCGGCGAGCCGACCGCACGCCTGAACCCGAAGTACCTCTTCGACACCTTCGTCATCGGCGCCTCCAACCGCTTCGCGCACGCCGCCGCGGTCGCCGTCGCCGAGGCACCCGCGAAGGCGTACAACCCCCTCTTCATCTATGGGGAGTCCGGACTCGGCAAGACCCACCTGCTGCACGCGATCGGGCACTACGCGCGGAGCCTGTACCCCGGCACGCGCGTGCGCTACGTGAGCTCGGAAGAGTTCACCAACGAGTTCATCAACTCCATCCGCGACGGCAAGGGCGACAGCTTCCGCAAGCGGTACCGCGAGATGGACATCCTGCTCGTCGACGACATCCAGTTCCTCGCGGACAAGGAGTCGACGCAGGAGGAGTTCTTCCACACCTTCAACACGCTCCACAACGCCAACAAGCAGATCGTGCTCTCCAGCGACCGGCCGCCCAAGCAGCTGGTGACCCTGGAGGACCGACTGCGGAACCGTTTCGAGTGGGGCCTGATCACCGACGTCCAGCCGCCCGAGCTGGAGACGCGGATCGCGATCCTCCGCAAGAAGGCGGTCCAGGAACAGCTCAACGCCCCGCCGGAAGTACTGGAGTTCATCGCCTCCCGCATCTCGCGCAACATCCGCGAGCTGGAGGGCGCGCTGATCCGGGTGACGGCGTTCGCCTCGCTCAACCGGCAGCCGGTCGACCTGGGCCTGACCGAGATCGTCCTCAAGGACCTGATCCCCGGCGGCGAGGACTCGGCACCCGAGATCACCTCCACGGCGATCATGGGCGCGACGGCGGACTACTTCGGCCTGACCGTCGAGGACCTGTGCGGCACTTCGCGCGGGCGCGCGCTCGTCACCGCCCGCCAGATCGCCATGTACCTGTGCCGCGAGCTCACGGACCTCTCGCTGCCGAAGATCGGCGCACTGTTCGGCGGCCGCGACCACACGACCGTCATGCACGCGGACCGCAAGATCCGCAATCTGATGGCCGAGCGGCGCTCCATCTACAACCAGGTCACGGAGCTGACCAACCGCATCAAGAACGGCTGAGCAAGCCGGTCGTACGCCGCTGAGGGCGCCCCTGGGACGAGGTTCCAGGGGCGCCCTTCGTCATGGACTCGCCGGCGCCGTCGTCACGTCCCCGTAGCCGCCTGTTCGAATAGCCGCCGCGTTACGGTCTCTCTCCACAGATTCGGTGACTTTCTGCCGTCCACACCCTGGGGACTGGGAAGTTGTCCAGACTGTGTCCACAGCGGGACCTGTTGAAAGGTCATCAGGGCAGGTCACCTGCTTGTGGATTGGTGGATGAAGGATCTCCACAGACTGTGGACAGAGAAAAGATCCACAGGCTGTGCACCAAGTTGTCCACCGGCCACCCACAGGCTGAGGCATGTTGTCCCCAGCGATCACCAGTTTCTCCACATCGCTGTCCACTGTTCGGCAACGCGACGCGGCCGCTCACCGGGTCGAGTGAAAGGCGTCACACGAAGGTGCCGGGTTGGGGTGTGGGAAACATGGGTAAAGCTGGGGACGGCGCTGGGGAGAAGTCGCCTCGGGCTGTGCATGGAGTGTGCAGAACTTTCTGTTCTCCACAGATCCACCAAGTTGTCCACCGTCTTCGCCCACAGGGCCCGTGGACAAAATTTGCCGCCTGACCTGGGAAAACGGGGTTATCCACCGTTTCCACAGCCCCTACTACTACTCCCAACTAGAGAGAGCTGGGAATCCGTTTCGAAGAGGGGGCTGTGCACAACTTGCTGTCCGGCTCCCGGCCGCCCCTCGTCACGACTTGACCCCGAGAGGCACCTACTGTCAGTGGGGTGCGTCAGACTGTTCCCCGGTGTCCTTCCCCTCACAGGGGCTGACGACACCGAGACAGACGACGAGGGCCAGGCAGAGCGAAGCGCCGGCAACAGCAGGAGGCGGCAACAGTGAAGATCCGGGTGGAACGCGACGTACTCGCGGAGGCAGTGGCCTGGGCGGCACGCAGCCTCCCGGCCCGTCCGCCGGCGCCTGTCCTCGCCGGCCTCCTGCTGAAGGCCGAGGACGGGGCGCTCAGCCTCTCCAGCTTCGACTACGAGGTCTCGGCACGCGTGAGCGTGGAGGCGGAGGTCGAGGAGGAGGGCACCGTCCTGGTGTCCGGCCGGCTCCTCGCCGACATCTGCCGCGCGCTCCCCAACCGCCCCGTCGAGATTTCCACAGACGGTGTACGGGCGACCGTGGTCTGCGGCTCCTCGCGATTCACACTCCACACCCTGCCTGTGGAGGAGTACCCGGCGCTGCCGCAGATGCCGACCGCGACCGGCACCGTCCCCGGTGAGGTCTTCGCCTCCGCCGCCTCCCAGGTGGCCATCGCCGCGGGCCGCGACGACACGCTGCCCGTGCTGACCGGTGTGCGCATCGAGATCGAGGGCGACACCGTCACCCTCGCCTCCACCGACCGCTACCGCTTCGCGGTCCGCGAGTTCCTGTGGAAGCCGGAGAACCCCGAGGCGTCCGCGGTGGCCCTGGTGCCCGCCAAGACGCTCCTGGACACCGCCAAGGCGCTCACGAGCGGCGACAGCGTCACCCTGGCGCTCTCCGGCTCGGGCGCGGGCGAGGGCCTGATCGGTTTCGAGGGCGCCGGTCGTCGTACGACGACCCGTCTCCTGGAGGGCGACCTTCCGAAGTACCGCTCGTTGTTCCCGACCGAGTTCAACTCCGTCGCCGTGATCGAGACCGCCCCCTTCGTGGAGGCCGTCAAGCGTGTGGCCCTGGTCGCCGAGCGCAACACCCCGGTGCGGCTGAGCTTCGAGCAGGGTGTGCTCATCCTGGAGGCCGGTTCCAGTGACGACGCACAGGCTGTGGAGAGGGTTGACGCCAACCTGGAGGGCGACGACGTGTCGATCGCCTTCAACCCGACCTTCCTGCTGGACGGCCTGAGCGCCATCGACTCCCCGGTCGCCCAGCTGTCCTTCACGACGTCCACGAAGCCCGCGCTGCTCAGCGGTAAGCCGGCGCTGGACGCGGAGGCGGACGAGGCCTACAAGTACCTGATCATGCCGGTGCGGCTCAGCGGCTGAGTCGCTGCGCGGGGCTGATCTCCGGAGTTGTCCCCAGGCGGTGGAGAGGGATCTCGCGGTCTGGGGAAACCCGCAGGTGGGACAGTACGTATGAGCGCGTATGCCCACAGGTGTGCGTGAGCGTCCGGGTTTAGGCTCAGACGTGGGTACGAAGGTGCCACACACGCCACAGCAACCTAAGGAACAACTGATGGAGCTCGGTCTCGTCGGCCTCGGCAAGATGGGCGGCAACATGCGCGAGCGGATCCGCCGCGCAGGCCACACCGTCATCGGATACGACCGTAACCCGGACCTCACCGATGTCCACAGCCTGGAAGAGCTTGTGGGCAAGTTGAAGGGGCCGCGGGTCGTATGGGTGATGGTCCCCGCCGGTGCCGCCACCCAGTCGACCGTCGACGAGCTGGCCGAGCTCCTGGAGCCGGGCGATGTCGTCGTGGACGGCGGCAACTCCCGCTGGACGGACGACGAGAAGCACGCCGAGGAGCTCGCGGCCAAGGGCATCGGCTTCGTCGACTGCGGTGTCTCCGGCGGTGTCTGGGGCCTGGAGAACGGCTACGCGCTGATGTACGGCGGCGACGCGGAGAACGTCGCCAAGGTGCGGCCGGTCTTCGACGCGCTGAAGCCCGAGGGCGACTTCGGCTCGGTGCACGCCGGCAAGGTGGGCGCCGGGCACTTCGCGAAGATGGTCCACAACGGCATCGAGTACGCGATGATGCAGGCCTATGCCGAGGGCTGGGAGCTGCTGGAGAAGGTCGACTCCGTCACGGACGTGCGTGAGGTCTTCCGGTCGTGGCAGGAGGGTACGGTCATCCGTTCCTGGCTGCTCGACCTGGCCGTCAACGCCCTCGACGAGGACGAGCACCTGGACAAGCTGCGCGGTTACGCACAGGACTCCGGCGAGGGCCGCTGGACTGTGGAGGCCGCCATCGACAACGCGGTACCGCTCCCGGCGATCACCGCGTCCCTGTTCGCGCGGTTCGCGTCCCGGCAGGACGACTCGCCGCAGATGAAGATGATCGCGGCGCTGCGCAACCAGTTCGGCGGCCACGCGGTCGAGAAGAAGTAATCCACAGGGCTGTTGAGACAGTCCGCAAGCTGGGGGAGGTCGGCGCCCGACCATGCACGTCACGCATCTGTCGCTGGCCGACTTCCGCTCGTACGCCCGGGTCGAAGTTCCACTGGACCCGGGCGTCACGGCCTTCGTCGGCCCCAATGGGCAGGGCAAGACGAATCTGGTCGAGGCGGTGGGCTATCTCGCCACCCTCGGCAGCCACCGTGTCGCCTCCGACGCCCCCCTGGTCCGTATGGGCGCCGACCGTGCGGTCATCCGGGCGCAGGTCAAGCAGGGCGAGCGGCAGCAGCTGGTCGAGCTGGAGCTGAACCCGGGCAAGTCCAACCGGGCCCGTATCAACAGGTCCTCGCAGGTCAGACCGCGTGATGTGCTCGGCATCGTCAGGACTGTCCTCTTCGCGCCGGAGGATCTCGCCCTGGTCAAGGGCGACCCCGGTGAGCGGCGCCGTTTGCTCGATGAGCTGATCACCGCGCGTTCCCCGCGGATGGCGGGTGTGCGTTCCGATTACGAGCGAGTGCTCAAGCAGCGCAACACGCTGCTGAAGTCGGCGGCGCTCGCGCGGCGGCACGGTGGGCGGTCCATGGACCTGTCCACCCTCGATGTGTGGGACCAGCACCTCGCGCGCGTGGGTGCGGAGCTGCTCGCCCAGCGGCTCGACCTGATCGCGGCGATCCAGCCGCTGGCCGACAAGGCGTACGAGCAGCTGGCGCCCGGCGGGGGTCCGATCGCCCTGGAGTACAAGCCGTCGGCGCCGGGTGAGGCGCACACGCGTGAGGATCTCTACGAGCAGTTGATGGCGGCGCTCGCGGAGGCCCGTAAGCAGGAGATCGAGCGGGGTGTGACCCTCGTGGGCCCCCATAGGGACGATCTGCTGCTCAAGCTCGGTCAGCTGCCCGCCAAGGGGTACGCCTCGCACGGGGAGTCCTGGTCGTACGCGCTGGCGCTGCGCCTGGCGTCGTACGACCTGCTGCGTGCGGAGGGCAATGAGCCGGTGCTGATCCTCGACGACGTGTTCGCGGAGCTGGACACGCGGCGGCGGGAGCGGCTGGCGGAGTTGGTGGCGCCCGGGGAGCAAGTGCTGGTGACGGCGGCGGTCGACGATGACGTACCGCATCTGCTGGTGGGGGCGCGGTATTCGGTGTCCGGTGGGGTGGTGGAGCGGGTATGAGCAGCCCTCAGGAACCGGCTCCCGAGAAGGGCCCTGAGCCGTCCGGTGTCGACCTCGCGCGCGTGGCGTTGCGGGCGGCGAAGGAGCAGGCACGTGCGCGTGGGGACGCGGCGCAGCAGAGGAAGCAGGCGCGGCGGGGTGGTCTGCGTTCCGGCGCGCGTGCTGATGGGCGGGATCCGATGGCGTTGGGGTCGGCGATCAACCGGCTGATCAGTGAGCGGGGTTGGGAGGCGCCGGCTGCGGTGGGCGGGGTGATGGGGCGTTGGCCGGAGATCGTCGGTGAGGACGTGGCCAAGCACTGTGAGCCGGAGCGGTACGACGAGGACGAGCGGGTGCTGGTCGTGAGGTGTGATTCCACGGCCTGGGCGACCAATTTGCGGCTGCTCGCGCCGACGCTTGTCGCGCGGCTGAATGAGGATCTCGGGCACGGGGCCGTGCGGGTCATCAAGGTGCAGGGGCCGGGAGGTCCCGCGCGGCGCTACGGTCCCTTGCGTGCCCCGGGCAGCACGGGCCCTGGTGACACCTATGGGTGACCCGCAAACCCGCGGGTGACAGACATCACACTCAAGGCCGTCGACGGTTCTGTACGACCGTCGGCGGCCTTCGTGTCGTGGGACCGCACGCGGTTGCGAACAGGGACCTGACTCCCAAGTAGCCAAGGGTTGACAGCCGGAAGCGCTGAGTGCCTCCTTGAGCCTCTTGGAGCCCCGTTCCGTATATGGGGACTCGGAAGAGGAGGATTCAGGGCGGCACATGAGGACTCAGGTACCGGCAAACCCCCATCACTGTCGGCGCTACCGGTAGACTGGAAGCCAATCCCGCCCCACTCGTGGGGACCAGCCGGGACAAGCTGAGCAACGCTGATCAAGGCTTACCAACGCAACATGCCGCAGCCGCTCCGGCAACCCGCCGAGGAGCCTGGCTCGTGCTGTGCCAGAAAGGGCGCTTCGTGGCCGATTCCGGCAACCCCAACGAGAACATCCCGTCCACCGGCGTCGGCGCCAACGGCGAGGTCACCGCCTCGTACGACGCCAGCGCCATCACCGTCCTCGAGGGTCTGGACGCGGTTCGCAAGCGACCCGGTATGTACATCGGCTCGACCGGCGAGCGCGGCCTGCACCACCTCGTGCAGGAGGTCGTCGACAACTCGGTCGACGAGGCGCTGGCCGGGCATGCGGACACGATCGATGTGACGATCCTGGCCGACGGCGGTGTGCGTGTCGTCGACAACGGCCGTGGCATCCCGGTGGGCATCCACCCGGTGGAGAAGAAGCCGGCCGTCGAGGTCGTGCTGACCGTGCTGCACGCGGGCGGCAAGTTCGGCGGCGGCGGTTACGCCGTCTCCGGTGGTCTGCACGGCGTGGGTGTCTCCGTCGTGAACGCGCTGTCCACCAAGCTCGCGGTGGACATCAGGACCGACGGCTACCGCTGGACGCAGGAGTACAAGGGCGGCGCCCCCACCGCACCGCTGGAGCGGCACGAGGCGACCTCCGAGACCGGTACCTCGGTCACCTTCTGGGCCGATCCGGACATCTTCGAGACCACGGTGTACTCCTTCGAGACGCTGTCGCGGCGTTTCCAGGAGATGGCGTTCCTCAACAAGGGCCTGCGCATCAACCTCACCGACGAGCGTGAGTCGGCGAAGGCCACCGCGGGCGCGGACGAGGCGGGCGAGGACGAGAAGCACGAGGTCAAGACCGTCTCGTACTACTACGAGGGCGGCATCGTCGACTTCGTGAAGTACCTCAACTCCCGCAAGGGGGAGGCGGTTCACCCCTCGATCATCGACCTTGAGGCGGAGGACAAGGAGCGCAACCTCTCTCTTGAGGTCGCGATGCAGTGGAACGGCGGCTACACCGAGGGTGTGTACTCGTTCGCCAACATCATCCACACGCATGAGGGCGGTACGCACGAAGAGGGTTTCCGCGCGGCGCTGACGAACCTGATCAACAAGTACGCGCGCGACAAGAAGCTGTTGCGGGAGAAGGACGACAACCTCACGGGTGACGACATCCGCGAGGGTCTGACGGCGATCATCTCGATCAAGCTGAGTGAGCCGCAGTTCGAGGGTCAGACGAAGACGAAGCTGGGCAACACGGAGGCGAAGACCTTCGTGCAGAAGGCCGTCTACGAACACCTCAACGACTGGCTGGACCGCAACCCGGTCGAGGCCGCGGACATCATCCGCAAGGGCATCCAGGCGGCCACCGCGCGCGTGGCGGCCCGTAAGGCGCGTGATCTGACGCGTCGTAAGGGTCTGCTGGAGTCGGCGTCGCTGCCGGGCAAGCTGAGCGACTGCCAGTCGAACGACCCGACCAAGTGCGAGATCTTCATCGTCGAGGGTGACTCCGCCGGTGGTTCGGCCAAGTCCGGCCGTAATCCGCAGTACCAGGCGATCCTTCCGATCCGGGGCAAGATCCTCAATGTCGAGAAGGCGCGGATCGACAAGATCCTGCAGAACCAGGAGATCCAGGCGCTGATCTCGGCCTTCGGCACGGGTGTGCACGAGGACTTCGACATCGAGAAGCTCCGCTATCACAAGATCATCCTGATGGCGGACGCCGACGTCGACGGTCAGCACATCTCCACCCTGCTGCTGACCTTCCTGTTCCGCTTCATGCGGCCGCTGGTCGAGGCCGGGCACGTGTACCTGTCCCGTCCCCCGCTGTACAAGATCAAGTGGGGCCGGGACGACATCGAGTACGCCTACTCGGACCGCGAGCGCGACGCGCTCCTGGAGATGGGCCGGCAGCGCGGCAAGCGGGTCCGCGAGGACTCGATCCAGCGCTTCAAGGGTCTCGGCGAGATGAACGCCGAGGAGCTGCGCGTGACGACCATGGACGTCGAGCACCGTGTCCTCGGTCAGGTCACTCTCGACGACGCCGCCCAGGCCGACGACCTGTTCTCGGTCCTCATGGGCGAGGACGTCGAGGCCCGTCGCGCGTTCATCCAGCGCAACGCCAAGGACGTCCGCTTCCTCGACATCTGAGTCGGTCTCAGCTGACCGCACCAGGAAGGATCTTCACCAGCAATGGCCGACGAGAACACTCCTGTCACCCCTGAAGAGGGCGGCGCCATCGTCCAGCGTGTCGAGCCCGTCGGGCTCGAGACCGAGATGCAGCGCTCGTACCTCGACTACGCGATGTCCGTCATCGTGGCGCGTGCCCTGCCGGATGTCCGGGACGGTCTCAAGCCCGTCCACCGCCGCGTCCTGTACGCGATGTACGACGGCGGCTACCGCCCCGAGCGCGGCTTCTACAAGTGCGCCCGTGTCGTCGGTGACGTCATGGGTAACTACCACCCGCACGGCGACTCCTCGATCTACGACGCCCTGGTCCGGCTCGCCCAGCCGTGGTCGATGCGCATGCCGCTCGTCGACTCCAACGGCAACTTCGGCTCTCCGGGCAATGACCCGGCGGCCGCCATGCGCTACACCGAGTGCAAGATGGCGCCGCTGTCGATGGAGATGGTCCGTGACATCGACGAGGAGACCGTCGACTTCACGGACAACTACGACGGCCGCTCCCAGGAGCCGACCGTCCTGCCGGCCCGCTTCCCGAACCTGCTGATCAACGGCTCGGCCGGGATCGCGGTCGGTATGGCGACCAACATTCCGCCGCACAACCTGCGCGAGGTTGCGGCCGGTGCCCAGTGGTATCTGGAGAACCCGGAGGCCTCGCACGAGGAGCTCCTGGACGCGCTGATCGAGCGGGTCAAGGGCCCCGACTTCCCGACCGGCGCGCTCGTCGTGGGCCGCAAGGGCATCGAGGAGGCGTACCGCACGGGCCGCGGCTCGATCACCATGCGGGCGGTCGTCGAGGTCGAGGAGATCCAGAACCGCCAGTGCCTGGTGGTCACGGAGCTGCCGTACCAGACCAACCCCGACAACCTCGCGCAGAAGATCGCCGACCTGGTGAAGGACGGCAAGGTCGGCGGTATCGCGGACGTCCGGGACGAGTCCAGCTCGCGCACCGGTCAGCGTCTCGTCATCGTGCTCAAGAGGGACGCGGTCGCCAAGGTCGTACTGAACAACCTCTACAAGCACACGGATCTGCAGTCGAACTTCAGCGCCAACATGCTGGCCCTGGTCGACGGCGTCCCGCGCACCCTGTCCCTGGACGCGTTCATCCGGCACTGGGTGACGCACCAGATCGAGGTCATCGTCCGCCGTACGCGCTTCCGGCTGCGCAAGGCCGAGGAGCGGGCGCACATCCTGCGCGGTCTGCTCAAGGCCCTGGACGCGATCGACGAGGTCATCGCGCTCATCCGGGCCAGTGACACGGTCGACATCGCGCGCACGGGCTTGATGGACCTTCTCCAGATCGACGAGATCCAGGCCAACGCCATCCTCGAGATGCAGCTGCGCCGGCTCGCCGCCCTGGAGCGCCAGAAGATCATCCAGGAGCACGACGAACTCCAGGCGAAGATCACGGAGTACAACGAGATCCTGGCCTCGCCGGTCCGCCAGCGCGGCATCGTCAGCGAGGAGCTCGCCGCGATCGTCGAGAAGTACGGCGACGACCGCAAGACCATGCTGGTGCCCTACGACGGTGACATGTCCATCGAGGACCTCATCGCCGAAGAGGACATCGTCGTCACCGTCACGCGCGGCGGCTACGTCAAGCGCACAAAAACGGACGACTACCGGGCGCAGAAGCGCGGCGGCAAGGGCGTACGGGGCACGAAGCTCAAGGAAGACGACATCGTCGACCACTTCTTCGTCTCCACGACCCATCACTGGCTGCTGTTCTTCACCAACAAGGGCCGGGTGTACCGGGCGAAGGCGTACGAGCTTCCGGACGCCGGGCGTGACGCGCGTGGACAGCATGTCGCCAACCTGCTGGCCTTCCAGCCGGACGAGGCGATCGCGGAGATCCTCGCGATCCGCAACTACGAGGTGGCGCCGTATCTGGTGCTCGCCACGAAGGGCGGTCTGGTCAAGAAGACGGCTCTGAAGGATTACGATTCGCCGCGCTCCGGTGGTGTCATCGCGATTAACCTCCGGGAAACGGACGCCGGTTCGGACGACGAACTGATCGGAGCCGAACTCGTTTCGGCCGAGGACGATCTGCTTCTGATCAGCAAGAAGGCACAGTCGATCAGGTTCACGGCCACGGACGACGCGCTGCGACCGATGGGCCGCGCGACCTCGGGTGTCAAGGGCATGAGTTTCCGTGAGGGAGACGAGCTGCTCTCGATGAATGTTGTTCGACCCGGTACGTTCGTGTTCACTGCCACAGACGGTGGGTACGCGAAGCGGACCGCCGTCGACGAGTACCGCGTCCAGGGTCGCGGTGGCCTCGGCATCAAGGCCGCCAAGATCGTGGAGGACCGGGGTTCTCTCGTCGGCGCGCTGGTGGTCGAGGAGACCGACGAGATCCTCGCCATCACACTGGGCGGCGGTGTGATTCGTACGCGAGTCAACGAGGTCAGGGAGACGGGCCGTGACACCATGGGCGTCCAACTGATCAACCTGGGCAAGCGCGATGCCGTCGTCGGTATCGCACGTAACGCCGAGGCGGGGCGCGAGGCGGAGGAGGTCGACGGCGAGGACGCCGTCGACGAGACCGCCGAAGGCGCCGCGACCACCGGCACGGACGAGGGTGAGGCGCCCTCGGCCGAGTAGCACGAGGAGTGAGTCACGTGAGCGGAGCCACGGGCGCCGGATCGTCCGGTACCTCTACCGGTTCTCAGACCGGTACGGAGACGGACGGCGGTGGCCGTGGCTCCGCCGCGCGTACGACCGACGCGCGCGCGACAGATTCGCACACGACCCAGCTCAAGGCGATCAAGCCACCCGCGAAGGACTCACCCTCGCCCGACTCATCTGGATCACAGGGGGGAACTGTGACGGACACCCGAGGCCCGCAGACCCAGCAGTACGCGGCCGGCGCGGGCTCGGCTGCTCCGGGCGCGGGACCGCAGCCTTCGGCGGAGCCGCAGGCGCCGTCGCCGCTGCCGGGGGAACGGCAGCCGCAGCAGGCCGCCGGGCCCTACCACCCGCCGCAGGCCTACCCGGCGCAGGCACCGGCGGCCGCCACCGGCGCCGTACGCCGTCCGCGCACCGGCGCCCGCACCACGCCCCGCACCCGCAAGGCGCGGCTGCGGGTGGCGAAGGCCGACCCGTGGTCGGTGATGAAGGTCAGCTTCCTGCTCTCCATCGCGCTCGGCATCTGCACGATCGTCGCGGCCGCCGTGCTGTGGATGGTCATGGACGCGATGGGCGTCTTCTCGACGGTCGGCGGCACCATCTCGGAGGCGACCGGCTCCAACGAGTCGAACGGCTTCGACCTGCAGTCCTTCCTTTCGCTGCCCAACGTCCTGCTGTTCACGTCGATCATCGCGGTCATCGACGTCGTCCTCGCGACGGCCCTCGCGACCCTCGGCGCGTTCATCTACAACCTCTCCGCGGGCTTCGTCGGCGGCATCGAGCTGACGCTCGCCGAGGACGAGTGAGGGGCCCCGACTATCGATTTTGGGACTGCCCCGGTCGTGCGCTAATCTTCAGGAGTCAGCGCGCGGGACACACACCGCAGAGCGCGGCGGGGCTATAGCTCAGTTGGTTAGAGCGCATCCCTGATAAGGATGAGGCCACAGGTTCAAATCCTGTTAGCCCCACCAGCACGAAGACCCCCAACCAGTCACGGTTGGGGGTCTTCGGCGTTCACGGGTGACACCAACGCCCCTGCCGCGGCAGGGCAGGAAAACGCCCGACCGCTGGCGACGGGGGATGCGCAAGCGGTCGGGCTGTGGCCCACACTAACAACGCTGTTCGAACGGCGGGAGTGGACCGCTCGGCTGTAACGCGGAGTTGTGATCGGCGTCACGTGAGAGCGGCGGGTTCGTCAGGTGTCGCACGGGGGGTCGTAGGAGAGCCGGGGCAGGTACTCGTGCCACTTCTCCGGGGTCAGGACGTTCCGGGTGGCCGCGCAGATGTGGCTGACGGCCCGGTCGACGTCGAGGCTCAACAGGCGGACCGTGTCGGTGCCGGTCGACACCCCGAGCAGGTCGTCGTCGCTGGGGCTGAACAGCAGGAAGTTGCCCGTCTTGGCGTTGGCGCTCATGGACTCGCCGATCGGCGCGGCCCGGGACGGATCGGCGACCTTCCACAGGCGGACCGTGTTGTCGTTGCCGCCGCTCGCCAGGGTGCGGCCGTCGCGGCTGAAGGTCAGGGAGACGAGGGCCTCGGTGTGACCGGTCAGCGGGGAGCCCGCCGGGGTCGCCTCACCGGGGTCCGTGACGTTCCACAGGCGGACCGTGTCGTCGCCGCTGCCGCTGGCGAGGGTCTCCCCGTCGGGGCTGAAGGCGAGGGTGTTGACGGGGCCGGTGTGCCCGGTGAGCGGCTTGCCGAGCAGGGTGACGCGGCTCGGGTCGCTGACGTTCCACAGGCGGATCGTGAGGTCGGAGCTGCCGCTGGCGAGCGTACGGCCGTCGGGGCTGAAGGCGAGGGCGTTGACGTACCCCTTGTGGCCGGTGAGCGGCTTGCCGAGCGGGACGAGGCGGGACGGGTCGGTGGCGTCCCACAGCTGGAGGGTGCGGTCGTCGTAGGCGCCGGCGAGGATGCGGCCGTCGGGGCTGAGGGCCATTGAGTCGGCGCCCGCGTAGCGCGTGCGCAGCGCCACGGGCTTGCCGTGGGGGACGGGGTGCGCGGGGTCGGAGACGTTCCACAGCTGGACCGTGTTGTGGGTGCCGGTCAGGACGGCGAGGCTGCGGCCGTCCCGCGAGAACGCCAGCTGCTGGACGCCCATGTCCTCACCGACCCCGAACGGCTCGCCCAGGGCGACGGGGCGGCCGGGATCGGTCACGTTCCACAGCCGGATCCTGCCGTCGGCGCTTGCGGTGGCGAGGATCCGCCCGTCCTCGGTGAACGCGCCGACCCGGCCGATCATGTCCGAGGTCGGCACCGACCACAGCCGGATCTTGCTGTCGCCGCTGCCGGTGGCGAGGGTCCGCCCGTCGGGGCTGAAGCCGACGGCGTACATCTCCCCGCTGCTGCCGGCCAGCGGCGAGCCGATCTGCGACGGGTACGCCGGATTGCCGACGTTCCACAGGCTCGCCGTGCTGTCCGCGCTGCCGGCGGCGAGCATGCCGCCGTCCGGGCTGAACGCCACGGACCACACGGGCCCGGTGTGCCCGGTGAGCGGCGCTCCGAGGGAGCTCGCCCGCCGCGGATCGGTGACGTCCCACAGCCGGATCGTGTTGTCCGCGCTGCCGCTGGCGAGGGTGTGGCCGTCCGGACTGAAGGCCACCGAGTGCACGGTGTCGGTGTGGCCGGTGAGCGGCGTACCGATCCGAGCCGGGTGACGGCGGTCGCGCAGATCCCACAGGGAGACCTTGTAGTCGTCGCCGCCCGCCGCCAGCGTCCGTCCGTCGGGGCTGAACGCCACCGCGCGCACGGGTGCGGTGAAGCCGGTCAGCGTGCCGAGCGTCCTCGGGCGCCGTACGTCGCTCATGTCCCACAGCCGTACGGAGCGGTCCTCGTCGGCGGTGGCGAGCGTGCGCCCGTCGGGGCTGAAGGCGACCAGGTAGATCGTGCCGTCGTGGCCGGTGAGGGGAGCGCCGAGGGGGCGCGGACCGCTGGGGTCGGTGACGTCCCACAGGCGGAGCGTGCCGTCGTCCCCGGCGCTGGCCAGGGTCCGGCCGTCGGGGCTGAACACCGCGCTGCTCACCCAACTGGTGTGCCCGGTCAGCGGCTTGCCCAGGGGCTTGGGGCGGGCCCGGTCCGACACGTCCCACAGGCGTACGGTCCGGTCGTAGCTGGCGCTCGCCATGAGCCGTCCGTCGGGGCTGAACGTGGTGAGGTAGACGGCGCCGGTGTGGCCCAGCAGGGGGGTGGCCAGCGGGGCGTTGACGATGGAGGCCAGCCTGTTGTTCGTGTCCGCGTCGCCCGGGCGCAGGTCATGGGCGACCAGGTCGAGCTGGGCGGACAGCGACTGGTCGGTGGAGCGGACCCGGTCGGCCTCCGCGAGGACCTGCTCGAACACCGCGTCGTCCCGCTGCTGCATCGCGACCAGCGCCGCACCCCCGGCCACCAACGCCAGGGCGACCAGCGCCGCGACGGCACCCCGGCTGATCCAGACCACGCGCCGGCGCAGCCTGACCGAAGCCGCCAGGAACTCCACCGCGCCGCGCGTCAGGAAGGTGTCACCGGCGGATTCCGCCCAGGCGTGGGCCTGCGCGAGCCGGGAACCCCGGTAGAGCAGCGCCGTGTCGCGGTCCGCGCTCTCCCAGGACCTGCTGTCCTCCTCCAGCCGCTGCCGCAGCAGATGATCACTGCGGCCCTCGTCGATCCAGTTCCGCAGCCGCGGCCAGGCGTGCAGCAGCGCCTCATGGGTGATCTCCACGCTCTCCGCGTCGAGCGTCACCAACCGGGCACGTACCAGGGCCTCCAGGGACTCCTCCGTCTTGTCGGGGTCCCTCGACTCCTCCGCGAGCCGGCGCCGCGTCCCCCTCCTGCGGGTGGCCTGGGTGTCCTCGCCGAGCCGGACCAGCCTCAGCAGCAGCAGCCGCGCGGCCGTACGGGCCGCCGGGTCGAGATCGGACCAGGCCCGCTCGGCGGTCGCCGCCACCGCACCCTGGATCCCGCCCGCCGCCCGGTAGCCGGCCAGCGTCAGACGGCCGGTCTTGCGCCGCTGCCAGGTGGCCAGCAGCGCGTGCGAGAGAAGCGGCAGCGCGCCTGCGTCGTGCGCCCCCCGCGGACCGTCCGCGCTGACCTCCCGCACGATCAGCTCCGCCAGCCCCGGCTCCAGCTCGAGACCGACCGCCTTGGCCGGCCCGGTCACCGCCTCCCGCAGCTCCGCGGCGGACAGCGGCCCCAGCACCATGTGCCGGTGCTGCAACGCGTCGGCCAGCTCGGGATGGGCCAGGCACTGCTCGTAGAAGTCGGCGCGCATACCGAGGACCACGAGCACGGGCGCCGGCTCCCCCGCCTCGGACGGCGTGGCGGCGGCGTGCAGGAGCTCGATGAAGGTGCGCCGGGTCGTCTCGTCGGAGCAGAGGGTGAAGGTTTCCTCGAACTGGTCGACGATGAGGACCGGACGGGCCGCGGACTCCGGCTGACGCCGGGCCCAGGCGGTGAGGGCCGCGCGCACGGCGTGGGCGAAGTGCGGGGTGCCGGCGGGGTGGGGGCTGCCAGGGGGGTGTGGAGTGCCGGCGGGGTGCGCCGCTGGTCGCTCGGCCTCCTCCCCCCTTTCTTCCTCCGCGGCGGACGTGACGCCTTCGAGTTCGGGGATCTGCCGGCTCAGCTCCTTGAGAGGGTCGGCTCCCGGTACGAACTCCAGGACGCTGGTGGCCGGCCGGGACTCGTCGTCGAGCGCGCCGCCGCGCAGGGCGGGCACCAGTCCGGCGCTCAGCAGCGAGGACTTTCCCGCTCCGGACGCGCCGACGAGCATGATCAGACCGCCGGTCCGCTCCGCGGCACGCAGCCGGGCGACGAGCGCCTCGGTGCTCCGCTCCCGCCCGAAGAACCACCGGGCGTGCTGCGGACGATAGGAAGCCAGCCCTCGATACGGACACACACCGGGATCGGCCGGCGCCTCGGCGGACAGCCGGTCCTCGTCCTCCGCGGACGCGGCCCCCGCGGGACCGTCACCGACCGGGTCGGCCACCGCCCGCTCCCACAGCCGCTGCCACTGGCCCAGGTCGTAGAGGCCGGGGGACACGGGCGCGGGCCGCGAACGGCGGGCGTCGGGTATCAGGACATGCAGCACGGCCGCGAGCGCCGTGAACTGGGCGGGTACGTTCCGCGCCCGCCGCCAGTCGCTGATCCGCTGCGCGGAGACCCGTACGGGCCGCCCTCGCTCGTCGACCCGCTGCAACCGTACGACGGCCTCGGACACGCGTTTGAGCGGAGGATCACCGGCCTCCTTGTACAGCAGCGCGAGACGTTCCGCGAAGGCTGTGCGCGCCCCTGAGTCGGAACCCAAGGTCCCCACCCCTTACTTCCCCCGCACTGGTATCCGGACCGGAAAACTCACCTTATACGGCTGACCTGCGGTTTTGTAGTCGTCCGGAGACCGGAACCTCCTCACCGGAGGCCTCGGCTGGCAGGATCACGACGCAATCGTCGTCCGCGCCGCCAGGTACCGGTCCCCACGAGGGGAGGGACCGGCACCGACCGGCACGCCGGACGCCCGCGCCGGCAGCACGACGACCCCCGATCGGTTGGGACCGGGGGTCGTCGCATTGCCGTACGTCTTCACATACGTCATCACATATGTCGTTCCGTACGTACTTCTGTACGTCTTCGTAGCTGGCGGGTACGCAAGTTCGCCGTTACGTCGGGGTGGTGAGGGCGGCACATGAGTGCCGTGACGTTCCTCGGGGCGCGGTCAGCGCTGGAGGGGTGCGGCCGGTTCGTCCGGGACGGCGCCGGCGTCCTCGCAGGAGGTGTCGTCGGTCGACTCGTCGTCAGCGGGCGGGCGGTGGCGGCAGCTGGGGGTCTTGCCGTGGGCCTCGGCCCGGATGCGCTGCTTCATCGTGGGGGGCAGGGACCTGGTCCAGGACCAGGACCAGAGGGGCGGTGCCGCCGTCGTGGTCTCGGCGGTGCTGTGTCGGGTCGTCGTCCCGTTCGTACCGGTCTGCGGTGCGGCCGTCGCGGCGGCAGCGGTCGTCGTGACGAGTCCGAGCGCCGTGCACAGCGCCAGGAGCGCGGTGACGATGGCGGTCCACAGCTTCATGACCTTGTTCTGGGCCATGGCCCCTCACTTTCGGGTTGGGCGATTTGCGTACTTTCCTCATGATGTGTATGGAGGCGACGAAATCGTGGACCCGGGCCCGTGGCGCGTCGATCTTCAGATGAACACCACCCGGATGGGTGCAAGAGGCCCGAAAAGTGGAGGAGAGTGGAGGAGGAAGGCCAAAGTCACCGCCTGTGGAGGTGTGATCACCCTCCGATCGGAGCGGCGTCATCCGCTTCTACTGCGGTGCTGAGGGCGGAAGTTGAGGGGCTGACGCAGGTCACCGATCGGTATCGGTCGGTGTGTATAGTCGGGCGCCAGAGGTCCCCTACGTCAAGGAAAGACGAGGTCGCGCGGTGAAGAAGCTTCTCCTGGTCGCACTGGCCGCCATCGGCGGGCTCCTCGTGTACCGCCAGATCCAGGCGGATCGCGCCGAGCAGGATCTGTGGACGGAGGCGACTGACTCCGTGCCCACGGGTTCGTGAGTACCGACATCCGGTTCTGAAAAGACCCCGGCCGCCTTCGCGGTCGGGGTTTTGTGTTGCCGGGTCCGCCACGGTGTGCTGCGGACCCGGGGGTTTCGGACGCACGTACGGGAAGCGCGGGTGATCCGCCGTTCGGCGGGGCAGGATGGGCCACGGTTCGGACGACCGGGGCTCGGGGCTCCGGCGGCCTGAGGAACGGCGGTCCGGGAGAGCGGCGGTCCGGGAGAGCGGCGGTCCGGGAGAGCGGCGGTCCGGGGAACGGCGGTCCGGGGAACGGCTACGGCGAGGGGTGGCGCGTGATGGGGCGGCGTACGGTGCGGTGGCGCGGCGTGTGCCTGGCTCTGTCCGGAGCACTGTCTTGTACGGCAGCCCTGCTGCTCCCCGGACAGGGCGCCGCTCTCGCCGCCGACAGCACGCCCAGCCCCAGCCCCAGTTCCTATGGCTTCGCCCCGGACGTCCGGACGGTCACCGGCGCTTCGAGCGCGGCCGGCGCCGGGTCCCTCGAACTCGGCGCGACCTATAAGAGCTCCCTTCCGGAGGGCGGCAAGCTCTACTACAGCGTCGTACTCGACGACACCTCGGACACCTACGTCTCCGTCACCGCCGTCCCACGCGCGCGTACGAAGATTTCCGCCGGCGGCGGCATCAGGGTGTACCTCCAGGCCGACGACAGCCACACCTGTTCCGGCAACACCTCCTACTTCGGCTCCGGCGGCAGCCCGCGCCCGATCGCGGCCTGGGGCGCCCGCGAGACCTTCTCCAAGCGCACCTCCTGCAAGGAGGCCGGCACGTACTACGTCGTCGTCGAGCGCCTCGACGGAACGGACCCGTCGCCGGACACATGGGACCTGGAGCTGGCGCCGATGTCGGAACCGGGCGTGAAGGGGGCCGAGGGGACGACGGAGGCACCGAAGGACTGGGACTCCGAGTCCCCGAAGCCGCCGACGGGCGAGACGGGTGAGGCGGGCGAGGCGGTACGGCTTCCCGGCGGCCCGGGATTCGACGGAGCCGTGACCGCGAGGACGGGGGCCTGGAGCGCCGACCTCACGCCCGGTCAGACCCTCTTCTACGAAGTGCCGGTCGACTGGGGCCGCCGCCTCCAGGCCACCGCCGAACTCGACGGCGCGGCGACCGACGGCGGCTATGTCATCGGCGCCCTCACCATGTCCCTCTACAACCCCGCGCGCGTGCCCGTCGACGACGCGACCCTCGGCTTCAACGGCACCCAGAAGTCACGCTCCCTCCCCTCCCTGCCACCGGTCGCCTACGACAACCGCTACGCCGCCACCAAGTCGCAGAGCGCGATGCGGTTCGCCGGCGGTTACTACCTCGCCCTGCATCTCTCGGAGCGGATGGCCGAGGAGTACGGCGACGGGCCGTTCGGGGTGACGCTTCGGGTGCGGGTGGACGGTTCGAGCGAGGCAGCGCCTGAGTATGTGGGGGAGTCCGAGCCTCGGGGGGTGTTCGAGGTCGCGGTCCAGGATCGGGGGGCGGGGTCTGCGGACGGGGTGGATGCGGGGGCGGAGGAGGGTGGCGCGGGTGGGGGTGCGGGTTCTGGGGGCGGTGCGGTGATGAAGGTGGTCGCGGCGGCCGGGATCGGTGGGGGGACCTTGGTGCTGGTGGTGCTGGGGGCGTGGACGGTGGTGGCTCGGCGGAGGGGTGGGGCCTGGTAGGGCGAGGTGTGGCCGGGTGGGGCCGGCCCTGGTCGGAGGGTGCCGTTCCGGGCGGGTGTTCCCGTTTCGACCGTGTCTTCCTATATGACGACTCGTTGATCGGATGGGGTGGGGTGTCGGAGCTCTGCCCTGGCCATGAGGCCATGCTCGATCAGAAGGGCAGAACATGATCAACGAGTCAGTGCTGTTGGAGTCGAAGAGTCTGCGCGACAGCGTGCTCCAGCGGACGGATGTGCTCGACAGGGTGAAGGCGCTGTCGTTGCTGCCGGATGGGATGCATGTGACTACGGCGATGGTGGCGGCGTACTTCGAGGTGGGCCTGAAAGCCATCGAGTCGTTGGTGATCGACCACCGCGACGAACTGGTAGCAAGTGGTTACCGCGTTTTGACGGGTACAGAACTGACCTCCTTCAAGGAGGTCAGTGGGATTCAGTCGCGCTCTCGATCCCTCGCGCTGTATCCACGCCGGGCCGTCCTCAACGTCGCCATGCTCCTCCGCGACAGCGAAGTCGCACGTCAGGTGCGTGTGTACCTCCTGGACATGGAGTACCTGGCCCGTACCCAGCCTGTGGATAACTCGGTATCCACAGACCCCGTCACCCCCGACGACCTCGACACCCGCATCGACCAGCGCATCACCCACATCCTCGGCAAGACGGTCGTCCCCATGTTCAACGCCCTGATCGAGACCTCGGGCGAACACCGCCAGGAACTGATCGCCCTGCGCTCAGGAGTCCAGCGCATCGAGCGTCGGCTCCATCAGCACCACGACCGGCTGAAGAGGCTCGAAGGGGTACGGGACGACCGCCCCGCCGTCGGAGCCATGGCCGCCATGGACGCCATGAACGGCCGCACGTTCGAACGCCACATCGCCAAGCTGCTGATCCGAGACGGCTGCACCAACGTTGTCGTACAGGGCGGCCACGGAGACAGGGGTGTCGACCTCATCGGGCTCACGGCCGACGGACGACGCATGGTCGTCCAGTGCAAGCGGCGCTCCCCCTACCTCACCGTTGCCAGCTCGGACATCCAGAAGTTCATCGGCTCGGCGAAAGTCCTGTACAGCGCGGAGGTGGCGCTCTTCGTGGCGACATGCCCGTTCACACCTGAAGCCCTCGCCCTTGCCTCCGAGACCGGCATCACTGCCGTACACCGTGGGGTGCTGGAGGACTGGAGCACCGGGGAGCCGTTGAAGGTCCTGGAGTAGTCACGGCAATGTGACAAGGCCCGAAGTCGCAAAAGGTGGTTGCGGCTTCGGGCCTCCGTCATGTTAGGCGACTGACCCTCCATAAGAGGGCCTGTCAGCCCCGCAGCTCCGTCGGCAGTACTCAGATTTGCGCCAGCGCCCAGAACCCCACCGCGTAGCAGGCCAGCGCCAGAAGCAGCATCGGGACGACCACCCTCGCCGGAGGACCGGGGCGGCGGGCCCTGTTCGTGGTCCGGCTCGCACGGTGTCGAGGAATTTCCCGGGCCGGAGGTGGAACCTGCGGGACCTGAGCGGTGTACGAAGCAGTAGAGGCATCGGCGCGGAGGAGCGGCGGCGAGCTGAGGGGCTGCGCCGGCGGGTAGGGCGGCGCCTGCGGTCGGGGGGAGGACAGGACGTGCGTGGGGTCATGGGGGGAGACGGGCGCGGACTGGTGCTGTGCGTCGCCCTTGTGGGGCTGGGCGGGTGCCTGGGGCTCGTGCCGCTGCTCCTGAGAGGCTTGAGGGTTCTGAGCAGTCTGACCGGAGGAGACCGGGGGCTGCGGGGGCGGCAGGTGGAAGCTTCCGGTGTCCGACATGCTGGGCGGCCGCACGGCACCGGAGGATTCGGATTCGGAGCCGGAAGTCGTCGGCAGGGGCCCGGTGCCCCGGCGCGGGTCGGTCGGGACGGATCCCGTGCCGGGCCATATGGAGTCGGAGTCGTCCCGTACGACCGGGCGGGCGCCGGTGCCCGGGGCCGGGCCATCGTGCGGGTAGGACGAGAAGCCGGTGCCTGCTTCCGGACCGCCCCGTGCGGACGGGGCGCCGGCCCCGGTGTCCGAACCCGACGGTTCCCCGCCCTGCCCCGCCCTGGCATACCCCGGCTGCACCCCCGGCGCGAGCTTGAGCGGCCCTCCGGGACCGAACCCCGCTGGCAGGGGGCCGAGTTGGTCGAAGATCTCGATCATCTCGTCGTCGGGGCCCGACCCCGGCAACAGTTCCGAGGCTGCGGCGAGCGCCTTGCGCGCCCCCGTGGCGGTGCGGAAGCGGGCCTGTGGGTCGGGCTGCACGAGCGTGGCCACGACCTGCCACAGCGGCTCGGGAATGCCCTTGGGGGCACTCGGTGTGCCGTGCGCCGCGAAGTACTGGATGAGTTCCTTGGCGTCCGGCTTGGCGCCCTCCAGGAGATACAGCGCGACCAGGCCGACGGCGAACAGGTCGGCGGGGAAGTCCGGCTCCGAGCCCATCATCTGCTCGGGCGCGATGTAACCGGGCGTCCCCACCACGAGGTTGGTCTCCGTCAGCCGCGCCTCGCCCAGCCGCATCGCGATGCCGAAGTCGGACAGCCGCAGCCGCGGCCGGCCCGTACCGGTGGCCTCCAGCAGCACATTGGCGGGCTTGATGTCCCGGTGGACCACGTCCTCCGCGTGCACCGCCGCCAGCCCCGCCAGGAGCTGGTCGAGCAGCGTGCAGACGAAGGACGGCGGCAGCGGGCCGTAGTCCCCGATCAGATGGACCAGCGAACCGCCGGCGACCAGATCCATGGTGAACAGGACCTTGTCGTCGTCGGCGGCCCAGCTGGCCGGCGCGAGCACATGAGGGTGGTCGATCCGCAGCGCCTGCTCGCGGACGAAGCGCAGCAGCGAGTGCGCGTCGCTCTGCTGGAGCACCTTGGCGGCGACATAGCGACGGCGCCGGTGGTCCCAGGCGCGCCAGACGGCGCCGACACCTCCGCGCCCGATCGGATCGACGAGTTCGTACCGGCCGGCGAAGACCTCACCCATGGCTGTGCGACGCTCCTCCCCCTTCGGTCTCCCCCCTTGCTTCCCCCGCGACGGGCGGTACGACTCCCCTCGCACCGCTCCGGGACGAGTGACACCCCTCGCACCGCCGGGCGGCGAGTGCCAAGGCCCGTCCACCGTCCGGCCGGTGACACGCCCCCATGTGTCCCCTCCGGACGAGCGACGGACCCCGCGCTCTCCCCGGGCGGCGCGACCCCCTCGCGCCCTCTCGGCCGTCGGCCCGGCTGCCGAACCCCCTTCGGTGGCCGGGCCTCAGGTTCAGTTCTGGTGGGACTGGTAGTGCGTGACCGCGTCGGAGGTGCGGCCCGCGCCGTAGACCCGGAGGAACTCGGCGAGTTCCGGGTGGGTCGGGGCGAGCGTGTCCGCCGCGTCGATGATGTCCCCCGCGGCCGCGACCGAGCGCAGCAGCGACTGGATCTCACGGACGACCCGCTTGACCGTCGGTGCTCCCGAACTGCTCGTCGTGGTCGTGGTGTTGCTGAGCACCGAGCCCCCTTGCGACTTCTTGATCTCGTCCATCCGCTCGGTCGCCTCGGCGGCGCTCACGCTGCCGTCCGCGACCTGCCCCGCCAGATCCTGCAGCAACTGCACCCGCTGGACCACGGCCGGATTGCCGATCTTCGCCCGCTGACCGCTCATCAGCTGCGACAGCATCGGCGCGGACAGTCCCAGTACCCCCGCGAGACGAGCCTGGTTGAGACCAAGATCGTCGATGAGCTTACGGAAGAGCGCCCCCAGCGGCTCCCCGTACCAGTTCCGCTGCAGTTCCCGCGCTCTCGCGGTCGCTTCCTGCTGTGCGGCGTCCATTGCGTCTCCCCATCGCTTCCCCAAATACCGCGGTTCGCTCTAGCGAACCACGCCGAGCATCTTACGGAGAGTGGTCGTTCATCGGGACCCCCAATCTTTTTGCGAGATACCGGGGGCGACCCGGTACTCTGGTCTGCGACGCCCGCCGGTATGAGTCACTTCCGGTCGGACGCTCCTCTTCCGGGGCCTTAGCTCAGTTGGTAGAGCGCTGTCTTTGCATGGCAGATGTCAGGGGTTCGACTCCCCTAGGCTCCACACCTCGGACCGGTCAGCCGCCCTTCTCGGGCGCTGGCCGGTTCTTGCATGTGCCGGTTTTTCACGCAGCGGATCCACGGGGGCGGCGGATGTGGACGAAGCGTGGCTCCGGAGGTGACGTGAGTCACTCGAAGGGCTCGAAAACGTTGCGGATGTTTGCGCAAATGCGAGAGGTCGCCGGGAGTGGCGCTCCGTCACCCAGGGGGCGGGTGAGCGGCCGGAGGCAGGGGTTCCGGTGGTGGAGGCCTTGTGGGGACTGGTGAGAGCGGGCGCATGTAATCAGGACGTTGCCGTCCGTCCATCCGATCTGTGCGGAACCTGCACACCTGAACCGTTGCAAACGTCATCGTGGATGCACAGGGCAATCAACTCCGGTTCCACGTGAAACAACGCTGTGGGGCGGGAGACCCTCAAGTCTCCCGCCCCACAGCGCGGTTCGAAGCGACGGACGCTACCGGCTATCAGTCACTGGCTACCGCCGGTCGTCGCGGTGCGCGGCCTCCTCCTCGGCCTCCTTGGCCTGCACCTCAGGGTCCAGCACCGACTGGCCGCTGCCGTCGACCGATGTCAGCCGACTCGACTCCGGGACCTCCGTCGCGGCAGGCGGCTCGACCAGCCAGTCAGGGTTGGCCTGCTTGTCCCACCACTTCCAGGCGGCGAAAGCACCACCCGCCAAGATGCCCGCGATCGCCAGCGCCTTGGCGAGACGGCTGGCCCTCGCCCGCCGCTCATGCTTGCGGGTCAGCTTCTGGATCTCCTCGGGCGAGACCTGGCCGCGCAGCGCCAGCAACGCGGCCGCACCACGGGACGCGGCCTCGTCCCTGACAGGGCCGGCCGCGGCCACGGCCTGCTCGATCCTCGGACGTGAGTAGTCAGCGGCCTGCCGGGCAGCCTTACGGGTGCGGACGGCGGCCTCATGGGCGGCCTGGTCGACCTTCGGCGGCACATGTGTCAAGGCCTGCTCCACGCGCGGCGCGACATGCGCGTCGTACTGGACGCGAGCCTGATCGGCCGCCTGCGACACCCTCGGCGCGAGCCGTACGCGTGCCTCGTGTGCGTAGTGCGCGGCCTTGTCCTTGGCCGTGTCGGCGTAGGGCGCCACCACTTCCGCGGCGTGCAGCACGCTGTCCTTCGCCGAACCGGTCGCGGCGCGCACGCTGTCGATGCGGGTCACGGGAATCCTCCTCCTCGGTGGCGTACGGTATTTCGACTTTCCACCCTTTTACGGATCATGCCTGGCAACAGGCCACCGGGCATGCGAGGGCGGGCATCCGGGTCACGGACACGGACCCCGGACCCTCTCCGATCAAGCGCTGCTGAAGAACCGATCACATGCAATAGCGGATGAATACGGGGCAACGGGAGCTTGTCGTCGACAATGCCACGGATCGCCGCTGAGCGCCCCCGGCCCGGGACTACTGGACCGCTTTTCTGCACACAAGAGGACGACGGGCATCGGATCCCACGGACCGTGCGAGGATCGTGGAGTCACAAGAGGGACAACGGAAGCAACGGAAGGCAGACCGTGGCCGAGCAGCTCTACGCCACCCTGAAGACCAGCCAAGGCGACATCGAAGTCCGGCTTCTGCCGAACCACGCTCCCAAGACGGTCAAGAACTTCGTCGAGCTCGCACAGGGCGAGCGGACCTGGACCCACCCCGGCACCGGCGAAGTGTCCACCAAGAAGCTCTACGACGGCACCGTCTTCCACCGCATCATCAGCGGCTTCATGATCCAGGGCGGCGACCCGCTCGGCACCGGCATCGGCGGCCCCGGCTACGAGTTCGGCGACGAGTTCCACCCCGACCTGCGCTTCGACAAGCCCTACCTGCTCGCCATGGCCAACGCCGGCCCGGGCACCAACGGCTCGCAGTTCTTCATCACCGTCGGCACCACGACGTGGCTGAACCGCAAGCACACCATCTTCGGCGAGGTCACCGACGCGGCCAGCCAGAAGGTCGTCGACACCATCGCCGCCCTTCCGACCAACCCGCGCACCGAGCGCCCGCTCAACGACGTCGTCATCGAGTCGGTCGTCGTCGAGACCCGCGAGCGCTGACCCCGCCCGCGGAGCAGGGAACCTATCGCCCCGCTCGTCCGTAAGGAGGGGCGGGGCGGTTTCATTGCATACGACGACTTAGGGGAGCCCATGGACCAGGCGCCAGGCAGCCCACAGGGCCCGGAGGACCAGGGTCCGCAGCCCACCCAGGGCCTGCCCGGCTGCTACCGCCACCCGGACCGCGAGACCGGCATCCGCTGCACCCGCTGCGAACGCCCGATCTGCCCCGAGTGCATGGTCAGCGCCTCCGTCGGCTTCCAGTGCCCCGACTGCGTCCGCGGCGGCTCCGGCACCGGCCACCGCCCCGACGCCGCCACCCCCCGCACCCTCGCCGGCGGCACTGTCGCGACCGACCCCCGGCTCGTCACCAAGATCCTCATCGGCGTCTGCCTCGCCGTCTTCTTCGTCCAGCTCTCCGTCGGCGACCGCTTCACCGACAGCTTCGACCTCCTCGGACGCGCCTACGTGCCCGTCCTGGGCGATGTCGAAGGCGTCGCGGAGGGCCAGTGGTACCGGCTGCTGACCGCGATGTTCCTGCACGGCAGCTACATGCACATCATCTTCAACATGCTCAGCCTGTGGTGGATCGGCGGCCCCCTCGAAGCAGCCCTCGGCCGCGCCCGCTACCTGGCGCTCTACTTCGTCTCCGGCCTCGCCGGCAGCGCGCTCACCTATCTGCTGGCCGAGTCGAACCAGCCCTCGCTCGGCGCCTCCGGCGCCATCTTCGGCCTCTTCGGCGCCACCGCCATCCTGATGCGACGGCTCCGCTACGACATGCGGCCGGTCATCGCCCTGCTGGTGATCAACCTGATCTTCACCTTCGGCTGGCCCGACATCGCCTGGCAGGCCCACATCGGCGGCCTCGTCGGAGGCGTCGTCATCGGGTACGCCATGGTGCACGCCCCACGCGAGCGCCGGACCCTGATCCAGTACGGCACCTGTGCCCTGGTCCTCGCCGTGGTCGTCGTAGTGACGCTCGTGAGGACGGCGCAGCTCACCTGAGCGGGCTGCTTGCGACACCGCCCCCCGCCCAGTTGTCCACAGCGGGTGGCGAATCTTGTGCATAGTGTGCGCGAACAACTGTGCCCCCTGTCGCTGACCCGTGTTTTCGCAGGTCAGGCAGGGGGCGAACAGGTTCGAACAGGCTTGCGGACGACCGGTGTGGCAGTCGTATCGGCGTCAACGCTGTGTGAGTTATCCACAGATCGTCGTTCTAATATCCCCAGGGAGCCTGTGGATACTTCTTCGTTCTGTGGATAACTCAGCGGATAGCTCGGGGCAGAGCTACTTCCACTGCGTGGAGACGCCGAAGCCGGCGGCGATGAAGCCGAAGCCGACCACGATGTTCCAGTTGTCCAGGGCGTCGATGGGCAGCGAGCCGTCGGTCACATAGAAGACGACGATCCAGGCCAGCCCGATGACGAACAGGGCCAGCATCACGGGTGCGACCCAGGCGCGGCTGTTCAGCTTGATGCTGGTCGCCTGCTTCGCCGGCGGCGGCGTGTAATCGGCCTTCTTGCGGATACGTGACTTCGGCACGAGGGTCTCTCCTGTCGATGCGCTGCGTGGCCGCGCAGGTAACTGGGTCGGGCTCGGGGGCAGCGTACAAGGGGACACTTAGTGCTCCCCCGGGCGTCCGTTAGCGTAGTGCTTCCGTGGCGCTGAAGGAGATAAGGGTACGTTGAGCAATTCTGCCGACTCCCCCCAGGCTGGATCCAGCCCTGGCCGCAGGCGAGGTTTCCGGCCTGTGCGGCTGCTCACGGTGGCTGTCTTCGCTCTCGCGGGCCTCATTTTCTTCACCAGCTTCAATACGGCCAAGGGCACCAATATCCGTACGGATGCCTCGCTGCTGAAGCTCTCCGACCTGATCCTGGAGCGCAGTCACAAGAACGGTCAGCTCGACGAGACCAACGGGGCGCTCAGGGACGACGTGGAGGCGTTGGCCGAGCGGGATGACGGCAGTACGCAGGCCGAGGACGACAAGCTGGCGGGGCTGGAGGAGAAGGCGGGTACGCAGAAGCTGAAGGGCGAGGCGATCTCCGTCACGCTCAACGACGCTCCGCCGGACGCCACCGCCAAGCTTCCTGGCTATCCCGAGCCGCAGCCCGACTACCTGGTCATCCATCAGCAGGACCTCCAGGCCGTGGTGAACGCGCTGTGGCAGGCGGGCGCCGAGGGGATCAAGGTCATGGATCAGCGGTTGATCTCCACGAGTGCCGTGCGGTGTGTGGGCAACACCCTGATTCTCCAGGGTCGGGTCTACTCGCCGCCGTACAAGATCACGGCGGTCGGGGATCCGGAGAAGCTGAAGGAGTCGCTCGCGGCGAGTCCGGCGATTCAGAACTACATGGTGTACGTCAACGTCTACGGGCTCGGCTGGAAAGTCGAGGACGAAGGGACGGTGACTCTGCCCGGCTACTCGGGCACAGTGGATCTGCAGTACGCCAAGCCTGTGGAGTAGGTCTCTTCTGGAGCGGCCGGTGCGTGTCGTCGTCAGGACCGTGAGCGAGCTGTGCATCACCGTCGGCGCCTTGATCTGCCTGTTCGTGGTCTACGTGCTCTTCTGGACCGGCGTGAAGGCCGACGACGTGATGGGCGACCAGATCGATCAGCTGCAGGACCAGTGGGCGAAGGGGAGTGTGGAGCAGCCCCGGTCCACGGGGGGCGCGGGGGGTGCGGGGGGTGCCACCGTGTCTCCGGCTGCGCCGGCGCCGTACAAGAGCGGGAAGGCCTTCGCGATCATGTACATCCCGCGGCTTGGTTTCACGTGGAACAAGCCGGTCCTTGAGGGGACGTCCGTGGGGACGCTCAAGAAGGGGCTCGGGCACTACGCGCGGACCTCGCAGCTCGGCGAGGAGGGGAACTTCTCGGTGGCGGGGCATCGGCGGACGTATGGGGATCCGTTCAAGGACTTTCCGAAGCTGCGGCGGGGGGACGCGGTGGTGTTGACGGACGGGACGACCTGGTTCACGTATCGGATCGACAAAGGGCCTTACAAAACCGTTCCGACGGATGTTGAGGTGATCGACCCTGTGCCACGTAAGTCGGGGTATACGCGGTCGGGCCGCTATCTCACGCTGACCACGTGCGATCCGGAGTGGGGTCATAGCCACCGGCTGATCGTGTGGGCGCATCTGGACTCCACGCAGCCTGTGGAGGACGGGAAACCGGAAGCGCTGCGCCGTTAGTCTGGTGGCTGGTACGGCGTGAGTCCGGTGCCGTGGTGCGACGGAAGGGACGGCATGTACGGCTGGATCTGGCGGCATCTGCCGGGGAACGCGTGGGTGAGGGCGTTGATCTCACTCGTGCTGGCGCTCGCTGTGGTCTACGTCCTGTTCCAGTACGTCTTCCCGTGGGCCGAACCGCTGCTGCCCTTCAACGATGTGACGGTGGACAACCAGTGAGTGCGCGGATTCTCGTCGTGGACAACTACGACAGCTTCGTCTTCAACCTTGTGCAGTACCTGTACCAGCTGGGTGCGGAGTGCGAGGTGCTGCGCAACGACGAGGTGTCGACGGCGCATGCCCAGGACGGTTTCGACGGTGTGCTGTTGTCGCCGGGGCCGGGGACGCCGGAGGAGGCGGGTGTCTGCATCGAGATGGTGCGGCACTGCGCGGTGACCGGGGTGCCGGTGTTCGGTGTGTGTCTGGGGATGCAGTCGATGCAGGTGGCGTACGGCGGGGTCGTGGACCGTGCGCCGGAGCTGCTGCATGGGAAGACGTCGTTGGTGGAGCACGAGGGGAAGGGTGTGTTCGCGGGTCTGCCGACGCCTTTCACCGCGACTCGGTATCACTCGCTCGCGGCGGAGCCGGAGACGGTGCCGGCGGAGCTGGAGGTGACCGCGCGGACGCATGACGGGATCATCATGGGGCTGCGGCACCGTGAACTGCCCGTTGAGGGCGTTCAGTTCCACCCTGAGTCGGTGTTGACGGAGCACGGGCATCGGATGCTGGCGAACTGGCTGGTGGAGTGCGGTGACCGGGGTGCGGTGGCGAGAAGCGCGGGGCTGGCCCCGGTGGTGGGCAGGGCCTCGGCGTGACCGCACTGCGCCCCGAGCGCGAGTCCGGGACCTCGTACGGGGAGCAGTCGTACGAGGATGCCGGTGTGCTTGGGGAGCAGGAGCTGTGGATGCCGCCTCCGGACGAGGAGACGGTGGCGCTGCGAATAGCCGACATCCCGGGGTACGTGGGCGGGTCCATATCGGCGTCTGACGCCTCGTCCGCCACAGGAGCCACTGGAACCCCTGCGGGGGGTCGTGCGGCCCGCAGAAAGGCCGCCAAGCGGCGTGGTGGGCGTCATGGGGGTGGGGCGAGGCCCTCGGTCGAGGAACCGGCGGAGGAATCGGCCGCGGAATCGTCGTCCGCTCCGCTCTCCCGGGTCGAGGCGCGGCGGCAGGCGCGGGCGCGCAAGCCGGGTGCGGCGGTGCTGGCGAGCCGGGCGATCGGCGAGGTGTTCATCACCACCGGTGTGCTGATGCTGCTGTTCGTCACCTATCAGTTGTGGTGGACGAATGTGCGGGCGCATGCGCAGGCCGGCAAGGAGGCGAGCACGCTCCAGAACGAGTGGGCCACCGGCAAGGGGGCGCCGGGTGAGTTCGAGCCGGGGCAGGGTTTCGCGCTGCTGCACATTCCGAAGCTGGACGTGGTCGTGCCGATAGCGGAGGGCGTCAGCAACAAGAAGGTGCTGGACCGGGGCATGGTCGGGCACTACTCCGAGGGCGCGTTGAAGACGGCGATGCCGAGCGCGAAGACCGGCAACTTCGGGCTTGCGGGGCATCGGAACACGCATGGCGAGCCGTTCCGGTACATCAACCGGCTGAGCAAGGGCGACGAGATCGTCGTGGAGACGCAGGACGACTACTTCGTGTACAAGGTGGCGTCGTCGCTGCCGGTGACGTCGCCGAGCAATACGAGCGTGCTGAATCCGGTGCCTCCGCAGTCGGGATTCACCGGGCCGGGCCGTTACATCACCCTGACGACGTGCACACCGGAGTTCACCAGCAAGTACCGGTTGATCGTCTGGGGCAAGATGGTCGAGGAACGGCCGCGCAGCAAGGGCAAGCCGGATGCGCTCGTCCAGTAAGGGCAGATGAACAGTGGCAGCGAGCACGGAGCAGCAAGAGATCTCCGCGTCTCCGGCGCCCCGCAGGCGCCGTATGGGCCGGATCGCGATGGCGGTCAGTGTCTTCGGTGAACTCCTCATCACGGCGGGCCTGGTGCTCGGCCTGTTCGTCGTCTACTCGCTGTGGTGGACGAACGTCGTCGCCGACCGTGAGGCGGGCAAGCAGGCGGACAAGGTCCGCGACAACTGGGCTCAGGACACCGGCCCTGGTGCGCTCGACACCAAGAACGGCATCGGCTTTCTGCACGTTCCCGCGATGAAGAACGGGGAGGTGCTGGTCGAGAAGGGGACTTCGACGAAGATCCTCAATGACGGTGTGGCCGGGTACTACACGGATCCGGTCAAGGCGACGCTGCCGATGTCGGGCAAGGACGGCAACTTCTCGCTGGCCGCGCATCGGGATGGCCATGGTGCCAAGTTCCACAACATCGACAAGATCGAGAAGGGTGACGCGATCGTCTTCGAGACGAAGGACAAGTGGTACGTCTACAAGGCGTACGCGATCCTTCCCGAGACGTCGAAGTACAACGTGAAGGTGCTGGGGGCCGTCCCGAAGGAGTCGGGGAAGAAGAAGGCCGGCAAGTACATCACGCTGACGACCTGCACGCCGGTGTACACGTCTCGCTACCGGTACGTGGTGTGGGGCGAGCTGGTGCGGGTGGAGAAGGTGGACAGCGAGCGGACGCTGCCGAAGGAACTGCGCTGACCGGGCTGTACTGACCTGACCGAGCTGTACTGACCGAACGCTGGTCGGCCGCCTACGACTGAGCCCCGGCATCCTGTCACCAGGGTGCCGGGGCTCAGCTGTCGCCGGAGGGCGAGGTCAGTCCTCGGTGCGGGCCGCCGTTCCGGTGGTGCCGCCGAAGAAGTTGGTGCCGCCGTTGTTGCCGCCGTTGTTGTTCTGGGCCACGGCGACCAGGTTGACCGCGGTGCCTTCGGCGACCGTGGTGCCCGGCTGCGGGTCCTGGGTGAGGACGATGGCGTTGTCGTCCGAGGAGCCGCCGATCTGCCCCACGGACAGACCGTTGTCCTCAAGGGTCTTCCTGGCGTCCTTGACGGTCATCTGGGTCACCGTCGGCACCTGGACCTGCTCGTCCTCGGCGGCCTTGCCGATGGTGATCTGCACCGTCGAGTTCTTGTCGACCGAGGAGCCGGCCGTCGGGTTGGTGCTGATGACCTTGCCGACCAGGTTGTCGTCCTCGGTCTCCTGCTCGACGCAGTTGCCGCTGAGCTCGTTCTGCGTCATCTGCGCCTTGGCCTCGTCGCAGGTCTTGCCGGCGACGTCCGGGACCGTGGACTTCTGGATCTCCGTGGCGACGGTGAGGGTGATCGTCGTGCCCTTTTCGACTTCCTTGCCGAAGACCGGGTTCTGGTCGAGGACGGAGCCCGTTTCCTCGGTGGACTCCTTCTCCTTCTTCTTGACGATGAGACCGTAGTCGTCGCCTTCAAGTCGCTGCTTGGCATCGTCGAACTGGTCGCCGATGACGCTGGGCACGGTGACCTTCGGGGCGCCCGTCGAGACCACCAGGTTGATGGTGGACTGCTTGTCCACCTTGGTGTTCGGATCAGGGTCCTGCGTGCAGATGTTGCCCTTGGGCTGGTTCTCGCAGGTCTTCTCGGTGGTGGCCAGCTTGAGATCGCTGTTGGTCGCCATCGTCTTGGCGCTGTCCAGCGTCTCGCCGATGAACCTCGGCACCGCCACCTGATCGTCGGCCGCGTTGTTGCCGCTGAACGCCCACTTCCCGATGAGGATCGCGCCGACAAGCACGAGAACGGCCGCGACGACCAGGAGGATCGTCGAGGTGTTGTTCTTCTTCTGCTGGCGGCGGCGGTCCGGGCGGTCGTCGTAGCCGCCGTAGCCCGGGTCGTCCGGGTTCATGGGCGGCATCATCGACGTGGCGCCGGCGTCGGCGGAGCGCAGGGCGGTGGTGGGCTGGTCGTCGGGGTAGGCGCCGTAGCCGACCGAGCCCATGGCCGCCGTTGCCGCGACGGGCTGCCCGTCGAGGCAGGCCTCGATGTCGAGGCGCATCTCGTCGGCGGACTGGTAGCGGTAGTTGGGGTCCTTGACGAGGGCCTTCAACACGATCGCGTCCATCTCGGGCGTGATCTCGGGGTCGAAGACCGACGGGGGCTGGGCCTCTTCGCGGACGTGCTGGTAGGCGACGGCCACCGGGGAGTCGCCCACGAACGGCGGGCGGACCGTGAGGAGTTCGTACAACAGGCAGCCGGTTGAATACAGGTCGGACCTGTTGTCGACCGGCTCGCCCTTCGCCTGCTCGGGCGAGAGGTACTGGGCTGTGCCGATGACCGCGGACGTCTGCGTCATCGTCATGCCGGAGTCGCCCATGGCGCGGGCGATGCCGAAGTCCATGACCTTGACCTGGCCGTTGCGCGTCAGCATGACGTTGGCCGGCTTGATGTCGCGGTGGACGATGCCGGCCCGGTGGGAGTACTCCAGGGCCTGGAGGATGCCGATCGTCATCTCCAGGGTGCGCTCCGGCAGCAGCCGGCGGCCGGAGTGCAGCAGTTCGCGGAGCGTGGAGCCGTCGACGTACTCCATGACGATGTACGGGATCGAGACCCCGTCGATGTAGTCCTCGCCCGTGTCGTAGACCGCGACGATCGCGGGATGGTTGAGCGAGGCGGCCGACTGGGCCTCCCGGCGGAACCGGGCCTGGAAGGACGGGTCGCGCGCGAGGTCCGCGCGCAGCGTCTTCACGGCAACGGTGCGGCCGAGACGGGTGTCATGCGCGAGGTAGACCTCCGCCATGCCACCACGGCCGAGCACCTGGCCCAGCTCGTACCGGCCGCCGAGGCGACGCGGCTCTTCCATAGCTCCTACCAGCCCTCTCCGTCGGTCCCGACCGGCACTGGTGTGCGGTCGGAGGCTGCCGTCCGGGCCTACCGTACCCGGCTGGCTTTGTGTGACCTGTCCAAGTGCGTCACCCGATACAGGACCGGTATCGCAACGTGCACCGATGTGAAGGGGACGTGATGGGGGTCACTTCTTGGTGCCGATGACCGCCTCCATCACGCTCTTCGCGATCGGCGCCGCGAGGCCGCTGCCGGAGATGTTCTCGCGGACGGCGCTCTCGTCCTCGACGACCACGGCGACGGCGACCGGCTTGCTGCCGTCGGCGAGCTTGGCGTACGAGATGAACCAGGCGTACGGGTTCTTGCTGTTGTTCTCGCCGTGCTGGGCGGTGCCGGTCTTGCCGCCGACGGTGACGCCGTCGATCTGGGCGGTCTTGCCGGTGCCGTCCTTGACGACGGTCTCCATCATCGACTGGAGGATCTGCGCGTTGTCCGCCGACAGCGGCTGGCTGTACTCGGTCGGGTCGTTCTTCTCGATGACGTCGAGGTTGGAGGCCTGGAGCTCGTCGACCATGTACGGCTTCATGAGCTTGCCGTCGTTGGCGACCGCGGAGGCGACCATGGCCATCTGGAGGGGGGTCGCGGCGGTGTTGAACTGGCCGATGGAGGAGAGGGCGACCTCGGAGTCGGCCATGTCGTCGGAGAAGACGGAGGCGCTGGAGCGGACCGGGGTGAACTGCTCCTCGGTGAAGCCGAACTTCTTGGCCTCTTCCAGCATCTTGTCGTTGCCGAGGTCGTAGCCGATCTTGCCGAAGACGGTGTTGCAGGACCACTGGAGGGCGACGCGCATGGTGGCGTTCTCGCAGGGGATGTTGCCCTCGTTCTTCAGCGGGGTGACCGTGCCGGGCAGGGTCCAGGGCAGCGGCGACTTGGTCTTTTCGTCGGCATCGTCGTAGAGGCCGTTCTGGAGGGCGGCGGCCGCGGTGAGGACCTTGAAGGTGGAGCCGGGCGGGTAGACCTCGCGCAGGGCCCGGTTGAGCATGGGGTCGTCGGGGTTGTTCTTCTTGTCGAGCTTCTTCCAGGCCGCCGCGTCCGAGTCGCTGCCGCCGGCGATGGTCCCCGGGTCGTAGGAGGGGTAGGAGGCCAGCGCCAGGATCTTGCCGGTGGAGGGCTCGAGGGCGACGACGGCGCCCTTGCCGCGCTTGGCGAGGCCCTCGTAGGCGGCCTTCTGGGCGGCGGCGTTGAGGGTGGTGACGACGTTGCCGCCCTCCTTCGCCTTGCCCGTGATCATGTCGAGGGTGTTGCGGAAGAAGAGCCGGTCGTCGTTGCCGGTGAGGATGCCGTCCTCGAGGTTCTCCAGCTGGTTGGCGCCGTAGGACTGGGAGACGAAGCCGGTGACGGGCGCCCACATGGCGCCGTCTTTGTAGGTGCGCTTGTACTTGAAGTCGCCGGAGGTGGTGGTGTGGCCGGTGATGGCCTTGCCGTCGACGATGATGTCGCCGCGCGGGGTGGCGTAGCGCTCGATGGCGACCCGGCGGTTGGCGGTGTCGGTGCGCAGGTCGTCGGCCTTGAGGTACTGGAGCCAGTTGTCGCGGATGAGCAGGGTGAGGACCAGGAGCCCGCAGAAGATCGCGATCCGGCGCAGGGGCTTGTTCATGTCGGGCGGACCACCTGGGTCATCTCGGCGTCGGGGTTGGGGGCGGGGGCCGGCGCGGGGCGGCGGGCGGTGTCGCTGATGCGCAGCAGGATGCCGATGAGGGCCCAGTTGGCGATGACGGAGGATCCGCCGTACGCCAGGAACGGCATGGTCATGCCGGTGAGGGGGATGAGGCCCATGACGCCGCCGGCGACGACGAAGACCTGGAGGGCGAAGGCGCCGGAGAGGCCGATGGCGAGGAGTTTGCCGAAGGGGTCGCGGGCGGCGAGGGCGGTGCGTACGCCGCGTTCGACGATGAGTGCGTAGATCAGCAGGATCGCCATGATGCCGGCGAGTCCGAGTTCCTCGCCGAAGGTGGCGAGGATGAAGTCGGAGTTGGCGGCGAACCGGATGAGGTCGGAGTGGCCCTGGCCGAGGCCGGTGCCGAGGGTGCCGCCGGAGCCGAACGCCCACAGGGCCTGCATGGCCTGTTCGGAGTGGCCGCCGACGCCCTGCCGGGAGAGCGTGTACTCCTTCATCGGGTCGAGCCAGGCGTCGACGCGCTGCTGGATGTGCGGTTCGAAGGAGGCGACGCCGACGGCGCCGACCGCGGACATCATCAGACCGAAGACGATCCAGCTGGTCCGCTCGGTGGCGACGTACAGCATGATGACGAACATTCCGAAGAACAGCAGCGAGGTGCCGAGGTCGGTCTCGAAGACCAGGATGAGGATGGAGATCATCCAGACGACGATGATCGGTCCGAGGTCGCGGCCGCGCGGCAGGTAGAGGCCGATGAAGCGGCGGCTGGCGAGGGCGAGGGCGTCGCGTTTCACCATGAGGTAGCCGGCGAAGAAGATCGCGAGGACGATCTTCGCGAACTCGCCGGGCTGGATGGAGAATCCGGCGACCGAGATCCAGATCTTGGCGCCGTAGATGTTCTGGCCGAGGCCCGGTACGAGCGGGAGCAGCAGCAGGAACAGCGCGCCGACCATGGAGATGTAGGTGTAGCGCTGAAGGACGCGGTGGTCCTTGAGGAAGATCAGCACCACGATGAACAGGCCGATGCCCATGGCGGTGTACATCAGCTGGCGTGGGGCTGCGGTGCCGGCCTGCTTGATGGACTGGAGCAGGTCGGACTGGTCGAGGCGCCAGATGACGACGAGGCCGAGTCCGTTGAGGAGCGTGGCGAGCGGCAGCAGCAGGGGGTCGGCGTACGGCGCGAATTTGCGTACGACGAGGTGGCCGACGCCGGCCAGGAGGCCGAGGCCCAGGCCGTAGCTGAGCAGGCCGGAGGGCACCTCGTCGTTGATGGCGAGGCCTACGTTGGCGTAGGCGAAGACCGGGATGACGACGGCGAACACGAGCAGGGCGAGCTCGGTGTTGCGCCGGCTCGGGGTGCCGATCGAGCCGATCGTGGACGTGTGGTGCGTCGACGTGTTGGTTGTACTGCTCATCGTGTGACGGGGCCTCTCACGTACCGCACTGTTCGGCGGCCTTCTGCTCTTCCTCCGAGAGAGTGGGGCCGGGGCTGGGTGTGGTGGGTGCGGTCGGGGTTGCGGAAGCGTTCGGGGACGGTGAGGTCGAGGTGGACGGGGTCGGTGAGGCCTTGGACGTGAGGGACGTCTTGGTGGTTCCCGTGGTGCCTCCGGCCTCGCCTTCGCCGGTCTTGGAGTTCTTCTCGCTCTCGGCCTGCTGCTGTTCGGCCTTCTTCTTGCAGGCGGTGGCCTGGAAGGCGAGTTCGTCGATCTTCTTCTGGGCGGTGCTGCGGTCGCCCTCGGCGATGGTGCCTTCGACGAGCTTCTGCTGGTAGGGCGGCAGGTACTTGAGTTCGATCTCGGGGTGGTCCTTGTCGACCTTCGAGAGGGAGACCCAGGCCAGGTCCTGGCTGATGCCCCGGTACAGGGCGACGTGCTCACCGTTGGCGGCGACGTAGTACTGGGTCTGGGTCCAGCGCCAGCCGCCGTAGAGGCCGCCGCCGATGACGCCGAGGGTGAGCGCGATGTAGAGGGATCTCTTCAGCCATTTGCGGCCCTTGCGGGGCTTGACGAAGTCCTCGTCGCTGTAGTCGCCGAAGCCGTCGGTGGGGATGAATCCGGTGACGTCGCCGGAGCCGGGCGGGCCGAACTCGCCGCCCCCGCCCTGTCCCGGTACCTGCCGGCCGAGTCCGGAGGCGCGGCCCGCGGGGGTCTGCATGATGCCGTTGTCGTGCAGCTGGAGCTGGTTCTCGGCGACCGCGCCGACGACGACCGGGGTGTCGGAGAGCTGCCCGGCGAGGGTGTCTCCGGTGTCGAGGTCGAGTACGTCGGCGACGATGACGGTGATGTTGTCGGGGCCGCCGCCGCGCAGGGCGAGCTGGATGAGCTCCTGCACGGTCTCCTGGGGGCCCTGGTAGCTGGCGAGGGTGTCTTCGAGGGTCTGGTGGGAGACGACGCCGGACAGTCCGTCGGAGCAGATGAGGTAGCGGTCGCCGGCGCGGACCTCGCGGATGGAGAGGTCGGGTTCGACGTGCTCGCCGCTGCCCAGCGCGCGCATCAGCAGGGAGCGCTGCGGGTGGGTGGTGGCCTCTTCCTCGGTGATGCGGCCTTCGTCGACGAGGCGCTGCACCCAGGTGTGGTCCTGGGTGATCTGGGTGAGGACGCCGTCGCGCAGCAGGTAGGCGCGCGAGTCGCCGACGTGGACGAGGCCGAGTCGCTGGCCGGTCCACAGGAGGGCGGTGAGCGTGGTGCCCATGCCTTCGAGCTGGGGGTCCTCCTCGACCAGGGCGCGCAGTTGGTCGTTGGCGCGCTGGACGGCGGTGCCGAGGGAGGTGAGGACGTCGGATCCGGGCACGTCGTCGTCGAGGGCGACGATGGTGGAGATGGCCTCGGAGGAGGCGACCTCACCGGCGGCGGCGCCGCCCATGCCGTCGGCGATCGCGAGCAGACGGGGACCGGCGTATCCGGAGTCCTCGTTGCCCTCGCGGATCATGCCTTTGTGCGATCCGGCGGCGAAGCGCAGTGACAGACTCATGCGCACCTCGCCCGTCGGCTCCGGGTACATCCGCACGGTGCCCACCCTCCGGTCGGGAGCGCGCCGGGGCCGTCGGCCACCGCGTGCTCGCTCCGCTCGCGCCTATTCATGATGTAGCACTACTTCCGCAGCTCGATGACTGTCTTGCCGATGCGGATCGGCGCGCCCAGCGGAATCGGTGTGGGGGTCGTCAGCCGGCTCCGGTCCAGGTATGTGCCGTTGGTGGATCCGAGGTCCTCGACGATCCACTGGCCGTCCCGGTCGGGGTAGATCCTGGCGTGCCTGCTGGAGGCGTAGTCGTCGTCCAGCACGATGGTGCTGTCGTGCGCCCGGCCCAGCGTGATGGTCTGGCCCTGGAGCGCGACGGTGGTGCCGGTGAGGGTGCCCTCGCTGACGACCAGCTTGCTGGGGGCGTTACGGCCGCGGCGGCCGGCGGCGGGCTGCTGGCGCTGCTGCGGGGGCGCCTGCTGCCGCTGGGCCTGCTGCGGCCGGGCGGCCTCTCGCCTGGCCCCGCGCTGGGTGACGCGCGTACCGAACAGGTCGCTGCGGATGACCTGCACGGCCACGATCACGAACAGCCACAGTACGGCCAGGAAACCCAGCCGCATGACCGTGAGGGTCAGCTCTGACATTGCCCCCGCTTCACCCTTCGGCTTGCCGGTAAATGATGGTGGTGCTGCCCACGACGATCCGCGAGCCGTCGCGGAGCGTAGCGCGGGTGGTGTGCTGCCCGTCCACCACGATGCCGTTGGTGGATCCGAGATCCTGGACGGTCGAGGGCGTTCCGGTCCGGATCTCACAGTGCCGGCGGGAGACGCCGGGGTCGTCGATCCGCACGTCGGCCTCGGTGCTGCGGCCCAGCACGAGCGTCGCGCGGGAGATCTGATGGCGGGCGCCGTTGATCTCGATCCAGTGGCGGGTGCGTGCGCCGGGCGCCGGCGCTCCGGCCGGTCCGCCGGAGCGCGGGGCCTGGGCGGGCTGCGGGTATCCGTAACCGCCGGGGCGGCCGCCGGGCGGCGGCGCGGCGGGCATGGGCGGGGCGCCCGGGGCTGCCGCGGGAGCGGCGGGCTGCGGGTAGCCGTAGCCGCTGGGGGCCGTCGGCCTGGCGGCCGGGGCGGCCGCACCGGGGGCCTGCTGGTTGGTGGAGGAGGCGAGCGTGCGGCTGCGCACCCGGTACAGGCCGGTGTCGAGGTCGTCGGCCTTCTCCAGGTGGACCTTGATGGGGCCCATGAAGGTGTAGCGCTGCTGCTTGGCGTAGTCGCGCACCATGCCGGCGAGTTCGTCGCCGAGCTGCCCGGAGTAGGGGCTCAGGCGCTCGAAGTCCGGTGTGCTCAACTCCACGATGAAGTCGTTGGGTACGACCGTGCGGTCGCGGTTCCAGATGGTCGCGTTGTTGTCGCACTCGCGCTGGAGCGCTCCCGCGATCTCCACGGGCTGTACCTCGGACTTGAACACCTTGGCGAAGGTGCCGTTGACCAGACCTTCGAGGCGCTGCTCGAACTTCTTCAGGACTCCCATGGGGCACCTCCTCCGTAGCTGCTGCCGTCCTGCACCCCGCAGAGCGGGTACTGCCTTACCTGGTACTGCTTACTGATCGTATCCACGCGCCGGTCAATCGGCTGGTTCCCCCTGTCGGCCCCGTCGACGGGTGTCGACGCCTCCGAAGTTCCCTGTGGAGCTCCTCTTCGAACTCCCCGGGCCGACTCCTCTCCTGTCAAGGATCGTAGAGGCGGCCGCAGACAAGTGTCCCGCACCTGACTGTGGACCCCGACCGGCTCCTGGGGAGACGGGCGGTACCGGTACGAGGTTGATACGTGAACAGACATGGGTTGATACGTAGCCGGGGACCCGGCGGGTTGGTGGCTTCTCGGGCGGGCGTCGGCGACGGCGCTGGTGGGGGTGCTGTCGGCCGTGCTGGCGGTCGTCCTGGTGGGCGGCTGCCCTGGATAAGGGATGTGAATCCACCCCTGCCAGCGTGCTAATGTTCTGGATGTCGGAAGGCGCCAGCCCCAAGGGGAAGAGGGCCTGAGGACACACCCAATGCGCGGGTGGCGGAATAGGCAGACGCGCTGGATTCAGGTTCCAGTGCCCGCAAGGGCGTGGGGGTTCAACTCCCCCCTCGCGCACAGCTGGAAGCCCCGCAGGTCTCGGACCTGCGGGGCTTTTGCGTTGTCCGCACGCGCCCGTGGCGCTGCCGTTCGGCGGGGCCGCGGGCGTCGCCGCGTGGTGAGGACAATCACACGATGTGCTCCCGGGCGAAGGCCTATGCGGCCAGGCGCTCGGTGAGGGTCTTCGCCCTGGCCTCCGCCTCCTGGAGGGTGCGGGTGCGGGAGGCCTCGTAGAGGGGGACCAGTTCGGCCATCGCCGGGTTCTGCGGGGCCATGGTCAGCTCTGGGACGATGAAGTCGACGTCCAGGGCGAGGGTGTCGCCGAGCACCGCCTGCAGATAGTTCTGCACGTACTCGTAGCCCTCGCGCGGGGTGCCCGGCGCGTAGGAGCCGCCGCGGCTGGCGACGACGGTGACCGGGGTGCCGGCGATCTTCGATTCCTCGGTCATGAAGGTGCGGCCCATGAGGATCACGTTGTCGAGCCAGGCCTTGAGGGTCGAGGGGATCGCGAAGTTGTACATGGGGGCGCCTATCAGTACGGCGTCCGCCCCCTCCAGTTCCTCGATCAGTCGCACGCGCGCGTGGAAGGCCGCGGCCTGCTCGGGGGTGTGCGTGGCCGGATCGGAGAAGCCGGCGGTGTGGGCGTCGGCGGTGATGTGCGGCACGGGGTCGGCGGCGAGGTCGCGGTAGATCACCGTGCCCTCGGGGTGCTGCTCCTCCCAGGTCCTGCGGAAGGCGTCCGTGACGGAGCGGGAGGAGGAGGCGCCGTGCGGGAACACGGAGGAGTCGATGTGCAGCAGCGTGGCCATGGGGATCTCCTGAGGAGCGGTGCGTGGCTAATAGTTCGTACTCGACTATTGATAACACAGGGACTTACTTTTTTTCATCCCCATACGGGAGCGCAGTACCCTGAGGGGTATGACGGTCGAGGAGAGTCACGGCACGGAGGCGTGCAGGCGGGTGGACGACGGGATCACCCGGGTCTTCCAGCTGCTCGGTAAGCGCTGGACCGGCCCGATCGTGGCCGTCCTCACCCCGGGTCCCGCGTACTTCGTCGACCTGCGCCGGGCGATCCCCGGCATCAGCGAGCGGATGCTCTCCGACCGCCTCACCGAGCTGGCCGCCGCCGGGCTCGTCCTGCGCGAGGTCGACGAGGGACCTCCGCTGCGGGTGTCGTACCGGCTCACGGAGGCGGGGGCGGCGCTGGAGCCGGCGTTCGCGGCGCTGCGGGACTGGTCGAAGGTGCATCTGCCGGGCAGCGGGTGCTAGGCGCTCCGCGGGGCCGGGCGGTGGGGGCGGTGCGGTGACCGGGCGGTGCCTGGCGGTGCGGTGAGCGGGGTTTCCCACAGCCGTGGAGTTGTCCACAGGGTCTGACGCGTTTCGGCCACCGGCGGTACGGTCTGGACGAGTTGATGTTCGGTGCGTGCGTACAGGCATGCGGGTTCGTGTTCGGGGGAGGCGGTCGGTGTGACCGAGGTCGGTACCGGGACTGCTGCGGAGGTTTCCGTGGAGGCGGGGCGCAGGCTGCCGCGGGCGCGCGGTTTCGCCGAGTGGCCCGCGCAGGGCTCGCCCAAGGAAGAGGGCAAGGCGCTGCGGCGGAAGGTCCCGCGCGGGGCGCACGTCGCGCTCGACCTGGACGGCTCGCGGCCCGACGCGGTGAGCGCGGTCGAGGAGTCCAGCCGCGGCCGTATCCCCGAACTCACCCCGATACGCGTCGGACGCATGGCGGCCACGCCCTTCGCGTTCCTGCGCGGCTCGGCGGGCCTCATGGCGTACGACCTGGCGCGCACCCCCATGACCCGGATCCGCGCCCAGATCTGCGGCGACGCCCACGCGGCCAACTTCGGTCTGTACGGGGACGCGCGCGGTGACCTCGTCATCGATCTCAACGACTTCGACGAGACGGTCAGCGGGCCCTGGGAGTGGGACCTCAAGCGGCTCGCCGCGTCGCTGGTGCTCGCGGGGCGGGAGGCGGGCGCCGACGAGGACACCTGCCGCAGCGCGGCGCACGGCGCGGTCGGCGCGTACCGGCGCACGATGCGGCTGCTGGCCAAGCTCCCGGTGCTGGACGCGTGGAACGCCATCGCGGACGAGGAGCTCGTCTCCCACACCGACGCCCACGACCTGGTCGGCACCCTGCAACGGGTCTCCGAGAAGGCGCGGGCCAACACCAGCGGGCGGTTCGCGGCGAAGTCGACGGAGCCGACCGAGGACGGCGGGCGCCGGTTCGTGGACGCCCCGCCGGTGCTGCGGCGCGTGCCGGACGCGGAGGCCGCTGCGGTGGCCGGGTCCCTGGAGCAGTACGTGGAGTCGCTCTCCGAGGACCGGCTTCCGCTGCTGTCCCGGCACGCGGTGCACGACGTCGCCTTCCGGGTCGTCGGCACGGGCAGCGTGGGCACGCGGTCGTACGTGGTGCTGCTCCTCGACCACCGGGGCGAACCGCTGGTCCTCCAGGTCAAGGAGGCCCGCCCCTCGGCGCTGCTGCCGCACCTGGTGACCGCCGGCTTCGAGGCGCCCGTCGTCGAGCACGAGGGCCGCCGGGTCGTCCTCGGGCAGAAGCGGATGCAGGTCGTCAGCGACATCCTGCTGGGCTGGACATCGGTCGAGGGGCGGCCCTTCCAGGTGCGGCAGTTCCGCAACCGCAAGGGCAGCGTCGACCCCGCCGCGCTCGCCGCCGACCAGATAGACGACTACGGCCGCATGACCGGCGCGCTCCTGGCCCGCGCCCACTCCCACAGCACCGACCCGCGTCTCGTCGCCGGCTACTGCGGCAAGAACGAGGAACTGGACGAGGCGATCGCCGCGTTCGCCGTGGCCTATGCCGACCGCACGGAGGCGGACCACGCGGAACTGGTGGCGGCGGTGCGGTCGGGGAGGGTCGCGGCGGAGATGGGGGTCTGAGAGGCGGGCGGCCGGTGGGCGGCGTGGGGGGTCTTCGGTGAGGTACGTCGATCTCGACGGGCGGGACGGGGAGGTCACGGGGATCATCGACCCGCGGCCGTACCTCGCGAAGCTGCCCGAGCTGGCGGAGCTACTGCCGCCGGGGGCGCGGGCCTTCGCGACCGATCCGGGGCACTACGCGTTCTCCGGCAAGCGGTGTGTGAAGGATCTCAAGCCGGAGCGGGTGCGGCGTATCGGGGACGAGGAGATCGAGATCCGCTTCGGGCACAACTGCTGGAAGCACGACGAGGATCTGGTCGTCCGGTACGTGGGGGTCTCGCGGTTCCAGGTGGATGTGCTGGACGGGTGCGATGTGGCGGGGCTCGGGGAGGTGATTCTCGACGAGGTGCTGCCGTATGAGGGTGGCTGCACGCATGAGGTCGCCTGTCGGCCGGGGACGCTGATCGTGGCGTGCGGGGATCTGGTGGCGGAGTGGGTGGCGGCCGATTGTCCGGATGCGCCCGGATTCGGGTGAGGTGGGGCCGGGCGCCTGCTCGTAGGGGGGCGGACTGGTCGTCGGCGAGTGCGGGCTGTTTGTGGCTGGTCGCGCCCACGCGGCGGAGCCGCATAGCTGTGCAGGTCCGCGACCCTTGGGTGGGTTCGCTGCCCCGCGCCAGAAGGGGTCGCCCCCGTCGTGGCCTACGCTGGGCGGGTGACTAGCCCGGAAGCTGAGCAGGAGGGTGTCGCCGGCGGGACGCGGGCGGTGCCCGAGGACGGTGTGCCCCGGCCCGAGGAGCGGCTGGAGCGGGCCGTGCGGGCCGCCGAGCAGGCGCTGATCGAGTACGAGATCGCGGTGGAGACCTTCCGGGTCGAGGTCGAGAACTTCTCCCGGCTCCATCACCAGAAGCTCGGGCCGATGTACACCCGGCTCGACGAGCTGGACGCGCAGATCGCCGAGGTCAGGGCCGAGCGTTCCGGTGACCCCGAGGACCGGCGCAAGGCGGACGAGGCCCGTGCCCGGGTGATGCCGATGCCGGGTGTCGAGGAGCTGTTCCACGGCTGGATGGACGGGGACGGGCTGTTCCCGGAGGCCGCGGCGATGCTCACGGAGCAGCCGGTGCGGCCCCCGCAGCGGGTGCGGCCCAGCGACGAGGCCCGCAAGCTCTACCGCGAGCTGGCCCGCAAGGCCCACCCCGACCTGGCGCAGGACGAGACCGAGCGGGCGCGGCGCGAGGAGTTCATCACCCGGGTCAACGCCGCCTACGGCCGTGGCGACGAGCCGCTGCTGCGGGAGCTGGCCGAGGAGTGGGCCGCGGGGCCGAAGGCGCCGGAGCAGGGGCCGACGGAGAGCGAGGAGCTCTACGCCCGCCTGGAGTGGCTCGCCCGGCGCAAGGAACTCATCACCGTGGTCGCGAAGGAGCTGGAGGAGAGCGCGATCGGCTCGATGCTCCGGCTGGCCCCGGACGACCCCGACCGCCTCCTGGAGGAGATCGCCGAGCAACTGCTGGCACAGGTCGCCGAGCGGGAGCGCGAGCTGGCGGAGTTGCTGGGGCAGTAGGCGTCGTCAGTCGGGGGCGTCGGCAGGGTGCGTTCGTCGGATGCGCTCGCTGGTGTCGGCCGTGTCCCCCGGGTGCGCACAGATCCCGTGGCCCTCGCCTCCCGGTGTCGCTCAGGTAGCCTCGGGCCATGAGTTTCGGAGCTGCCTTGCCCTCGGTGGATGTCGCCGGTGTTCCGGCTGACGGTCTTGTGCTGGATGTCCGTGAGGCCGACGAGTTCGCCGCGGGGCATGTCGAGGGTGCGCTGCATGTGCCCATGAGTGACTTCGTGGCCAGGTTCGGTGAGGTGACCGAGGCGGTGGCGGACGGTCGGCGGGCCTATGTGATGTGCCGTGTCGGTGGTCGCTCCGCGCAGGTCACCCAGTATCTGGTCCAGCAGGGCATCGACGCCGTGAACATCGACGGCGGCATGCTGGCCTGGGACGGCGCCGGCCGCCCGATGGTGACGGAGAGCGGTTCGCCGGCGTTCGTCCTCTAGGACCTTCCCCTTGCTCAGCTCAGTGGGTGGGCCGCCAGCAGGTCGCCCAGGGTCTCCTCGTGGGCCGCTGCCGGGCCGAGCGACAGTTCCAGGTGCTTGGCCCAGGCGTGGTACCGGTGCAGGGGGTAGTCGACGTCGGCGCCGAAGCCGCCGTGCAGATGCTGTGCCGTCTGCACGACCCGGCGTACGCCCTCGGAGGCCCAGATCTTCGCGACGGCGACCTCGCCCGAGACGGGCAGCGCCCCTTGCGTGCCGGAGCCGATCCGCCAGGCCGCCTGCCACAGCGTGGCCTCCATCGCCTTGAGGTCGATGTAGCGGTCGGCGGCCTGCACGGCGACCGCCTGGAAGGTGGCCACCGGGAACCCGAACTGCTCCCGCTTGCCGGTGTACTCACTGGTCATCCGCAGGACCTGGCGGCCGAGACCGAGGGCTTGCGCGCAGGTGCCGACGGTCAGCAGATGCCGTAGCCACTCCCACGCGCCGTCCGCGTCGACGACGTCCCGGGCCGCGATCCGCGCCGACTCCAGGCGCAGCTCGCCCAGCCGCTCGCCGGTGGTGGAGAACTGCTCGGCGAGGACGACCCCTTCGCCGTCCGGTGCGACGAGCGCGAGCACCGTCGCTCCGGCCGCGGTGTGCGCGGGTACGACGACGCGGTCGGCGTCGTACGCCCAGGGCACCGCCGTCTGCACCCCCTCCAGGACCCACTCCGGGCCCTCCTGGCGTGCGGTGACGGCGAGTTCTGCGGGGTCGTGGCCGGTGCGGCCGCTCGCGGCGACGGTCAGGACGGTCGCACCGCGGCCCGCCCGGGCGAGAAGGTCGGACCTCAACTCCTTGCTGCCGTAGGCCTGTACGGCCGCCGCGGCCGCGCTGCTCTCCAGCAGCGGCACCCGGGCCAGTACCCTCGCCGACTCGGCCAGTACGAGGCACAGCGCTACCGCGTCCAGGCCCGCCCCGCCGTGTTCCTCCGCCAGCAGCAGGCTCAGCAGGTCCGCCTCGGCGAGCTTGTTCCACAGGGCGCGGTCGAAGCCGTCGGCGACGGCGCCCACGGTGAGTGCCGGGCTGGGCACCGAGTCCGGTGCGACCCCCGCGAACACTCCGCGCGCCGCCTCGGCCGCCGCCTGCTGCTCCTCGGTGAAGGTGAAGTCCACGGTCCCTGTCCTCCCGACGGCCACTGATCTGACGGTGCGTCAAGATAGAACAGGTTCTAGAAGAAGGGAACGGGGCCGCAACCTCCGCTCGTCCGGGTCCGGCCGCCCGCTCCCCTCGCCTGCTACCTGTCGAAGTCCAGTTCCACCGTCTCCGTCGCCGGGTGCGACTGGCACGCCAGTACGTACCCCGCCTCCGTCTCCTCCGGCTCCAGCGCGAAGTTGCGGTCCATGCGGACCTCCCCGGAGACGAGGAAGGCGCGGCAGGTGCCGCACACGCCGCCCTTGCAGGCGTAGGGCGCGTCGGGGCGGTTGCGCAGGACCGCGTCGAGGAGGGACTCGCCGTCCTGGACGGGCCAGGTACCGCCGCGGCCGTCGAGGCGGGCCGTGACCTTGCTGTGCGCGGGGGCGGGGGAGCGCGGTGCCGAGGCCGTCGACTCGTCGACGTGGAAGATCTCCTCGTGGATGCGGGCGCGCGGGACACCGAGCTCGCGCAGGGTGCGTTCGGCGCCCTGCACCAGACCGAACGGCCCGCACAGGAACCAGCCCGCCACCTCCGCGACCGGCAGCAGCGCGGGCAGCAGCCCCGTCAGCCGCTCCCGGTCCAGGCGCCCCGACGGCAGCCCCGCCTGCTGCTCCTCGCGGGAGAGCACGGTGACCAGCTGGAGCCGCTCGGGGTAGCGGTCCTTCAGGTCGGCGACCTCGTCCAGGAACATCGTCGAGGCGGCCGTACGGTCGCTGCGTATCAGGCAGAACCGGGCCTCCGGCTCGCGCGCCAGCAGCGTCGACACGATCGACAGCACCGGGGTGATGCCGCTGCCGCCGACGATCGCCGCGTACCGGCCGGGCGCGGGCGTGAGGGTGAAGCGCCCGGCCGGGGTCATCACCTCCAGCTCGTCGCCGACGGCGATCTCCTTGAGCGCGTACGTCGAGAACGCGCCGCCGTCGACCAGGCGTACGCCGACGCGCAGTCGGCGAGGCGCGTCACCGTTGTCCGGGGCGGGTGAGCAGATCGAGTACGTGCGCCGGATCTCCTCGCCGTCGATCCTGCGGCGCAGGGCGAGGTGCTGGCCGGGGGTGTACCGGTACTCCTCGGCGAGTTCCGGGGGCACGGTGAAGGTGAGGGCCACCGAGTCGTCGGTGAGCCGGTCGACCGCCGCCACCGGGAGCGCGTGGAAGCGGGCCATCACAACTCCTTGAAGTGGTCGAACGGTTCACGGCAGTCCAGGCAGCGGCGCAGCGCCTTGCAGGCCGTGGAGGAGAAACGGCTGAGCAGTTCGGTGTCGGCGGATCCGCAGTGCGGGCACCGGACGGGGTCGGCGGCGTCGGCCGTCCTGGTCGGGCCCAGGGACAGGGGCACCGGTCCGGCGGCCGGCTGCCGGGTGCGCGGCGGGGCGATGCCGAACTCCCGCAGTTTGCGGCGGCCTTCGTCGGAGATGTCGTCCGTCGACCAGGCGGGCGCGAGCACGGTGCGGACGGTGACCTCGCGGACGCCGTGGGCGTGCAGCACCCGCTCGATGTCCACGGACATGGCCTCGACGGCGGGGCAGCCGGTGTAGGTCGGGGTCAGTTCGACCTCGACCGAGGCCTCGGCGGCGTCCTCGCCGTGGGCGTGCACCGCCCGTACGACGCCCAGCTCGCGCAGGGTGAGCACGGGGAGCTCGGGGTCGGGCACCGACCCGGCCACTTCGAGGAGTTCCGCCTCCAGCGGGGTCACGGTCACCATGACGCCCCCGGGTGGCTGCGGTGCAGATGCTGCATCTCGGCGAGCATCCGCCCGAAGGACTCGGTGTGCAGGCCCTGCCGTCCCGCACCGGCCGCCCACGCGCCCGTGCGGGGGCCCTCGGGGACGGTCAGGGTGGCGCGGCCCAGGACGTCCGTGACGGACGCCAGCCAAGTCGCCTCCATGGCCGTCCAGTCGACGTCGACGCCCGGCACCGGCTGGAACATCTCGCCGGTGAACCGCCACAGTGCCGTGCACGCCCGCCGCATGCGTTCATGGCTGGTGTCGGTGCCGTCGCCTAGGCGCAGCGTCCACTGTTCGGCGTGGTCGCGGTGGTAGGCGACCTCCTTGACGGCCTTCGCGGCGAGCGGGGCGAAGGGGCCCTCGCCGGCGGCCAGTTCGGCATACAGGAGGTGCTGGTAGGTGGAGAAGTACAGCTGGCGGGCGATGGTGTGGGCGAAGTCGCCGTTCGGCTGCTCCACCAGCTGGAGGTTGCGGAAGGCGCGCTCCTCGCGCAGGTACGCCAGTTCGTCCTCGTCGCCGGCCGTCGACAGCAGGACGCGGGCCTGGCCGAGCAGGTCGAGGGCGATGTTGGCGAGGGCGACCTCTTCTTCGAGCACGGGCGCGTGGCCGGCCCATTCGCCGAGGCGGTGGGAGAGCACCAGGGCGTCGTCGCCGAGGGCCAGGGCGGCGGTGCGCGTGGTCGCGTCGAGGGTCACGTCGGCGGTCACAGGTGCTTCACCCCTTCCGGGATCTCGTAGAACGTGGGGTGGCGGTACGGCTTGTCGGCGGACGGTTCGAAGAAGGGGTCCTTCTCGTCCGGAGAGGACGCGGTGATCGCGGCGGACGGTACGACCCAGATCGAGACGCCCTCGCCGCGGCGGGTGTACAGGTCGCGGGCGTTGCGCAGGGCGAGCTCCGCGTCGGGCGCGTGCAGGCTGCCGGCGTGGGTGTGCGAGAGGCCGCGGCGGGAGCGTACGAAGACCTCCCACAGAGGCCAGTCGGTGTTCGTCATGCGCGCGTGGCTCCCGTCTCGGTGTGCTGTGCCCTGTGCTGTCCGCTGTGCTTGCCGGCGTAGGCCGCGGCGGCCTCGCGGACCCAGGCGCCCTCTTCGTGGGCGCGCCTGCGCTGGGTGATCCGCTGTTCGTTGCAGGGGCCGTTGCCCTTGAGGATGTTCTTGAACTCGGTCCAGTCGATCGGGCCGAAGTCGTGCCGCCCCCGCTCCTCGTTCCACTTCAGGTCCGGGTCGGGGAGGGTGAGGCCGAGTGACTCGGCCTGGGGGACGCAGATGTCGACGAAGCGCTGGCGCAGTTCGTCGTTGGAGTGGCGCTTGATCTTCCAGGCCATCGACTGCGCGGAGTGCGCGGACTCGTCGTCGGGCGGGCCGAACATCATCAGGGACGGCCACCACCAGCGGTCCACCGCGTCCTGCGCCATCGCGTGCTGTTCGGGGGTGCCGTTGCTCAGGGCCAGCAGCAGTTCGTACCCCTGGCGCTGGTGGAAGGACTCCTCCTTGCAGATGCGGACCATCGCGCGCGCGTACGGGCCGTAGGAGCAGCGGCACAGGGGGACCTGGTTGGTGATCGCGGCGCCGTCCACGAGCCAGCCGATGGCGCCGACGTCTGCCCAGGTCAGCGTGGGGTAGTTGAAGATCGAGGAGTACTTCTGGCGGCCGGAGTGGAGCTTGTCGAGGAGTTCGTCGCGGCCGGTGCCGAGGGTCTCGGCGGCGCTGTAGAGGTACAGGCCGTGGCCGGCCTCGTCCTGGACCTTGGCCATCAGGATGGCCTTGCGGCGCAGGCTGGGCGCGCGCGTGATCCAGTTCGCCTCCGGCTGCATGCCGATGATCTCGGAGTGCGCGTGCTGGGCGATCTGGCGGACCAGCGTGGCGCGGTAGGCGTCCGGCATCCAGTCGCGCGGCTCGATGCGCTCGTCGGCGGCCACGGCGGCGTCGAAGGCACGCTCGTACGCGTCCTGACCGGCGCTTTGACCGGCGGCGTCCGTCCTGTCGTACGCCTGCGCTGCTGTTGCCATGTGGCCCCCTCGACCCTGTGCGCTGCCCGGGGCAGGCTCCCGACCGATCGTTCGGTTCGTCGATTCCATGGTGTGCCGGGCGCCGTAAGGTGTCAACCGCTGTGGATAACCTGCGGGGGTCCCCTGTGGGCGAGGGCGTCTTCCGGCGAGGGGTGTGCCGGGCGGGCGGGCCTGAGTACCGTTCCCGTGCGAGCGCGGCGGAGCGGCGTACGAGGGGCGTACGGCGCGGCGCGGCCGGGCGGCGGCGGGACGGGACCGACATCGGGAGACGGGGCGCAATGGACGCGTACGACACAGGCTCGGACGCCCGGCAGGGGCCGGACGACGGGCCGCGGGAGCCGGAAGGGGGCGCCGAGCCGCGGGCTGCCCTGCCGCCCTCGTCGACTCCCCCGCTCCCGCCGTACGGTGATCCGCCCCCGCCTCTCGACCCGCTCGCCGAGCCCCGTACCGGTGTCGCCGCGCTCTCGCTGCGGTACCAGATCGGGGCCGCGCTGGCGCTGGCGATCGTGGCGGTCACGGTCTGTGTGCACCTGGGGATGACGTTTCTGCACGTGGCGCCGGCGAACGCGGTGACCAAGCAGCACGGCGCGGCGATCGACGACTGGATCTACCCGGAGTTCGAGCAGAACTGGAAGCTGTTCGCGCCGAACCCGCTCCAGCAGAACATCGCGATCCAGGTCCGGGCGCAGGTCCTGGACGCGGACGGGACGGTGCGGACCACCGGCTGGTACGACCTGTCCGCGGAGGACGGCCGGGCCATCGACGGCAATCTGCTGCCGAGCCACACGCAGCAGAACGAGCTGCGCCGGGCGTGGGACTTCTTCGTCGCCACGCACGGCACCGACAACCGTCCGGTCGGCCTGCGCGGCGCCCTGTCGGAGACGTATCTGCGCCGCATCGTGGTGATGCGCCTGGACCGGGACGACGCGGCCGGGCCGGGTCCCGGCGGCAGCGTCGAACGCGTGCAGGTCCGTTCGCGTACCACCAATGTGCGCCCGCCGAAGTGGAGCCAGGAGCAGGTCTCCGACAAACCGGTCCACCGCGAACTGCCCTGGTGGTCGGTCACACCGGCCGACCTGCCCGGAGGTGACCGGTGAACCGCTTCGCCCTGTGCCTGTCCAGCGCCATCGCCCGGATCACCGATTCGGCGCTGGGCCCCTACCAGAGCGCGGTCGTCCGGATCGGCTTCAGCGCGACCTGGCTGCTGTTCCTGCTGCGCGAGCTCCCGCACCGCCAGGAGCTGTACGGCCCCGACGGCCCGTGGAGCTGGGACCTCGCCGAGCAGCTGATCGCCGGCAACGGCGCCTTCACGGCGCTGATGTGGTCGGACAGCGGCCTCTGGTTCGAGATCGTCTACGGTCTCGCCGTGCTGTCCGCGGTCCTGCTGCTGCTGGGCTGGCGCACCCGCACTCTGTCGGTGCTGTTCATGGTCGGCGTGCTGTCGTTGCAGAACCGGTCCATCTTCATGGGCGACGGCGGCGACAACGTCCTGCACCTGATGTGCGTCTACCTCGTCTTCACCCGCTGCGGCCAGGTCTGGTCCCTGGACGCGCGCAGGGCGCGGCGCGAGAGCGCGGCACGCGCGCGTGGGGAGCGGGTCGCGGACCGGACCGGTCCGGCCCTGTGGGTGGTGCTCGGGGCGACGCTGGTCGCGGTGACGGCGGGGGGCCGGCTGCTGGAGGGCGACCTGTTCGTTCCGGCGCTGCTGTGGGCGGTGTGGCTGGGGCTCGGTGTGCGGTGGGCGGTCGGGCGGTTCGCGCGGAGCGCGCAGCCGCGGATCCTGCTCGACGTGATCACCAACCTCGTGCACAACGGCGCCCTGCTCGTGATCATGGCCGAGGCCTGTCTGATCTACGCCACGGCCGGCTGGTACAAGATCCAGGGCTCGCGCTGGCAGGACGGCACCGCCGTCTACTACCCGCTGCACCTGGACTACTTCTCGCCCTGGCCCGCGCTCGCCGACGCCCTGTCGTCCAGCGCGGTGATGGTGCTGCTCGTGACGTACGGGACCGTCCTGGTCCAGGTCGCCTTCCCGTTCACCCTGTTCAACCGGCGGGTCAAGAACGTCCTGCTGGCGGCCATGATGACCGAGCACGCGGTGATCGCGGTCGTCCTCGGGCTGCCGTTCTTCTCGCTGGCGATGATCGCCGCCGACGCGGTCTTCCTGCCGACGCCGTTCCTGCGCCGGATCGGCGACTGGGCGGCACGCGCGCGTGCCCGCGTCCTGGCGGCACGGGGCGGCCGTACGCCGGTGCCGCCGCCTCGTACGCCCGAGAGCGCCGAGGAGACGCACGTAGGCTTCACGGCATGACCGACCCCGCCGCCCGCTGGCACCGGCTCGCCGGCTCCGCCGTCCTGCTCGACGGCTTCCACGCCCTCAAGCACGCGGTGCGCTTCGGCGCCGAGGTCACGGTCGCGGTCACCACCGATCGGGGGGCCGCGCTCGCCCTCGCGGACGAACTCGCCCCCGACGTACGACCGTCCCTGGACGCGCTGCTGACGGAGATCCCGGAGCCGGTCTACGCCTCGCTGGTGCCGCGCCCGCATCCGACGGCGGTGGCCGCCCTGGCGGTACGACCGTCCCGCGCGGCCAATCTGGAGCGGCTGGCCCGGGTGCCGCGCACCGCCCCGGTGGTGGTCCTCGACCAGCCGCGCAACCTCGGCAACGCCGGTGCCGTGATCCGGCTGGCGGCGGGCTTCGGAGCGACGGGCGTCGTCACGACGGGGACGCTCGATCCATGGCATCCGACGGTGGTGCGCGGCGGGGCCGGACTGCACTTCGCGACCGCGGTGGAGCGTCTGTCCGTCGACGAGCTGCCCCCGGGCCCGGTGTTCGCCTTCGACGCCGAGGGCGACGACATCCGGGGCGTGAAGCTCCCGGACGACGCCGTCCTCGCCTTCGGCTCGGAACGCAGCGGCCTGTCGGCCGGCCTACGCGCGCGTACCGACCATCTGCTGCGCCTGCCGATGCGTCCGCAGGTCTCCAGCTACAACTTGGCGACGAGCGTGGGAATGACGCTGTACCACTGGAGCGCGGCCGGCTTCTAGGCCTCCCGGCGCACCTCGACCACCCGGAACCGGTTGGCCACGAACGCGCCGTCCGTCAGGGCGGCGTTCGCCGCCGGGTTGCCTCCGGACCCGTGGAAGTCGGAGAACGCGGCCGTCTGGTTGACGTACACCCCGCCCGTGAGGTTCAGCGACAACTGCGCGGCCTCCTCCAGGCAGACCTCCTGGACGGCCTGCTCGACCTCGTCGTCGGTCGTGTACGCGCCGACCGTCATCGCGCCCTTCTCGCGGATCGTGCGCCGCAGCAGCTCCACGGCGTCGGCCGAGGAGTCGACCGCGACGGCGAAGGAGACGGGCCCGAAGCACTCGCTCATGTAGGCGGCCTCGTCGTCCGCCCCCTCCCAATATTTCCGCGCACCGTCGAGCTTGACGATGACCGGCGTGCGCACGACCGCGTCCGGGAAGTCCGGGTTGGCGATCTCGCGGGAGGCGAGGGCGACTTCGCCGAGCCCCGCCGCGGCCTCCAGGCGGGCCTTGACGTCCGGGTTGACGATCGCGCCGAGGAGCGCGTTCGCGCGGGCGTCGTCGCCGAGCAGGCCGTCCACCGCGCGGGCGAGATCGGCGACGACCTCGTCGTAGGTGCGCGGGCCCTCCTCGGTGCGGATGCCGTCGCGGGGGATGAGGAGGTTCTGCGGGGTGGTGCACATCTGGCCGCTGTACAGGGACAGCGAGAAGGCCAGGTTGGAGAGCATGCCCTTGTAGTTCGACGTCGAGTCGACCAGCACGGTGTTGACGCCGGCCTTCTCCGTGTAGACCTGCGCCTGGCGGGCGTTGGCCTCCAGCCAGTCGCCGAACGCCGTCGAGCCGGTGTAGTCGATGATGCGGATCTCCGGGCGCGTCGCCAGGGTCTTCGCGATGCCCTCGCCGGGGCGCTCCGCGGCCAGCGCGACGAGGTTCGGGTCGAACCCGGCCTCGCTCAGCACCTCGCGCGCGACCTGGACGGTGAGCGCGAGCGGCAGCACCGCGCGCGGGTGGGGCTTGACCAGGACCGCGTTGCCGGTGGCCAGGGACGCGAACAGGCCCGGGTAGCCGTTCCAGGTCGGGAAGGTGTTGCAGCCGATGACCAGGCCGGTCCCGCGAGGGACGGCCGTGAACTGCTTGGTGAGCGCCAGCGGGTCGCGCTTGCCCTGCGGCTTGGTCCACTCAGCGGTGTCGGGGGTGCGGACCTGCTCCACGTACGCGTACGCCACCGCTTCCAGACCGCGGTCCTGGGCGTGCGGGCCGCCCGCCTGGAACGCCATCATGAAGGCCTGGCCCGAGGTGTGCATGACCGCGTGCGCGAACTCGTGCGTCCGGTCGCTGATCCGCTTGAGGATCTCCACACAGACCACCGCGCGGATCTCCGCGCCCGCGTCCCGCCAGGCCTTCTGACCGGCCTTCATGGCGGGCAGCAGCACGTCCACGTCCGCGTGCGGGTACTCGACGCCCAGCTCGATGCCGTACGGCGACACCTCGCCGCCTACCCAGCCGTCGGTACCGGGCTGGCCGAGGTCGAGGCGGGTGCCCAGGAGGGCGTCGAAGGCGGCCTTGCCCGCCGCCGCGTCCAGGCTGCCGTTCTCGCCGTAGGCCTTGGGATGTTCGGGGTGCGGCGACCAGTACGCGCGGGTGCGGATCGCCTCCAGCGCCTGGTCGAGGGTGGGCCGGTGCTTGGCGATCAGCTCGTGGGCGGTCAGTTCGGCGGCGGCCATGCGGGACCAACTCCTCGTCTTGAGAACTCTTCGTCGAGCTCATGACCTGGGCACCACCATGGTCGGAACCATGGGCGGGAACGGCCAGTCAGAGTTAGAGTAACCGAACGATCGGTCGGGACAAGGGGGTCCGCCGCATCTGTGGAAAACCCCGTGCGGGAGGATCGCGCACATGACAGCACTCGACCTCAGCAGCCCCGTGGCCGTCGTCGGCACCGGCACCATGGGCCAGGGCATCGCCCAGGTCGCGCTGGTCGCCGGCCATCCCGTACGGCTGTACGACACTGCCCCCGGGCGCGCCCAGGAGGCGGCCGACGCGATCGGCGCCCGGCTCGACCGGCTCGTCGAGAAGGACCGTCTCACCGCGGCCGACCGGGACGCGGCACGCGCGCGTCTGACGGCCGCCGGGAGCGTCGCCGACCTCGCGGACTGCGCCCTGGTCGTGGAGGCCGTCCTGGAGCGCCTGGACGTCAAGCAGGGGCTGTTCCGGGAGCTGGAGGACGTCGTCGGCGAGGACTGTCTGCTCGCCACCAACACCTCCTCCCTGTCGGTGACGGCCATCGGCGGCGCCCTGCGCAACCCGGGCCGGCTCGTGGGCCTGCACTTCTTCAACCCCGCGCCGCTGCTGCCGCTCGTCGAGGTCGTCTCCGGGTTCGCCACCGACGTCACCTCGGCCACGCGCGCGTACGAGACGGCACGCGCCTGGGGCAAGACGCCGGTCGCCTGCGCCGACACCCCCGGCTTCATCGTCAACCGCATCGCCCGGCCGTACTACGCCGAGGCCTTCGCGGTGTACGAGGCGCAGGGCGCCGACCCCGCCACCATCGACGCGGTGCTGCGCGAGTCGGGCGGCTTCAGGATGGGCGCCTTCGAACTCACCGACCTCATCGGCCAGGACGTCAACGAGTCCGTCACCCACTCGGTCTGGCAGTCCTTCTTCCACGACGTCCGCTTCACGCCCTCGCTCGCCCAGCGCCGCCTGGTCGAGTCGGGCCGGCTGGGCCGCAAGAGCGGGCAGGGCTGGTACGAGTACGGCGCCGGTGCCGAGCCCGCCGAGCCGCACACCGCGGAACCGGCCCAGGCGCCCGCGTACGTCGTCGCCGAGGGCGACCTGGGCCCCGCGTCCGAACTGCTCGCGCTGATCCGCGAGAGGGGCATCCCGGTGCGCGAGGACGAGGAGGACCACGGGACGCGGCTGGTGCTGCCGAGCGGGGGCCAGCTGGCGCTCGCCGACGGCCAGACGTCGGTGGAGTTCCGGGACGTGGTGTATTTCGACCTCGCGCTCGACTACCGCCGCGCCACGCGTATCGCCCTGTCGGCCTCCCAGGACACCGCGCCGCAGACCCTCGCCGAGGCCATCGGCCTCTTCCAGGCGCTCGGCAAGGACGTCAGCGTGATCGGTGACGTTCCCGGCATGATCGTCGCTCGTACGGTCGCCCGGATCGTCGACCTCGCGCACGACGCGGTCGCCAAGGGCGTGGCCACGGAGGAGGACATCGACACGGCGATGCGGCTCGGGGTCAACTATCCGCTGGGCCCCTTCGAATGGAGCCGCAGGCTCGGCCGCAACTGGGCGTACGCCCTCCTGGACGACCTGCATCTGCGCGACCCGAGCGGCCGCTACGCGCCCTCCCTCGCGCTGTACCGCCACGCGTACGCCACCGACAAGCGGGAGGGCAGCACCTCATGACCACCGCCAAGCGCGACACGTACACGCCGGAGACGCTGCTGTCCGTCGCCGTCCAGGTCTTCAACGAGCGCGGCTACGACGGCACGTCCATGGAGCACCTCTCCAAGGCGGCCGGTATCTCCAAGTCCTCGATCTACCACCACGTGGCGGGCAAGGAGGAACTGCTGCGCAGAGCCGTCAGCCGCGCCCTCGACGGCCTCTTCGGCATCCTCGACGAGGAGCACGCGCGCGTGGGCGGCGCGGCCGAGCGCCTGGAGTACGTCGTGCGCCGCATGGTCGAGGTACTCATCACCGAACTGCCGTACGTCACCCTGCTGCTGCGCGTCCGCGGCAACACCGGCACCGAGCGCTGGGCCCTGGAACGGCGCCGCGACTTCGACCACCGGGTCGCCGAACTGCTCAAGGCGGCGGCCGCGGAGGGGGACGTGCGCGGCGATGTCGAGGTACGGCTTGCGACCCGGCTGGTCTTCGGGATGATCAACTCCATCGTGGAGTGGTACCGGCCGGACGGGCGCGGGATGAGCGAGCGGGAAGTGGCGGACGCGGTGGTGCAGCTGGTGTTCGGGGGACTCAGGAACGCCGGCTGACTCAGCCCTGCGGCTCCAGGTCCTCCTCCTCGAACACCAGCAGCGTGCGCGTGCTGAGCACCTCCGGGATCGCCTGGAGGCGGGTGAGGACCAGTTCGCGCAGGGCCCTGTTGTCGGGGGTGTGGACGAGGAGCAGGACGTCGAAGTCGCCGCCGACCAGGGCGATGTGGGAGGCGCCGGGGAGTTGGATGAGCTGTTCCCGGACCGTGCGCCAGGTGTTCTGGACGATCTTCAGGGTGATGTACGCGGAGGTGCCCTGACCGGCGCGTTCGTGGTCGACGCGGGCGCCGAAGCCGCGGATGACGCCGTCCTCGACGAGGCGGTTGATACGCGCGTAGGCGTTGGCGCGGGAGACGTGCACGCGTTCGGCGACGGACCTTATCGACGCGCGGCCGTCCGCCTGGAGCATCTTCAGGATGTCCTCGTCGATGGAGTCGAGGGGACGGGCGGGCGGCAGCGGGCGGCCGCCCTCCGGGCTTTCGGCCATTTGTTCAGGTGCCATGTCCCCCCGCCTCCCTACCATGGACGTACTGCGTTCATTGCAGGCTGTGCAGAACCGTTTGTCCACAGCCTGAGGGTGCCTGTAGCCAAAATGTGCCGACGACCGAACAATCGGTAGGTGAGGCGCATCACAACCCGTGACGCGTCTGAAGCCGCTCCCACGAGGAGGTGCCGTCATGACGGTCATGGAGCAGCGGGGCGCGTACCGGCCATCGCCGCCGCCCGCCTGGCAGCCCCGCACGGACCCCGCGCCGCTGCTGCCCGACGCCGAGCCGTACCGCGTCCTCGGCACGGACGCGGCCGCGCAGGCCGACCCCGGCCTGCTGCGCCGCCTGTACGCCGAACTGGTGCGCGGCCGTCGCTACAACGTCCAGGCCACCGCCCTCACCAAGCAGGGCCGCCTCGCCGTCTACCCCTCCAGCACCGGCCAGGAGGCCTGCGAGGTCGCCGCCGCGCTGGTCCTCGAAGAGTGCGACTGGCTCTTCCCCAGCTACCGCGACACCCTCGCCGCCGTCGCCCGCGGCCTCGACCCCGTCCACGCGCTGACCCTGCTGCGCGGCGACTGGCACACCGGCTACGACCCGCGCGAACACCGGATCGCCCCCCTGTGCACCCCCCTCGCCACCCAGCTCCCGCACGCCGTCGGCCTCGCCCACGCCGCCCGCCTCAAGGGCGACGACGTGGTCGCGCTCGCCATGGTCGGCGACGGCGGCTCCAGCGAGGGCGACTTCCACGAGGCACTGAACTTCGCCGCGGTCTGGCAGGCGCCGGTCGTCTTCCTCGTCCAGAACAACGGCTTCGCGATCTCCGTCCCGCTCGCCAAGCAGACCGCGGCCCCGTCGCTGGCCCACAAGGCCGTCGGCTACGGCATGCCCGGCCGGCTGGTCGACGGCAACGACGCGGCCGCCGTGCACGAGGTCCTCGCCGATGCCGTACGGCACGCGCGCGCGGGCGGCGGTCCCACCCTCGTCGAAGCCATCACCTACCGCGTCGAGGCCCACACCAACGCCGACGACGCGACCCGCTACCGGGGCGACGCCGAGGTCGAGACCTGGCGCCGGCACGACCCGATCGCCCTCCTGGAACACGAACTGACCGCGCGCGGACTCATCGACGACGACGGCATACAGGCCGCGCGCGACGCCGCCGAGACCATGGCCGCCGACCTGCGCGAGCGCATGAACCAGGACCCGGCGCTCGACCCGATGGACCTCTTCGCCCACGTCTACGCCGAGCCCACCCCCCAACTGCGCGAGCAACGGGCACAGTTGCGGGCCGAGCTGGCGGCGGAACACCTCGACCAGGGGGGCACGCACCGATGACCACCGTCGCCCTCAAACCCGCCACCATGGCGCAGGCCCTCACGCGCGCGATGCGCGACGCGATGGCCGCCGACCCGACCGTGCACGTCATGGGCGAGGACGTCGGCACCCTCGGCGGGGTCTTCCGCGTCACCGACGGCCTCGCCAAGGAGTTCGGCGAGGACCGCTGCACCGACACCCCCCTCGCCGAGGCCGGCATCCTCGGCACCGCGGTGGGCATGGCGATGTACGGCCTTCGGCCGGTCGTGGAGATGCAGTTCGACGCGTTCGCCTACCCCGCCTTCGAGCAGCTGATCTCCCACGTCGCCCGCATGCGCAACCGCACGCGCGGCGCGATGCCGCTGCCCATCACCGTCCGCGTCCCCTACGGCGGCGGCATCGGCGGCGTCGAGCACCACAGCGACTCCTCCGAGGCCTACTACATGGCGACCCCGGGCCTGCACGTCGTCACGCCCGCCACCGTCGCCGACGCCTACGGCCTGCTGCGCGCCGCGATCGCCTCCGACGACCCGGTCGTCTTCCTCGAACCCAAGCGCCTGTACTGGTCGAAGGACACCTGGAACCCCGAGCATCCGACGGACGTTGAACCGATAGGCCGCGCGATGGTGCGGCGCTCGGGCCGGAGCGCCACGCTCATCACGTACGGGCCGTCCGTACCCGTCTGCCTCGAAGCCGCCGAGGCGGCTCGGGCCGAGGGGTGGGACCTCGAAGTCGTCGACCTGCGCTCGCTGGTGCCGTTCGACGACGAGACGGTCTGCGCGTCGGTACGGCGGACCGGACGCGCGGTCGTCGTACACGAGTCGGGCGGGTTCGGCGGCCCGGGCGGGGAGATCGCGGCCCGTGTCACGGAGCGCTGCTTCCATCACCTGGAGGCGCCGGTGCTGCGCGTGGCCGGGTTCGACATCCCCTACCCGCCGCCGATGCTGGAGCGTCACCACCTGCCCGGCGTGGACCGGATCCTGGACGCCGTGGGGCGCCTGCAGTGGGAGGCCGAGAACTGATGGCACAGGTCCTGGAGTTCAGGCTCCCCGACCTCGGGGAGGGGCTCACCGAGGCGGAGATCGTGCGCTGGCTGGTGCAGGTCGGCGACGTCGTCGCCGTCGACCAGCCGGTGGTCGAGGTCGAGACCGCCAAGGCACTGGTCGACGTGCCGTGCCCCTATGGCGGCGTGGTCACCGCGCGGTTCGGCGAGGAGGGCACGGAACTTCCCGTGGGGGCGCCGCTGCTGACGGTGGCGGTCGGGGCACCGGTCGCCACCGGCGCGGCGGAGGCCCTGCCGGAACCGGGCTCCGGTACCTCCGGTCAGAAGAGCGAGGGCTCGGGCAACGTCCTCGTGGGATACGGCACTTCGGAGGCACCGGCGCGACGGCGCAGGGTGCGGCCCGAACAGCGGGCGGCAGCGGCGGCGAACGGCCGGCCGGTGGTGCCCGAAGTGGTGGAGGGCCCGGTTCCGGTGATCTCCCCGCTGGTGCGCCGCCTCGCCCGCCAGAACGGCCTCGACCTGCGGGAGCTGACCGGCTCCGGGCCTGAGGGGCTCATCCTGCGGGCGGACGTCGAGTACGCGCTGCGAGCCGCGGAGGCACAGGCCCGCCCCGCACCCGTGCCGGCCGCCATACCGGACGCGACGCTCGCCCCCGCCCGCACCGCCGGAGGCCTCCGCACCCCCCTCAAGGGCATCCGCGGCGCCGTCGCCGACAAGCTCTCCCGCAGCCGGCGCGAGATCCCCGACGCGACCTGCTGGGTGGACGCCGACGCCACGGAGCTGATGCGCGCGCGTACGGCGATGAACGCGGCGGGCGGGCCGAAGATCTCCCTGCTCGCGCTCCTCGCCCGGATCTGCACCGCCGCCCTCGCCCGGTACCCCGAGCTCAACTCCACCGTCGACATGGAGGCCAGGGAGGTCGTCCAGCTCGACCAGGTGCACCTCGGGTTCGCCGCGCAGACCGGGCGCGGGCTCGTCGTGCCCGTCGTCCGGGACGCCCACGCGCGCGACGCCGAGGCGCTGAGCGCGGAGTTCACGCGACTGACCGAGGCGGCCCGGGACGGGAGGCTGACGCCCGCGGACCTCACCGGCGGCACCTTCACACTGAACAACTACGGCGTCTTCGGCGTCGACGGCTCCACGCCGATCATCAACCACCCCGAGGCCGCCATGCTCGGCGTCGGCCGCATCGTCCCCAAGCCATGGGTGCACGAGGGAGAACTGGCCGTGCGGCAGGTCGTCCAGCTGTCGCTCACCTTCGACCACCGCGTCTGCGACGGCGGCACCGCGGGCGGCTTCCTGCGGTACGTGGCGGACTGCGTCGAACAACCGGCGGTGCTGCTGCGCACCCTCTGATCCAACAGCCCGCGCATGCTCTGATTGCGCGGTCTCCCCCGCGTTCCCTGTGATCGCCAGGGCACGCATACTCGGGGGGTGACCGCATACGACGTCGTCGTGCTCGCCGGAGGTGCCGCCCGGCGGCTCGGCGGCGCGGACAAGCCCGCCGTACGGGTGGGCGGCCGGGCGCTGCTCGACCGGGTGCTGGCCGCCTGCGCCGACGCGCGCACGACCGTGGTGGTCGCCGACCCCCGGCCCACCTCCCGGCCCGTGACCTGGGCCCGCGAGGACCCGCCCGGCGGGGGCCCGCTCGCCGCGCTCGGCGCCGGGCTGCACCACACCACGGCACCGGACGTCGTCGTCCTCTCCGCCGACCTGCCGTTCCTCGCGCCCGACACCGTCCGGCAGCTGCTGACGGCCCTGCGGGAGAGCGACGCCGACGGCGCCCTGCTCACCGACGCCGACGGCCGCGACCAGCCGCTGGTCGCCGCGTACCGTACGGCCGCGCTGCACCGCGAGCTGACGGCGCTCGCGAAAGCGGCATCGATCAGCGGCTCCGCCGCGGGCGACGGCCTCACCGGGCTCCCGCTGCGGCGGCTGACCGGCGCACTCCACCTCACCCGCGTCCCCGACCCCGTCGCGTCCTTCGACTGCGACACCTGGGACGACATCGCCACCGCCAGGGCACGCATCAGGGAGCATGGTCACGTGTTGGATGAATGGATTTCCGCAGTCAAGGACGAGCTGGGCATCGAGCTCGACGTCGACACCGGCGTCCTGCTCGATCTCGCGCGCGACGCCGCCCACAACGTGGCCAGGCCGGGTGCGCCGCTGACCACCTTCCTCGTCGGCTACGCCGCCGCACAGGCCGGGGGAGGCCCGGAGAAGGTCGCCGAGCTCGCCCAGAAGGCCGCCGCCCTCGCCCTCGGCTGGTCCGAGGAGGACACCTCCGACGCCCAGCCCGCCCCCGCCGCTGATCCCCAGCCCGGCACGGACGCCGGATGACCGCCCGGACCGGCGCGGACGCCGAGGCCGCCGAGGACCTGGACGTCGAGGAGGTGCTCGCCCTCGTGAACGACAACGGCCGTACCCCCGCCGACGGGACGCCCGCGTCCCCGCCCGCCTCCTCACCCACCGGCGCCACCAAGCCGGACGCCCACCACAAGGCCACCGCCTGGCCCGAGGCCCGCGCCATCGCCGCCCGCGCCGCGCGCACCGCGACCCGGGCCGCCCGCCGCGCCCCCGTCTCCGTCCCCCTCGGCGCCGCTCTCGGCCTCACCCTGGCCGCCCCCCTCACCGCCCTCACCGACCTGCCCTCCTTCGACACCTCCGCGATGGACGGCTGGGCGGTCGCCGGACCGGGCCCCTGGGACGTACGGGACGAGGGCGTCCTCGCCGGGCATGCGGAGCCGCAGCCGCTCACCGACGGGGAGGCCGTCCGGATCGCCACCGGCGCACGGATCCCCCCGGACACCACCGCCGTCCTGCGCAGCGAGCACGGCCGTACCGACGCCCAGGGCCGACTGCACGCCGTCCGGGACCTGGCACACGGTCAGGACATCCGCCCCCGGGGCCAGGAGTGCCGTAACGGCGATCAACTCCTGCCCGTCGGCACCTTCGTGACCCCGGCCGTCCTCGGACTCGCCGCCGCCGCCGGATACGACACCCTCAGCGCGGTCCCCCGCCCCCGCGCCGAAGTCCTCGTCCTCGGCGACGAGTTGCTCACCGAAGGACGCCCGCACGACGGCCTGATCCGGGACGCCCTCGGCCCGATGCTCCCGCCGTGGCTGCGCGCACTCGGCGCCGAGGTCATCGCCGTACGCCGGCTCGGGGACGACGCGAGCGCCCTGTACAAGGCGATCACCAGCTCCGACGCCGACCTGATCGTCACCACCGGCGGCACCGCCTCCGGCCCCGTCGACCACGTCCACCCCACCCTGAAGCGGATCGGCGCCGAACTCCTCGTCAACGGTGTCAAGGTCCGCCCCGGCCACCCCATGCTGCTGGCCCGCACCAAGGAGAACCAGCACCTCGTCGGACTGCCCGGCAACCCCCTCGCCGCCGTCTCCGGCCTGCTCACGCTCGCCGAGCCGCTGCTGCGGACCCTCGCCGCGCACCCGGCCCCGGAGCCGTACGGGGTGCCGCTGCGGGAAGAGGCGCACGGGCACCCGTACGACACCCGGCTCATCCCCGTCGCCCTGCGCGGCGACAGTGCCGTACCACTGCACTACAACGGTCCGGCCATGCTGCGGGGCATCGCGGCGGCGGATGCGCTGGCCGTCGTACCGCCTGGTGGTGCCCGGCCCGGTCAGGTGCTCGAACTGCTTGATCTGCCCTGGGCGTCCGCCGGGATCGAGGTGTGTTTCACGTGAAACTTCCGGGCCATGACGCGATCGCCCGCCAGGCGGACGAACATCTCGTGACCCATCGAGTGAAACTCCCGAAGAAGGCGGTGGAGAACCCGTTCCGGCAGGTCGCCAAGCGGCTCGCCATGGCGCTGCTGGTGCTCGCGGCCACCACCTTCCTCGTCTACGCCGACAGCAGCGGCTACAACGACAACTCCGACGGCTCCGTGGACTTCCTCGACGCGGCCTACTACGCGACCGTCACCCTCTCCACCACCGGCTACGGCGACATCACCCCCGTCAGCGACGGCGCCCGGCTCACCAACATCCTCGTCATCACGCCCCTGCGCGTGCTGTTCCTGATCATCCTGGTCGGCACCACGCTCGAAGTCCTCACCGAACGCACGCGGGAGGAATGGCGGATCAACCGCTGGAGGTCCACCTTGCGAGAGCACACCGTCGTCGTCGGGTTCGGCACCAAGGGGCGGTCGGCGATCCAGACCGTCTGTGCCACGGGACTGAAGAAGGAGCAGGTCATCGTGGTCGACCCCAGCGCCAAGGTGATCGACGCGGCCACAGCCGAGGGCTATGCGGGGATCGTCGGGGACGCGACACGCAGCGAGGTGCTGAAGCGGGCCGAGGTCCACAAGGCGCGGAAGATCATCATCGCCACGCAGCGGGACGACACGGCCGTCCTGGTGACGCTCACCGCCCGGCAGCTCAACAAGGCCGCCAAGATCGTGGCTGCGGTGCGCGAGGAGGAGAACGCGCCGCTGCTGAAGCAGTCCGGTGCGGATGCCGTCATCACCAGCGCCAGTGCCGCCGGGCGGCTGCTCGGGCTTTCCGTGCTGAGCCCCGCCGCCGGCATGGTGATGGAGGACCTCATCCAGCAGGGCAGCGGGCTCGACATCATCGAACGGCCGGTCATAAAGGCCGAGGTGGGAAAGAAACCGCGGGAGACGGAGGACCTGGTGGTGAGCGTCGTACGCGGGCATCGGGTGCTCGGATACGACGATCCGGCCGTCGGGACGCTCGAGTTGACGGACCGGCTGATCACGATCGTGCGGGTGACGCCGGGCACGCAGGTCGCGCCCGACGCCCGTCCGATTCCCGAGGACTGACCGTCATTTCCTGTTGTACAGCCGCATGGTGACCGGGCCGAAGACCGCGACGAACAAGCCTGCCCACCCCAGCGACCAGGCGACCTCGTCGGCGGGCCAGTCGCCCGCCATCAGGCCCCGTACGGCCGAGGACAGATGGGTGATCGGGCTGTTGTTGACGAAGGCCTGGAGCCAGCCCGGCATGGTCCTCGGGTCGACGAAGACGTTGGACAGGAAGGTCAGCGGGAAGATCACCATCATGCTGACGCCCATCACCGACTTCTCGGTGCGCAGCAGCAGCCCGAACATCGTCCAGATCCACGAGAACGCGAACGAGAACACGACCAGCAGGGCGATCCCCGCGAGGACGCCGCCGACGCCGCCGTCCGGGCGGTAGCCGATGACCATGCCGACGACGAGCATCACCACGGACGCGATCGTGTAGCGCAGGGCGTCGCCCAGCAGATAGCCGACCATCGTCGACGGACGCCAGATGGGCAGCGAGCGGAAGCGGTCGAAGACGCCCTTCTCGATGTCGGTGTTGACCGAGACACCGGTGTACATCGTGATCATCACGACCGACATCACCAGGATGCCCGGCAGCAGGAACTGGATGTACTCCTTCGGGGACCCGGCCAGGGCGCCCCCGAACAGGTACGTGTACATCAGCACCATCATGATCGGGAACGCGGTCACGTCGAAGAGCTGCTCGGGCACATGCTTGATCTTGAGGATCGCCCGCCAGCCGAAGGTGAGCGAGGCGGACAGCGCGCTGGGCCGCGCCGGCCGCTCCCCGGCCACGAGCAGAGCGGCCAGCGACTCGGCACTGACCGGCGCGAGTTCCTTGGTCTCGGTGGTGGTCGCGGTGCTCATGCCGCCGCCTCCTCGGTCTCGTGGCCGGTCCCCTGCGTGTCGTGGCCGGTCTCGTGGGTGTCGTGTCCGGTGAGGGCGAGGAACACCTCGTCCAGGCTGGGCTGCCCCAGCGAGAAGTTGTCGACGGTGATGCCGGTACGGGCCAGCTCGGCGAGCGCGCGGGACGCCTGCTCGGCGGCGGAATCCCCGCTCGCCCCGGACAGCCGCGCGGTCAGCGCCACCGGATCCGGTTCCCGTTGTACGTCGGTGTCGAGCGCGCGCCTCAAGAGGTGCTCCGCCTCCGGCCGCCGCGCTGGATCCCGCAGCCGCAGATGAACGGACCCGGCGCCCACGGACGCCTTCAGCTCGCCCTTCGTGCCCTCCGCGATCACCTTGCCGCGGTCGATGACGGCGATCCGGGACGCCAGCTGGTCCGCCTCGTCCAGATACTGCGTGGTCAGCAGCACGGTCGTGCCCTGGGCGACGACCGCGCGCACGATGTCCCACACCTGGTTGCGGCTGCGTGGGTCCAGGCCGGTCGTCGGCTCGTCCAGGAACAGCAGGTCGGGGGTGTTCAGGATGGACGCGGCGATGTCGATACGGCGCCGCATGCCGCCCGAGTAGTGCTTGACCTGCTTTCCGGCCGCGTCCGTCAGCCCGAAGGCCTCCAGGAGCTGGGCGGCACGTACCCGCGCGGCCTTCTTGTGGTGGCCGAGGAGCCGGGCGAGCAGGATCAGGTTCTCGGCGCCGGTCAGGTCCTCGTCGACGGAGGCGTACTGGCCGGTGAGGCTCACCCGGCCGCGCACCTCGTCGGCCTCGCGGACGACGTCGTGGCCGAAGACGTGGGCTTCTCCGCCGTCGGGGCGGAGCAGGGTGGCGAGCATCTTCACAGTGGTCGTCTTGCCGGCGCCGTTCGGGCCGAGGACGCCGTAGACCGTGCCGGCCGGGACGGCCAGGTCGACTCCGTCGACGGCCCTTGTCTCGCCGAAGGTCTTCACCAGTCCTGCGGTCTCGATGGCCAGGCCGGAGGTGTGCTGGCTCATGGTGGGGTTTCCTTCCGCGTGCGGGGCGCCGGCGCTTGCTTGGGCTACGCATGGGGAGACTTTTACGGTCGCGCGAACTCATCGGTTTCGCGCGGGGAATTTTGGGGGCCGGCGCCGTCCGGGGGTGCCTGGCCGGGTTGTCGGGCGGCTGCGGGTGCGTGGGGGTTGCGCGCGCAGTTCCCCGCGCCCCTAGGGCAGATGCAGGAGCCCCCAGCTGTAGCGTCAAGGGCATGCATGCGATCGCGATTCCTGAACCCGGTGGGCCTGAGGCGTTGGTCTGGAGCGAGGTCCCTGAGCCTGTGCCCGGTGAGGGCGAAGTGCTGGTCGAAGTGGTGGCCAGTGCCGTCAACCGGGCCGACATCCTGCAGCGCCAGGGTTTCTACAATCCGCCGCCCGGCGCCTCCCCCTACCCCGGACTCGAGTGCTCCGGGCGGATCGTCGAGCTCGGGCCAGGGGTTTCCGGCTGGGGCGTCGGCGACGAAGTGTGTGCGCTGCTCGCGGGCGGCGGGTACGCGGAGAAGGTCGTCGTTCCGGCGGGGCAGCTGCTGCCCGTTCCCAAGGGTGTGGATCTCCGGCGGGCCGCCGCGCTGCCCGAGGTGACCTGCACGGTCTGGTCGAACGTCTTCATGATCTCCCACCTGCGTCCCGGCGAGACGCTGCTCGTGCACGGCGGCTCCAGCGGCATCGGCACGATGGCGATCCAGCTCGCGAAGGCCGTCGGCGCGAAGGTCGCGGTCACGGCGGGTACGAAGGAGAAGCTCGCGCACTGCGCCGACCTGGGCGCGGACGTGCTGATCAACTACCGCGAGCAGGACTTCGTGGCCGAGGTGCAGGCCGCTACGGGCGGGGCGGGAGCCGACGTCATCCTCGACAACATGGGCGCCAAGTATCTCGACCGCAACGTCCAGGCCCTCGCGGTGAACGGCCGCCTCGCGATCATCGGCATGCAGGGCGGCATCAAGGGCGAGCTCAACATCGCCGCGCTCCTCAACAAGCGCGCCGCGATCAGCGCGACCTCGCTGCGGGCCCGGCCGCTCGCCGAGAAGACGGCGATCGTGGCGGCGGTGCGTGAGCATGTCTGGCCGTTGCTGGACGGGGGGCATGTCCGTCCCGTGGTGGACCGTGAGCTTCCGATGAGCGACGCGGCGGCGGCGCATCGGGTGCTGGAGGAGAGCGGGCATGTGGGGAAGGTGCTGCTGGTCGTGGAGTAGGGCGGGGAGGGCTTGCGGCGGGGGTCGCCTCCGCGTCGGCGTTCAGCCTCGGCGGAGCCGTACCCCTAGCAGGGCGAGTCCCAGGCCGAGCCCGATCAGGACCAGACCGCTGCCGAGCGGCAGGATCCGCAGGACGGGCTCCACGGCGCGTTCCGCGTGCGCGACGGACTGCTGGGCGGGCTGAGGTGGCGGGGCGAGGGTCGTTGTCGATGTCGTCGGCGGGGTGGCTTCGCGCGACGGTTTCGATACGGGGGTGGCGGCGCCGTTGGTGGGGGCGTCGGCGTCGGAGGCGTGATCGGGGGCCGTCTTGCCCCCGGCCTCCGTGTCCGGCTTCTCCTCGGCGGCTTCCTGGTCCGTCGCCCCGTCGGGCCTCGCCGCCTCCTGCCGTCCTGGCCGTTCCCGCCCCTCGCCCGCCCGGCTCCCGGCGCGGGAAGGCTCGGGGGCCGGCGGCGCGGACGCGGACGGTTTGGGCCGCGGTGCTGTCAGCGGGCCGTGCGCGCCTCGCGCGGCCTCGGTCTCTCGCGCTCCGGGTGCGGGCTCCGTGCCGCGCGTCTCCCGTGCGGGATGGGTGTCTCGTGCCGCGGGCGTGGGTGCTCCGGCCGGCGCCTTCGGCTCGGTCGCGGCGTCCGGCGTTCCGGGTGTGGCTGCTCCGGGGGTGGCCGCTCTGCCGGGCGTGTGCCTGCTGCCCTGTGCGGTGCCTTGTGCTCTGGCCACACCCTCCGCCGCCCCCACCCCGCACGGCGCTGCCACCGCCCCCACTCCCAGGGCGATCACCAGTCCAGTAGCGCGCACTGTGCGCAGCCATCGCGTCACGGAACCAGCGTCACACCGCTCGGGGATTCCGGCATTCCGGGTGCCGCCGAAGTACCGGGGCGGACGCACAATCCGGGTATGTCGATACGACACGGCCTGCTGGCGCTCCTCGAACGCGGCCCCCGCTATGGCTCACGGCTGCGTACCGACGGGATGGTCGCGCAGGAGGGCGTGGACGAGGCGGGGCGGGCGCTGTACGGGCTGACGGAGGCGGGCCGGGCCGAGCTGCGGGGCTAGGCCCTGTCCGGCGGATCATGCCGGCGTCGCGGGGTCTGAGGGGCCCCCACCGCGTCGCCGCCCTCCTCCGCCTTGCAGCTGCACGCTCCCCCACTCTCGACTTCGCTCGAGCGGGAGGGGCCCCCATCGCCCCCGCTCGGGTCAGCCTGGCAGGCACCGCTCCTTACAGCCGGCCTGATCCGCCGGACAGGCCCTGGTTCGCGCGGCCCGTGGAGCGGGAGACGCCGCCGCGGGACGAGCTGGCGATCAAGCTGGTGATGGCGGTGGGGGGTGCCGGCGTCGACGTACGGCAGGTCGTCGAGGCCCAGCGGCGGCATGTCTCGCGCGCCCTGCACACGCATCTGCGGCAGCGGGCCGAGGCCCTGGCGCGGGCGCCCGAGCATCCGGACGACGTCGCCCGGCTCCTGGTGCTGGAGCAGCTCCTCTGCCACACGGAGGCGCTGAGGTTCACCCAGTCCCGTGAAGCCGGTGACTGACACTCCCAGCTCACCACCTCTCCCTCCGACGGAAACTTCCGCACCGTAAACGGTGGATCACCCTCCACCGGGGGCACCTCAGTGGTGAGGTGTAGTGGTGCGAGAGAATGGCGGCATGGAGATGCCGAGGAACGAACGGTCGCCCGAGCAGCCCCAGATCCTGGTCGTGGGTCAGGACGGTATGGCGCTCGGCGGCACCGGGGACGAGGACTCCCGCGAGATTCCGGTGACGGAGATGGTGGAGCAGCCCGCCAAGGTCATGCGGATCGGCAGCATGATCAAGCAGCTTCTGGAGGAAGTGCGCGCGGCTCCCCTCGACGAGGCCAGCCGGGTGCGGCTCAAGGAGATCCACCGCAGCTCGGTGAAGGAGCTGGAGGACGGTCTGGCCCCGGAACTTGTCGAGGAGCTGGAGCGGCTGTCGCTGCCGTTCACGGACGGCGCGACCCCGAGCGACGCCGAACTGCGGATCGCTCAGGCCCAGTTGGTCGGCTGGCTGGAGGGTCTCTTCCACGGGATCCAGACCACCCTGTTCGCCCAGCAGATGGCCGCGCGGGCGCAGTTGGAGCAGATGCGCCGGGCGCTGCCGCCGGGTGTGGGCCACGACGGCGAGGACGGGCACCCGGGCGGCCGCTCGGGCGGGCCGTACCTCTAGGACGTACGCCCGGACAGATGTCGAGAAGGGGCCGGCGTCAGTGGACGCCGGCCCCTTCACTCATGTCTCACGCCCAGGTGATCAGCCGCTTGGGCTGCTCCAGGATCGCCGCCACGTCCGCCAGCACCTTGGAGCCCAGCTCCCCGTCCACCAGACGGTGGTCGAAGCTGAGGGCCAGCGTGGTGACCTGACGCGGCTTCACCTTGCCCTTGTGGACCCACGGCTGGAGCTTGATCGCGCCGACCGCGAGGATCGCGGACTCGCCGGGGTTGAGGATGGGCGTACCGGTGTCGACGCCGAAGACGCCGACGTTGGTGATCGTCACCGTGCCGCCCTGCATCGCCGCGGGGGACGTCTTGCCCTCGCGTGCCGTCGCCACCAGCTCGCCCAGGGACTCCGCCAGCTGCGGCAGGGTCTTGGCGTGGGCGTCCTTGATGTTCGGGACGATCAGCCCGCGCGGGGTGGCCGCGGCGATGCCCAGGTTCACGTAGTGCTTGAGCACGATCTCCTGGTTCGCCTCGTCCCAGGACGCGTTGACGTCCGGGTTGCGCTTGATGGCGACCAGCAGGGCCTTGGCGATGAGGAGGAGCGGGTTCACCCGCAGGCCCTGCATCTCCTTGTCCGCCTTGAGCTGCTCAACCAGCTTCATCGTCCGCGTCACGTCGATCGTCACGAACTCCGTGACATGCGGCGCGGTGAACGCCGAACCGACCATCGCCGCCGCCGTCGCCTTGCGCACGCCCTTGACCGGGATACGGGTCTCCCGGGCCGTGTCGTACGTCGCCACGGGCGCGGACGCGGGGGCCCGCACCGGCGCGGGCGCTTCGACGACCGTCGGCTCGGGAGCCGGGGCCACCGCCGCGTGGACGTCCTCGCGGGTGATGATGCCGTCCGGGCCCGACGGGGTGACCGTCGCCAGGTCGACACCGAGATCCTTGGCCAGCTTGCGCACCGGCGGCTTCGCCAGCGGACGCTCCTTGACGGCCGCGTGGCCGTTGAGCTCGGTCTGGATCGCCGCCGAGGCCTCCTGGACCGGGACCTGGGGCCCCTTCCGGGGCCGCCGCTTCGTCGAGGACGCGGCGACGCCGTACCCGACGAGCACCGGTTGGCGTCCCTCGGGCTTCTTCTCCGGCTCCGGTGCGGGGGTGGTTTCCACGGGTGCAGGAGCCGCCCCGCCCGACACATCCACGGCGATGATCGACGTACCCACGTCGACCGTCGTGCCCTCGGGGAAATGGAGCTCCCGGACGATCCCGTCGTACGGGATGGGCAGTTCGACTGCCGCCTTGGCGGTCTCGACCTCGCACACCACCTGGCCGTCGGTGACCTGGTCGCCGGGCTGGACGTACCACTTGAGGATCTCGGCCTCGGTGAGGCCCTCGCCCACGTCCGGCATCTTGAACTCGCGTACGGACGCTTCCGTCATCGTCGTCACGACCCTCTCCTCAGTACGCCAGGGCACGGTCGACGGCGTCGAGTACCCGGTCCAGGCCCGGCAGGTACTCCTCCTCCAGGCGGGCCGGCGGGTACGGGGCGTGGTAGCCGCCGACCCGGAGCACCGGGGCCTCCAGGTGGTAGAAGCAGCGCTCCGTGATCCGGGCGGCGATCTCCGCGCCCGAGCCGAAGAACACCGGCGCCTCATGGACGACGACCAGGCGGCGGGTCTTCTCCACCGAGGTCTGGATGGAGTCGAAGTCCAGCGGGGACACCGAGCGCAGGTCCAGGACCTCCAGGTTCCGGCCCTCCTCGGCGGCAGCGGCGGCCACCTCCAGGCAGGTCTTCACCATCGGGCCGTACGCCACCAGCGTCAGGTCGGTGCCCTCGCGGACCACCCGCGCCTTGTGCAGCGGGCCGGGGATGGCCTCCGTGTTGACCTCGCCCTTGTCCCAGTAGCGGCGCTTGGGCTCGAAGAAGATCACCGGGTCGTCGCTCTGGATGGCCTGCTGCATCATCCAGTACGCGTCGGACGGGTTGGACGGGGAGACGATCTTGAGGCCCGCCACGTGCGCGAAGAGCGCTTCCGGGGACTCGGAGTGGTGCTCGACCGCGCCGATGCCACCGCCGTACGGAATGCGCACGACGACCGGGAGCTTGACCTTGCCCAGAGAGCGGGCGTGCATCTTCGCGAGCTGCGTGACGATCTGGTCGTACGCCGGGAAGACGAAGCCGTCGAACTGGATCTCCACCACCGGGCGGTAGCCGCGCAGCGCGAGGCCGATCGCGGTGCCGACGATGCCGGACTCGGCGAGCGGGGTGTCGATGACGCGGCTCTCGCCGAAGTCCTTCTGGAGGCCGTCCGTCACACGGAAGACGCCGCCGAGCTTGCCGACGTCCTCACCCATGATCAGGACCTTGGGGTCCGTCTCCAGGGCGCGGCGCAGCGAATCGTTGATCGCCTTGGCCAGGGCCATGCTTTTGATGGTCGCAGCTTCGGTTGCCATGATCAGACCCCCTCTTCCTCGGCGAACGACGCCTGGTAGGCGGCGAACTGGGCGCGCTCCTCGTCGACGAGCGCGTGCCCGTCCGCGTACGCGTGCTCGAAGATGGCGAAGTGGTCCGGGTCCGGCATGGCACGGACCGCCTCACGCACTCGCTTGCCCAACGCCTCGCTCTCGGCCTCGAGTTCCGCGAAAAATCCCTCGTCCGCGTGGTTTGAGGCCTCCAGGTACTGGCGAAGGCGCAGGATCGGGTCCTTCGCCTCCCACGCGACCCGCTCCTCGTCGGCCCGGTACTTGGTCGGGTCGTCGGAGGTGGTGTGGGCGCCCATCCGGTAGGTGTACGCCTCGACCAGCGTCGGGCCCTCGCCGTTGCGGGCCCGCTCCAGCGCCCACTGGGTGACCGCGAGACAGGCCAGTACGTCGTTGCCGTCCACGCGGACGCCCGGGAAGCCGAAGCCCTGCGCGCGCTGGTAGAGCGGGACGCGGGTCTGCTTCTCGGTGGGCTCGGAGATCGCCCACTGGTTGTTCTGGCAGAAGAACACGACCGGGGCGTTGTAGACCGCGGAGAAGGTGAAGGACTCGGCGACATCGCCCTGGCTGGACGCGCCGTCGCCGAAGTAGGCGATGACCGCGCTGTCCGCGCCGTCCTTGGCGACGCCCATGGCGTAGCCGGTGGCGTGCAGCGTCTGCGAGCCGATGACGATGGTGTAGAGCTGGAAGTTGTTGCTGTTGGGGTCCCAGCCGCCGTTGTTCACACCGCGGAACATGCCCAGCAGGTTGGTCGGGTCGACCCCGCGGCACCAGGCGACGCCGTGCTCGCGGTAGGTCGGGAAGACGTAGTCGTCGTCGCGCAGGGCCCGCCCGGAGCCGATCTGGGCGGCCTCCTGGCCGAGCAGCGACGCCCACAGGCCGAGCTCGCCCTGGCGTTGCAGGGAGGTGGCCTCGGCGTCGAAGCGGCGGGTGAGCACCATGTCGCGGTACAGACCGCGGAGCTCTTCGGGGGTGATGCCGGCGACGTACTTGTCGTAGACCGCGTTCTTCGCGGTCTTGACGCGCTTGCCCTCGGGCGTCAGCAGCTGAACCAGCTCGGGCTCGGTGCTCGGGGACTTTTTGGTCCCGGCGCTGCGTCGCGGCTTGCGCGCGGCAGTGCTCTCCACGGTCACGTGTGCTCCTCCGTCGGTCCGGCATCCCGGGTTCGCCGGGTGCCAGTACGGCTCACCTGAAGCCCGTCGGCCGCACGGGGTGGGTGCGATTCCGGTCGGGAACAGGCGTGACAGGTGCCCCGGCGAGCGCCCTGCAAAAGGCACGTTACCCAGTGCTCCACAATTCTGTGAAACCCCTCCTGACCTGCGGTTTTACTTGGATTTCCAAGTAAAGGCGCGAAATCGGGAACAGTCGCTGGTCACAGCCTTGCAGGAGGCCGGAGCAACGGCACGTTATCCCGGGTGCCCAGGTCACGGGAAGAGTTTCTGTGTTTGACTTGCCGCGTGCGCGATAACGGAAAAATCCGGGTATTTCTCCTCGACGACCACGAGGTGGTGCGTCGCGGCGTCCATGAGCTGCTCTCGGTCGAGCACGACATCGAGGTGGTCGGCGAGGCCGGTACGGCGGCCGACGCGCTGGTGAGGATCCCGGCCACCCGTCCCGACGTGGCGGTCCTGGACGTACGGCTCCCGGACGGCAGCGGGGTCGAGGTCTGCCGGGAGATCCGCTCCCACGACGAGGACATCAAGTGCCTGATGCTCACCTCGTTCGCCGACGACGAGGCCCTCTTCGACGCGATCATGGCGGGCGCCTCGGGATACGTCCTGAAGGCCATCCGCGGCAACGAGCTCCTGACCGCCGTACGCGATGTCGCCGCCGGCAAGTCCCTGCTCGACCCGGTGGCCACCGCGCGCGTGCTTGAGCGGCTGCGGGACGGCGGCAGCGCCAAGGGCGACGACCGGCTCGCGCACCTCACCGAGCAGGAGCGCAAGATCCTCGATCTGATCGGGGAGGGGCTCACCAACAGGGTGATCGGTGAGCGGCTGCACCTGGCGGAGAAGACGATCAAGAATTACGTGTCGAGTCTGCTTTCCAAACTCGGTATGGAGCGGCGTTCGCAGGCGGCGGCCTATGTCGCGCGGATGCAGGCGGAGCAGCAGCGGCATTAACCCTGATTTCGGGTTCAGGGACCAAAGACCTCTGTCGTGAGCGGCGGGCGCGTCCGACATTGGATGCATGCCCTCCGACGAACAGCTCGCCGTCGACCTGCTCGCCCGCACCGACTACGGCCGGGTGGCCACCAGCATGCGCGCCCTGCCGTTCCTCGCCTTCGCCCGGCACCTCGTGGACGACGGGCGGGTCCTGCTGCGGCTGCCCAGGAACTGCGGCTACCACCGGGCGTGCGTCGGCAGCGTCATCGCGTACGGCTCGGACAACCTGAGCTCGGCACGGCCGGGCGAGGGGCTGTGGTCCGTCCAGGTCGTCGGCGCGTGCACGGCGTACGAGCCGACGCCCGCCGAACTGGAACGGTTCGGCCCGGCACCCCGGGTCGTGGACGGCGAGCCGTACGAGCCGGTCTATCTCCGCGTCGAGCCGCAGTTCGGCACGGTCCACTCGACGGACGGCGCCCTGGAGAGCCACTTCACGCCCATGCCGTGACCCAAAAGCCGCGCGCTCGTGCGGTCCGTTTCCGGTCCGCACGCGCGCGTGGTGGTGTCCTGCCGCGTCAGCCCTGCTGGCCGCCCGCGTCGGCGCCGCCCGTGTCGGTGCCGGCCGTGTCCGTCGGCTCCGCCGTGGTCGGGTCGTCCGTCGGCTCCGCGGTCGTCGGCTCGTCCGTCGGCTCCGCGGTCGTCGGGTCGTCGGTCGGCTCGTCGGTGTACGACGGGGACGGCGTGTAGGACGGGGTCGACGACGGTGTCCACGACGAACCGGAGCTCACCGAGCCGTCGTCCGTCTCCTCGTCGGTCGTCTCGTCCGTGGCCTCGTCGCTCGGCGACTCGCTGGTCGTCTCCGAGGGGGACGTGGAGGTGGTCGGGGACTGGGTGGTGTCGCCCCCGCCGCCGTTGCCCTTGCCGCCGTTCAGGGCGAGCGCGACGCCCGCCGCGATGGCGATCACCGCGAGGACCGCGAGGATCCACAGCTTGCCGCGGCCGCTGCCCCGGTTGCCGTGCCCCTCGAAGCCGCCGTCGTCCCCGCCGCCGTAACCGGAGGGCAGGATCGGCTGCGGGATCTGCGTGGTGCCCGAGGCATCGCCCGGGTGCTGCATCACGGTCGTACCGGCGAAGCCGCCCGCCGGGGTGTGCCGGCCCTCGTGCATCGCGACCGGGCCGGTGTTCCAGGTGCCGGTGTGGCCGCCCTGCTCGTACAGCATCTGAAGGCCGTACTGGACGAGCCCGCGCATCTCCTCGGCGGTCTGGAACCGGTCGTCCGGCTCCTTGGCGAGCGAGCGCATGACGAGGCCGTCGAGCTCCGGCGGGGTCGCGTCGGAGACCTCGGACGGCGGGGTCGGGATGTCCTGGACGTGCTGGTAGACCACCGAGAGGGGGGTCTCGCCGGTGAACGGGGGCCGCAGCGCGAGGAGTTCGTAGAGGAGGCAGCCCGTCGCGTACAGGTCGGAGCGGTGGTCGACGGCCTTGCCGAGCGCCTGCTCGGGGGACAGGTACTGCGGGGTGCCCATGACCATGCCGGTCTGCGTCATCGTCGACTGCGCGCCGTGCAGCGCGCGGGCGATGCCGAAGTCCATCACCTTGACGGCACCGTTGTTGGTGATGATGACGTTGGCCGGCTTGATGTCGCGGTGCACGATGCCGTGCTGGTGCGAATAGGCGAGCGCTTCCAGCACCCCCGAGACGATGATCAGCGCCTGCTCGGGCCCCGGGGCCTCGGCGTTGATCAACAGGTCCCGGATGGTGCGGCCTTCGACGATCTCCATGACGATGTACGGAACGGCCTGGCCGTTCACATAGTCCTCGCCGGAGTCGTACACGGCGACGATCGCGTGGTGGTTGAGACCGGCCACGGACTGGGCCTCGCGCGTGAAGCGGGCCTTGGAGACGGGGTCCTCGGCGAGGTCGGAGCGCAGCAGTTTGACGGCCACGGTGCGGCCCAGACGTACGTCCTCGGCGGCGAACACCTCGGCCATGCCGCCCCGGCCGAGTCTGCGGGTCAGCCGATATCGGCCGTCGCCGACCAGCCCGCCGTTACCCCACAGCTCCGGCGCATCCGACATCCCGCCGCCAGTCGCCTCGGGGTCGGACGGGCCCTGAGCGCGCTGCTGCTGTGCCATCAGTCCTCGCCGTCGTTTCTGCCCGCGGTGCGCGCGGTGTTGTTACGGTCTCCGTCGGCCACGCTACAGCCTCCGCGCAAGCCTCCGGTCCGGGAAGACCCCGGGTACCGGCCCGGGACGGACCGGTCATCAAATCGGTAGCACGCGCTGTCGTGCAAATTCTGTGTACCGGCGGTACGGCACCTGTAACGCTTCCGCGACGCTTCTTTCGCGTACGGTCACGGAACGGGCACCCGGCTTGACCTGTCAGTGCCGTGGGGCAGACTTGGCCGGGAATGAGCCATTCGATCAACGACAGTCGGGCCGGCGCCTGATGGCCGATGGGGGACGCGGAAGATGAGCCAGGACGGCGCACACGGCCGGTACGCGGGGCGGGCGATCGCCAACAACCGCTATCAGCTGCGCGACTTGCTCGGCGAGGGCGGCATGGCCTCGGTGCACCTCGCGCACGACACCGTGCTCGACCGTCCCGTCGCGATCAAGACCCTCCACACCGAGCTGGGCCGCGAGCAGGCCTTCCGCGAGCGCTTCCGCCGCGAGGCCCAGGCCGTGGCCAAGCTCACGCACACCAACATCGTCTCCGTCTTCGACACCGGCGAGGACAACCTCGACGGGACGACGATGCCGTACATCGTCATGGAGTACGTCGAGGGCCGCCCGCTCGGCTCCGTGCTCGACGAGGACGTACGGCAGTTCGGCGCGATGCCCGCCGACAAGGCGCTGAAGATCACCGCGGATGTGCTGGCGGCCCTGGAGATCAGCCACGAGATGGGCCTGGTCCACCGCGACATCAAGCCCGGCAACGTGATGATGACCAAGCGCGGTGTGGTCAAGGTCATGGACTTCGGCATCGCGCGCGCCATGCAGTCCGGCGTGACGTCGATGACGCAGACCGGCATGGTCGTCGGCACCCCCCAGTACCTCTCCCCCGAGCAGGCGCTGGGCCGGGGCGTCGACGCCCGCTCCGACCTCTACTCCGTCGGCATCATGCTGTTCCAACTGGTCACCGGGCGGCTGCCGTTCGACGCGGACTCGCCGCTCGCGATCGCGTACGCGCACGTGCAGGAGGAGCCGGTGGCGGCCTCCTCGGTCAACAGATCGCTCCCGCCCGCCGTCGACGCGCTGATCGCCCGCGCCCTGAAGAAGAACCCGAACGAGCGCTTCCCCAGCGCCGACGCCATGCGCACCGAGTGTCTGCGGGTGGCGGCCTCCTTCCAGGCGGCCGCGCCGAGCATCGTCCCCGGCGCGCAGACCTCGAACGGCGCGGGGGTGGGCTCCGCGGTGTTCCCGCCGGTCGACCAGTCGACGCCGGCGCCCACGGGGCCGGTCCAGACGCCGTACCAGCCGGTGCCGACCCCGAACCCGTACGGCAGCCCGACGCCGCCGCCCGCCACGCCCGCACCGGCGTACGGCTATCCGCAGCAGGGCGGTTACCAGACCCCGCACCCGACGCCGAACGCGTACGCGCCGTCGACTCCGCCGCCGTACAACATCACCCCGCAGCAGGCGCCGGCCCCGGGCGGCGGCGGTGGCAGGAGCAACCGGCCGGTGATCATCGGCTCGATCCTGGTGTCCGTCATCGCGGTCGGCGGCCTCATCGCGGCGCTGACGCTGAACGGGGGCGGCACGGAGGACGACGCCGGGGGCGACGGCAGCGCGACCCCGACGACGGTGGCGGAGAGCCACCGCGGCCCTGACACCTCTCGGACCATCGAGACGACCGAGTGCACGGAGCCGCTGGAGTCGAACGACGACCCGGACAAGGTGCAGGTCCCGGACTTCACGTACAAGAACTGGGACTCGGTGCTGTCCTGCCTGAAGGCGGCCGGGTGGAACTACGACAAGCGCGCCGTGGACGAGAACACCTACGGCGAGGACACCGTGATGCGGCAGTCCCCCAAGGCCGGCACGGACGTCGACCCGAACGACGTGGACATCCAGTTCGACATCTCGACCGGCGACCCGGCCTGACGCATCGCGGGACTCACCTGTAGGGGTTGTCCTGGGTGACGCTCGTGCAGCCGTTCGGATACGTGCTGTCCCCGAAGCGGCCCGGCTGGATCTGCGGGCCCTCGATGCCGTCCAGCGTGCCCGGACAGAGAGCCCGGACAGAGAGCCCGCTACGCCGGAACGTGCACCGTCTCCACCCGGCTCGCCACCAGCCGCTCCCGCTCGCGCCGGATCGCCCGCCTCCGCAAGCGCAGGATCTGACTGATCCCCAGGCCTTGCAGCACGAACACGGCGGAGAAGGCGATCCGGTAGTTGTCGCCGGTCGCGTCCAGCAGCACCCCGACCGCGAACAGGGTGGTCATCGAGGCGACGAACCCGCCCATGTTGGTGATGCCGGACGCCGTGCCCTGCCGCTCCGGCGGGTTCGCCGGGCGGGCGAAGTCGAATCCGATCATCGAGGCCGGTCCGCAGGCGCCGAGTACCGTGCACAGCACGACGAGCAGCCACATCGGGGCGTGATCGCCCGGGTAGGCGAGCGTCACGGCCCACACCAGGGCCGTAGCGCCCACGGTCCCCAGTGCCAGCGGCAGCCGCGCCTCGTGATGCCGGGCGACGACCTGGCCGTAGACCAGTCCGATCACCATGTTGGAGAGCACGACCAGGGTCAGCAGTTCGCCGGCCGTCGCCCGGGACAGTCCCTGCGCCTCGACGAGGAACGGCAGTCCCCACAGCAGCAGGAACACCATCGCCGGGAACTGGGTCGTGAAGTGCACCCACAGGCCGAGCCGGGTCCCCGGCTCCCGCCAGGACGCGGCGATCTGACGTCGTACGTAGGCCGCGCCCTGGTGGGGGAAGGGCTCCGGCTCGTGGCCCTCGGGGTGGTCCTTGAGGAAGAGCAGCAGCAGGATCAGCACCACCACGCCCGCGAGCGCGCTGCCCGCGAAGGCGGGCGTCCAGCCGATGCCGTGCAGCAGCCGGGCCAGGACGAGGGTGGAGACCAGGTTGCCCGCCATGCCCGCGAGCCCGGCGAGCTGCGCGACCATCGGTCCGCGGCGGGCCGGGAACCAGCGGGTGCCGAGGCGCAGCACGCTGATGAAGGTCATCGCGTCACCGCAGCCCAGCAGCGCGCGCGAGGCGAGGGCCATGCCGTACGAGGGGGAGAAGGCGAAGCCGAGCTGTCCGGCCGTGAAGAGCACCACCCCGATGGTCAGCACCTTCTTGGTGCCGAGCCGGTCGACGAGCAGGCCCACGGGTATCTGCATGCCCGCGTACACGAGCAACTGGAGGATCGAGAAGGTCGACAGTGCGGAGGCGTTGACGTGGAAGCGGTCGGCGGCGTCGAGGCCGGCCACCCCCAGCGACGTACGGAAGATCACGGCGACGAAGTAGACGGAGACGCCGATGCCCCAGACGGCCATCGCGCGGCGGCCGCCCGGCGGGTCGCCCGGCAGGGTTCCCGAAGCGGGGACCGGAGTTCCTGGAGACCTCATCGGACCTCGCCCCGCGCCAGGTGGGAGAACCACTCCACATGCCCGTGGATGACGCCGACGACCGCCTCCGCGTCGCCGGAGCGCAGTGCGTCGAGGATCTGCTCGTGCTCGACGAGGGTCTTGGTGATCCGGTCGGGGTGGGCGTGCATCACGGCGACGCCCATGCGCAGCTGCCGGTCGCGGAGCTGGTCGTAGAGCCGGGAGAGGATCTCGTTGCCCGCGCTGCGGACGATCTCGGCGTGGAAGCAGCGGTCGGTGACGGCGGCGCCCGCCAGGTCCCCGGCCGCGGCCTGCTCCTTCTGCCGGGCGAGGAGCTCCTCCAGGCGTGCGATGAGCTGCGGCGACGCCGGTACGGCCTTCCGCGCGGCGTGCTCCTCGACGAGCTGGCGGGTCTCCACCACGTCGGCGATCTCCTGCGCGGAGACCGGCAGGACCAGTGCGCCCTTCTTCGGGTAGAGCCTGATCAGCCCTTCCACCTGGAGCCGCAGCAGCGCCTCCCGCACCGGTGTGCGCGAGACTCCGACGGCCTCGGCGAGCTCGCCCTCGGTGAGGAGGGTGCCGCCCTCGTAGCGGCGCTCCAGGACGCCCTGCTTGACGTGGTCGTAGACACGGTCGGCGGCGGGTGGTTGCTTGACAGGGGCGGGATCGGTGGCTGGGGAGGGCGCTGAGGGCATGCGCACATCATAGATACAACACGTACGCATGGCGGGAGCCGTCCACGATCCGGACCTCGGACATCCCGCTCACAACAGAGAACAACATCCGCCCCAGATGGCGCACAACCTTCCGTGCTAGATACGTGTCACACACGTGCGGCCCCATCGTCTTCCCCCTCCAACTCGGCCGCACAACAGGTGAATTCGACGTATTCGGGGTATTTCAGTTGATAACCGCCACCAAGGGCCTCCGTGTCCGCAGAGCCGCAGCCGTCGCCCTCACGACCGGCGCGATGCTCGCCACCGGAGCTCTCACCGCGGCGCCGGCGCAGGCTGTGACCGCGCCCACCATCACCGCCAAGGGCGGGTACCTGATGAACGGCGCCACGGGCAAGACGCTGTTCACCAAGGCCGCCGACACCAAGCGGCTCACCGCGTCCACCACCAAGGTCATGACGGCGAAGGTCGTGCTGTCGCAGTCGAACCTGAACCTGGACGCCAAGGTCACGATCAAGAAGGCGTACAGCGACTACATCGTCGCCAACGGCGCCTCGTCCGCGGGTCTGATCGTCGGTGACAAGGTCACCGTCCGTCAGCTCCTCTACGGGATGCTGCTCAAGTCCGGCTGCGACGCCGCGATGGCGCTGGCCGACAAGTACGGCTCGGGCACGACGGTCGCGGCCCGCACCAAGAACTTCATCGGCAAGATGAACACCATGGCCAAGAGCCTGGGCATGGCCAACACGAAGTTCGACTCGTTCGACGGCATCAGCAAGGGCGCCAACGCCTCGACGCCGCGCGACCTGACGAAGCTCGCCCGCAGCGCGATGAAGAGCTCCACCTTCAAGGCGGTCGTCAAGACCAAGTCGTACACCGCGAAGACGATCACGAAGACGGGCTCCACCCGCACCATGGCGGCGTGGAAGAACACCAACACCCTGCTCGGCTGGAACGGCACGCTCGGCGTGAAGACTGGCTCGGGCACCGAGGCCAAGTACTGCCTCATCTTCGCCGCCACGCTCAACGGCGAGTCGGTGATCGGCACGGTCCTCACCGCGCCCAACGAGGCCAGCCGCACGGCGGACGTGAAGAAGCTCATCAACTACGGCTACGCGAAGATCAGCTGACGCGAGCATGTGAAGCATGTGAAGGAGGGGGCCTGCGGCGGCGGGCCCCCTCTTTCGTTGCGAGCGTCTCAGTCGACCGGCAGAAAGAACCGCCGCTTCTCCTTGGCGACGGCCCCGATCCGCTCGTAGAACCGAATCGCCCCTTCGTTCCAGGCGGGCGTCTGCCACTGCACATGATCGAGCCCGAGGGCTCGCGCCTCATCGCGTACGGCGTTCATGAGCGCCTCCCCTGCACCGAGCCCGCGATGCCCGTCCCGCAGGAACAGACAGTCCATGTGGAGATACTCGGCACCGTCCCAGGTGGACACCTCGGCGGAACAGGTGGCGTATCCGATGACGCCCCCGTCCAACTCCGCGACGAAACACCTCAACCGAGGCTCGGCGGCCCCGAACAGCAGCCCCCGCAACCGCACTTCGAGCCCGTCGGCGGGCGGATCGGCCTTCTCATAGACGGCGTGCTCACCGATCAGCGCGACGACATCCGCCAGATCCGCGTCGACCGCCCGCCGTACGACGGGACGGCCCTTCACCGGACCTCCCCGTCGAGCACATCCCCGGACCAGGCGGCGACCCGCGCCGCCGACTCCCCGTCCCCGTCCAGCACATGCCGCACAAAGGCATCCCGCTCGTACGCCAGCACAGCCGCCTCCCCCACACGCGGAGCCGGCCGCTGCCGCCCGCACGCCTCGATCCCGTACGCCTTCACCAGTGACTGGCGTCGCCGCGTGCCCATGCCCCTACTGCGTGACCGTGAAGTTCCGCAGGATCGCCCCCGTCAGCGCCGGATCCCCCTCCGCCTTCACCCGGTCCGACACCGCGTCCGGGGTGACGCGGCCGCAGGAGAGGCGGACGTAGGTCTCCCAGTCGAGGGTGAGGGTGGCGGCGGGGCCGAGGGCGGGGGCCGTTTCGAGGGTGCCGCGGCCCTGGATGTCGACGCGGATGGTGCGCAGGAACTCGATCGGGCCGTGGACGTCGAAGACGATCGCCGAGCTGCGGGGGGCGTCGGCCTTCTCGGCGACTATGGCGGGGAGTTCGGCGAGCAGGACGTCACGGGCGATGTGCGCGCCGGGGGAGTCGAGGTTGCCGGGGCGGCCGAGGGCGGCGCGCAGGTCCTGCTCGTGGACCCAGACGTCGAAGGCGTGCCTGCGCATGGACTCTTCGAGCGTCAGTTCGCTGCTGAGCGGGCCGCGGACCTTCGTGCCGGGGTCGCGCGACTCGTTCCGCAGCTGGCGGTTGCGGCGGATGATGACGTACTCCAGCTCGGACGTCATCTCCGGCGCCGTGTGATGACGGCGGACGTCGACCTGCATCTCGGTGTACCGCTGAGAGTCGTTCGTGACGTGGTAGAGGTCGCGTGGAAGCGTGTGGATGGGACGCGGGTCGCCGAGCATCTCGCAGTCCAGGCCGATGACATGGGACACCACGTCACGGACCGACCAGCCCGGGCACGGGGTGCGCCGGTTCCACTCTCCCTCCACAAGCGGTCCCACCAGCTCGGATATCGCTTCGATGGAGTGGGTCCAGGCGTCGGCGTAGGGCTGGAGGGTGGGATGCAGACTCACGGAACGGGACCCCTCGGCGGTCGGAGCGCGGGCTGGTGATGTGGCGGCGTTGCCAGTGGGAGGTGGCTGTCGGCGGGTGTCTTGGAACGCTAAGTTACGCTGCTGTGAGGCACCCCGGCAGTGCTTTCGTGTGACGATCGTAGGCCCGTGTGGACGACTCGAATGCCAGGACGGTGGTAGTGTGCGCGCCTCGTTGATCCAGATCGCCGTAAGTGAGGGCGAATCGGTCGAATCGCGTCGACGGCGCGTGGCTTCGCTCGTACGTGATCAGGCCGGGGCCGATCTGGTCGTGCTGCCGGAGCTGTGGACCACGGGCGCGTTCGCGTACGAGGGGTTCGACCGTGACTCCGAGGCGGTGGAGGGGCCGACGCACGAGGCCATGGCGAAGGCCGCGAGCGACGCGGGCGTCTGGCTGCACGCGGGGTCCATTCCCGAGCGCGCCGACGACGGCACGCTCTACAACACCTCGCTCGTCTTCTCCCCCTCCGGTGATCTGATCGCCGCCTACCGCAAGATCCACCGGTTCGGCTTCGACAAGGGCGAGGCCGTGCTGATGGGTGCGGGCCGCGAGCTCGTGACGGTCCGGCTGCCCGAGACCACCCTCGGCCTCGCCACCTGCTACGACCTCCGCTTCCCCGAACTCTTCCGCGGCCTCGTCGACGCCGGCGCCGAGACCCTGGTCATCCCCGCGGGCTGGCCGGAGCGCCGCCGGGGGCACTGGACGCTGCTGGCCCAGGCGCGGGCGGTCGAGAACCAGGCGTACGTGCTCGCCTGTGGAACGGCCGGGACGCACGCGGGAGTTCCGCAGGCCGGTCACTCGATCGTGGTCGATCCGTGGGGCGAGGTCCTCGCGGAGGCCGGCGCCGGCGAGGAGGTCCTCAGCGTCGAGTTCGACCTCGGCAAGGTGGCCGTGACACGGGATCAGTTCCCGGCGCTGAAGGACCGGGTGCTCGGACCGGCCGCGCCCTGGCACTGACGTTCCCGCGCCGGGCGGGCCATGGGGACCAGGGGACTAGGGCCTATTGGCAGACGAGTGTCTCGCCGGCCGTGTTCACCACGGTCTCGCCGACGTCGTAGCAGGCGTCACCGGGCTCCGAGTGAGTGGGATCGGTGTCGCAGCTGGTGACGCCGAACCAGATGAGCCCCACGATGAGGACCAGGAACACGACGCAGCCGCCGCACGTCCGCCAGTCCCTCCCCGTCATCCGCGGGCGTTCCGGCTGCCCTGAGGCGCCACTGCCACCGCCACCGCTGCTCGTGTCCGAAGTCATGCCGCCCCCGTATGTCCCGCATGCCGTATGCGTCGCGTGTCTCCTTGTAAGGCGCGATGCCCGGGACAGTGGTCATTACTCGCACAACTCGGAAAATGCGGAAATCAGTCCGATTCTCGCTCCTTCTCCGCCAAATGGATCACACACACCGCCACCGCGATCAGCAGCGCCGGGTCCGCGTCCTCCCGCACGACGTCGACGCCGTACGTCTCGCGGACGTGCAGCCACCGGCGCGAGACGACCGCGAGCAGCTCACCGTCGTACTCGACCGCGAACTCCCGGTCGAGGATCTTCCCGCTGACGTCGAGCTCGGTGCTGCCGTCCGCCAGGGCGACCCGGTAGTGGTTGCGCAGCAGGGAGAGCCGTTTGCGCTTGATGGTGGCCAGCGGCTCGCCGTCCCGCTCGATCAGCATGGTGTCCCGCAGGGCGAACATCTTCTGCCGGATGTCGATGAGGACGCGCCCGCGCGTGTCCTTCAGCTCGAAGGTGTCCCGCAGCCGCATCGCCTTGCCGTCGACGAGGAAGACCTTGTTGCCGTTGTCGTCCTCGATCCAGTAGTCGTCACCGAAGCCGAGGAGCCGGTCGCGTACGAGGAATCTCATGCCGTACGGCTTCCCCGGCCCGCGCGGCGGAACGCAACCAATAGGCCGTCGGGATGGTCGATGCCCGTATGAGAACGATCAGACGGGCGTACGGCCCCGTCGTCGCGGCCGTTTCCCTCGCGGCCCTCTCCGGGTGCGCCGGATCCCTTCCCTGCGCCGGGGTCGGTGTCGTGTCCCAGGTCGGTGTGTACGTCGTGCAGGACGGGTACGGCGGCCTCGCGGGCGCCTCCTACGAGCTGTGCTCGCGCGGCGAGTGCGTCAAGGGCGTGTTCGAGGAGGAAGGCGTCTCGCAGGTGCACCTCCCGCTGCCGGACGACGTCGGGCCAGGCAGCGGCCCGGTCCGGCTCCGCGTCACCCGCGCCGGGGCCGGCACTCCCCTCGTCGACGACTCCGTCGACGTCAAACTCCTGCACCAGTCGGACGGTTGCGGCGGAGGCGGTTACAGTCGGGGCCTCGCCCTGACGGCGAAGGACGGTCTGCTGCCGAGCGTCCCGAAGGAGATCGGAAAGGCCTGGTACCGGCAGCTCAAGGCCGAAGCCACCGCGGATCCCACCCTCACCTCCCGAACCGCCTCCGGTACGCCGACGGGCTGAGCCCCGTCTCGCGCCGCACGCGCGCGCGGAGGTTCGCTGCGGTGCCGAGCCCGCTGCGGGCGGCGACCACGTCCAGCCGTTCCTCGCCGCGCTCGATCAGCCGGCACGCCAGCGTCACGCGTTCCCCCGTCAGCCAGGCCAGCGGGGTCGTGCCGAGCTGGGCGCGGAAGCGGCGGTGCAGGGTGGCGGGGGAGACGGCCGCGCGGGTCGCCAGGCCGGCCACCGTCAGCGGCTCCCCCAGCCGCTCCCGCGCCCACGCCAGCAGCGGCGCCAGCGACTCGTCCGGGACCTCGGGCACCGGCCGCTCCACGAACTGCCGCTGCCCGCCGTCCCGGTGCGCGGCGAACACCAGCCGCCGCGACACGGCGTTCGCGACCTCGGCGCCATGGTCGCGGCGCCAGATGTGCAGCCCCAGATCGAGCGCGGCGGCACTTCCGGCGGCGGTGAGGAGGTCGCCCTCGTCGACGAAGAGGACGTCGGGTTCGAGAAGCACCTTCGGATGCAGCTCGCGGAAGGCGTCCGCCCACAGCCAGTGCGTCGTGGCTCGCCGCCCGTCCAGCACACCGGCCTCCGCGAGCGCGAAGCTGCCGGTGCACAGGCTCATCACGCGCGCGCCACGCGCGTGCGTGCGGCGGATGGCGTCCAGTACGGCGGCCCCGCGCGGGACGACGTTGTCCGGGCGCCCCGGCACGACGAGGGTGTCGGCGTCGTCTGCGGCCTCCAGCCCCGGTACGCCGCTCAGCGTGAAGAAGCCGTGGTTCATCCGCACTTCGGGGGTGGGCGTGCACAGGGTCACCTCGTACAGCGGTCCCGGAAGCCCGAGTTCGGGCCGCGGCAGGCCGAACAGCTCGGTGGCGACGCCGACTTCGAAGGGGTTGGTGCCCTCGTCGACGATGACGGCGACCTTGTGCGGAGGCGGAGGCGGAGGCGGAGGCGGAGGCGGGGTGCGAGAGGCTTGCTGCGAGGATCCTTGCGGCATGTGCGATTTCTAGCACTCGTACGGCCACCGGGTCCCGCCCGACGATGACGTACATGAGCGAATCCGTTTCCCCCGCACCCGTATCCCCCGCACCCGTATCCCCCGCCCCCGTCTCCCTCGCCGCCGCCCTCTCCTCCTTCACCGACCAGTGGAGCCCCCGCATCGTCACCACCGTCAACGACTACGACGTACGCGTCGCCAAGGTCGAGGGCGAACACCTCTGGCACACCCATGACCACACCGACGAGTTCTTCCTCGTCCTCGACGGCGAACTCCACATCGCCCTGCGCGAACCGGCCGGCGAACGCACCGTCGTCCTCCCCAAGGGCTCGGTCTTCACCGTCCCGCGGGGCACGGAACACAAGCCCTACGCGCCCGTGCCCGCCGAGATCCTCGTCCTCGAACCCACGGGCACCCTCACGGTGGGCGACCGCCACGAGGACGTACCGGACCATGTGGACGCCACCGTCGGGCACCCGCTCGGCTGACGCGCGCCCGGATGCGGCGGACGCCGGGGCGTGTTCGGATGGCGGGGGAACCCCGCAGTGGCGGGGAACTCCGTGAGAGGAGCGCCGTCCATGGGCCCGGTGGAGTTCGTCGTGCTGGCCTTCCCCGAGGAAGGGCTCACCGCCGACGTCGTGAAGACCCTCGCCGAACTCCGGCTCTCCGGCGAGGTCCGGCTGATCGACTCGCTCGTCGTCACCAAGGCGGCGACCGGGGAGGTGGCGACCGCGGAACTCGCCGAGATCGAGGAGTTCGCCGACGTCGTCGCAGGGCATGACGAGGCGAGCCTCATCGGCCCCGAGGACGCGGCGGAGGTGGCCGCCGTCCTCGATCCCGGCCACGCCGCCCTCGTACTCCTCGTCGAGCATGTGTGGGCCGCCCGGGCGGCGGACGCGGTCCGCGCGGCCGGCGGCCGGGTCGCGGCCTCGGTACGGATCCCCCCGGGCCATGTGACGCAGGCCCACGCGGCCCGCCGGGAAGCGCTGGCCACCGCCCCGCAGAGGAGCTGACCCCGCATGCTCGTACGTCGAGGACCCCTGATGCGCCCCGTGCTCCGCCCCGTCGGCTCCCCGCTGCTGCGGGGCATGCTGATCGGCGGCACGGCCTACGCGGCCGGTCGCGGCGCGGCCCGCAACGCCCAGCGCGAGCAGGACCAGAACGAGGCCATCGCCCAGCTCCAGACCCAGCAGACGCAGCAACAGGCTCAGCAGCCCGAGGCCCCCGCGCCCGCCACTGCCGCACCCGCCGCCGCGCCCACCGTCACCGAGCAGCTCACCCAGCTCGGCGGGCTGCTCCAGCAGGGCCTGATCTCCCAGGAGGAGTTCGCGGCGGCCAAGGCGAAGATCCTGGATCGGTGATTGTCAGTGCCGGGTGGCACTCTTGGTCTGTGATCAGACGCCGTAGCCGTCCCGCCCGGTGCGCCGTCCCTCCTCGACGACCGTGCTGTTGGGCGGCATCACCACGCGCTTGCGCTTGGCGATGCTGCTGAACGTCGCGACGCCGATCAGCCCCACGACCATGAAGATGATGCCGACCAGGTCGAGATTGACCCCTTGCATGTCCCAGTCGGTCGCGAACGTGAGGATGGCTCCCGCGGCGATGAGGATGATGCATCCGCCGAGGCCCATGAGTGTCGCCTCCCTGTCCGGTCCGGTCGGTCCGGTCCGGACGGCGGGTACCCGGCCGCGCGGAGGCTACCCCTCCAGGAACGCCACCAGCGCGTTGGCCAGCAGATGCGGGTCGTCCGCCCCGCACAGCTCGCGCGCGCTGTGCATCGACAGGATCGCCACGCCGATGTCGACGGTCTTGATGCCGTGCCGGGCCGCGGTGATCGGGCCGATCGTGGTGCCGCACGGCATGGAGTTGTTGGAGACGAAGGACTGGAAGGGCACGTCCGCCTTCTCGCAGGCGGCGGCGAAGACCGCGCGGCCCGAACCGTCCGTGGCGTAGCGGTTGTTGACGTTGACCTTGAGGATCGGGCCGCCGTTGACGCGCGGGTGGTGTGTGGGGTCGTGGCGCTCCGCGTAGTTGGGGTGGACCGCGTGGCCCGTGTCGGAGGACAGACAGACCGTACCGGCGAAGGCTCTCGCCCGGTCCTCGTACGACCCTCCGCGCGCGAACACCGAACGCTCAAGGACACTCCCGAGCAGCGGTCCGTCCGCACCCGTGTCCGACTGCGAGCCGTTCTCCTCGTGGTCGAAGGCGGCGAGTACGGGGATGTAGCCGAGGTCCGAGCCGGCCGACACGGCGGTCAGCGCGGCCACCCCGGCGTGCACGGACAGCAGGTTGTCCATCCGCGGTCCGGCCACCAGCTCCTGGTCACGGCCCAGGTAGGCGGGCGGCTCGACGGAGTGGACCATCAGGTCCCAGCCGGTGACCTCGCCCGCCGCGAGCCCTTCCTCCTCCTCCAGGAAGGCGATGAGGTCGCCGTCCCGGACATCGTTGCCCAGACCCCAGATGGGCTGAAGATGCCGCTGCTTGTCGAGCTTGAGTCCCTCCGCCGACACCGAGCGGTCCAGGTGGATGGCGAGCTGCGGCACCCGCAGCAGCGGCCGGCCGACGTTCACCAGCCGCGTCGAACCGTCCCGCAGGGTCAGCCGGCCCGCGAGGCCCAGGTCGCGGTCGAGCCAGGAGTTGAGGAGCGGACCGCCGTAGATCTCCACGGCGACCTGGCGCCAGCCGTGCGCCCCGGTGTCGGGCAGCGGCTTGACCCGCAGGTTCGGGGAGTCGGTGTGCGCGCCGACGATCCGGAACGGCGTGTGCGCCTCGGCGCCCTCGGGGACGTACCAGGCCACGATCGCACCGCCGCGCAGCACGTACTTGCCGCCGCTCGTCCCGTCCCACGCGTCCGTCTCGGCGACCTGCCTAAAGCCGGCCTTCTCCAGCCGCTCGGCGGCGTTCGCCACGGCGTGGTACGGCGAGGGGCTGGCAGCCAGATAGGACATGAGGTCGTCGGTGTGGCCGCGGTCGAAGCGGGAGGGTTCGCTCATGGGGTTCACCTTAACGACGAAGAGGTTCACCTAGACGACGTACGAGGGCCCGCTCCCGGCGATGGGAGCGGGCCCTCGGGAGAGCTGTGCGGATGTGTCCTAGAACGCGGCCTCGTCCAGTTCCATCAGGTCCAGCTCGACGCCCTGGGCGAGCTTGCGCGCACCCGTGACGCCCGGCAGGACGTTGGCCGCGAAGAACTTCGCCGCCGCGATCTTGCCGGTGTAGAACGCCTTGTCCTTGGCGGAGGCGGTCTCCAGCTTCTCGGCGGCCACGGCCGCGCCCTTGAGGAGCAGGTAGCCGACGACGACGTCACCGGAGGCCAGCAGCAGGCGGGTGGTGTTGAGGCCCACCTTGTAGATGTTCTTGACGTCCGCCTCGGTGGCCGCGAGGTCGGTCAGCATCAGACCGACGATCGCCTCCAGCTCGACGGCCGCCTTCGCGAGGTGCTCACGGGCGGCGGAGAGCTCCTCGCCGCCGGTGCCGAGCGCCAGGAACTTCTTGATGTCCTCGGCGAGGGAGTTCAGGGCCGCGCCCTGGTTGCGGACGATCTTCCGGAAGAAGAAGTCCTGGCCCTGGATCGCGGTCGTGCCCTCGTACAGGGTGTCGATCTTGGCGTCGCGGATGTACTGCTCGATCGGGTACTCCTGGAGGAACCCGGAGCCGCCGAACGTCTGGAGCGACTGGGCGAGCTGCTCGTAGCCCTTCTCGGAGCCGTAGCCCTTGACGATGGGCAGGAGCAGGTCGTTGAGCGCGTGCTCGGCCTTCGCGTCCTCGCCCGCGGCCTCCTTGACGGCGATCGCGTCCTGGATCGAGGCGGTGTAGAGGACGAGGGCGCGCATGCCCTCGGCGTACGCCTTCTGCGTCATCAGCGAGCGGCGCACGTCGGGGTGGTGCGTGATGGTGACCTTGGGCGCGGCCTTGTCGCCGAACGCGGCCAGGTCGGTGCCCTGGACGCGCTCCTTGGCGTACTCCAGCGCGTTCAGGTAACCGGTCGACAGCGTCGAGATCGCCTTCGTGCCGACCATCATGCGGGCGAACTCGATGATGCGGAACATCTGGCGGATGCCGTCGTGCTTGTCGCCGATCAGCCAGCCCTTGGCGGGGTGCTGGTCGCCGAAGGTCATCTCGCAGGTGTTGGAGGCCTTCAGGCCCATCTTGTGCTCGACGTTCGTGGCGTAGACGCCGTTGCGCTCGCCCAGCTCGCCGGTCTCGAAGTCGAAGAGGTACTTCGGGACGAGGAAGAGGGACAGGCCCTTGGTGCCCGGGCCGTGGCCCTCGGGGCGGGCGAGGACGTAGTGGAGGATGTTCTCCTCCATGTCGTGCTCACCGGACGTGATGAACCGCTTCACGCCCTCGATGTGCCAGGAGCCGTCCTCCTGCTGGATCGCCTTGGTACGGCCCGCGCCGACGTCCGAACCGGCGTCCGGCTCGGTGAGGACCATGGTGGAGCCCCAGGTCTTCTCGACCGCGATCTGAGCGATCTTCTTCTGTACGTCGTTGCCCTCGTCGTAGAGGATCCCGGCGAACGCCGGGCCGGAGGAGTACATCCACACGGCCGGGTTGGCGCCGAGGATCAGCTCCGCGAACCCCCAGATCAGCGACGGGGGCGCCGTCGTGCCGCCGATGGCCTCGGGCAGGCCCAGACGCCAGTACTCGGACTCCATGAAGGCCTTGTACGACTTCTTGAAGGACGGCGTGACCGGCGCGGTGTTGGTCTCCGGGTCGAAGACCGGCGGGTTGCGGTCGGCGTCCGCGAAGGACTCGGCCAGCTCGTTCTCCGAGAGGCGCCTCAGTTCGTCGAGGATGCTCTTCGCGGTCTCGACGTCCATCTCCTCGAAGGGACCCGTGCCGTACAGCTTGTCGCGGCCGAGGACTTCGAAGAGGTTGAACTCGATGTCGCGGAGATTCGACTTGTAGTGCCCCATGGCGACGGCTCCCTGGAGAGACGGGCGAGGCACTGGATCCTCGCGCTAGTTCACATACCAACAAGTAGCTTCGATACGATGATGCTACCCGCCAGTAATAAACCGCAACCCTGATCCGGCCATCTGTGACGGTTCACACCGGAACGGTGAGTGTCGCGGTGTATCCCGCGCCCACGCTCCCCTCCACGGCCGCCATCTGCCGCTCGTACCCGTCCCCGAAGACCATGTCCTCCGCCAGGGAGAGCTCGCTCAGGTTGGCCACGCTCGCGCCATAGCCGTCCGTCGCGTACACCGTGTCGCACACCTCCTTCGGGAAGGCCAGCTGCGAGGTGCCGGTGATCGCGGTCGCGGCGGTTGCGTCCGCCAGGCTGCCGTAGACCTCGAAGTGGATGTGCGGCCAGCGGCCGGTGTAACAGCCCGGGAAGACGCTCGTGAAGGTCACCTGCCCCTTCTCGTCGGTCTCCTGCACGCCCCGCAGATAGTTCTCGTCCCTCACACCTTCCGTATACAGGGAGTACGCGCCCTCCCGGTCGCAGTGCCACAGATACACGGCGGCACCCTTCCTCGGCGTACCGCACCCGGAATCCGCGTCCACGACGGTGAGCGTGACCGTCAGCGGTACGCCCTCGGCGGTGCCGCCCGCCGAGTCGCCGAAGCTCCTCCTGATGTCGCCGCGCACGACACCGCTCTCCTTGAGGACGTTCACCCCGTTCGAGCCGTCGCCGGGGTAGGGGCCGGCGGTCTCCTCGGGGATGGGCGAGCACGCGGAGGAGGCCTCGCCGCCCTCGCTGCCCGCGCCGCCCTCGTCGGCGGAGCAGCCGACCAGCGGCACCAGGCTCGCCCCCGCCAACAGCCGGATCATCCGGCGGCGGGCGAGGACGGGAAGGTCGTACGAGAGTCCCCGGTCGTGCTCGTGGATCTCGTCGGGTTCGTGTCGGTGCATGGCAAAGACGCTAGGAGCGGCGGCCCCCGAACCCCAGGGGGTGACCGCTGTCGAGTCCCTGTCGGTTTCCCGGCCACCCCATAGCGGTCCGCCGCCCCGCCGCTCTCGGTACGCTTGCGCCCATGTACGGCTACGACCAGAGCGCGGGTACGCAGCAGCAGTACGCCGCGCCGCAGCAGCAGATGCCGGGCGGGTACGGCCAGCAGCCGCCGCTGTATCCCGAGCCGTCCCCGCCGTCCCTCGCGGACGCGGTGCGCGCCTTCACCACCGGGCAGGTGACCGCGGAGGACTTCCAGCAGGTCTTCGCCACGTCGAAGGTCTACTGTCCGCGCGGCGACAACCCCGGCTTCCTCGCCCTGCACAACACCCAGCAGCCGGTGATCCCGATGTTCACCTCGCTGAAGGAACTGCGGCGGTACGCGGGCAAGGAGTCCAAGTACTTCGTGATCACGGGCGCCGAGGTGATCGACCTGCTGCCGACCGGGTACGGCTTCGTCCTCGACATGGAGGGCGAGCACCGGATGGTGTTCGACGCGAAGGCGGTCGAGCAGATGGTCGACTTCGCGATGCGAAGGATGTACGGCTGACCGGTTCCTGTGTGAGGAGTCGGTGGCGGAGCAGGAGCACGTAGCACGTACCGACATGCCTGCATTGACTGCTCCCCTCCCGCAAAGGGAGGAGATTCCTGGCTCAGGCGGCCTTCTGGAGCGGCGCTCCGGGAGGTCTTACGCCGTCGTCACCAGCCGGGTTCAGACCTGCCCGGACGAGCATCACGCGGGCGGAGTTCTTGTCCCGGGGGGACACGAGTCCGCACGCGGTGCAGGTGTAGGTGCGTTCCGACAACGGCAGGGCGTGCTTGGCTCTCGCTCCGCACCGGCCGCAGTCCATGGTGGTGTGCGCGGGATGGACGAGGCGTACGTCCCGCGCGTGCTTGCGGCCCATCTCGATCAGGGCCTTCTTGGTAGCGCCGATCGCGGCGTCAGCCGCTTTGCGCGCCATCGACGACTTCGCGAGGAACTTCGGTTTGAAGTCCTCCACCGCGATTACGTCGTGGTCTCGCACAACCTTCTTGGCCCACTTGCGGGCATGGTCCTGCCGCTGCCGGGCGATCTTCTGGTACGTCTTCGCCCGCGACTTCTTTGCCTTCCGATAGCCCTGTGAGGCTGCCTGGCCCTTCTTGGGTTTGCGGCGGGCCATCATGCGGTCGTATCGGGACAGCTTCTGTTCGGCCTTCTTGCCGTGCTCAGGGTGCGGGAGGTCATGGCTGTCCGAGGTGGTGGTCGCGGTCTCCCGCACGCCCCAGTCGACACCGAGCACCCGGCCGGTGGCCGGCAGCGGCAGGACTTGGGCTGGGACAACAAACGAGGCGTACCAGTGGCCGACGCTGTCCCGGTACACCCGTACCGACGTGGGTTCGGCGGGCAGGTCGCGGGACCACACGACCGACACAACGATGCCGCCCGCCAGGTACAGCAGCCCGTCCTTGAGTCTGAAGCCCCGCTTCGTGTAGTTCAGGGTGGGCAGCGCTTCGCGCTTCTTCTTGTGCTTCGGCATCCCGGCCCGCTGTCGTACCGGGAGCCGTTCCTTGATGTCCTTCAAGGACTTGGCGCGGGACTTGCCGAAGTCGCGGATGAGTTGTTGCTGCGGCACCGAGGAACCCTGGGCCAGCCAGGGTGTGACCGCTCGGGCTTGGGTCAGCATCCGGTCCAGCAGTGCCGGACCGCACTTCTCTCCGTCACGGTGGGCCCTCTTCGAGCGAACCACGCACTCGTTCCAGATCCAGCGGCATCGGTCCCACTCCGCCAGTAGTGCTGTACCGGCGGTGGACGACACACGGAGTCGGCAGGTGTACCGGGCGTGCCCGGACCTGACAGCTTCCAATGATGTCATCATGATGCCACCATAGCGTCATGATTCGTTTCTCTCTCCGGATTCCGGAAGACCTCCACGAACGTGTGACGGAGCGTGCTTCAGCGGACCGGCGGTCCCTCAACTCAGAGATCCTGCACCTGCTTGAGGTCGGCCTCCGTAGGGCCGAGGCCCCCCGGGGATCACTCGGCGATGATGCGGCTGTTCCTGCCCGGCCTCGCCGGAAGTCGTCCCCTGTCTCGCAAGCGGAAGGTGACCGCACCTCGATCTGATGCGGGCAAGGGAACTCGGCCACGGGCCGCCGTCGCCCAGGGGAATGCTTGCGGGTTGTTCACAGTTCAACTATGTTGAATGTTGAACCTTCTGGAGGAGGGCTTCTGTCATGCCTGCCGTAACCGTAGAGAACCCGCTGACGCTCCCGCGGGTGACCGCCCCGGCCGACGCCACGGCCCGTCCTGTGGTCGGCGTCACGACCGCGCCGAGCGGCTTCGAGGGCGAGGGCTTTCCGGTGCGACGTGCGTTCGCCGGGATTCATTACCGGCATCTGGATCCGTTCATCATGATGGATCAGATGGGGGAGGTGGACTACCCTGCGGGCGCCCCGAAGGGGACACCGTGGCATCCTCACCGCGGCTTCGAAACCGTCACGTACATCATCGACGGCACCTTCATCCACCAGGACTCCAACGGTGGTGGCGGCACCATCACCAACGGGGACACTCAGTGGATGACGGCAGGTTCCGGCCTGCTGCACATCGAGACCCCGCCCGAGTCCCTGGTGAAGTCCGGCGGTCTCTTCCACGGTCTCCAGCTCTGGGTGAACCTGCCGGCCAAGGACAAGATGAAGGACCCGCGCTACCAGGACATCCGTGGCGGCCAGGTCCAGCTTCTGACCTCGCCGGACGGTGGCGCGCTGCTGCGGGTGATCGCGGGTGAGCTGGACGGCCACGAGGGTCCCGGCATCACGCACACGCCGATCACGATGATCCACGCGACGCTGGCGCCGGGTGCGGAGATCACGCTGCCGTGGCGTGAGGACTTCAACGCGCTGGCCTACGTCCTGGCCGGGCGCGGTTCGGTCGGCAGCGACCGACGTCCCATCCACCTGGGCCAGACGGCAGTCTTCGGCGCGGGCGGCTCCCTGACGGTCCGCGCGGACGAGAAGCAGGACTCCAACGCGCCGGACCTGGAGGTCGTCCTCCTGGGCGGGCAGCCGATCCGTGAGCCGATGGCGCACTACGGTCCGTTCGTCATGAACACCAAGGACGAGCTCCAGCAGGCGTTCGAGGACTTCCAGAAGGGGCGTCTAGGCACGATTCCGGCAGTGCACGGCATGTCTGAGGGGCGACTGTAGGGCTCACTACGGCCGCACGTGGACGAGTCCACCCGGAAAGGGTTGAGGATCGTCCGCGCTCAAAGCCGCCTTCTTGGTCTCCTAGTAATGGGCCGGGTCGGTGACCTGCGGGGATGTTTCCTGTGGGGCGCTGACCTGGCCTTTTGGTGATTGGTGGCGATGGGGTGCGACGGTCGTTAGCGGGTGTCCTGCGGACTGTGTGCGGACTATGCCCCTGCTTCGCTGGCATTGTGGTGGCCGCCTTCGGTACCAAGGCGGCCACCACGTCTCCTACGGGATGGAGTCCAGGAAGGGACGGCCGTGCTCGTGCATCGCCTGGATGGCGTGCTCGTATTCGGCCTCGTCCTCAAGGAGGAGAGCCATGCGTGTCTTGGTGTTGTAGATGGTTCCGAGCCCGAGGTCAGATGTGATGACGACCCAGCCGTCCTCGGTCCCGTCCCATAGGTAGTTCAGGCTCTCCTGTTCGTCTGTCATGGTGTCACCCCGTGCTTCGTGAAGGTGACGACCATACCGCCGTTGCCGACCGGAATGATCTGCGACGAACGCATGGGCGATCCTGCCTTTTCGAAGGCGTCCAGGAGCCTTTTGTCTGCTGGGCTCGGGTAGGCGTAGCCCTTCGGGTGCGTGTGGTAGACGAGGATGGTGTCAGCCTGTACAGGGATCTGTACCCGATTGGAGACACCAGAGTAGAGGTAGTACTGGCCGCCCGTGCCCTTGGGGCCAGGGCCCAGCTTGTAGACCACGGCGAATTCGACGCCGTGCTTAATCGTCAGGTTTTCCAGCTCCGTCACGGAAGGACGCTTGCTGATCTGAACACCGACTGAGCCGGGCAGCCCCTCTCCCTTGCGGGCGCCATAAAGGAGACGCGTGATTGCGCCTATTTCGCCCTCGGCGGCAATGCCACTGGGGTTGACCGCGGCTCGGCGCCATCCCGTGAGACCGCCAACCCCCACCACAGCGATCTGCTTGGTGAGCTCATCTGCTGCAGCGGCATAGAGGTCGGCGAGGGCGTCACACCCCTGTTGCCGCAGCATGTACTCGGCCCGGTAGAGCCGGTAGGCGGGACGGACAGGGAGGTACTTGTCGACGAAGGCTCCAGCGCCTCCATTCTGGCCGGTGACCGCATCGTAGGCATCACCGAGGAACTCGAAGGGCGCTCTGAGGCCCTGAAGGAAACCGTCACCGAAGATCTTGAGACCCTCGCCGAGGCTGTCGACGCGCTCGTTGTTGGGGTCGTCAGGGGTCAGCCCGCTGGGGTCTGTGAGCAGGGTCGGCTGGTTGTTGGCGTAGGCGTACGCCGACACGTAGGGGTTACTGCGCGTGGGAGTCGCCGGGTCGGGGCGGTTGAAGCGGCCGGTGGTGGTGTTGTACTGGCGGGCGTGGAGGTCGAGGTTGCCGGTGGTGGTCTCGTAGCGGGCGCCCGTGTACGAGGGGGTGCTCGCGGGGGCGCCGGTGGTGACCGTGTCCGAGACACGGGTGCCGTACGGGTCGTAGGACCAGCGCTGGTACAGGGTTCCGCTGCTGTTGGTGACGTCGACCGGGGAGCCCTGGGTGTCGTGGTGGTAGTAGAAGGAGGCGCCCGAACCGGTCTTGGTGGAGGCGGGCTGGCCCAGGGGGTCGTAGCGGTAAGACTGCTTGATCGCCCAGGCGCCGTCGTACTCGGTGGCCAGGATGGGCAGCGGGGCGTTGGGGTCCCACTGCGTCCGGCTGATCACCGTTCCGGCCTGGCTGGTGGCGACCTGGTTGCCGCTGGCGTCGTGGTCGTAGGTGTAGCTGTTGCCGCCGACGGTGGCCGCGGAGATCTGTCCGGCCAGGTCGTAGGTGTAGGTGTCGGCGCCCGCCTTGGTCTGGTTGCCCTCGCTGTCGTAGGAATAGGCGGTGGTCGTGGTGCCGGTGACGGCTGAACTGAGCTGGTCGGCCGCGTCGTAGGCGTAGCTGGTGGACGTCGTGCCCAGCGTGGACGTCAGCCGGTTGCCGACCTTGTCGTAGGTGTAGGTGGTGCTTCGGCCGGACGGGCAGCCCGTGGCCCCGGGTTGCGGGAAGCAGCCTGCGGTGAGACGGCCGGTGGTGTCGTAGGTGAGATCCCAGCCACCGGTACCGACACCGGCCCGGGTGATGTCGACGTGGGTGGGCAGCCCGGCGGCGGACAGGGTCTGCGCCGTCTTGGTGACCGTGGTGCCGGACTTGGCGGAGGTGACCGCGGTCAGTCGGCCGGCCCGGTCGTAGGCGCGGTCCTCAGTCTCGGTGTTGGGCAGCGTGGAGCGGGTCAGGTTGCCCGCGGCGTCCCAGGCGTAGCTGGTAGTGACCCCGTCGGCGGTCATGGACGACGTACGCCCGTCGTTGTCGTAGGCGTAGCCGATGGTGTTGCCGTCGGAGTACTTGCGGGTCAGCATCTGGCCGGCAGCGTCGTAGGTGTAGGCGAAGCCGCGGGTCTTGGTGAGGTTGCCGACCGCGTCGTAGGCGAAGTCTTCGGAGATCTTCGAGTTGGCGCGGGTTGTCATCTGCCCGGCGGCGTCGTAGGCATACGACACGTCGGGAGTGGTGTCGGAGTAGTCAACCGCGGTGAGCAGACCGCGGGCATCGAAGGCGTAGCTGGTCGAACCCCGCGCAGTGGTCTTCTTGATCTGCTGGCCCTCGGCGTCGTACCCGTACGAGGTGACGCGGTTCAGCGGGTCGGTGACCGTGATCAGGTGGCGTGCCGCGTCATAGCCGTAGGCGGTGACGTTACCGTTGGCGTCGGCGCGATGGATGACGTTGCCGGCCAGATCGTAGGCGTAGGCTGTCTTGCCGCCGTCGGCCGCAGTGACCGAGGTGAGTTGGTCGAGCTTGTCATAGCCGTAGGTGGTGACGCGTTTGTCTGCGTCGGTGCGCTTGGTGACATTGCCGGCTGCGTCGTAGTCGGTACGCGTCACACCGCCGAGAGGGTCGGTGACCGTCAGCAGATTCCCGGCCGGGTCATAGCCGTTGGTGGTCGTGTACTGGGCCGGGTCGGCACCGGAGACGTTGCCCCGCGGGTCGACGGCAGTGGCCTGGCGTCCGTCGCCGTCGTAGGTCCAGCTCTCCTTGTAGCCCAGCGGGGAGGTGCGGCTGAGCAGGTTGCCGTCGGCGTCGTAGGCGTAACTGGTGCTCTTGCCCAGCTGGTTGGTGCTGCTGGTCAGCTGGTTGTTCTTGTCGTAGACGGACGAGACGCTGTTACTCAGGGCGTCGGTGACCTTGGTGACGTTGTCGACGGCGTCGTAGGCGTAGACGGTCGCGCTGCCCAGGGCGTCGGTGACCTTCACGGGCCGGTTCACCGCGTCGTACTCGGTGCTGACGGATGCGCCGGTCGGGCCGGTGACCTTGGTGCGGTTGCCCGCGGCGTCGTAGGCGTAGCTTGTCGTGTAGGCGGCCGGGTCGGCACCGGAGACGTTGCCGCGCGCGGAGACCGCGCTGAGCAGTCGGCCCGCCTTGTCGTAGGTCCAGGTGGTCTTGTTGCCTAGCGGGTCGGTCTCCGACGTCAGGTTGGCGTAGGCGTCGTAGGTGCGGTTGACCGACTTGCCCAGTGCGTCGGTGGTCTTGGTGAGGTTCCCGGCGTTGTCGTAGCCGTAGCTGGTGGTATTGCCCGCGGGGTCCTTTGCCGAGGTCAGCTGTTCGGCGCCGTTGTAGCCGTATGTGGTGGTGTGGCCCATGGGGTCGGCGGCCGAGCTGAGCAGGCCGCGCCCGTCGTAGGTGTACTTCGTGGTGTAGGCGGCCGGGTCCGCGCCGGAAACGTTGCCGCGCGGGTCGGTCTTGGACAGGATGCGGCCCGCGCCGTCGTAGGTGAACGTCGACTTCTCGCCGAGCGGCGTGGTGACCGAGGTCCTGTTCCCGGCCGCGTCGTAGCCGTACAAGGTGACCTTGCCGCGCGGGCTCGTCACGGTGGCCAGGGCACCCAGAGAGTTGTACGTGTACGACGTTTTCCCGCTGAGCGGATCGGTGCTCGAGGTCAGCTGGTTGGACGTGTTGTAGGTGTACGACGTCTTGTTGCCGCGCCCGTCCGTGTGGCTGAGGATGTTGCCGGCGGTGTCGTAGGTCCAGCTCTCGGAGTAGCCGAGCGACGACGGCGAACTGCGCGTGAGCATGCGCCCGGCGCTGTCGTAGGTCATCTCCGTGGTGTTGCCGCGCTGGTCGGTGATCTCGACGGGGCGCAGATAGCGGTCGTAGCTGTAGGAGACGCTCTTCCCGTACGGGTCGATGCTCTCCAGCAGCACGTTGCCGGAGTAGATGTCGCTCCAGACACCGCCGTCCGGTGCCGTGGTGTGCGACTCGCGGCTGCCATCCCAGGTGAAGGACGTGCTCTTGCTGTTCTGGTCGGTCTGGGTACTGACCCTGCCGGTGGAGTCGTAGGTGTTGCTGACCTTGCCGCCAGCGGGGTCGGTGTAGGAGGACAGCCGTTTGTTGGTGTCGTAGGCGTAGGAGGAGACCTTGCCCGCCGGGTCGGTCACGGAGGTCAGCAAGCCGCCCGTGTAGGCGTAGGAGACCGAGGTGGAGTCCGGGAGGCTCACCTTGTTGACCGTGCCGTCGGCATTCAGGGTGAAGCTCGTGGTGCGGCCTGCCGCGTCCTTGACGGAGGACAGCTTGCCGGAGGTGTACGTCAGCGTCAGGCCCTGGCCGGCGTTGTCGACGACCGACGTCAGCTGACCGGTGCTGCTGAAGGTCCGCTTGGTGTGATCCGGGGTGGTGACGGTGTAGGTGCTGGTGCCCTTGACAAGCTTGGCTGCCGAACCGGCCGGCGCGGTGTACGTGCCGTCACTGGCCTGCGTGAAGACGAACTTCGCCCCGTCGTCGGCCTGATAGGTCACCGTGCTGGTGGCGATCGTCAGCTTTGTGTCGAACGGTGTCGCCCAGCTACGCCCGAGCAGTCCGGTCGTGGCGGAGTCGGAGCGGTAGGTGCGCTCCAGGGCCACCTGCTTGCCTACGCCGACCAGTTGAGCGTCGGTGAGCTGCTCGAAGAACATGCCGGTCGCTGTGTTGACCGGGTCGGCGCGGTGGGCCTGCGCGTAGCAGGAGCAGATGCCGGCCTGAGCGCCAGGGATGTCCGGGGTGTAGAACGCCTCCACCAGCGATGAGGTGGTCCCGTTCGAACTCCACGTGCCGTCCGAGCCCTTGAGGAAGATCCAGGCGTAGTACTTCTTTCCGTCCTGGAGGTGACCACCGAGCTTGTTCGTGCTCCACCAGAAGCACTGGTCGGCTGGGTAGGAGTTGGCCGCCCACCAGCCGTAGCACCAGGCTCCGTTCTCCAGGAACTTCCCGGTCGGATCATCGGTCGCCTTGTTGACCTCCTGGTTGTAGACGATGTTGCCGCCCTCGTCCAGGACGTACATCCACAGCCCGGAGTACGACGAAGCCGTACCGGAGGAGAACTTCAGGCCCCCGCCGATCGACAGGTAAGCCGGATAGGCGGTGGCGTAGGCCGTCACCCATGCCGGGTCGGCCGTCGCGGCAGCGGCCAGGGACGTTGCGTAGCCCTCGGCGGTAGGCGACTTGGTGGAGCCTTCAGCTGCGGGGCCCTGTTGCGGGAGCTTCTTCGGGCGGCTGTGGGGCTTTGCGGACGGCTTCCCGGAGTCCTTGCTGCGAGGGTGCAGATAGCCTCGCATCGGAGACAGATCGTCCCGGTCCTGCTTGACCTGCTTACGCCGCTCGGCCAGCGTCATGGCCTTGGGGGGCTTGGGTAGATCCTCCGCTGTCCGGGCCTCGGCCGGGGCGATTGCGGCCGGGGAAGCAACGGGGTGGTCGGGGAGAGCCCAGGCGGGTACGACGCCTGCAATGGCTATCAGGGTCAGGGCCAGTAGCGTGATGAGTGGTCTTCGTGCTCGTGTGTGCACTGTGCATCCCTTGTGTGATGGGTGTGAACGGAGTGCCGTTGTGATCCTTGATCAAGAGGTGCGACGATCAATCCGTAGATCACATATGTGACCGGAATTCGGGGGGATGGTGCGGACTCGTGTGGGTCGTGGAGGGCCTGATCAAGTGGCGTGTTGAGGCGTGGTGGCGTTTCGGGATTGGCGCGAACATGACTACGGCGGCGCAGGCTAATGGTGAACTTGGCGGGCATGGCATGTGACGAACGCGGGGCCCCGGTGTGACCGGGGCCCCGCGTTCCGATGAGGGAGATCCGACTTCGGCGGTTTTGGCTACGCTGCTGTCATCAGGTGGATCTTGATGGACAAGGCGCCGAGAGCTTCCTTCATGGTCTGGTCGCGGAGGGGCCTGGGCGTAGGCGAGGCACTGCACGAGCGAAGTACCGATGTGAGGGGCGCCGTTGATCTGGTGCCACTACGGGCCCCGTTCGTCATGAACACCCGTGAGGAACTCCAGCAGGCGTTCGACGACTTCCAGAAGGGACGGCTGGGGACGATCCCCGCCGTGCATGGAATGTCGGAGGGTGGCCTGTAACGGGCCGCGGAGACGAGTACGGTACGACAAGGCCCGAAGCCGCAAGTTCGTGTTGCGGCTTCGGGCCTGTTCTCTTGGTTGCTACGGCAGCACGTAGAAGGGCGCGCCGTTCGGAGTGCGGCCTACCTGTCGTACGCATTTCTGCTCGGACAGCAGCTCAAGGCTGTCGTGGACGCGGTCGGGCGACAGACCGGTGCAGACGGAGATCTCGTCCACGCTGTAGCCCGCGCCGCCGTGCAGGAGCGCCGGGGCGAGGTGGGCGGCCACCGCGTGGACGTCCTCGGTGACGACCAGGTTCCGGGACTTCCAGTTGCTCAGGAGTTGCTGAGGCGTCAACTCCGGGGCCTCGACGGGGCGGGAGCGGTCGCCGGAGCGTCGGAGAGTCTGGGTGATGTCCCGGAGCGAGTCGATGATCGTGTTCTGCTTGTCGTCGATCCGCCGTAGCGCTTCGTCCGTCCGAGACGCGCGCTCTTCGAGCCGGACAAGTGCGTCGGCGAGTTTTTCGGGCACGGCGTACGCGGTGTGCTCGGTGGGGGCGGGTTGTACGGGGGCGGGTTCCAGGGAGTAGGAGCCGTCGCGCTGGATGGTGGCGATGACTTCGGAGGCCCAAGCCTTGAAAGGCTGGGCAGACGGTTTGGTGCAGCCGTTGACCAACCGGATCAGACCCTGGAGGTCCACGAGATTCATGTCTCGGCGCCACTCCCGACCTGCGGGAATGCTGAGACCGTGCCCTCCAGTTACGCTCTCGAGCGTCTCTCGGTTCTCTGTGGGTACATGGTCCGCCAGAGTCTTCCGGGGGTTGCTGTACCCCAGTTCCTTGAGTACGTCCGCCGCCGGGAACCAGTACTTACCGTCCGGCATCGTCAGCCTCCGCACCCGCGTCCCCGTGGCCGCGTACACGAAGTCGTTGATGTCGATCGCGTCTTTGCGCGTGTTGTTCTGCTCGTTCATTCGAGCATCACCTCCGTGTCGGAACCTAGAGACAACGGAGGTGCAACTCGCTTACAGGTAATGGATGTTCATCCGAAGCGGTGATCAGCGCTTCACGCCGGTGACGAACGCGGACCAGGCCGTCGGGCCGAAAAGCAGCGCCGGGCCGGTGGGGTTCTTGCTGTCGCGGACGGGGGTGAGGTCCGGGTGGCCGTCGGCGACCTCCACGCAGCTGCCGTTGTCGCTGCCGCTGTGGCTGGACTTGCGCCAGGCGGTGAGGGCCGACGCGTCAGGGATGTGGTGGGCGCTCATGGTTGCCGTAGTCCTCCGCCACCGACTCGATCAGATCCAGGGACGCCTCCGGCGGCAGCGCGGCGGCCCTGGTCAGATCGTATGCGTCGCGGTAACGGCGGACCAGTGACGGATCGTCGGTCAGCGAACCGGTGTGCAGCGCCTCTACATACGCCATGTCAGGTGCGTCGGTGAACCGCATCAAGCTGAGCATGCTGCTCAAGGTCGGATGGGCCCCCACGCTGAACGGGACCACCTGGACCATGATCCGGCCGGTGCGCCCCAACTCCGTGATGTGTCGGAGCTGTTCGGACATGACAGCGGGGCCGCCGACCACCGTGCGAATGACCGTTTCGTGCAGGATCACCCACACCGTCGGGCTGTCAGGAGTCTCCAGGATGCGGGCGCGCTCAAGCCGGTTGACAACCTTCTTGTCAAGGTCGGCGGTCGTGTAGTTGGGCTTGCCCACCTTGAGCACGGCCCGCGCATACCCCTCGGTCTGCAAAAGCCCCGGCACCAGCGAAACCGCGTACTCCTCGATGAACACCGCCAGTTGCTCCTGTTCCGCCGCCTCCTGGAAGTGCTCGGCGAAACGGGCCTTGGTGAGGGTCTTGCGCCAGCGGGTGAAGAAGCCGTCCGTGCCCAGGACCTGGTCCAGGCGCTGGGCGTCCGCGTGCGAGGGGGTGCGGCGGCCCGCCTCGTAGTGGGCGATCAGGGACGGTGAGCACACGATTCGCTCGGCCAGTTCGGCCTGGGTGAGACCGGCGGCCTCTCTCCTGCGGCGCAACTCGTCGCCGTACCGCTGCTCGTTGCTGAGTGGTTCCTGGTGTCCGGTCCGCCCTGTCATCCGTTCAACGCCCCTTCTTGACGGTCGCGTTGTAGAGCCGATCACTCTGTCCACGGTAGCCGCGCATCGTCACTCTGTGGATACGAACAGTGAGATCGAGCAGGTGGGAGGCGGCGGGTATGGACACCGGGGCGTTGATGGTCGACACCCGTGACGGGCGGGTCGGTGTGGTCATGGGGAGCGAAGGGCCGTATGTGCAGTTGCGGCCTCCTCGGGGCGGGGTCGAGTGGGATGTGCCCCCGGACCGGCTCCGGGAGCCGGAGCCCGGCGAGGTGCTGAGCGCCAAGGTGGCCGTCGCCAACGGGAGGTGGGGGAAGTGAGCGTGCCGCGTGCCGTCGTACGGCAGGTGCGCTGGACGCTGGAGCCGGACCGGGAGCCGGACGCCGAACCGGTCACGTACGCGATGGAGTGCGCGGTGTGAGGTGAGCGTTCGGAGTCCAGCGTGGACTTCGGGGTGCCGCAGGAGTGGGTGCTGGCGCACGGCGGGCGGAATCCGTCGCACCACAGCTATCGGGAGGTCATCGTGCGGCCCTGGCGTGCCTGGTGGAGGCCGTGAGACCGGCGATGGCTGACATCCCGTCACCTGATCGGCCGACCGCGCAGGACAATCCCCTGGGCGCGTGATCCGCTGGGTGTGTGCGACTGCTTCCCGACCCCATCCGCCGCCTCGCCGCCTGGTGTGCCGTGACGCTGCTCGTCGCCGGGGTCGTCTATGTCGGGATCCGGTTGTGTGTGGAGTTCAAGACGGCTGTCGTGCCCGTGCTGCTCGCGTTGCTCGGGACCGCGTTGCTCGGGCCGTTGTACCGGCGGATGGTGAAGGCGAGGGTCAATCGGTCCGTTGCGGCCGGGGTGACCTGTGTGGCCGTGGTCGGGGTTGTCGGCGGGGCCGTTTATATCGTGGTCGCCGCGTTGATCGACACCGGGGATCAGATCGTCGCCTCGTTGAAGGACGCGGCGAAGGGGGTTGCCGAGCATTTCGGGGCTGCTGGGACCTCTGTCGAGGATCTGGCCGTCAATGCCAAGGACCTGCTCAGCAAGTTCGGGGGAACCGCGGCCTCCGGGGTGATCAGTGGGGTCAGTGTCGTGGGCGAGGCCATGGCTATGGCTGTGCTCGCTCTGTTGCTCGTCTTCTTTTTTCTGCGGGATTCGCATCGGGCCGTCGGGGCTCTGCGGTCGCTCGTGCCGCGTGCCTCCGAGGACCTCGCCGAGGCCATCGGGCGGCGGGCGTTCGAGGCCGTCGAGGGGTTCATGCGGGGGACCACGCTCATCGCCCTCATCGACGCCACGTGCATCACCGTCGGGTTGCTCATTCTCGACGTGCCCGGGGCCGTCGGGCTCGGGGCCCTTGTTTTCGTCGGCGCCTATATCCCCTACCTGGGTGCCTTTATCTCCGGGGCCGTCGCCGTGCTGGTCGCGCTCGCCGACAAGGGGTTCGTGATCGCGCTGTGGGCGCTCGGTGTCGTGCTCGCCGTGCAGGTGCTCGAAGGGCATGTGTTGCAGCCGATGATCCAGAGCCGGACCGTGCAGATGCATCCGGCGGTCGTGATGCTCACCATCACCGCCGGGGCGTCCGTCGCCGGGGTTCTTGGGATGCTGCTGGCCGTGCCGCTTACCGCCGCCGCCTTCGGTATCGCACATGAGCTGCGGGAACGCTACGGCGATGAGGTCTCGGCCGAGGGCTCGTAGAGCTCGAACCAGATGCTCTTGCCCTCGCCGCGTGGGTCGACGCCCCAGGCGTCCGCCAGGAGTTCGATCAGCATCAGGCCTCTGCCCGAGGAGGCCAGTTCGCCGGGGCGGCGTTTGTGGGGGAGGTCGTCGCTGGTGTCGGTGACCTCTACGCGGATGCGGCGGGCGGTGTGGGGGCCGTGGACCTCGGCGAGGAGGAGGGCGTCGGCGTCGGTGTGGACCAGGACGTTTGTGAGTGTCTCCGAGAGGAGCAGGACTGCGGAGTCGATCTGGTCGGGGGAAGTCCAGTCGTGGAGGAGTTCGCGCAGTTGTTCGCGTGCCACGGCCACGCGTTCCGGTTCGGCCTGGGCGACCGTGAGCATGGTGCGGCGGATCGTCGGGATCGTGGGGGGCTGGTCGCCGCAGGCGCAGCCTGCGCCCTCGCGGTGCAGGAGCAGGACGGCTATGTCGTCCTCGCGGCGGTCGGTGAGGGGGCCGCGGGTGTGGTGGGAGGAGGGGCCGTGGACGGCCTGGACGAGGGCGTCCGCCAGTTCCTCCAGGTCGTCGTCCTTGTCCTGCTCCAGGATCGAGCGCACGCGCTGCCAGCCGGTCTCCAGGTCGTGGCCGCCGGTCTCCAGGAGGCCGTCGGTGCAGACCATGATGGTCTCGCCGGGTTCCAGGGTGAGGCGGGTCGTGGGGTAGTCGGCGTCGGGGTCGATGCCGAGGGGGAGGCCGCCCTCGGTGCGGCGCATCAGGACGGTGCCGTCGGTCATGCGGATGGCGGGCTCGGGGTGGCCGGCGCGGGCGATGTCCAGGACGCCGGTGGCGGGGTCGACCTCGACGTAGAGGCAGGTCGCGAAGCGCAGGTCGGAGGGGTCCTGGTCGTCGTATGTCATTCCGTGGAGGAAGCGGGAGGCGCGGGACAGGACCGCGTCCGGGCGGTGGCCCTCGGAGGCGTAGGCGCGTAGCGCTATGCGGAGCTGGCCCATCAGGCCTGCCGCTCGTACGTCGTGGCCCTGTACGTCGCCTATGACCAGGGCCAGGCGGCCGCTGGGGAGGGGGATCATGTCGTACCAGTCGCCGCCGACCTGGAGGCCGCCGCCGGTGGGGACGTAGCGGGCGGCCACGCGCATGCCGGGGATCTCGGGGCCCAGCTTGGGGAGCATGGAGCGCTGGAGGCCGTCGGTGAGCTCGCGGGCCGATTCGGCGGCCTCGGCGCGGGAGAGGGCCTGGGCCAGCATGCGGGCGACGGTGGTGAGGACCGAGCGTTCGTCGGGGGTGAAGGCGACCGGGTAGGTGAAGGCGGCCATCCAGGCGCCCATGGTGCGGCCGGCCACGGTGAGGGGGAGGAAGGCCCAGGACTGGCGGCCGAAGTGGGCGGCGAGGGGCCAGGTGACCGGGTAGCGGGCCTTGTACTGCTCGGGGGAGGACAGGTAGACCGCGCGGCCGGTTCTGACCACCTCGGCCGCCGGGTAGTCCGTGTCCAGGGGCATGTGGGAGAAGGGGCCCTCGTCGCCGGGCTGCTGGCCGTGGTGGCCGATGATCTTCAGGCGGTCGCCCTCGGCACCGAAGACGGCGAGGCCGTCCGGGGAGAAGCCGGGCATGGACAGGCCGGCGGCGACGCGGAGGACCTCGGCGGTGGAGCGGGCCTCCGCCAGGGCGCGGCCGGCGTCCAGGAGGAAGGCCTCCCGGGAGCGGCGCCAGTCGCCTGTGACGGTGGCGCTGCTGCGGGCCGCCGTGGTGCCGGGGGAGGGTTCGGTGACCTCTTGCAGGGTTCCGGTGACGACGTAGACGCGTTCCTCGCGGTCGTACATGGCCCGGAAGCGGCTGCGGACGACGCGGAGGACCCCGCCGCGCTCGTCCATGACCCGCAGCCGTACCTCGCCGAGGGTGTCCTCGGCGACGGAGAGCTGGATGATGCTGGTGTTCTCGTTCCAGTCGACGGGGTGGAAGCAGGCGCGTGCGCGGGCCTGGGGCAGGGTGGCGGGCTCGGCCGGCAGACCGAGGAGCCGGGAGGTCTCCGCGTCGATGGTGACCAGCCCGGCGGCGGTGTCCCAGTGCCATACGCCGGTCGCGAGGGCGGCGAGGACCTCCCCCACGGCGGGCAGGGGCTCGCCAGTGCGCATTGGACCACTGTATGAACAGCTGATCGACAGCCGCCACCGATGTCCGATGAGTTCGGCCGGTATTAATGGTGGGGAGCCGATCTTGGGGCGGCCGGTACCCTTGGGAGGTCCGGGCACCATGGCCCGTTCCTTGTCGGGGAGTGACCCTCGGCACAGCCCAAGATGTAAGGACGATGAACGACGATGCATCGGTACAGGTCCCACACCTGCGGCGAGCTCCGCGCCTCTGACGTCGGCACCGACGTCCGGCTGAGTGGCTGGCTGCACAATCGGCGCGACCTGGGCGGCATCCTCTTCATCGATCTGCGCGATCACTACGGCATCACGCAGCTCGTCGCCCGGCCGGGCACGGAGGCCTACGAGGCTCTGGACAAGGTCTCCAAGGAGTCGACGGTTCGGGTCGACGGGCGCGTTGTTTCACGTGGAACCGACAACGTGAACTCGGACCTGCCCACCGGTGAGGTCGAGGTCGAGGTCTCCGAGGTCGAGCTGCTCGGCGCGGCCGCCCCGCTGCCGTTCACGATCAACACCGAGGACGGGGTCAACGAGGAGCGGCGCCTGGAGTACCGCTTCCTCGACCTGCGCCGCGAGCGCATGCACAAGAACATCATGCTGCGGTCGTCGGTCATCGCCTCGATCCGCTCCAAGATGGTGGCCCTCGGGTTCAATGAAATGGCTACGCCGATCCTGTCGGCCACCTCTCCCGAGGGCGCGCGTGACTTCGTCGTGCCCTCGCGCCTGAACCCGGGCAAGTTCTACGCCCTCCCCCAGGCGCCGCAGCAGTTCAAGCAGCTGCTGATGATCTCGGGCTTCGACCGGTACTTCCAGATCGCGCCCTGTTTCCGTGACGAGGACGCGCGCGCGGACCGTTCGCCGGGCGAGTTCTACCAGCTCGACGTCGAGATGAGCTTCGTCGAGCAGGAGGACGTCTTCCAGCCGATCGAGAAGCTCATGACCGAGCTGTTCGAGGAGTTCGGCAACGGCCGTCATGTGACCTCGCCGTTCCCGCGGATCCCGTTCCGTGAGGCGATGCTGAAGTACGGCTCCGACAAGCCGGACCTGCGGGCCCAGCTGGAGCTCGTCGACATCACCGATGTCTTCGAGGCGAGCGAGTTCAAGGCCTTCGCCGGCAAGCACGTGCGTGCGCTGGCCGTGCCGGATGTCGCCGCCCAGCCCCGTAAGTTCTTCGACCAGCTCGGCGACTTCGCCGTCACGCTGGGCGCGAAGGGCCTGGCCTGGGTGCGGGTCGCCGAGGACGGGTCGCTCACCGGCCCGATCGCCAAGTTCCTCACCGAGGACAATGTCGCCGAGCTCACCAAGCGGCTCTCGCTGGCCGCCGGGCACGCCGTGTTCTTCGGCGCGGGCGAGTTCGACGAGGTCTCGAAGATCATGGGCGCGGTGCGGGTCGAGGCCGCCAAGCGTGCCGGGCACTTCGAGGAGAACGTCTTCCGGTTCTGCTGGATCGTCGACTTCCCGATGTACGAGAAGGACGAGGACACCGGCGCGATCGACTTCTCGCACAACCCGTTCTCGATGCCGCAGGGCGGTCTTGAGGCCCTGGAGACCCAGGACCCGCTGGACATCCTGGGCTGGCAGTACGACATCGTCTGCAACGGCGTCGAGCTGTCCTCCGGCGCGATCCGGAACCACGAGCCCGAGATCATGCTGAAGGCCTTCGAGATCGCCGGGTACGACCGGGAGACCGTCGAGGAGAAGTTCGCGGGCATGCTGCGCGCGTTCCGCTTCGGCGCCCCGCCGCACGGCGGGATCGCCCCGGGCGTCGACCGCATCGTGATGCTGCTGGCCGACGAGCCCAACATCCGCGAGACCATCGCCTTCCCGCTCAACGGCAACGCCCAGGACCTGATGATGGGCGCGCCGACGGAGCTGGAGGAGGCGCGGCTGAAGGAGCTGCACCTGTCGGTGCGCAAGCCGCAGCCGAAGTAACCGGCTTCCGTCACAAGCGGACCCGAAGGGCTCGAAACCGGCGTCGGTTTCGAGCCCTTTCGCTTGCGCCCCCTGATTCACAGCTCTTTCCGATGTTCCTGCCAGGTTTGCCACGCCTACGGTTCCTGGCCATGACGGGAACTCAAGAAACCATGACGGGCAGTCAAGAACCCGACAACAAAGGGCAGTTGACACAGCTGACGCGCCGCAAGGCGGTCGCGGTGAGCGCCGGGGCGGTCGCCGCGGTGGGGCTGGGCGGTACGGCGGCGTACGCGTCGAACGCCTTCGACCGGGAGCCCAGGAGACCGGAACCGGCGGCGGGCGAGGACTGCTATGTCCTGACCTCGGAGACCACCGAGGGTCCGTACTACATCGACGCGGACAAGATCCGCCGGGATGTCACCGAGGACAAGCCGGGAATTCCGTTCCTGCTTCGGATCAAGGTGATCGACAACGAGACCTGCCGACCGGTCCGCAACGCCGCCGTGGACATCTGGCACTGCGACGCGGTGGGCGTCTACTCCGGGTACGAGGGCATGGGCAACGGGGGCGGGGGCGGGGGCCCCGCTCCCACGGACGCGCCTACCGGTACACCGACCGGTACGCCGACCGGTACGCCTACGGACACCCCGACCGGCCCTCCCCCGGGCGGTGGTGGCGGCCATCAGGAGCCCACCGACGACACCCGTTATCTGCGGGGCACCTGGCGTACGGACCGGCACGGGGTCGTCTCCTTCAAGACGGTCTTCCCGGGCTGGTACCGGGGCCGTACGGTCCACATCCACGTCAAGGTGCATGTCAACGGCGAGTGGACGGACGCGGGTTACGAGGGCGGCAACACCTGCCACACCGGGCAGTTCTTCTTCGACGAGGAGTCGGTGCTGCTGACGACGACCGTGGAGCCGTATGCCTCCAACGCGGCGGAGCGGACCACCCTCGACGAGGACACGATCTACGACGGCAGCGGCACGGCCGGTGGGCTGCTGAAGCTGAAGTACCGCAAGGACGACATCGCCAGGGGCGTGCGCGGGGCGATCACGGTCGGCGTGGACCCCGAGGCGACCCACGACGGGCAGGACTGATCAAGGGCGGCCTTGCGTGAAGGGCGGCCTTGCGTGAAGGGCAGCTTTGCGTGAAGGGCAGCTTTGCCTGAAGGGCAGGCAAGGCTGCCCTATCTTCTTCCTTTGAGAAGGCCACAGTGCTTTCCCACTCCCCTGACAGTCTTCTTACCTAACTTCCCTGTCCATGACGGGAAACCAGCAGGACAACGAACCGAAGCACAAGCGCGACCTGACCCGCCGCAAGGTCGTCGTGGCGGGTGCGGGCGCCGCCGTGGCCGTGGGCGGAGGCGCCGCCCTCGCCACGGGCGCCTTCGCGGGCGAGAAGAGCGGTACCGCCGCCTCCGCCTCTGCTTCCGCGAGCAGCAGTTCCTCCGCCGAGGCCTGCTACAGGCTCACCTCGGAGACCACCGAGGGTCCGTACTACATCGACGCCGACAAGCTGCGCCGGGACATCACCGAGGACAAGGAGGGCATCCCGCTCGTCCTGCACCTCAAGGTGATCGACTCCGAGACCTGCAAGCCGATCCGCAACGCGGCCGTGGACATCTGGCACTGCGACGCGCTCGGCATCTACTCGGGTTACGAGGCCATGTCCTCCGGTGGCGGCGGAGGTGTCCCCTCGGACGCGCCGAGCGACGGTGCCACTCCGTCCGGCACCCCCACGGGTGAGCCGCCGTCCGGCGCCCCCTCCGGCGGTACGGGTGGCTCGATCCACCAGGAGCCCACCGACGACGAGCGCTACCTGCGCGGCACCTGGCGGACCGACAAGCACGGCAAGGTCACCTTCAAGACCATCTTCCCGGGCTGGTACCAGGGCCGCTGTGTGCACATCCACACCAAGGTGCACGTCAACGGCGAGTGGACGGACGCCGGTTACGAGGGCGGCAACACCTGCCACACCGGCCAGTTCTTCTTCTCCGAGGAGTCCGTGCTGGCCTCCGCCGAGGTCGAGCCGTACTCCACCAGCACGACCACCCGTACGACGCTCACCGAGGACACCATCTACGACCAGTCCGGCACCACGGGCGGTCTCCTCAAGCTGAAGTACGACAAGAAGCACATCGCCAAGGGTGTTGTCGGTTCTCTCACGATGGGCGTCGACCCGGACGCGGAGAACGACAACACCACGCTGTGACACGGTGTGACGCGGTGATCGCGTGAGGCCGCCCAGGACCTTCAAGTCCTGGGCGGCCTTTGGCATGTGAGGCTGCGTCAGCTTGCCCGTCGCCGGGCCACGGACAGCGTCGCGGCGCCCGTACCGACGAGCACGAGGGCGGTCAGGCCCAGTACCGTCGCCCCGTGTCCGCCGCCGGTGTCCGGCAGGGGTGGCATGGGTGTCGGGGTCGGGGTCGGTGTGGGGGTCGGGTCCGGTGCCGCGATCCAGCGGTTGGTGACCAGGCAGTCGACGCCGCCCGCGGTGATCTCCACGGGGAAGGACACCGAGCCGTCCGTCTCGGTCGCCGTCGCCTCCGTACCGTCGCATTCCGCGCGCACGAACTCCCACGATCCCTCGGCCGTCGCGGGCGGCAGTTCTTCCGTCACGGTGTGGGCGCCGAGGGTGAACTCGCGCCACCGCACGGCGACGGGAGTGTCCTCGGCCGTGGTGGTCGCCGAGCCCAGGTCGCGGCCGTCCTCGTCGGTGAAGGCGAACGGTCCGCCCGTGCCACCGGTGGTCTGCTTGCGCAGCGCGAGCAGACCGACCGAACTACCGCTCTGGTTCTCGGCGTTGGTGTAGGTGCAGGTCACGGTGTCCCCGGCGGCCAGGTCCACGCTGCTGCGGCCGGTGACGAAGGTCCGCGTGGTGCTGGTGCCATCGGCCGACACACACGCGAGGTCCACCAGATGCCAGCCGTCCGGGACGTCCTCCGTGAACGACCAGGCCGGGTAGGCGTTGTCCTTGGTCGCCGAGCGGCGGAAGGACTGTTCGTCGGCGGCCCCGCCCGTCACGTCGAGGGTGAAGTCCGCGCTCTCGGTGTAGGAGATGCTGCCGCTGAAACCGAACGACTGGGTGGCGGTGCTGTCCTGGACCTCCTTGCGGACGACGATCGTCCCGGCGCCGGGATTGGGAGTCACCGCGTAGTAGAAGCAGAAGACGTGGGTGTACCCGGTCGGGTACGCGGCCCGGTCCACGTTGTCGTTGCGCTGGTGGTCGACCGCGCAGCGCAGCGCCCCGAAGGCGTACGTGTCGCCGAAGTCGGCCGTGTTGAGCGGGTCGGTGGGGGTGCCGCCCTGGATCTGGAGGCGGCGGTTGGTCGCCAGGGTCGAGTCGGTGGCGCCGAGTACGACCGTGACGGCGCCCTCGATCGTGTCGCCGGTCGCGTCGCCCTGGTCGTCGAGGAGCGCGGTCGAGGCCTCGGTGACGGGCTGGACGCCGGAGTCACTGGGCACGACCGTGGACAGCCCGTCGACCTCGGTGCTGATGCCCCGGCCCAGGGTGAACTTCCAGCCCGTCAGGGGGCGGCAGTCGGGGTCGTTGGCCTCCTCGATCGCCGCGTCGACGGGGTCGCCGACGGCGTACACCGAGTCCTTGCCCAGGTCGCGCAGGGACTGCTGATTGTTGTCCCTCGCGTTGTTGGCCATGATGTCGGTGTATTCGTCACAGACCCGGGCGGCGAGGGTGAGGCGCAGGCCGTCCGCCGCGCGGGGCGCGGGCGAGGGCGGGGTGGCCCGCGTGACGGGCGTTGCCGGCGCGGGGGCGGTTGGTGGTGCCGAGGCGCTGGGTGTCGGGGTGACCGACGGCGTCGCGGTGGCGGCGGCAGCGGCGGCCGCAGTGGCAGCGGCCGTAGGGCTCGCGGAACTCTCAGCCGACGGGCTCACGGAGGCTGAGGCCGAGGCCGAGGCGGTGGCTGAGGCCGAGGCGGTGGCTGAAGGTGACGCCCCGTCGGGTCCGGCGCCCGCGGGTACCGCGAACCACACCAGCGCCCAGGCGGCCAGCGCGAGGGCGATGACGTGCGGGGGTCTCGGTCGTCTGATCACATCGCACAGGTTGGGTGGACGCGCGCGCCGGGAGCCGTGAGCCACACCCGGACGGGGCCGATGATCAGCTGATTGTCGTAATGGGCCGTGCGGGGATTGCGGGCCGGGCGGGCACCAAAGTGCCAGGCACTCTTGTGCCGCCCCGAATCCGTTGTCCCGCCGGAGCGCCTGGCGCAGAGTCGTGGTCGTCGCCTTCGCCCATGTCCCGCATGTTCCGCATGTCCCGCATATTCCAGGAGGAGAAGAAGATGACCACCACCACGACCTCGAAGGTGCTGCGCGTCCGGCCCGCCGACCCCGCCGAGGCGCTCGCCCACTTCCGTGGCCGGCTCGCGTTCGAGGCGGACGTGTCCGATGTGCACGCGGACCTCGGTGGGGGCGAGAAGGGGTTCGTGCTGATCGACACGCGCAGTACGGAGTCCTGGGAGCAGGGGCACATCCCGGGTGCCGTGCATCTGCCGACCGATCAGATCGCCGAGCGGGCGGCCGAGGTGGTGCCCGCGGGCAGTGTCGTCGTCACCTACTGCTGGGGGCCCGGCTGCAACGGGGCGACCCGGGCCGCGTACGCCTTCGCTGAGCTCGGGTACCGGGTCAAGGAGATGCTGGGCGGCTTCGAGTACTGGTCCCGGGAGGGCTTCGAGGTCGAGGACACGGACGGGCTGCGCCGCCAGGCGATCGACCCGTTGACGGCTCCGGTCAGCGGGATCTCCTGCGCCTGCTGAGCCCCCGGAAGGCGGCCACGCGACTCGTGCGGGTCCTACAACAGCCCGTGTTCCACGGCCCGTTGCCCCAGCTGGAACCGGCTCTGCGCGTCCAGCTTCTCCATCAGTTCCGAGATGAGGCGGCGTTCGCTGCGCAGGGAGATGCCGAGGCGGCGGGCGGCGGCCTCGTCGGTGTAGCCCTGGGCGAGGAGGCGGAGGAGTTCGCGGGGCTGGGAGCCGGGGTCGTCGAGGCTGCGGCGGGGTGGTTCGCCGAAGGGGGCGGCGGTCGCCCACACCGCGTCGAACAGGGCGCAGAACGCCGCCACCGCACCGGGTTCGCGCAGCAGGACCGCGCCGAGGGAGCTGTCGGCGGGATCGATCGGCACGAGGGCGAGCTCCCTGTCGATGACCACCATCCGCATGGGCAGCGCGGGGACGGTCCGCAGTTCGCCGCCCCGCTCGGTCAGCCAGCGGGCGTGGTCCGTGCTGACCGTGTCGTTGCGGATGGAGTCCAGGTAGACGCCCTTGACGCTGACCCCGCGGTCGAGCGCCGGGAGAGTGATCGGCTCGCTGGCCCGGAACTGGGCCGCGGGCTGCGGGCCGCCGGGGTTGAAGCTGACGGTCTCCGTGCGGGCCTCGGCGGTCAGTTCGGTGAGCTTGGCGCGTACGGCCTCGACACCGAGGAGCCGTTCCGTGCCCTGCTGGTGGTCGGACGGGTCCGGCTGGAGCGCGGCGTACTGCGACAGCAGCGCGTCGGCGGCGGCCTGGCTCTCGGCGAGCGCGTGCTGCCGTCGGGCGATCTCGGCCTGCTCATGGGCGAGCAGGGAGTCGAGCGCGGCCTTGGGGTCGACCACGCGGAGCCGGCCGTCGGTCTGCCAGGTGGGCGCCAGCAGCGAGAGCCGGGTCAGTTCCTGGAGCTCCTCGCGGATGTCGTCCTCGATGCGGCCGCCCAGCTCGGCGCCCAGTTCGGCGGCCAGTTCTGCGGCGGCACCGAGGACGGTCAGCCCCGGCCGCTTCAGCAGCACCCGGTACAGACGGTCGGCCCGCTCGGTCAGCCCCAGAGAAACCAGCACCCGATCCCCCCGGATCCGTTCACGTTCACGGCATGCGGGGGGATTGTGCCGTCAGGACCGCGCCCACGACAAGCCTGTCCGATCGGCGGACACGCGGGTCAGGAGAGGCCATGGCCACCTCACAGGATCCGTACAGACACCTCGACGGCTCCCCACAGCGGCCGGGGTTCTGATGGGTGATGGGACACCGCAAGCGCTGGAGGAAGCGATGGGTTACGTCGTACTCGCACTGTTGCTGATCGTCGGAGCGGCCGTTGCCGTCGTCGCACAGCGGCGGCAGGGCGGGCGTCGGGAGCCTGTACTGGAGTCCGCAGCTCAGCCAGCCCCCGTGGCTGTCGCTGCCCCCGTCGCCCCACCCGCCCTCACCCCCGCCGTCCCGCCCGCCCTCGTCCCCGGCCCCCGTACCGAGGCCGAGCGGTGGGTCGAGCGGCTCGGGGCGGGGCTGGCCGGGATCGACGCGGCCGGGGACGGGGCGGCCGTGCTGGCGCTCGCCGACGCGACCGAGCGGTATCGGGCCGCGAAGGGGGAGCTCGCCGGAGGGCGGTACGGGAGTGCCGAGGCGGTCGCCGTCGAGGGGCTGTACTACGTGCGCGGCGCCCGTGTCGTCCTCGGGCTCGATCCGGGGCCGGCGCTGCCCGCCCTCGGTACGCCCGCCGTCACCGCCCGGGACGGCCGGGTCATCGTGGCGGACCGGACGTACACCGTGTCCAACCGCTGGCGGGGCGGGGTGACGCCGTACTACTACGCGGGCGGTGTGGTCGACGGGCGCCGGGTTCCGGGCGGCTGGTACAGCTCGCCCTGGTGGAACCCGGCGCTGGCGGCGGCCTGAGGGGGGAACTCCCTTCCTAGGAAAGGGACTTGTAGCTTCCGAAGCCCGTGGCGATCTTCACGCGCCCCCCGAACGACCCCTTCCCGTCACCGCTGTTGCGGTACAGGTTCCCGCTGGTGTCGCGCGACACGATGTCCGCCTTGCCGTCGTCGGTGATGTCCCCGACGCCGACGACGACGTTGTACGAGCCGCCCCACGCCGAGAACAGCTTCACGCGGGCCTTGAAGGTGCCGTCGCCCTTGCCGTCGTAGCGGTACAGGACGTTGGACTTGTCCTGGGCCAGCAGGTCCCCGATCCCGTCGCCGTTGAGGTCTCCGGCGCCGATGATCTTCTTGTAGCCCTTCCAGTTGTCGTAGAGCTTCACGCGGGACGACAGCTTGCCGGTGCTGGTGCCCTTGTAGAGGTAGACCGTGCCCGTGGAGGAGTTGCGGGCGATCAGGTCCGGGCGGCCGTCGCCGGACACGTCGCCCGGGGCGGTCAGGACGTCGTACTGGGTCCAGCCGCCGGTGCCGAGGGTCGTGTACGACGTCGACGGCTTGACCGTGCTGTCGCAGCCGGGCTTGTACAGGCGCAGGGCGCCGGAGGTGTAGCGGACCAGGACGTCGTTGCAGCGGTCGCCGCTCAGGTCGCCGATGGGGATCGCCTTGACGGTCGTCGCCCAGCCGGTGCCGGTGAACTTCTCGCTGAACTTGCCGGTGCCCGTGCCCTGGTGGAAGGTCAGGCCGCCGGAGGAGTTCAGGGTGAGCAGGTCGCCGCGGCCGTCGGGGCCGTCGATGCTGATGTGGTCGTGGCGTACCGCGGCGCCGCGGGCCAGGAAGCCCTCGCCGGACGCCACCGTGACCGGTGCCGTGGTGCCCAGGCCGGTCCCCCGCAGGGTCCACTTGAACTCGCCGTTGGGGAAGTAGCCTCCGCTCGACGTCTTGCCGTTCCAGTTCGCGTGCACCTGGGCCGGGGTGGCACCGCCGGTGATCGTGCGGGTCGCCTTGCCGGTCGCGCCGCTCTGGACCGAGGTGAAGGTCAGCGACCAGGAGGTGAGCGGGCGGGACACGGTCCACTGGCCGGTCCAGGCCGTCGAGGAGCCCGGCTCCGCATAGCTGTCGGCGGCCTCCGTGCGGAAGACCGTCGGCGCCGACGGAGTGACCCCGGTCGTGGCGACGTGCGTCTGCTCCAGCTTGTCGAACCAGGCGACCAGGCCCGTGTACTCGTCGACCGTCCACCGGAAGCGGCGGTCCACGGCGAGACCCGAGTCGGGCAGGCCCGAGGCGATCACGCGGGTGGTGCCGTCGGAGGCGTCGGTGAGGACCAGCCGGTCGGCGTCGTGGTCGTGGCGGACCGTGAAGCCGTCGCCGAGGAGGACGTCACCGGGCTGCACGGCGACCGACGCGGCGGCCTTGGTGTCGTACACGCCCGCCGAGGTGCCGCAGGACCAGTACACCCAGCGCCCCGCCGCCTGCAGCTCGCTCGGCACACAGCCGAGCCCCGGGACGTCCACCGTGGCGGTGGTCTTCTTGGTGACCAGGTCGTACGCGGTGAGGCGGCCCGCGGTCGACGTGGCGCTCCAGAGCGTCGAGCCGTTGAGGGCCGCCGCGCGGACCGAGCGCTTCAGCAGTTGGCTGTAGCCGAACTCGCCGACGTACTGCGCCGGGGCCGAGCCGCCGGAGTTGTACACCGCGTAGTTGTCGGAGACGTCGACGATCGCGCCGCCCTCGGTGCCGAAGCTCAGCTTCTGGCTGGACCACTCGTCGCCGATGGCGACCAGCTGGTCCGTGTGCTCCAGTCCGCTGCCGTCCGCGCCGTCGTCGTAGAACGTGTTCATGTACACGTCCTCGGGGGCCGTTCCGTAGTTGCCCCACAGCGCCGAGCAGGTCGTGTTCGCGTACGGGCAGACGGTGCCGACCGAGTCGCCCTCCGTGGCGGCGGACGCGGTCAGCTCGGTGCTGCCGTTCGTGGTGAGCGTGCGGAACGACGTCGTGTCCGAGGTGCTGGACTTGCTGTCCTCGGCGACGCGCAGGCTGCCGCGGCTGAGGGCGAGACCGGTCTTGGTGTTCTCGTACGGGGCGACCTTGGTCAGCTTCGTCAGCCGCGGGGCGCCGTCGGAGCCGAGGCTCACGCGCTGCACCCACCAGTCGGCCGACGTGGTGCCGCCGGTGACGAGGGCGCCGCCGTCGGGGGTGGCCAGCGGTGAGCCGTACGAGCCGGCCACCAGGGTTTTCTTCGTTCCGTCGGTCAGGGAGACGGCCTTGACCCCGGGGGAGTTGACCAGGACCAGCCAGTCGCCGACGAGGACGGGCAGGGGGCTGACCGTGACCTCCTCGCCGGGCACCGGGACGGTCTCCTCGGCCGTGAGGTCGCCGCGCGGCTTGAGGTGCAGACCGGCGGCCTGGGTGTACCAGCCGACGCGGTCGGCGGTGAGGACGGGCTCCGGCACGGTCTCGTCGGACAGACCGGTGAAGACCGGGGTGAGCCGCGCGTCGGCGAAGTCGAGGTAACCGATGGTGTACCGGGTGAAGTCGCCGTTCTCGTCGGCCTCCGGATACGTCAGCAGAGCGCCGTTCTCGTCACCGGTGCGCGCGTTGTTCCACTCCCAGAACACGTCGGCCGGATACCCGGTGACGACCCGGTCGCGCTGCTCGCCGTCGACGAGATCGACGAGGTGCAGCACATGGCCGTCCAGCTGCCCGGCGTCGACGATGCCGTTGAACTCGACGGTGACGGTCGTCTCGCCGTAGGTGCCCACGCGGTCGGCCGACTGGCGCAGGTCGAGGGTGCGCAGGGCACTGCCGTCCGGGCGCCACAGCGACACCGGGTCGCCGCCGTCGGTCGTGTTCGGCAGCGCCACCGTGTCGGTGGACTGGCCGAAGACGCCCGAGGCGCAGCGGGTCTCGATGCCGTAGCAACTGCTGGTGGTCGGCGAGTAGACGCCGGACGGCCCCTTGACGGTGACGGTGCCGCCGTCGTCGTAGTCGGTCCAGAGCAGGCCCGTGACGCCGGCCTGCCGGTGCAGGAAGCCGGTCTCGCCCGCCGCGAGCAGCCGGTCGACGCGCCGCAGGTCGGTGTTGGGGTCGTCCAGGACGATCTCGGTCGTCGAGGCGGCTGTGGCAGCCTCCGCGGAGTCGCTCCCCTCCGCCAGAACCACGACGGACACGGCCGCGACGGCGACCGCGAGTGAGGAGGCGGCGGCGGCGAGACCGCCCCGTCTCAGGGCGTGTCTGCCCACGTAAGTTGTCCCTCCCGCCACGAGGGCCCCCTGCCCTCGCACAAGTGGCCGGATATTACCAAGAGTTCTTAAAGTCGCTTAACCCGTCTCACAGCGGGCGCACAGTCTGTTCCCCGAACGTTCTCCCATGACGTCAACAGCCGTTCACCAGCTGGTTCTTGTCGCCTCGGACCTCGTCGCCGTAGCGGTGCTCGTCTTCGGCGTGTACTTCCCGCGCCACCACCGCCGCGACCTGGTCGCCGCGTTCCTCGGCGTCAACGTCGGCGTGCTGGCGGTGGCGATGACGCTCAGTTCGGCGAGCGTCGGAATCGGCCTGGGGATGGGCCTGTTCGGTGTGCTGTCGATCATCCGGCTGCGGTCGTACGAGATCTCGCAGCACGAGATCGCCTACTACTTCTCCGCCCTCGCCATCGGCCTCCTCGGCGGTCTGCCGACCGAGGCGAACCCGCTGACCTCGGCGATGACGGTCCTGATCGTCGCCGTGATGTACGTCGGCGACCACCCCCGCCTCTTCCCCCGCCACCGCCAGCGCAGCCTGCGCCTCGACACCGCCTACACCGACGACGACGCCCTGCGTACGTATCTGGAGATGCTGCTCGGCGGCAAGGTCGTGAACCTGACGGTCCGCAGCGTGGACCTCGTCAACGACACCACCCAGGTCGAGGTCCGCTACATCGTCTCCGGCACCCCCGTCCCCCAGGAGGCCGGCACCCCCGCCGACGACGGAGTCCGGGCATGACCGCCCCGGCCTCCCTCGACACGGCGGTGGGCCTGCTCCGCCCCGTCGGCCTCGACGAACTCCCGCCCCTGCTCACCCGACTCGACCGCAAGTACGTCCTCCCGCCCGCCGATCTGCCCCTGCTGCTCGGCGGACTCGACGAGGAGGTGCGGGCCCTGGAGATCGACGGCGAGCGGCAGTTCGGGTATTCCTCCCTCTATTACGACACTCCGGGCCTGGACGCCTACCGCGGCGCCGCCCGGCAGCGCCGCCGCCGTTTCAAGCTCCGGATCCGCACCTACCTGGACTCCGGCGCACGCTTCGTCGAGGTCAAGACCCGCGGCCCGCGCGGCATCACCGTCAAGCACCGCATGCCGTACGACGGCGACCCGCACCGCCTCTCCCCCGCCGCCCGCGCCTACGCCGACACCGTGCTCGCCGGCGCCGGCATCGACGTACGGCATCTCCCCTTCCACCCGGCCCTGACCACGACGTACCGCCGCACCACCCTCTACCTCCCGGCCTCCGACAGCCGCCTCACCGTCGACACCGGCCTGACCTGGTCCCTCCCCGACGGCACCGGCGAGCTCCACGCCCCCGACCGGGCCGTCGTCGAGACCAAGGCGGGCCGCGCCGGTTCGGGTGCCGACCGGCTGCTGTGGTCGCTGCGGCACCGGCCCTGCCCGGTGTCCAAGTACGGCACCGGGCTCGCCGCACTCCGTCCCGAACTGCCCGCCAACCGTTGGCTGCCGGTGCTGCGCCGGCATTTTCCGACCGCGCTCGATGGGAGTCCCGCATGAGCAGACGTCTGCGTACGAGGGCCGTGGGTGCCGTCGCCTCGGCGGTGCTGGGGGCGGCGGCGCTGGCCGGGTGCTCGTCCGACGGGTCGGAGGGGGAGGCCGACGGCTCTTCCTCGTCGTCCTCGTCGGCGAGTTCGGGGCCCTCCGTCGACGGTGCGCAGGACGCCGCCGCCGTGCTCGCCGCCAACAAGAAGGCGCATGACGGGGAGTTCGATGTCGAGGGTGCCGAGGACGTCCAGCTCGACGGGAAGACCGTCAACCTCACCGAGGGCGGGGCGTACCGGCTCAGCGGCAAGCTGTCCGACGGGCAGGTCGTCGTCAACGCGCCTGGTCAGACCGTGACGTTGATCCTCGACGGCGTCGACATCGCCAGTTCTTCCGGGGCGGCGATCGCGGCGACCTCGGTGGAGGAGCTGGTGGTCGTGCTCGCCGACGGGAGCTCGAACTCGCTGTCCGACGCCGACTCCTATGCCGAGGACGCGGAGGCTGACGCCGCCCTCTTCAGCGCCGGGGACCTGACGATCGGGGGCGGCGGCAAGCTCACCGTGCGCGGCAACGGCAACGACGGCATCGCCAGCAAGGACGGCCTGGTGATCGTGTCCGGCACGGTCGTGGTCGACGCGGCCGACGACGGCGTACGCGGCAAGGACTACCTCGTGGTGAAGGGCGGTTCCGTGACGGTGACCGCGGGCGGCGACGGACTCAAGGCGGACAACTCCGAGGACACGGACGCCGGTTACCTCGCCCTCTCCGCCGGGACCGTGAAGGTGACCGCGGCGGGGGACGGCGTCGACGTGGCCACCGACCTCGTGGTCACCGGGGGCACGCTCGACGTCACCGCGAAGGCGACCGACGACTCCTCGGCGCACGCCCTCAAGTCCGGTGTCATCACTGTCCTGGAGAAGGGGACCGTGGACGTCGACGCCTCCGCCGACGGGGTGCACAGTGACGCGGCCGTGCATCTGGGCGGGGCGAAGGTGACGGTGGCGGCGGGGGACGACGGGGTGCACGCCGAGGGTGATCTGGTCGTCAGTGGTGGGGCGGTGGAGGTGACCCGGTCGAACGAGGGGCTTGAGGGCAAGGACATCACCGTGTCCGGGGGCTCCACGAAGGTGACCTCGGGGGACGACGGGGTCAACGCGTCCGGATCCACGGCGAGTTCGGATCAGCAGGAGGGCGGGGGCGGCGGACCCGGGGGTGGTGGCGGTCCCGGTGGTGGTGCGGGTGGCGGCGGTGGGGGTGGCGAGTCCGTCGGGGACTACACCCTCAAGGTCACCGGCGGCACCCTCGTCATCGACTCGGACGGCGACGGCTTCGACTCCAACGGCACCGCCGAGATCACCGGCGGCACCCTCGTCGTCAACGGCCCGGAGATGGGCGGCAACGGGGCGCTCGACGTCAACGGCAGCTTCACCGTGAGCGGCGGGGTGCTGCTCGCGGCGGGCAGCGCGGGGATGGCGGTCGCGCCGGACGAGGAGTCCGGTCAGGGCTGGCTGTCGGCGACCCTCGACTCGACGGTCGCGGCGGGGACGACCCTGCATGTCGTCGACTCCGACGGCGAGGTGGTGGCGTCGTACGTCACCTCGAAGGCGATCCAGAACGTCGTCTACTCGGCGTCGGGGATCAAGAGCGGGGAGAAGTACCGGATCTTCTCCGGAGGCACGGCGTCGGGGACGGACACCGGCGGCATGTACGCGGCGGGCGATCTCGACGGGGCCGACGAGATCGCCACGGTCACGGCGGGCGACGCCCCCGAAGGAGGCTTCGGGGGCGGCCCGCGCAGGTAGTGCTAGGGCGTGATCCGCCGGACAGGCCTAGCGGGCCACGTACTGGGTGAGGATCGCCTGCACCTCGTAGATGTCGACGCCCTTGGTGAAGGTCTTCTGGATCGGCACGGAGTTGCCGGAGACCCAGATCTTCAGCTCGGCGTCGAGGTCGAAGGTGCCGGCGGTCTCCACCGCGAAGTGCGTGATGCTGCGGTACGGGATCGAGTGGTACTCGACCTTCTTGCCGGTGATGCCCTGCTTGTCGACCAGGATCAGCCGACGGTCCGTGAACATGATGACGTCGCGCACCAGCTGGTACGCCGCCTGCACCCCCTCACCGGAGCCGAGCAGCTTGGCGAAGTCCGAGGCCGCCTGGCCCGGGTCGATGGTGTGCGCGTTGCCGAAAAGTGCCATGGATGAAACCCCCCACTCGTGACCACTGGTGATCTTCAGTGATCTTCGGGCCTGTATAGCGCTTTGTGGGGGTGTCTGCCTAGATCAAATGATGAACTGGTGGCGAACCCGCGTTGATCCCGTGTGCGTCATGTGTCGTAACTCCCGTCCCAGGGCGGCCCGAAGCCCAGATTGTCCGGATGCAGCTCGGCCCAGGGCTCGCCCTCGTCCTCGCCGGTCACCAGACCGAACAGGACGCCGTCCACGGTGAGTTGGAAGGGGCGTACGGCTATGTCGGTGTAGGTGCGCCGCGGGAGGCTCCGCAACAGGGTCGCCAGATGGGCCCGTGCCCGTCCCACCACGGCGCCGTCGCGCTGCTGCTCGGCCCAGGTGCCGGCGCACCAGATCTCGGAGTCGCGGTGGTTGCCCTCCGCGTCGAAGGTGTGCAGGACCGAGTAGAGCCGCTTGCGCTGCTCCCAGCCGTTGTCCAGCTGGAACCCCTTGGGGAAGCCGTAGGCGACCGACCCCAGGAACTGCCCTTCCGCATAAAGCCCGATGGCCTCGGTACGGCCGTGCGGCTCGTAGGCGATCGGGATGATCCCAGGTACTGCCATGGCGCAAACCATACGTATCTTCTCTGGCAAGTTCCGCCCCCCATCCACCAGTTGAACACCGATCAGCCGAAATTTTTACGGCAACCTTTTGGATCTCCACGACGACAGAGGTGATGCAACTACCCCCCTGAGTACGTAAGGACTCCTCCGTGGCCGCTGCTCCCACCCACCGCCGGTCCCTCCGCAAGCGCCGTACCCTCGTCGTCTCCGCCGCCGTGGTGGCGGCCGGTGTCGGCGCGGGCGTCGTCGTGCTGAACGCGAACGCCGGGACCGTAGACCTGTACCACGCGACCCTCGCGGCCAAGGACGGCTGGGCGTCCTCGGGTGCGGGCACGACCGGCGGCACGAAGGCGGATTCGGCACACACCTTCACGGTCTCCACCCGCGCCCAGCTGGTGAAGGCGCTGGGTTCGGCGTCCGACACGACGCCCCGGATCATCAAGATCAAGGGCACGATCGACGCCAACACGGACGACGCGGGCAAGAAGCTGACGTGCGCGGACTACGCGTCGGGCACGGGCTACGCGCTGTCGTCGTACCTGAAGGCCTACGACCCGTCGACGTACGGCCGTTCCAAGCTCCCCTCCGGTACCCAGGAGAAGGCCCGCGCCGCCGCGGCGGCCAAGCAGGCGAAGAACATCGTCTTCAAGGTCCCCGCGAACACGTCGATCGTCGGCGTCCCGGGTTCGGGGGCGGGCATCACGGGCGGCATGCTCCAGATCCAGAACGTCGACAACGTCATCGTCCGCAACCTCGCCTTCTCCGCCACCGAGGACTGCTTCCCGCAGTGGGACCCCACGGACGGCGACGACGGCAACTGGAACTCGAACTACGACTCCGTGACCCTGCGCGGCGCGACGCACGTCTGGGCGGACCACAACACGTTCACGGACGCCCCGCACCTCGACTCGGCGAACCCCAAGTACTACGGCCGCGAGTACCAGATCCACGACGGGGCGCTCGACATCACGAAGAGCTCGGACCTGGTGACGGTGGAGAGGAACGTCTTCTCCAACCACGACAAGACGACCCTCATCGGCAGCAGCGACAGCGAGCCCGCGGGCAAGCTGCGCGTCTCGATCCACCACAACGTCTACAAGGGCATCATCCAGCGCGCCCCGCTCTCCCGGGTCGGCCAGGTCCACATCTACAACAACTACTACGACGTGACGCCGCTCAACGGCTACGCGGTGCAGTACAGCATCAACTCCCGTGCCAAAGCCCAGGTGGTGGCGGAGAACAACTACTGGAAGGTCCCGTCGAGCGTCAAGGTGGCGAAGCTGCTCAGCGGCGACGGCACGGGTTCGGTGAAGGCCTCCGGCAACCTGGTGAACGGCACGGTGACGGACCTGGTCGCCGCGTACAACGCCGCGTCGTCGAAGGACCTGAAGACGACGGTGAACTGGACACCGACGCTCACGGCGGGCCTGGAGTCGGGGTCGGCGGTGAAGAACCTGCCGACGTCGCTGGGGAGTTCGGCGGGGGCGGGCGTCCTGAAGTAAGGCATGTGGAGGGGGCTCGGGGACTACTGACCCCGGGCCACCGCTGCGAACACATTCCGCTCCACCACATCGGTGAGTACGAGGGCGGCGGCCCGGAAGTCGGCCTCGTCGTGGAGAACGACGAGGCCGTGGTGCGCGGCTGTGGCACAGACCAGCCAGTCCACCGTGGACAGACTCTGGTGCTGTCCGCGCTGGGCGAGCCGGTACTGGGCTGCCTCGATCCAACGCCAGGCCCCCTTGGGGACCGGGACGTCCGGGTACAGGTCGGCGAACATCTGCGTCATGTGGTCGAACTCGTCGAGGCCGCGAGCCGACTGCAGGAACTCCGTCCGCTGTGCCGCGCATGACCCGATCGCGCCTTCGTCGATCTCATGGGCCCAGAGGTCGTTGAGCTTCCGGTCGCGCTGAAGCCGCCAGACGGCGGTGGATTCGGCAAGGTAGCGGATCACGGTCAGGCGATGTCCTTGTCCGCGCGGTCGCCGCTCAGATGGCCCTTTTCCGCTTCGTGCCGAGCCCAGAACCCGGCGTCGTCCCACTGCTGGGCCCGTTCCAGATGGCGCAGCCGGGCCTCGGTACGCCGACGACGCTCGGCGTACTCCCGAAGTGCCAGGTTGACCATCTCCTTCTTGGTCCTGGCGTTGGACAGCCTCATCGCCTCCGCGAGGGCGTCGTCGTCGATGTCGATCTGAGTGGCAGACATGGGACACCTCCCTAGCATGTGCTTCATACAAAGGTACCCCATGCTCCATACATCACTCGGGGGCGTCAGAGGTGCTGTCATGGCGCTCACGTTGATCGGCTCGACAGCCGCGGCAGCGGCCGGGTTCCGGAGCGCGGAAGGGACGCTCGCAGCCGTCGCAGGTCTGGAGGCGGGGCCGGGAGCCAGGCGGCTGCGGGGCCGGGGGCCGGACTGGAGGCAGGGGCGGGAGCTGGGCGGCCAGGCGGTGGGCGAGGAAGGCCGCCGGGCGGATCAGGGGTTCGTTCGGCAGGTTCTCGGTCAGGGCGTGGCGTACGGCGGTGGGGGCGACGTCGCGCTCCAGCCAGGCGGCGACGCCAGGGGCAAGGTGTTCGGCGTCGGTGGCGGAGAGGAGCAAGCGGGGGTCGCGGCGGCGGAGGCCGGCGAGGACGTCGATGGCGGTCTGGAGGAGGGCGGGGTGGGGGTGTGAGGGCTGGGGTACGGCGGGGAGGCGCTTGCGTGGGGGTGGCTTGTCCGGGGTCGACGCGCGTCGGGCGGGCCGCTTGTCGGAGGGCTCGGACGGGGCCGCCCGGTGTCCTGGCCTGTTGCAGGAGACCGTGCGGGTGACGATCCGGCCGGTGGGGGTGCGCTCGCGGGTGCGGCGCAGGTAGCCGTGGGTTTCGAGCTCGCGCAGGGCGGCGGCGATACGGGTGGGGCCTTCGGGGAAGCGGTCGGCGAGGGTTTTGATGTCTACGGCGGTGCCCTGTCGCACCGACTGGATGTAGCAGCCCAGGCCGATGGCGAGACCAGAGAGCTCGCGGTGCTGGATGAGGTCGTTGCCGATCACCGTGAAGTTCTCGGTGTGGCGGGCGTTGTCGTGGATGACGCCGGAGTGCGGTTGCCCGTGGGGGTGGTTTTTGCCCGCGATACGGGACTGGGCGCGCGAGGGCGCGTTAGTGTTTTCGGTGTCCATCAGGAAGCGCCTACTTCCTCGGTGGTCAGGCCCCCGCACTGGGATCGCTAGTCCCGGCGGGGGCCGTCGCATGTTTGCGGTTGTGTCGCGTTGCTCGCGCTGAGCGTAGGGCAGGCAACCGGTCCCAAATCCAGCTGAGTTGGGCATTTTCACTCGCGGGAGTGAGTTTGCGCAGCGGGAGGGAGGGGTGGGGTTTGGTGGGGTGCTTTCTCCCCAGTGGGTGGTTCATAGGGAGCGCAGGTCGGACCGGAGTGCGGGGCGTCGGGCTTCGGTGACTCCGGTGCTGGGGTGGTGAGTTCGAGTTCGGCCCAGACCGTCTTGCGCGGGGGCAGGCCCTGGGTCACTCCCCAGCGGTCGGCGAGGGCGGCGACGAGGGGCAGGCCTCGGCCGGATTCGCTGTCGGGGGTGGCGGGTTGGAGATGCGGCAGCCGGTCACCGTGTGTGTCGGTGACCTCGATGCGCAGGGTGCCGCCCACGACGTAGAGCAGGAGCCGGAAGTTCCGGCCCGGGACGCGGCCGTGGGTTGCCGCGTTGTTCGCGAGTTCGGCGACGATGTTCGCCGCTGGGTCCAACGGGAGCTGCCAGCTGCGCAGTTGCTCGGTGGCGAGCAGACGGGCTAGGCGGGCGCCGCGTGGCGTGGGGGACAGCAGGACGCTGAAGTTCCGGATTGGGTTGTCGGCGGGTTTCTGAATCACGTCACTCAGCGTGGCGGTGTGCGCCTACCGTGAGGAGTGATCACGCCGGTACGTAGAGCGACTGTCCAGGACTTGTCCAGACGTGTCCAGGCTGTCCAGAGGGTGCGTACGGGTAGGGGCGGTGCGGCACGGGCGTACGACGGAGGGGTGCGGGATGTCGGTGGAGGCGGGACGGCTCGCGAGCGAGGCAGATGAGCCGGGTTGGGAGGTGGACCCGGACGATGACTGGGGCGTGGCCGTCATCGCCACCGTGGGGCGGCAGTTGAGGCTGCGGCGGGAGGCGGTGGGGATGCGGGTGCCCGAGTTCGCCAAGGCGGTCGGGTATGGAGAGGACCTTGTCTACAAGATCGAGGGCGGGAAGCGGATTCCTCGGCAGGAGTATCTGGACAAGGCCGACGAGGTGTTGGGGGCGGATGGGCTTGTCTCGGCGGCCTGGGAGGACGTCAAGAAGGTTCGGTATCCGAAGAAGGTGCGGGACTTGGCGGAGCGGGAGGCCAAGGCGATCGAGATGGGCGTGTATGTCGGGCTCAGTGTCCATGGCCTGTTGCAGACGCCGGAGCATGCGCGAGCCTTGTTCGAGGTGTCCCAATCCGCCTACTCGGAAGAGGAACTTGAGCGGCTGGTGGCCGCCCGCATGGCGCGCAAGTCGATCTTCGAGCGGTCCCCTGCGCCCTTACTGAGCTTCGTGCAGGAAGAGGTGACGCTGCGCCGACAGGTTGGGGGCACAATGGTGTGGCGTCAGCAGCTTGAACACCTGCTGGCGGTAGCGCAGTTGCGCAACGTCACCTTCCAGGTGATGCCAACGGATTCCGGTGCCCATCCTGGGCTGAGCGGCAAGATCGAGGTGCTGAAGTTCGAGGACGGTACGGCGCTGGGCCGTTCCGACGGAGCGTTCAACGGGCGGCCGGTCTCTGAACCGAAAGACCTTCGTATCCTTGAACTGAGGTACAGCACCATCAGGGCTATGGCTCTCACCCCGCGGGAGTCGCTGGCCTTCGTCGAGCGCCTGCTGGGAGAAACATGATCCGCAAGTCCACTGCCGGTGACGCTTCCGAGCTGGCGTGGTTCAAGAGCAGCTACAGCGACGGCCCCGAGGGCGACTCCTGTGTCGAGGTCGCCACCACCCCCGCCACCATCCACGTCCGCGACTCCAAGTACCGCGACACCAGCCCCCGCCTCGCCCTGGCGCCGGAGGCATGGGCGGACTTCGTGGCGTACACCTCGGGGAGCTGACCCCTCGACTGCGACCGGAGGCTCGGTCAGCTGGTCGCCGGTTGTGGCCGGATCAGCGACAGGCCGGGTCTGACCTTCGCTACGGCGGCGAAATCGTCGTCCATGTGCAGCAGGGCCAGGCCATGGTGTTCGGCGGTGAGCGCGATCAGGATGTCGATGGGTGAAGGGCCGCGATGATGCCCGATGCTCACCAAGTCTCTCTGTACGGCGATGATCTTCGGCCAGGGGTCGTCGAGTGCGGGAACCCAGCCGAAGGTCTGGCCGAGCATGGTGAAGAACGGCTCGTAGTCGCGGTCGGCCCTAAGGCCGGGCATCAACTCGGCCTCGACCGGCGGGCAGATCGCAACGAGGCCTCGCGCCACGCGGTCGGGCCACGGTGCGCCGAGCTGGCGGCGCAGCAGCCGCCAGACGGCGGAGGTGTCGGCGAGGTAGGTCACAGCCCGGAGCGCTCCCGTTCTTCGAGGACGTCGAAGTCGAGGAACGCGTCGGCGTTCTCCTGGAGCCAGCGCAGTGCCCGGGCCCGGTCGTCCGCGCTGATCGCTGCCGCTATCGTCAGCGCGCGGTTGATGGTGTCCCGTTTCGTCTTGGTGCCGAGTTGCTGCTGGGCGAAGGCCAACATGTCGTCGTCGATGTCGACCAGCGTCCTGGACATATGACCTCCCGCGAGGTCTTGCTTGATATATTGCCACCTTCAATATATCAAGCGGGTCCTGGTGCGCGGTGGGCGGCATGGTGTTCGACTAGAAGGAAAGTCGCCGTGGAGCACTCAGGATGTGGCGATGACCGGTAACGGAAGACGACGTGGCCCTATTTGGCGTGCGAGGCGGCGATGGGCGTCCATGGGTCTGCCCGCGCGGATCATGTCCGTCGCACTCGGGTTGTTTCTGGTGCTGCTGCTCCTTGGAGGCATTCTCAGCGAGGGGGACGACTCAACTGTTCAGACGGGTGTCCAGTTCGGATACGCCTGCTCTCCTGTCGGTGCTCTTGGAATAGCGGAGGATGGTCGGCCCGCCAAGTGCTTCAAGGGCAAGGACGGCCGGGCCCGGTGGGGGTACGACTCGAATCGAGGCTAGGCGTGCCAGGCCGCGGGGTGGGCTGCGGCGGAAAGCGCAGGGGCCCGAAACCGAGTGTCGGTTTCGGGCCCCTCGTGGCTTGACGCGTTACGCCGGTTCGCCGCCGAAGCGCTCCTTGTACGTCTCCAGGTCCTCGTCCGTGAGCTTGGCGAACAGGACCGGGGGGACGGTGAAGGGGGTGCCGGCGGGGACGGCGGTGAGGGACTTGGCGTCGGCCTCGGTGATCCAGGTGGCCGTGTCGTCCTTCAGGGTGAAGGCCTGGCGCATGGCGGCCGAGGAGGCCGGGATGAAGGGTTCCGAGACCACCGAGTAGAGGTGGATCAGGTTCATCGCCGTGCGCAGGGTGAGGGCCGCGCCCTCCGGGTTGGTCTTGATCTCCAGCCAGGGGGCCTTCTCCTCCAGGTAGGAGTTGCCCGCCGACCAGAGGGCGCGCAGCGCGGCTGCCGCCTTGCGGAACTGGAGGGACTCCATCTGGGTCTCGTACTCGGCGAGGAGTACGGCGATCTGCTCGCCCAGCTTCGTCTCCGCCTCGCCCGGCTCGCCGCCCGCGGGGACGTCGTCGCCGAAGCGCTTGCGGGAGAAGGAGAGGACGCGGTTGACGAAGTTGCCGAGGGTGTCGGCGAGGTCCTTGTTGACCGTCGCCGTGAAGTGCTCCCAGGTGAAGGAGGAGTCGTCCGACTCCGGGGCGTTGGCGATGAGGAAATAGCGCCAGTAGTCGGCCGGGAGGATCTCCAACGCCTGGTCCGTGAAGACGCCTCGCTTCTGGGAAGTCGAGAACTTTCCGCCGTAGTACGTCAGCCAGTTGAAGGCCTTTACGTAGTCGACCTTCTTCCAGGGCTCGCGGACGCCGAGCTCCGTCGCCGGGAACATCACCGTGTGGAAGGGGACGTTGTCCTTTGCCATGAACTCCGTGTAGCGGACCGGGTTCTCGCCCTTGTCCGACTCGTACCACCACGACTTCCAGTCGCGCGTCGACGGGTCCTCGTCCGACCACTCCTTCGTCGCGCCGATGTACTCGATCGGGGCGTCGAACCAGACGTAGAAGACCTTGCCCTCGGCCGCCAGCTCCGGCCACGTGTCCGCCGGGACCGGGACGCCCCAGTCCAGGTCGCGGGTGATCGCGCGGTCGTGCAGGCCCTCGGTCAGCCACTTGCGGGCGATGGAGGAGGCGAGCTGGGGCCACTCGGCCTCGTGGGCCGCCACCCACTCCTCGACCTCGTGCTGGAGCTTCGACTGGAGGAGGAAGAGGTGCTTGGTCTCGCGGACCTCCAGGTCCGTGCTTCCCGAGATCGCCGAGCGCGGGTTGATCAGGTCCGTGGGGTCCAGGACGCGGGTGCAGTTCTCGCACTGGTCGCCGCGGGCCTTGTCGTAGCCGCAGTGGGGGCAGGTGCCCTCGACGTAGCGGTCCGGGAGGAAGCGGCCGTCGGTGGGGGAGTACACCTGGCGGATGGCCCGCTCTTCGATGAAGCCGTTCTCGTTGAGGCGGCGGGCGAAGTGCTGGGTGATCTCCACGTTCTGCTGCGAGGAACTGCGGCCGAAGTAGTCGAAGGCGAGCGCGAAGCCGTCGTAGACCGCCTTCTGGGCGTCGTGGGCCTGCGCGCAGAACTCGGCGACGCTCAGCCCCGCCTCCTTCGCGGCCAGCTCCGCCGGGGTGCCGTGTTCGTCGGTCGCGCAGATGTAGAGGACGTCGTGGCCGCGCTGGCGGAGGTACCGGGAGTACACGTCCGCCGGGAGCATGGACCCCACCATGTTGCCCAGGTGCTTGATCCCGTTGATGTACGGAAGGGCGCTGGTGATGAGGTGTCGAGCCATCGGGGGCTGCTCCCAGGTCGGATTTCTTGATGCTTTGCGAACCAAGAAATCGTATCCGACATGGGTGGGCCGCCCGCTTTCCGTCCTGAGGGGTGGGAAGCGAGCGGCCCGGGGTGGTGCGGTGTGGCTACGGGCGCCAGTCGATCAGTACGCCGTCGTAGAGCTCCGCGTCCGTGAGCTCCTTGGGGGTGGGGCCCGCGTGGAAGAAGGCCGTGTTGTCGGTCTTCAGTTTGCGGAGGTAGTCGAAGGCCTTGTTCTCGTGGTCGCCGAAGGCGATGAAGGAGAAGAAGACGGAGGGGTGGGTCTTCGCGGCGTCGGTGAGGGACTGGGTGGCGGGGGTCTTCGCGTCCGGGGCGCCGTCCGTCTGGAAGATCACCAGGGCGGGGGAGCCCGGGGTGGCGTTCTTGTCGTAGTGGGCCAGTACGGCTTCCACGGCGGCGTGGTAGCTGGTGCGGCCCATGCGGCCGAGGCCGGCGTGGGCCTCGTCGATCGCGTCCTTGGGGGAGGCGGGGGTGAGGTCGGTGGTGCCGTCCACCTCGGTGGAGAAGAAGACGACGTGTACGGAGGGGTCCTCCGCCGCGTCGGGGGTGAGGTGGGTGGCCAGGGCGAGGGTCTGGTCGGCGAGCGCCTGGGCTGAGCCGTCCTTGTAGTACGGGCGCATGCTCGCGGAGCGGTCCAGGACGAGGTAGGTCCTGGCGCGGGCGGTGGTGAGGCCGGCCTTTGCGAGGGCGAGGGCGGCGGCGTCGTTGGCGAACGTCGCCTCGGCTTCGCCTTCGGCGGTTGTGTTCCCACGCGCACCACCCGTGACGGGTTCGATGTCGTCTGCGGGTGGCCCCTGCGGGGCGGACTCGCCGTCGGCGGCTGCGGCGATCGGTTCGGGCGCCGCCTCCGGCTCCGGCTCGGGGGTGACCTCGGTGGCGGGCTCCGGGTCAGGGGTGACTTCGGCCGCGGGTTCCGGCGTGGGCTCCGGCTGGGTCTCGGCGGCGGGCTCGGACTCCTGGGCCACGGCGGGCTCCGGCTCCGGCTCCGTTTCCGCGACCGGCTCGGACTCGTTCTCGGCGGCGGGCTCCTCGACGACCGGCTCGGGCTCCGTCTCCGCAGCCGGTTCCGGGGTGGGCTCTACCTCGGCGGGGGCCTCGGCGGCGGGCGCCTCTTCGGCGGCCGGTGCTTCGTCCGTGGCCGGTGCCTCGGCAACGGGCTCTTCCTCGGCTTCCACCTTCTCGGCGGTGGCCGGCTCGACGGTTGCCGCCTCGGCCTCGACCTCGGCAGCGACCTCGGGCTTGGCCTCGACCGCGGCCTCCGGCTCCGCAACGGCGGGCGCCTCTTCGGCCACGGCCACCTCGACGGGCGCAGCCTCCTCCACGACGGTCGCGGACTCAGGCTCCTCCACCTCGGCCGACGCCGTCTCCTCCACGACCGCCTCAGCCGCAGGCTCCTCCGCGACGGGCGCCGTCTCCTCGACGACCGCCTCAGCCGCAGGCTCCTCCGCGACGGGCGCCGTCTCCTCGACGACCGCCTCAGCCTCGGGCTCCTCCGCCTTCACCGACTCGGTCTCAGCCTCGGTCTCGGCGGCGAGCTCCGGCGCTGCCTCCTCGGCAACCGCCTCCGGCTCCTCCACCGACCCCGGCGCGGACTCCTCCACCGACCCCGGCGCGGACTCCTCACCCTTAACCGGCTCAGCCTCCTCGGCGACCGGCGCCTCAGCCTCGCCCGGCGCCTCAGCCTCCCCCGCGCCACGCACCGCAGCCGCAGCCTCCCCGGCGCCAGCCCCCCGCTCCTCCACCGGCTCACCCGGCTTCGGCACCGTCACGTTGTCGAAGGCCGCCGAGACCAGATCGTGCTCATCTTTGGTCGACAGCGACGTCGAAGCCGGACGCTGTTCCGGGACCTCCGCCGAAACCCGGGACGGCTCCGGCTCCGGCTTTGGCTCGGGCGACGGGGACGGCACCGAAGGCACCGTCGGCGTCGTCGGCTGCGTCCCCTCCGCACCCTCTGCCTCGGCGGTAAGCCCCTTGCGTGACCGGCCGAACGCGTTCCGCAGGAGAGTGAGAATGCCCATGTGCGCAACCCTTCGCATGAGTTGATGCCCGTAAATCCCTGGCCAGGACGGACACGTAAGGTTAGCGGCCCCAGATGGTGATCTTGGGCAGGGGCGGACACAGGACCCGCCTCACGTCAAGGACGCCAACCGGCCATCGCGCGCACCCGGACCCGCCCCACGGACCCCCCGGCCCGCCAACTCCCGTACCGCTACCTCGGATTCACCGGCAGTTCACCAAGAGTCCCCGCTGTCGCACACACGTGCTCCTAGCGTCCGTCACGCGGATTCAAGGGGAGTCCATGGGGAAGCAAGGGGAACACAAAATGCGCAAGCAGCTGCCGCTGATCAGAACCTCGTCGCCGTCCGACGCGCACCCGGGCGGCCGCTCCGCCCTGACCTGCCTCTACCGGTGTGGCAACGCCTGCTTCCACGAGGTGCCCAACACCAGCGGCAACGAGTACGTCGGCGATGTCATCGCCAGTGCCGTGAGCCGGCGGACCCTCGTACAGGCCGCCGCCGTCGTGACCGTCGCCGCCGCGGCCGGGACCGGGGTCGTCGCCGGGGCGCCCCAGGCGCACGCAGCGAGCGACGCGACCGCCGACGCCACCTCCGCCTCGTACAAGCCCGGCACCGGCAAAGCCGCCCGCGGTCTCCGCTTCACCCCCGTCGCCCCCAACACCGCCGACCAGGTCACCGTCCCCGACGGCTACGCCCAGAACGTCGTCGTCCGCTGGGGCGAGCCCATCCTGCGCGGTGCCCCCGCCTTCGACCCGGAGAAGCAGACGGCCGCCGCGCAGGCCGGGCAGTTCGGGTACAACAACGACTTCCTGACCCTGCTCCCGCTCGGTAACGGCAAGCAGCTCCTCGTCGCCAACCACGAGTACACCGACGAGGTGCTCATGTTCCGTGGTTACGACGCCGCCAACCCCACCCGCGAGCAGGTCGAGATCGCCTGGGCGGCCCATGGGCTGTCCGCCGTCGTCGTGGAAGAGAATCGGAAGAACGGGAAGCTCACCCTCGTACCCCGGCATCCCCTCAACCGGCGGATCACGGCCACCACCGAATTCCGGCTCACCGGGCCCGCCGCCGGGTCCGACCTCCTCAAGACCTCCGCCGACCCGACCGGCACCAAGGTCCTCGGCACGCTCAACAACTGCTCCGGCGGTACGACCCCCTGGGGCACCTCCCTGCACGGCGAGGAGAACTTCAACCAGTACTTCGCCAACAGCAGCCGGGCCACGGACAAGCGGTACGGGATCGGGACCGGGGCCACCGAGCGCAAGTGGGAGCGGTTCGACAAGCGGTTCGATGTCGCCCAGGAGCCCAACGAGCCCCACCGGTTCGGGTACGTCGTCGAGTTCGACCCCTACGACCCCACCTCCACGCCCCGCAAGCACACCGCCATCGGGCGCTTCAAGCACGAGGGCGCCACCGTCCGGCTCACCGACGACGGGCGGCCCGTCGTCTACTCCGGTGACGACGAGCGCTTCGACTACTTCTACAAGTTCGTCAGCAGCAAGCGGATGAAGAAGGGCACCAGCCGGGCCGTCCGCGAGCACAATCTCTCCCTCCTCGACGAGGGCACGCTGTACGTCGCCAAGCTCACCGGCGACTCCCCCGCCATCGAGATCGACGGCACCGGCAAGCTGCCCGCCGACGGTGAGTTCGACGGCAGCGGCGTGTGGATACCGCTCGCCACCGCCACCGCGAAGGGCGCGGTCTCGCACGTCGACGGGATGACCGCCGAAGAGGTGTACGTCTTCACGCGCCTCGCCGGTGACAAGGTCGGCGCGACCAAGATGGACCGGCCCGAGGACATCGAGCCCAACCCGCACACCGGCAAGGTGTACGTCGCCCTCACCAACAACACCAACCGCGGCGTGGGCAGCAACGCCCCGGCCGACGAGGCCAACCCGCGCAACGCCAACAAGCACGGCCAGATCCTGGAGCTCACCGAGCGCTGGAACCGGGCCGACAGCACCAAGTTCGCGTGGTCGCTGTTCCTCGTCGCCGGTGACCCCAACGACCCCGCCACCTACTTCGCGGGCTTCCCGAAGGACAAGGTCAGCCCGATCTCCTGCCCGGACAACGTCACCTTCGACCCGTACGGCAACCTGTGGATCTCCACCGACGGCGCCCAGCTCGGCTACCACGACGGCCTGTTCGGCGTCGCGACGCGAGGTGGCCGGCGCGGTGAGCTGAAGCAGTTCCTCACGATGCCGGTCGGCGCCGAGACCTGCGGGCCGATCGTGCAGGACCGCCGGGTTCTCGTCGCGGTCCAGCACCCCGGCGAGATCAGCGGCGCCACGGTCGAGCAGCCGGCGTCGGTCTGGCCCGACGGCCCCGGCAAGATCGTCCGCCCGGCCGTGGTGGCCGTGTGGCGTACGGACGGTGACGACATCGGCGTCTGAGCCCCGGCTCACCAGAGAACTCGCTCACCACACGCTCAGTGAGTGGCTGGGACCGTCTCTTCCAGCCACTCCCTGTACGCCGGAGCCTGCCGCGCCGCCTCCCAGTACGCCTCCTCCAGCGCGGGACGGACCCCGTCCAGGTTCGTCTCCGTGCGGGCCGCCAGGAGCAGCCGTACGCCGAGAGGGTCGCCGCGCAGTCGTCGTACGGCCATGTCGGGGCGGGGGAGGCAGGACGGCTGGCAGACGGTGACGACCTCGCCGGTGGCCACCAGGGCGGCGGCGGTGTGGTAATCGCCGTGCAGGACACGGGGGTTGAGGCCCGCTGTGCGGAACATGCGCTGTACGGCGTCCCATTCGCCGTCGACCGTGGGGTCGATCATCCAGCGGTCGTGGGCGAGGTCGGCGAGGTCGACGACGGGTTTGGCGGTGGCCGGGTGGTCGGCGGGGAGGGACAGGAACTGCGGCTCCCGGTCGACCAGCACGCGGAGGCGCAGGCCTTCCGGGATGCGCAGCGGGCAGCCCTCCACCTCGTGCACGAAGACGACGTCCAGCTGTCCTTCGGCGACCATGCGGAGCAGGGCGTTCGGGGAGACGTCCATGCGGAGGGTCGGTTCCTGGCCCTGGGCTCTGAGCCGGCGCAGCCAGCCGGGGAGGGCGCGGCTCGCGGTGGAGCCGACCCGCAGCTGAGGTCCGCCCACGGCGGCGGCCCGTGCCTCGGCGACGAGGGAGCGCATCTCGGTCACGAGGGGTCTGGCGCGGCTCAGGACGAGCCGTCCGAGCGGGGTGGGGCGACAGCCGGTGCGTTCGCGTCTGAACAGCGCGCCGCCCAGCTCCTGCTCGATCCGTCTGAGCTGTGTGCTCAACGAGGGCTGTGCGACGCCGAGTTGGCGAGCGGCTTGGTGCAGACTGCCGGTGTCGGCTATGGCGCACAGTGCGCGGAGGTGCCTCACCTCAAGCTCCATGCCCTGGGAGACTAAAGCGGACTCACACGTTTCACCAGACGCACAAATCGGCGTCCACGCACGCGAATCGGGGCGGTGATAGCACCGTCCTATCGCCGGTTGCCATCATCACAGCGGCCGCACAGACCCCGAGACTCGCATCGAAAGACTCACCCCCCACCAAGGAGTCTTCGATGCGAAAGTCCTTCATGACAGCGGCGGTAGCGGTAGGCCTGAGTCTCGCAACGCTCGGCCTGGGCACGGCGGTTCCCGCTTCCGCGGCGCCGGCGGTCGGCTACACGTCCCGTTCCACGTCCTCCGCCGACGCCACCGACGCCTTCTTCCAGGCGGTCCTGAAGTCCGTGGCCGAGAAGCGAGCCGCGAACCCGAGCAGCGCGGCGGCCGTCACGGTCGTCTACGACGCCTCCCGCGCGCCCACGTTCAGCGCGCAGATAGCCGCCAGTACCCGGATATGGAACAGCGCGGTCTCGAACGTGAAACTCCAGTCCGGCTCGGCCTCCTCCGCCGACTTCTCCTACCGGGAGGGCAACGACCCCAACGGGTCCTACGCCTCCACGGACGGCCACGGCAGCGGCTACATCTTCCTGGACTACCAGCAGAACCAGCAGTACAACTCGACTCGGGTGACCGCCCATGAAACGGGCCACGTCCTCGGTCTCCCCGACCACTACTCGGGCCCGTGCAGCGAGCTGATGTCGGGCGGCGGCCCGGGCACCTCCTGCACCAACGCCCAGCCGAACTCGGCCGAGCGCTCCCGCGTGAACCAGCTGTGGGCCAACGGCCTGGCGGCAGCCATGGACAAGGCCCTCGACAAGAACTGACCCCCCTCCTCGACAAGGACTGACCCCACCCCTCCCAAAGACCGAACCCCCACCCCCCACCGGTGCGGCCGCCCTCCTGCACAGGGCGGCCGCACCCATGTGTCCGGCGTGGATGCCGGCTCGGCGGAGTCAGTATCCGACGGCCTCGCGGAGCAGCAGGACGGTGGCTCGGCCCGGGTGGGGTTCGGCGTTGAGGATGAGGAGGCGGTTGATGGCGCTGGGAACGCCGTAGACGGCTTGGGCGCGGACGTTCTCCAGGGGGAGGCAGTGGTGCTCGATGCGGCGCAGGGCGGTGGGGAGGTCGGGGACGACCTTCTGGGCGCCGACGATCCAGATCGCCTGGCCGGCGCCGCCCGAGTTCGCGGGGAGCTGGCTGCCGCTGCCGGAGGCGAGGACGAGGGAGCCGGTCTCGGTGACGGCGGCGACGCTGTTGATGACGACGTCGGGGGTGGCGACGAGCCGTCGGATCTCGTCGGCGGCGGTGGCCCGGTCCATGGCCAGGACGCGGGGCCGGACGGCGTCGTACTGGCCGCTCGCGTTGATGTCGTCGTCGATGCCGGAGAGCCGGAGTGTCTCGCTGGCCCCGGTGAGCACGCCGGCGCCCTCGGGGATGAGTTCCTTGACGCGGGTGCGGGCCTCGGCGGTGTCGTCGAGGATCTCGGCGGCGAAGCCGTTGGCGCGCAGGGCGGCGGCGACTCGCTCCAGCTGGGCGGAGGTTGCCGGTTCCGTGAAGGGTGCGGCCGGGTGGGTCTCGGAGTGCCGCGCCGTACTCGGTGCCGTACCCGCCAGCGGGGACGTGTCGAGGTACCTGACCTCGTACACCCGCTCGGCGAACCGCCAGCCCTCCTCGGTGCGGTGGTAAGTGTCGTGGTAGACCGCGTAGTTGAGGCCCTCGCGGCCGTCGAGGGTGCGGGCGAGTTCCTGGATGTAGGCGCGGCCGGTCGCGGTGTCGCCGTCGAGCTGGATCGTGCCGGGGTGGGTGTTCTGCACGAAGAAGTCCCACAGGCTCTGAAGCCGCTCGCCCCCGGCGATGATCTCCTCGCGGCCGATCTGCTCGACGGGGATGTTGGGCATCCGCAGGGCACCGTCCGGGGTGAACAGCGCCGCCAGCCGGGGCCGGTCCCGCATCATCACCGCGTCGGTGAACTCGCCGCGCAGCGCCTCGATCTCGACACGGTCGGCGACGGCCCGAAAGTCGTTCACGGCCTGAGATTCGTTCATCGAAGTCCCCTTTTATCTGCCTGCTGCCTGGTGTTGTCGCCTTCACCGGTACGACAGAACAGCCCTCCCGAATGTGAGGCCGCGACGCCACCTCACATTCCGGCGGGCTGCTTTGTCATAACCGATGGAGGCACGCGGGCGAGCGAGGGAGACTGGCTGATCATGACCACCAGCGCGATCGTGAGTGAGCGGCGTCGGCTGATCAATCTCGGGTACCGGCTCCTCGGTTCCCTCGCCGACGCCGAGGACGTCGTGCAGGAGACCTACGCCCGCTGGTACGCCCTGTCCGACCGGGAGCGGGACGCCATCGAGTCGCCCGGCGCCTGGCTGATGACGGTCGCGGGCCGTATCTGCCTGAATCTGCTCGGCTCGGCGCGGGCCCGGCGGGAGACGTACGTCGGTGCCTGGATCCCGGAACCGCTGCCCGAGCCCACGGAGTGGATCACCGGGCGGCCCGGCGCGGAGGGGCTCGACCCGGCCGACCGGGTCACCCTCGACGAGTCGGTGACGATGGCCTTCCTGGTCGTCCTCGACGCGATGACTCCGGCCGAGCGTGTCGCGTTCGTCCTGCACGACGTCTTCCGCTACCCGTTCGGGGAAGTCGCCGAGATCGTCGGCCGTACGCCCGCGGCCTGCCGCCAGCTGGCGTCCTCCGCCCGCCGCCGTGTCCGCGCCGCGGGGACCCCGGCGGGGCCGAGCGACGAACAGGCCGATGTCGTACGGCAGTTCAGGACGGCGTGGGAGGCCAAGGACATCGACGCGCTGATCGGCCTGCTCGACCCCGGCGCGGTCGCGACCGCCGACGGGGGCGGCCTGGTCGTCACCCACCTGGAGCCGATCGTGGGCGCCGAGCGGATCGCCCACGGGTACGCCGAGATCGCCCGGGTGTCGGGCGACCGTACGACGTTCCAGGAGTGCGCGGTCAACGGGCTGCCCGGCCTGGTGTCCTGGCAGGACGGCGCCCTCTCGACGGTCTTCGCCTTCGACATCGCGGACGGCCGGATCCGGCACATCTGGGCGATGCGGAACCCGGAGAAGCTGCGGAACTGGCAGACCGGCTGACGGCTGTTATGTCGTGCTTTCGTCGCTCACCGCGGCGACGCGATCGCCCGCGCCGCCGCCACCTCCTGCCGCAGCGGCTCCAGCACGCTCCCCGACGGCCCCGTCAGATCGGTTCGTACCGAGTACAGCGTCTCCGCCTCTCGTACCCCCTCCGCCAACTCCCTCAGCTGAAGCACGACTTGCTTCACCTCGGCCTCGGACGGCAGCGGCGCCCCGTGCCTGGTCCGGACCCGGGCCGCGGTCGTCGCGTCCACGATCCGCTCCACCGCCACGACCAGCGGCCACCACGCGGCCGCCCGGCGTCCCGTGGGCGGCGGTTCGGTCAGCGCGCGCTGGAACTCCGTACGGATGACGGACAGGTCGCGGTAGAGGCGGCGGCGCATGCGGGCGCGGGCGGGTGGGTCCACGGCCTCCGTGCCGAACGTGCCGAAGGCGGACTCCACATAGCGCGCGGTGTCCGAGACCGCGTCCGCGAGCCGGTCGCCGACCCTCGTGTGCCAGCTCTCCGGCCAGAGGAGGTATCCGGCGATCAGCGCGATGCCGCAGCCCATCAGCGAGTCCACCAGGCGGGGCATGAGCAGGCCCGTGCCCTGGTGGTTCAGCACGTCCGACAGGAGAAGGATCACCGGGGTGATCGCCGCCGTCTGGTAGCCGTACCCGCGTGGTGTCAGGGCCGGGATCAGCGGGGCCAGGACCAGCATCACCGGTACGTCCCACCAGCCGCGCGGCACCTCCGCCAGGACCGCCGCCGCGATGACCAGGCCCGCGACCGTGCCCACCGCCCGCAGCAGTGCCCGGGAGAAGACCGAGCCGAAGTCCGGCTTCAGGACGAAGGTGATGGTCAGGGCGACCCAGTAGGAGCGGGGGACGGGGATGATGGAGACCAGCACCTGGGCGACGCCGATGCAGAGCGCGAGGCGGAGTCCGTAGCGCCAGGAGGCAGCCGAGAGGGCCACGTTGCGGGCTCCCCGCGCGGCTCGGGTGCGCAGGGCGGCCGGGCGGCCCAGGCGGTCGTCGATGCCCCGGGGGTCGATGTCGGGGGCCGTCACCACGTCCGCCGCGTGGCGCAGGGCGTGGTCCACCGCGCGGGTCGTCTCCGTGAGGGGCGCGGGCAGGTCGAGCCCTATCGGGCCGGTGTAGCCGGTCTCCACCGCCTGGGCCAGGTGCTCCACCGCCTTCGGGACCTCCGGCGGCAGCGGCTTCCCCGTGAGATGGGCCGCCGGGGCGGCCTCCACCACCGGGGTGATCGCGTTCAACTGGGCGAGCAGCCGGGTGAGTTCGGGGCTGCGGCCGTGGTGGCGGGCGCGCCGGGCCAGGACGAGGTCGTACGACTGGTTCAGGGACTGGGTGACGGACTGCCGGGCCGCGTCGTAGTCCGGGCCGCCGCACGCCGTCAGCAGATCCGCGACCGTGCGGTACGTCCCCGCCACCGCCGCCCGCTCCGGCACCCCCGACCTGAGCGGCCAGGCCAGCAGCGCCAGGACGAGCACCAGCAGCCCGCCGCCCGTCATCAGCACCGGCGCCAGCCACCACGCGCCCGGCATCGGCAGACCCGCGCCGACCACCGAGTTGAGCAGGAGCAGCAGGCCGGAGACGGAGGCGACCGCGCCGATCGTCGAGATCATCCCCGACACCAGTGCCACGGCCGTGACCACCGCCACCGCCACCCACCCGTGCCCGTACACCAGCGACCCGAGTGTCACGCCCACCGCGCCGAAGAGCTGCGGGATCGCGATGTTGAGGATGCGCATGCGGTACGCGTCCGCCGTGTCGCCGATGACCCCGGACAGCGCGCCCATCGAGGCGAGAGCGCCGTACGCCGGTTCGCCCACCGCCAGGCCGATCGCCAGCGGCAGCGCCATCGCGATCGCCGCGCGGGCCACGGCCGCCCAGTTGACGGGTGCCTGCTGCGGCTGGAGGTTCCGGACCAGCCAGTCGGGGGGTGTGAGGCCGATGGGGAACTCGCGTGACATGCGCCTATTACACGTCACTCCCGCCCGTGCAGCGTGATCTCCACCAGCAGCGCCCGGTGGTCCGTGTCGGCCAGCTCCAGAAAGCGCGCCGACTCCGCCGAGAAGTCCGCCGACAGCAGGACGTGGTCGATCTGCGCGCCGAGTGTCGGCGCGGTCCGGGCCGGCCAGCTCGGCGTACGGGCGTCCCCGGCCAGCCGGGCGGCGTCCCGCAGCCCGGTGTCGAGGATGCGGCGGAACGCGGCATGGTCCTGGGAGGCGTTGAAGTCCCCGGCCAGCACGGTCGGCCGCCCCGCCTGTCCCGCCGCGAAGTCCCGCACCTCGCCCAGCTCCCGTCGCCACACGTCCAGCTGTCCGGGCAGCGGCGGCATCGGATGCGCGAGTTGCAGCCGTACGTCGTTCCCGCGCACGTCCGCGACGGCCCCCGGCATGCCCATCGTGCCGGGGATCGTCCCGGCCGCCCTCAGCGGGAACCGGCTCAGGATCACCGACCCCGCCGAACCGCCGCCCGCCACGGCCCGCCGGTACGGATAGTCGCCGGCGAGCGTCCGCTTCAGCTCGGCGTCGCAGACGTACTCGCACTCCTGCACGAACACCAGGTCCGGCTTCTCCTCGCGCACGACGCCGACCAGCGCGTCGGTCGCCTGCCCGAACTCCACGTTCGACGTCAGCACCTTCAGGGACGCCAGCACCGGCCCGTCCGGCTCGCTCGTCCTCCCGTACGGCTCGATGAACCAGGCCAGCAGCCCCAGCAGGACGAGGCTCCACACCACGCCGGGCCACCAGCGGGCGAGCAGGGTGAGGGCGAGGCCGAGCGCGGTGGGGGCGACCAGCCAGGGCAGGAAGGCGAGGAACTGGGGGACGGGGGTGAATCCGTCGCTGTCGGCGGCCCGGAATCCCATCACGACACTCACTCCGACGAACAGCGCGACGGCGGTCCAGACGCCGAGTCTCCGGCTCCTCGAACGTCCTGCGGGCTGTTCCGGTGGCTCCGGTGGTTCCGGTGGGCTGCTCACTGCCCCGACCCTACGAGGACGTGTCGACCTTTGTCAGGAACGCCCCCAGCGCCTCGTTGAACTCCTTCGGCCGCTCCAGGTTCGGCATATGGGCGGCGCCCTCGACGACCAGCAGCGTCGAGTCGGGCAGCGCGGCGTGCATCGCCTCCGCGTCGCTCACCGGGGTGTACTCGTCGTCCGCTCCTACGACGACCAGCGCGGGAACCGTCACCCGGGTCAGCAGCTCGCGGTAGTCGGGGCGGGCGGCACGGGCGCGCAGGGCCGCCGCGGCGCCCTCGGGGCCGGTGGCCGTCATCATGCGGTGCACGTGGGCCTTCACCTCCGCCTCCGCGTACGGCGCGACCATCTTCTCCAGCACCTCGTCGGCGTACCCCCGCATGCCCTCCCGCAGCAGCCGGTCCGCCATGGCGTGCCGGACCGTGACGCCCTCGGGTGTCTCCGCCGCCGGGAACGTGTCGGCGAGGACCAGCCCCCGGATCCGTTCCGGGAACTGCCGGTAGCAGTCCATGACGATCTGGCCGCCCATGGAGAGGCCGGCCAGGACACACGCGGACACCTCCCACTCGTCCAGCAGTGCCGCGATGTCCTGGGCGAATTCCGGGAACCCGGTGACACCGGGCGTCACCGGGGACGTCCCGTAGCCGCGCAGATCCGGGGCGATCACCTGGCGCGAGGCCGAGAAGGCCTCGATCTGCGGGGTCCACATCGTGTGGTCGAAGGGGTGGCCGTGGACCAGGACCAAAGGGATTGTTGGGACTGTTGCCATGTTTTCGGCGTTTTCGGCTGCCATGGCACCGACCCTAGATCGCCCCAACTCCTCGGTGCAATAAGATCTTTGCCCTCGGTGCAATCCAGCATCGTCGCACGTAGGGGGACCAGTGGGACCTGTGGAGGACTACCGACGCATCGCCGACCGGCTCGCCGCCGACATCGAGGCCGGTCGGCTCAAACCCGGCGAACGGCTCCCGCCGCAACGGCAGTTCGCCCGGCGGCGCGGGATCGCCGGGTCCACGGCCGGGCGGGTGTACGGCGAACTCGTGCGCCGGGGTCTGGTCGTAGGGGAGGTCGGGCGCGGCACCTTCGTAAGGGCCGCCCCCGCCGGGCCCACCGGGCGGGCGCTCACCGAGGACGCGACCCGGGCGCCCGTGAACATGGAGCTCAACTACCCGACGGCACCGGGCCAGTCGGAGCTCCTCGCCCCCGTCCTCGAACCCCTCCTGCGCCCCGACGTCCTCGCCGAGGCCCTCCTCCCGGCCGCCGCCACCGGCACCGCGGCGGCCCGCGCGGCGGCGGCCGACGTGCTCGCGCCGGGCTGGCGGCCCGACCCCGCCTGTGTGCTGTTCACCGGCAACGCCCGCCAGGCCATCGCGGCCACCCTCGCCTCCCTGGTCAGGCCCGGCGGCCGGGTCGGGGTGGAGGAACTGACGTATCCGCTGGTCAAAGAGATCGCGGCGCGGCTGGGGATCGCCCTCGTCCCGCTCGCCGGGGACGTGGAGGGGCCGTTGCCGGAGGCCGTCGCCGCGGCCCATCGCACCGCACCCCTGTCCGCGCTCTACCTCCAGCCGACGCTGCACAACCCGACGTCCCTGACGGTGGGGCGGGAGCGCCGACGCCAACTGGCGGCGGCTGTGGCGGACTTGGGGCTGCCCGTCGTGGAGGACCGCATCTGGTCCTTCCTGCACTCCGGCACCCCAGACAGCCCCGGCACCCCCGACCCCCTCGCCACCCACGCACCCGGCCTCACCCATGTCGTCGACAGCCTGTCCAAGCGGGTCGCGCCGGGGCTGACCGTCGGTTTCGTCGTCGCACCCCGGGAGCGGCTGCACGCCGTGGCCGCCGCGATCCGCTCCGGCGGGTGGAGCGCGGGCCGGTTCGCGCTGGAGGCGGCGGTGCGGGTGACCGGGGCGGGGGTCGTGCGGCGGCTGGTGGAGTCCAAGCGGGCGGACGCGGCGGAGCGGCAGCGGATCGTGGCCGAGGAGCTGGAGGGGCTCGGCGGGGGCGGCGAGTCCGGTAGGGGCATCCCGGGCGCCCGGGGCGTCGTACGGGCTCATCCGCAGGTCTATTACGCCTGGTGGGAGCTGCCCGCGCCCTGGCGGGCGGACACCTTCGCGGCCGCCGCCGCGGCGCACGGGATCGCCGTGACGCCGGGGCCCGCCTTCGCCGTCGATCCCAGCCGGACGCCGGACGCGGTCAGGCTCGGACTCGCGTCGACCGCGGTGCCGGATCTGCGACGGGCGCTGCGGACGCTTGCCGGCGTCGCGCGTACCGGGCCGTGAGCCAGGTGGCGGCGGCCGCGGTGAGGCCGAGGGCGACCAGCAGCCAGGACACCGTGCGCAGGGTGGCGGTGAGGGTGTCGTAGATGGCGCCCGCGGCCGGGCGGTGCCTCGCGTGCAGGTCGGCGAGGGTCAGGTGGCGGCCCAGTGCCACCGCGAGGCCCAGGAAGGCGCCGCCGAGTGCCGTGCCGAGGGAGGTCGCCGTGACCGCGCGGCGGCGGCACACGGCGACCGCGATCCCGGCGGCGGCGAGGGCGAGCGCGGTGACGGGCAGCCAGAAACCGGCGACCTCGAACGGCACGTACGGGTCGGTGAGTTGATGCCTCAGGCGAGGGAGCCGGACATTCCTGCCGTAGGTCGCCCAGGCCGCCAGCACCCCGAACGGCACGAGCAGACAGGCCAGGGCGATGAGGAGGGCCGAGAGGGCGTTGCGGAGGCGTGGGCGCACGGTTCCAGGCAAGGCCCGCCAGGGGTGGGGCGCGACCGGGGTGACTGCATATGGGCGCATCGCGGCACCCCCGCCGGCGAGCTCTCCGGTGGAGGGTTCACCCGAACGGGTGTTTCCTGGTTCTGGGGAGAAGGAGGCCGATTCATGCGCACCACTCCGGCCCTGCGGACCCTGGCCGCGATCCTGCTCACCGGCGGCACCCTGGCCGTCGCGGCAGCGGGCACCTCGGCCGCCGCCGCCCCGCCGACGTATGCCGATGGGCATGGTGGTGGCGGGGGATCAGGCGGTCCGATCTGGGGCACCATCGTCTCCGGCGTCGACCTCAATGTGAGGGCCGCGCCCACCACGCACTCGCCCGTGGTCACCCAGCTCTCGCCATGGAGCCAGGACCGCGTGGAGTGCATGGTCCTGGGGCAGAGCGTCAACGGCAACCCGTACTGGTACTGGCTCGTCGGCGCCCAGGGCTGGGCCAGCGCCGCGTTCGTCGACACCGGCGGCCGCCCGGTGCCGAGCTGCTCCGATCCGTGCCCCCAGTGGAAGGACGGTTCCTGGAGCAACTGGGACGACCCGTACTGGAACGACTCGTGGAGCGCGTCGGGGTCCGGCTCCTGGAGCGCTTCCGGCTCATGGAGCTGGAGCGCGGCCGGATCCTCGGCGGACGCCTGGGGCATGTTCCCGGGCGGCGGGTGAGGGATGAGAGGGAGACAAAGGGGCCCGGCGATCCCATGCCGGGCCCCTTTGCCGCGCCCCGTCAGTACACCCGGTTCCCCTCGGCGTCCTCATGCGTGTAATACCGGTAGAAGAACACCACGAACACGCCCGCGGTGACCGCCACCCCCAGCGCGATGGACCGGAGCACACTCTCCCCGGTCTGGCTGTACAGGAACCCGATCGCCGCCCCCGCGAACGCGGACTTCACCAGTGAATGCAGCTCGCGCTTGAGCAGCGGAGCGAAGGTCGCCACGGCGATGCACAGCACGATGAAGGCGATCGCGGTGACGAAACCGAACAGGATGTTCCAGCCGGTGATCTCACCGCCGCCACGCCGGTTCGCCGCGGCCCAGTAGCCGTAGACGAGCCCGAGGACCACGGGGATCCCGTACCGAGCCGCCCTGTGGACGCGCTCGCTGAAGATGTCGGGCAGTCGGGTGCCGCCACCGGTCATACCGCCGGACGCGGGTGCCGCATGAGCCATGAGAGGACTCCTCTCTCTCCTCGCCCCCCGGATTCCCCCGGATTCCAGAGCACACCTGCCGAGGACCCCTGGCAAGTCGGATGGCGGGCGGAAACCCCCCGTGTTTCGCTGAACGGCATGAAGCGCGACGTCCGCAGCCGTAGCGAGCTGCTGCGGATCGGCGGCCGCAGCGTGGCCTGGGTACCGCCGCTGCTGATGCTCGTCGGGATCACGCTGATCGACTTCAACACGGCCGGCGAGTTCCAGATGATCACGTGGGTCGTGCTGGTGCCGGGTATCGCCGCCGCGATCTGCGGGGTGTGGGGCACCGCCGCCTTCGCGGTGCTCGCGCTGCTGACCTTCCTCCTCGCCGACACCTCGTACCCGGACCGGTACCAGAGCGGACTGCCCGACTTCCTCCTCGTCGGCATCGGCGGCGCCCTCGCCGTGCTGGCCTGCGCGGTCCGGGTGCGCGGGGAGCGGCGGATGCTGCACATGCGGGACGTCGCCGACACCACCCGGCGCACCGTGCTGCGCCCGCTGCCCGACGACTGGGCCGGTCTGGACCATGCGGCGGTCTATCTGGCGTCCGATGTGGAGGCGCGGGTCGGCGGGGACTTCTACGACATCCAGCCCGGTCCGCACGGCACCCGCGTGCTCGTCGGGGACGTCCAGGGCAAGGGGCTCGGCGCGGTGGAGACGGCGGCGGCGCTGCTGGGCACCTTCCGTGAGGCGGGGTACCACGAGGCGGACCTCACGACGGTCGCCGACCGCCTGGAGGTGCGGATGCTGCGGCACCGCGGGCACATCAAGGCCCTCGGGCGCGGCGAGGAGGAACACCGGTTCGCCACCGCCGTACTCCTCGGCTTTCCCGACGACGCTCCCGACGCGGTGGACGTGGTCGTCTTCGGTCATGAGCCGCCGCTGATCGCCGGCCCCGGCGGGGTGCGCCATCTGCCGTCCGGCGAGGGGCTCCCGCTCGGCCTCGGCGAACTCGCCGCCGACGGTCCGCCGCCGGTGCGGCGCGTGCCCCTGGCCCCCGACGAGACGCTGCTGCTCACCACGGACGGCGTGACCGAGGCCCGGGACGCCGAGGGCCGCTTCTATCCGCTGGCCGCCGAGGTCACCGACGCCGTCGCCGCCGATCCGCGGATCGCCGAACCCCGGCGCCTGGTCGCCTTCGTGCGCGACGGCACACTGCGGCACTGCGGGGGACGGCTGGCGGACGACACGACGGTGTTCGCGGTACGGCGGCCCGCACGGCGGCAGGCGGGCGACGACCCGGCAGGAAAGGGACGTTTGCAGTCCTGAGGTCCACCTTTGCAGCCGCAGCGGTTACGGTGCTGCCGTACGTGATCGACGGGGGATGGGGAGGGACCGATGCCCGGAACCGTGCTGCTGCTCGCCGCCGCGCCCGCGGGCAAGGGGTGTCTGGTCGACGCGGCCTCCGTGCTCCCGGTCCTCGCGGCCGTACCGCCGGCTGTGCTGTCCGGCACGGACACCGCCAACGTCGTAGAGCTCGCCGACCCGTTGGAGCCGCAGGCGGTGCTGACGCGGCTGCGCGCCGCCGCCGCGGCCCCCGGCCCGCTCACCGTGTTCGTCACCGGGCAGCTCCAGTTGGACCGCCGGCAGCGTCTGCCGCACCTCGCCCTCGCCCGCACCACCCCCGCCACGGTCCGCTACACCGCCTTCCCCTGGCACTGGTTCCGGGAGGAACTGCGGCTGCGCCCGGCCGGTGCGACGGACTTCGTCCTCGATCTGCACGCCGACCCGGAGACCTGGGAGTGGCTGCGCGCCAACCCCCTGGACACCGGGCGCGACAGCGCCGTCCACGGCCGCATCGCCCCGCCGCCGTCCCGACGGACGGTCGCCACGCCCGCGTACATGAAGGCCGTCGCGACGATCCTGCGCAGCGGACACCGGCCCCCGCTCGACCAGTTGCACCAGCAGGCGCTCAGCCGGCTCCCGCAGGAGAGCGTGGGGTACGTGCTGACCGCGCGGGGGCCCGCCGCGGGCGACCCGCACGCCCTGATCTCCGCCGCCGTCGCCGCCCGGCGGCACGGGGACGCCGACGCGCTCGCCGCGCACCACGAGCTGACCGCCGTACGCGCCCAGGGGCCCGCCTCCGAGGAGGCCCTGCACTGGAGCGAAGTCCGCGCGGATCTCGCCATGTTCGCCGGGGATCCGGCGCGCAGCTGCCGGGCGTGGCTGGCGGTGGCGACCACCCGCCTGACCGCCGGGCAGGCCCCGGACGCGCCCGCCGTGGAGGCCGCCGTCGACCGGGCCCACCACCAGTGGGGTCAGATCACCGACCCGGCCCGGGCCCGTGAACTGGGGCCCGCGCTGGCCGACTTGCGGGCACGGGTGCCGGGGCGCCGGGAGGGCGCCCTCGACCATGTGCACAAGCATCTGCGGGAGTTGCAGACGCTCGGCTCGTGAGGACGAGGACCGGATCACCGTACGGACGACGTCGTTTCACAGGGGTGCCGTACGACCCCTCCCGTGCGCACAACTCGCCTGTCATGATGGTGAGTTATGGCTGAGGGGGATGGAGTGGCCTACCAGGGAATCCGTGTCAGGCTGGACGGGACCGCGAGCGAGGGCGACATCGGCGCGCTGCGCAAGTGGCTGGAGCGGGAGCAGCGCCTCGACGAGAAGGTGCGCGCCGGCGAACTGCACATCCAGGAACGGCCCCGCACCGACGAGACCGGCGCCCCGATGGGCATCGGCATGGACATCGTGGTGGCGATGGCGGGCGGCGCCGGAGCCGCGGTCGCCAAGGACCTGCTGGAGTATGTGAAACGGTCCGTGGCGGAGTGGCGGGACGTCCGCCGGGGCGTGGAGGACGGGGATCCGCCCTCGGGCCGCGTCGACCTCGTGGACCTCCCCGACGACAGGTAGGCCGGTGACCCGCTTCGACCCGCGCGGCCGGGTGAACCGGGCGCTGCTGGTGGGCGTCTCCGAGTACGAGTTCACCGAGCCGCCGCACGGCGTGCCCGGCGACCTTCCGGCCGTCAAGCACGATGTGAGCCGGCTGCGGGACGCGCTGCTGCGGGGCCGGGTGTTCGGCGAGCACGAGATCACCGTGTCCCGCTCGCCCTCCCAGGACGAGTTCAACCGGGCCCTGCACACCGCCGCAGGCGGCGCCGAGGGACTGCTCCTGCTGTACTTCGCCGGGCACGGCGCGATCCCGAGCGCGGGCGACGAGCTGTTCCTCCAGATGCACAACGCGCGCGTGGTCCCCGGGCGGCACGCGGTGTTCCCGGGCGCGGAGATGTTCACCACCGTGCTGACCGTCCTCGCAGGGAGCCCGGCCGAGCGGGTCGTGGTGATCCTCGACTGCTGCTTCGCGGGCAACGCGGCCTGGCTGTGGGAGCGGTTCGAGGACAAGCGGCGCGTGCTGCTGCTGATGAGCGTCCAGGCCAACCACCGGGTCGACGCGGGCGAACCGGGCACCCCGACCCCGTACACCGCCGAACTCGTCCGACTCCTCGACGAGGGCGGCGAGCTGGGGTTCCGGGAGCTGTCGGACGCGTTACGGGCCCGGATGGCGGCGGGCGGCCACGAGACCGTGCGGGGCGACCCCTGGGAGCCGCAGAGCAGGGCGGAGCCGGACGAGGACGTGCTGCTGTCGGCGGCGGGCGTACGGCCTCCCGAACCGCCCCCGCCCCCGGCACCCCCGCAGCCCGGACCGCCCCGGCCCCTCCTGGCCGCCCTGCGCGCCCTGCCCGCGCTCCTCGCCGCCCGGGCCGCCACGCTCGCCGCCAGGACGCGCCGCTCCCGCGTCTTCGGGCTGCTGCGCGCGGTGGGCCCGACCCGCCTCACCGCCCTGCTCGCCCTCGCCGCCGCCGGCCTCGGCGGCTACGGCATCGTCGTGCTCACCTCCGAGTCGACGCCCTGCGCCCCGCCCCTCGAACTGCGCGTCCTCACCGACCCCGACCTCGCCCCGACCGTCACCGCGGCCGCCGACGCCTATCTGACGTCGGCGGCGAACACCACCGGCGACGGCTGCCGGCGCAGCGGCATCACCGTCTACAGCGCGGGCGCCGCCGACACGGTCGCCGCCCTCGGCCAGGACTCGGTGGCCTGGCAGGAGCCGCCGGACGAGGACACCAACCCGCAGCGCGACGTGGGCCCGCAGCCCGACGTGTGGATACCCGCCTCGCCCGCCGACGCCGCCCGGGTCGCCGCCGCCCAGGACAGCGACGCCGTGGCCCAACTGGCGCCGGACGAGGAGCCGTTGGCGTACTCGCCGGTCGTGCTGGCCGTACCGGAACGGATCGCCGGCAAGGCGCGCGGGGACCAGGTCGGACTCTCCCTGTCCGTGATGATCGAGCAGCTGCGCTCGCGCGAACCGAAGGCCGAAGTGCGCCGCCCCGACCCGGAGTTCGCCGCCTCCGCGCTGCTCGCGACGGTCGGTCTGTACGGCCCCGAGAACACCGACCCGTCCTCCGGCGAGCAGAAGCTCGCCCAGCCGGGGCCGCCCGCCCCGACCGCCGCCGACCTGCTGTGCACGCTGCCCGACGACGACGCCGTCGACAACCGCACCGCCGCCCTCGTACCGGAGTTCCTCCTGAAGAGCGGCGTCGGCTGCGACCGCACGACCCGCACCCCGCGCACCGCCCAGTACGCCAATGACGTGCCCGGGGTGCAGCCCACCTTCGTCCGGGTGCGCTGGCGGGGCGCCGACCGCGACGAGTCCGCGCGCGACGAGGCCGCCGGACGGTTCCGGAGCTGGCTGACCGGGCGGCAGGGCCGGGCCGTGTTCGCCCGGGACGGCTTCCGCACCCCGGGCGGCCGCCTCGAAGCGCCCCCCGCCCCGGGGGTGTTGGCCGATCCGGCCCCGCTGGACGAATCCGCCGGAGGCGACGAGATGACGGCGGCCCTGGCCACCTACCGCGCCGTCCACGGCCCCGGCCGGGTCCTCTTCCTCCTCGACAGCTCCGGCTCGATGGCGGGCCTGTGGGAGGGGCCGAGCGGCGGCCCCGGCCTGCTGAAGCAGTCCCTGGGCGGGCTCGGGGACGCGGACGAGTACGGCGTCTGGGCGGTCTCCGGCACCTCCGGCGACCGCCCCTACGAAACCGCCCTCCCCTTCGGCCCGCACGCCCGCAAGGACGCCGAACGCGAGATCGACGCCCGCGCCCGGGTCCGCGGCGCCGAGGCCGATCCGCCCGCCGCGCTGCTCGCCGCGCTCGACGACATGGCAGGCCGCGGCGCCGCCGACGACCGCCCACAGCTCGTCGTGTACGTCACCGACGGCGAGGACGACAACCGCCTCACCGGCGCCGCCCTCGACGACGTCCTCACCCGGGCCCGCTCGGCACGCGTCCCCGTGGCCACGGTCTCCCTGAAGAGCGGCGGCTGCGACCCCGACCGGCCCGCGGCCCGTATCTCCACCGCGAGCGGGGGCCGTTGCCTGGACGCCGACGACGACCTCGGAGCGGGCCTGACGGACGAGGTGGCGCGCACGGGGACGGGGGAGGGCTGATGGGCCGGGGAGGGCTGATGAGCCGACGGCGGGGGTGCCTGCCGGCGGCTCGGCGGGGGCGAGGGGTTCGGGGCGGAGCTCTGAGCGGAGTTGGGGGCGGAGGCGTGGTCCGTCGGTCCCGACTGCTGGTCACCGCCCTGCTGTTGGTCCTCGCCGCCTGTACCGGCGGCTCCCCCGCCGCCGGGCCCTCGCCCGATGTCGATGTCGCCGGGGACATCGTGGTCGCCGGGGGGCGGGACGTCACCGGGCAGAACGGGATCCGGCAGCAGCTGATCGACGCGTGGAACGAGCGGGAGGCGGCGGCGAACACCGGGTACCGGGCCCGGCTCGTCGAGCTCTCCGGCAGCGCCGACGAACAGCGCAGCCAGCTGCTGGGCGCCCTCCAGTCCGGCAGCGCGGCGTACGACGTCGTCAACCTGGACGTGACCTGGGTGCCGGAGTTCGCCGCCGCCGGGCTCATCCGCCCGCTGCCCGCCGATGTGCTCGACGCCGACCACATCAAGTCGGTCGCGGAGACGGCGAGTTGGGACGGCGGGGTGTACGCGGTGCCGTTCAACAGCGACGTGGGGCTCCTCTACTACCGCCCCGACCTGCTCAAGGCGGCCGGGATCACCCGGACCGACCTGAGCGCGGGCCTCGACTGGGGGCAACTGGAGGATCTCGTCGAGGTGATCGACGAGGACCCGCCCAAGGGCGCCTACGAGAAGGGCTGGACCACCCAGCTCGCCCCCTACGAGGGCCGCACGGTCAACGCGGTCGAGGCGTTCGCGTCGGCGGTCCCCGGCCTCCGGCTCACCGCCCCCGACGGCCACTACGACGGTGACGTCGGCCAGTTGACCGCCGGGATCGCCGAACTCCGCCGCCGCACCGAGGCCCCGTACACCCTCCAGGACGCCGTCCGCTCCGACGAGGCCGCCACCCTGGACGACTTCGCCGACGGCCGCACCGCGTTCCTGCGGCACTGGCCGTACGCCTACCGCACCCTCCACCGGTCCTTCCCCGCCGACCGGCTGGGCGTCGCCCCGCTCCCCGGCCGGGCGGTGCTCGGCGGCCAGAACCTCGCCGTCGCCCAGGGCTCGGCCCGGGCCGGCAAGGCGACCGAGCTGATCAGGTTCCTCACCGGGAAGCAGAGCGAACGCTGTCTGCTGGACGCGGGGTTCGCGGCGACACGGACCTCGGCGTACACGAGCGAGGGCGTCCGCTGCGCCCTGTCCGCGACGACCCCCTCGCCCTCCCCGACCGGCGAGCGCGCCGACCTCATGCCCCGGGACGCGGAGGGCCGCCCCGCCTACGCCCGCCGCATCCTGCTCCCCGCCCTGCGCAACGCGGTCCAGCGCCCGCGCACCCCGCTGTACGGCGCCTTCACCCAGACGTTCACGGCCCAGTTGGGGCCGCTGCTGGGGGACAGCCCGCCGGGGGACGCGGAGGTGGCGGCGGCGCTGGACGAGGCGCTGCGGAAGGCGTTGCCGGACTAGGTGCGCTGACCGGAGGGGCCCGTTCAGCGCACCAGGTAGCTGAGGGCTCCCGAGACCAGGGTCCGCACCCCGGGTGCCACCACCGACAGGTCCGGCGCGAAGTGCGGGCTGTGGTTGCTGGGCAGGGCGTCGAGCCGGGCCAGCAGGTCGTCGCCGCCGGGCGCCGCGTCCCAGGTCGCGGCCGGTGTGGTCGTCACGAACCAGAAGGAGTACGGCTGTCCGTCCGCCGCCAGCCGGGAGAAGTCCTCGCTGCCCATCGCCGGGCCCGGGTCGAAGACCGTGCCGTCGCCGAAGACCTCGCGGTGCACGTCGGCGATCCGCCGGTCGGTCTCCGCGTCGTTCACGGTCACCGGGAAGGAGCCGCCCAGCGTCACCTCCGGTTCGCGCGGGCACCCGGCGGCCAGGCACTCGCCCTCGGCGATCCGGCGGATCGCGGCGACCATCCGGTCCCGTACCGCCTCCGACTGGGTGCGCAGGTTGAGGGAGATCCGGGCGGTGGACGGGATGATGTTGGCCGCCGTACCGGCCTCGATCCGCCCGACGGTCAGCACGGCGGACTCGCGGGGCGCGACCTCCCGGCTGACGACGGTCTGGAGCCGCGTGACGATGTACGCGGCCGTCACGACGGGATCGACGGTCGTCTCGGGCCGGGACCCGTGCCCACCGCGCCCGTGCACCACGATGTCGACGTCCGTGGTGGCCGACAGAATCAGCCCGGGAACATGCGGGTACAGCCCCACCGGCCCCGGTGCCGCGTGCTGCCCCAGCAGCACATCCGGCCGCGGCACCCGCTCGTACAGCCCGTCCGCGATCATCGCCGCCGCCCCGCTGCCGGTCTCCTCGGCGGGCTGCCCCACCAGCACGAGCGTCCCGGACCAGGCGTCCCGCCCCGCCGCGAGCGCCTCGGCGGCCCCGGCCAGCCAGGTCACATGCAGATCGTGCCCGCACGCGTGCATCACGCCGTCCGCCTCGGAGGCATACGGCAGCCCGGTCTCCTCCCGCACCGGCAGTGCGTCCATGTCGGCGCGCAGCAGGACGACCGGCCCGTCCCCGTTGCGCAGGACGCTGGCGACCCCGGTACCGCCGACCCCCTCGACGGTGTCGTACCCCGCCTCCTTCAACCGCTCCGCGAGCCGGGCGGCGGTCCGGTGCTCCCGGCCGGAGAGTTCGGGGTGGCGGTGCAGGTCCCGGTAGAAGTCCTCCAGGTCCGTGACGGGGAGGGCGGCGGTGAGGTCCAGGGCGGTGCGGGCGGCGGGGGAGGTGGAGGTCATGGACGGCAGGGTATGCCGCGGGGTGGCGCCGAGGGCGGGATCAACCGGACGGCGTGGGGCGGCTTTCCAGGCGGGCCAGACCGGCGGGCAGGGGGAGCCCTCACCCGGACGCCCTGCCCGTGGACCGCATCCCCAGCCACTGCTCGGCGCCCCAGGCCTCGAACCGCTCCACCTCCGTGAACCCCAGCTTCGCCGCGAGCCGCATCGAGCGGGCGTTGGCGGTCTGGGTGTGGAGCACCGCCGGTTCTCCGGGAAGCGCGTCGGAGAGCCAGCCGAGTGCCGCCGCGCACGCCTCGCCGGCGTACCCGTGTCCCCACGCCCGCGGCAGGAACAGGTAGCCGAGGTCGACCTTGCCCGCGGCGGCCGGGCGACTGTGCGCCGGTGCCCTCCTGAGCAGGAGCTGGCCGATCATGGCCCCGTCCAGCTCGACGACGAAGCTCCCGGGCCACCGCTCGGGCACCTCGGGCGTCTCGCGTTCGAGGTCGGCGCGCTGCCGGGGCCCGCCGAGGTAGGTGTGCACGTCCGCCGAGGCGAGCAGTTCGATGAACGCCGTACGGTCCCGGGCCTCGGGGGCGCGGAGGACGAGCCGTTCGGTCCTGATCGGGGCGGGTGGCCAGGGGACGGGGCCGAGGCCGGTCACGGCGGGCGGACTGTCGGACATGCCCGGCAAGCTATCGCACGCCCGTGCGGGCGGCCGCGCGATGCCCTCCTACCACCCCATGTTCTGGGCGACCTCGGCCTGTGCGGCGGTGATCTCCTCGGCGGTCGCGCCGGTGAAGTCCTTCTCGGTGTCGGACTCCAGCCGGGCGTAGAGATCGGCCAGCGCCTGTTTCTGTGCGGGGTGGGTGACCGGCACCGTGTCGAGGTCGACGTCGCGGAGCCAGTCGAACAGGACGAGGGCGTCCGCCTCCCAGAGGGGCACGGTCACGAGAGGCACGTCGTAGGGGAACGGCTTGCCGGATCTCATGGACGCATGATGGACATGGGGCGGCAGCCGACGCAAGCCGACGCAAAGGGGGCGCGGCGGGTCCGCTGTCCGCGTTGCCCGGACAGCGAGCGGCCGCCGGCGGAGGAGGTCCGCCGGCGGCCGTTGCCTGTCGTGCCTCAGCTGTCCCGCGTCGGCTGTCCCGCGTCAGCGGCCCTTCGCCGTGCCCAGGACGTACGACGCGTACAGGTACGCGGCTTCCAGGATCAGCCTCGTGGGGTCGCCGAAGATGTCCCGCCGGTAGCCCACCAGCGGGTGGGGGTCCCGGACCACCCGCCCCTGGGCCGCGTCCTGGCGGACCAGCTGGTTGAAGTGAGAACTCAGGTTGTCCCAGTCGTTCTCCAGTTCGGCGTACTCGGCCGGGATGTGGAAGGTGCCGTCCACGCCCATGACGGTGGCGATCTGATCCCGCATGAGCCGGAAGCGTGCCGACTCGGAGAGGAACTGGGTCATCACCAGGACGCCCCAGGCCATCTGCTCGTCGCCGTGCCCGTTGTACAGGTTCCAGACCGCCGAGTTGAGGGTGCCCCGACTGATCCCCAGGCCGGCGCGCGGCCGGCCGGTGAACCGCTCGAGATCGACGTAGTTCTCACCGAACCGGGTCTGCTCCTGCACCTTGGACTTGCGCCACTGACCGTTGTCCCAGCGGGCGGACTCGGCCTCGTAGGGCTTGCCCTTCTTGTTGGTCTTGGTGGCCTCGGTGTTGCGGGTGCCGAGGTAGTGGTAGGTGTTGTACTTGTCCCACCAGCCGATGAGGTACAGGTCGGAGCGGCGCAGGTTCAGGCGGACGACCGCGTCGTTGCCCCACGCCTGGATGTCCACGCGGATGTACGCGTTGGTCGAATGGGTGTCGACCCAGCTGGGCGTGTGGTCCACCCGGTAGCCGCCGGCGTTGCGCACGCTGGTGCTCCCGCCGTCGTTGACGCGGTCACGGATCGTGTCGATGAACCTTCTGTAGGCCGCCGCGCCGTCGGTCCCGATCCGGAAGGCCGGATTGCCGTCGGCCGCGCTCGCGCTCTGCAGGACGCCCAGCGGGCCGAGCAGGGTGGCGAAGATCGACAGCACGAGTGTGGTGACGATCGACCCGACGGTGACTCTTCGGCCACGCTGTCCGGATCTTGCTTCGATGACGTCGGTAGCGGACATGCGCTGATCTCCAGGTGACTCGGTGTGCCGGGATCCGGCCTTGCCGACACCGACGTTCGCAACCGGAGTGTTGATCGGCACGTCCCTTTTGTCAGGTAAATCAATCCCGTGGGTGGACGGGGATTGATCGACATCACATGCCGCACCACCCGTACGTCATCTGCGGGCAACCCGGGCGTCACCGGGTGGCTTGTATGTTCATCGCGCCCGATGTCACTTTCGTCAGCTGTGTGGGGGTACGCGCATGGGGCGTCCGGAGAGACCGCTGGACCCGACCGCCGGCCCGGTGCCGCGCCTCGCGCACGAGTTGCGGAAGCTGCGCGGGGAAGCGGGGAACCCCTCGTACCGGGCGATGGCCCGGACCGCGGGCTTCTCCGCGACAACGCTGTCACAGGCGGCCGCCGGCGAACGGCTGCCGTCCCTCGCCGTCGTCCAGGGGTATGTACGGGCCTGCGGCGGCGACCCGGACGAATGGGCGCCCCGCTGGAAGGAGGCCGAGGCGGAAGCGGCGGAGACGGCCCGCGAGGACGATGGGGACACGGTGCCGCCGTACCGGGGCCTGTCCCGGTTCGAGCCCGCCGACCAGGGGCTGTTCTTCGGCCGGGACCGGCTGGCGCAGGAACTGCTGGAGCTGGTGTGCGGGCACCGGTTCGCCGCGGTGTTCGGCGCCTCCGGCAGCGGAAAGTCCTCACTGCTGCGGGCCGGGCTGATCCCCCGCCTCCAGCGGGAGATCGCGGACCGGGGCCGCCCGGCGGTGCTGCGGGTGCTGACCCCCGGGGACCGGCCCGCCACCACGTACGGCCCTCTGCTGGCCCCGGCGGCGGACGAGCCGGAGAGCTGGGTGGTGGTCGACCAGTTCGAGGAGGTCTTCACCCTGTGCCGGGACCGGGCGGAGCGGGACCGGTTCATCGAGCTGCTGCTCGCCGCCCGCGACCCCGGCAGCCGACTGCGGGTGCTCATCGCCGTACGGGCCGACTTCTACCCCCGCTGCGGCGAGCACCGGGGGCTGGCCGACGCGCTGAACGGCGCCGGACTGCTGGTGGGCCCCATGACGGCGGACGAGCTGCGGGAAGCGGTCGTCAAGCCGGCGCAGCAGGCCGGGCTCCTGGTGGAGCGGGAGCTGACCGCGCGGATCGTGGAGGAGGTCCTCGACGAGCCCGGCGGGCTGCCGATGCTCTCGCACGCCCTCCTGGAGACCTGGCGGCGGCGCAAGGGCCGGATCCTGACCCTGGCCGCGTACCAGGCGGCGGGCGGCGTGCACGGCGCGATCGCGGCGAGCGCCGAGGAGGCGTACGGGCAGCTGACCGGGGAGCAGGCGGACGCCGCCCGGCTGCTGCTGCTGCGGATGGTCGAGCCCGGTCAGGGCACCCCCGACACCCGGCGCCCGCTGACCCGGGCCGAGCGCGAGGAGTGGGAGTCCCCCGGTGTGCCGACGGCGGTGGAGCGGCTGGCCCGCGCCCGGCTGCTGACCGTCGACGAGGAGGGCGCCCAGCTCGCCCACGAGGCGCTGATCACCAGCTGGCCGCGGCTGCACGGCTGGATCGAGGAGGAACGCGAGCGGCTGCGCCACCACCGGCGGCTGACCGAGGCCGCCCGCGTCTGGCTGGAGCACGACCGCGACCCCGGCGCCCTGTACCGGGGCACCCGGCTGGCCCGCGCGGCGGAGCTGTTCCCCGGCCACGAGGACGACCCCTCCCTGACCGTGCCGGAACGTGAGTTCCTCACCGCCGCGCTGGCGGCTCGCGAGGCAGAACGCCGGGCCGCCGCCCGCTCCACGCGCCGGGCACGGGCCGCGGTGGGCGTGCTGTCCGCCGTCCTCGCGGTGGCGCTGGTCGCCGGACTGGCCGCCTGGACGCAGCGCAAGGACAACGAGCGCCGCCGCACCGACGACGCGGCCCGCCGCATCGCCACCGTCGCGGACGCCCTGCGCACCACCGACCCGCGCACCGCACAGCTGCTGGGCGTCGCCGCCTGGCGGACGGCCGAGCTGCCGGAGACCCGGCGGGCGCTGCTGGGCTCACTCGGCCAGCAGGAACTGGACACCTTCAGCGACCGGGCACCGGGCGACGGCCCCGCGCGTTTCCTGACCGGCTCGGGCCGTACGCTGCTCAGCGTCGAGGGCCGGGTGTGGCGGACCTGGGACGTGACCGGGCACAGGAGGATCGCCGGGGGACGGCTGCCGGAGGACGGCGCCGCGATCGGGGCGAGCCCGGACGGGCGGCTGCTGGCGATCCAGGGGGACGACGGCGTACGGCTGTGGGACACGGCCGCCGGACGATGGTTCGGGGACCGGCTGCCAGGGGCGTCCTTCGTGGACTTCGCCGAACGCGCCTACGTCGTGAGCGGCGCGGACGACTCCCGGGTGCAGGTGCGTTCGGCCGCGGACGGGAAGCCGCTGTTTGAGACGGAGTCGGAGAGCCCGGCGACGGTGGCGTCGGGCGCGGACGGCCGGCTGATCGCGCTCTGCCCCGCCAAGGGCGGACCGGTGCGGGTCCGGGACCTGACGGAGGGGCGCACGGTGCGCGGGCGCTGGGAACGCGCGGGCGACATCTGCGGCCAGGAGTGGTCGCTGCTCACACTCGGCGGCGGCGAGCGGAGTGAGACGGGGGGCCGCCCGGCCGAAGGCCGGGGGAGGCTCGCCGCCGTGACCGGAAGCGGCGTACGGGTCTGGGACGTCCGGTCGGGGGAACAGCTGGCCGACCTCCCCGACACGGGAGTGACGCAGGCCGCCTTCAGCAAGGACGGCAACTTCCTGGCGACCGCCGACGGACGAGAGGTCAGGGTGTGGCGGCTGGGCGCCGACGCCCCGGTGTTCCGGTACTCCCTCAACAACCAGCACCTCTACGGCGGTCTGGCCTGGGACCCCACGCGCCCGGTGCTGCGCTACCTGGAGGGCGGCACGGTCCACTCCCTGGACGTCGCGACGGCCGTGACATCCGCCTGGCGGGACCGGCCGCTGGACAAGGTGCTGATCGCCCCGGACGGCCGCACCTTCGCCACTGCCCGACGCACCGGCGACACCTACCGCTTCGAGCTGCGCGACACCGGCGACGGACGCCTGCTGAGCACCCTTCCGGCCACACCACTGCCCGTCTCCCGCCTCCCCTCCCGGCCGGTCGTCCCGGAGTACACCTCGCCGCTGCTCGCGTTCGGCCCCGACGGCAGGACACTGGCGTACGGCGTCTCGGCACCGGGATATGAGGCGTCCCCGCAGCGCCTCACGGTCTGGGACGTCACCAAGGACCGGGTCCGCAGCACGCTGGACCTGGCGACGCGGGCGTCGGCCGGGGCGGTGATCACGATCGCCCTCGGCCCGGACGCCCGTACGCTCCACCTCACCCGCACCCCGGCCCTCGGCGAGCTGACCAACGAGACCTGGGACCTCGCCCGCCACCGCCGGACCGCGGTGCTCCCGGCCCTGTCCAGCGCCCATCTGGCCGTCCGCCCCGACGACGGGCTCCTGGTCGGCGACAACCGCACGGTGGCCCTGCCCGGCGGCCGGGCCACCACACGGAACCTGGTGCAGGGCGACGAGATCGGCGCCCTCGCCTTCGCCCCGGACGGTTCGCTGCTCGCGGCGGGGGACCAGACGGGCCGGGTGGCGCTGTGGGACGGGGCTCTCCGGCAACAGGAGGGGATCCTGCCGAACCGCTTCCCCGCGCTCCCGGAGGGCCTGTCCGACGTGCTGACCGAAGACACCTCCGAGGCCGTCAGCGCCCTCGCCGTCAGCCCTGACGGCCGCACGCTCGCCGTGGCCGGCGAGGCGGGAAGCCTGCAACTGTGGGACATCGCCAGCCGGCAGCCGCTCGGCGGCCCGATCACGACCCCGGGCGAGGCGATCGACACGGTCGCGTTCGACGCGGACAGCGGCACGGTGTACGCGGGAAGCGCGCATGTGCCCCTCCAGCGCTACCCGATCGATCCGACGCGCGCGGTCGAGTCGGTGTGCGCGAGGGCGGGCGGCGGCGGGCTGACGCGGGCGCAGTGGCGGTCGTACGTGCGCGATGTGCCGTATCGCGGGGTGTGCGGCGGTTGACCGGCCCGTTGATTGCCCTGATGGAGAGGCTGGCCGATCAACTTCCGGCCCCGTGACGATCGACCCGTTGCCGCCCCGGTCCGAATCCCCCCCTCGGCCGGGGCGGCGGCTCGACCCGATCGACGGGTCGGTGAATCCGACGGGAGAACGCCCCATGAAGCTCCGGAAGACCGGCCGCCGCCGACTGGCCGTGCTGACGCCGGCCCTCGCCCTCGCGCTGATCCCCCTCTCCACGGGGACGGCCAACGCCAACACCAGCCCCGGCTGGGGCGACGACAAGCCCGACGTGATCTGGGACTGCAACAACGGCAAGACCGACCTGTGCCAGTACCACGAGGTCAACGCGTGGACCCAGCTGGGCAAGCGCCGTCAGGTCGGCAACCCGGTGTACAACTGCGCGGGCAGCAGGGACCTGGGCTTCGACGTCACCTTCCGGACCGACCGCAGCACCTCGTACTCCTTCCAGCAGGAGACGAAGGTGGAGGTCAAGGCCGGCTTCTCGGACACGCTGGAGGCGGGTATGTCCGCCAGCGTGTCGCAGACCGAGAAGTGGGAGGTGGGCAGGACCACGAGTGCCAGCACGACGCTCAAGGGCGTCATCCAGCCCGGCGAGGCGGGCGGCTACTGGTTCGCGCCGTACTGGCGGAAGTCCCAGGGCTGGCTGGAGGTCCACTACGGCAAGCGCAAGCAGGGCCACTACTTCTGGTACTACCCGGGCCAGGGCAGCACGGGTGTGCAGATCAACACGCCGGTGATGAACTCGGACGGCTCGATGAAGGGCAAGTGGTACTGGGCGACCTGGAAGTGCTGACCTCCGCCGAGGAAACGTAACAGCACGCTCGTTCGAGTGAACGGTTCCAGGTTCCCTGTGCGGGGTGTCCGTCTACCCTGGGATGGTCGCGTCGAGCGAAGGAGGTCCGTCATGGCGACGGCGGAGCCGATCATCATGCCGGGGTATCAGGGCGAGGCCATTCACGGGCCGTATGACGACCCGGACGGCGACGACGACGCGGGCAGTGACATGCCCGACGACTCGGACTCGAGCGTGGAGACAGCCTTCGAGCGCATCAGCGCGGCGGCCCCCAGGGGCTGGCGCGTGGAGCTGATCGAAGGGGAGATCCACGTGACACCACCGGCCAACGGCGAGCACGAGGAGTTCGTGTCCGAGCTGACGGACCAGGTCGTCGAGCGACGCCATGACCGGTCCCTGCGCAACTACACCGGCATCGGTCTCAACGTCCCCGGAGCCTCCGACACCGGCCACGTCGTCCCCGACCTGGTCATCGCCCCCAAAGGCAGCTTCGACGACAAGGAGGAGTGGCACGAGCCGTCGACCGTCCTCCTTGTCGCTGAGGTCACCTCGACCAGCACCGCCGAACGCGACCGCGACAAGAAGATCCGCGGCTACGCCCGTGCGGGTATCCCCGTCTACCTCCTGATCGACCGGGAGGAGGCAGAGGTGATCGTGTACTCGGAACCGTCCGGTGACGAGTACGCGCAGGGCCCCAAGCACAAGATCGGCCTCACCGTCCCCCTCCCCGCCCCCCTCGGCTTCGACCTGGACACGGCGGAGTTCTGAGGCGCCGGACCGGCCCTAACCCCGCCGTAGCGGCTCGACGTGTTGTTGCGTCTGGTCGGGCCGCTGGACTTCCGCCGCCCGTGCCGGGCCGGCGTTCGCCGCCAGGACCAGGGCCGCCACCGCGACCGCGGCGGCGATGACGCCCCTTGTATAGCGCTCGGTGGTGCTGGTGCGTTCAAGCACGACGACCTCGCAGCGACTTCGACCAGGTTTTGACCATGTGGGTTAAGCAGGCTTAATACGCCGTTTAACCTAGGGCTCGGCGGAGCCGAACGGCAAGAGGCACAAGGGGAGTTGACCCATGGTCGAGCGTGACGATCCGGTGGTCATCGGGCGAAGAGTCCAGCAACTCCGTGTCGACCGCGGGCTCACGCAACGGCAGGTCGCCGAGCCCGCCTACACCGCCGCCTACATCTCCACCCTCGAAGCCGGGCGCGTCCGCCCCTCCGACCAGGCGCTCCGGCATCTCGCCGAGCGGCTCGGGGTCGAGTTCGACGAGCTGGCCACCGGGCGGCCCGCCCATCTGGTCACCGATCTGCGGCTGCGGATCGTCGAGGCCCAGCGCACCCTCGCCACCGGCGCCGCCGAGGACGCCGCACGCCAGTACGCCGCCCTGCTCGCCGAGGCCGACGCCCTCCAGCTCGTCGACGTCCAGGCCGCCGCTCTCCTCGGGCTCGGGGAGAGCGCCGTCGAGACCGGTGAACTCATCGACGGCCGTACCTACTTCGAGCGGGCCGAGGCCGTCCTCGCCGACGCTCCCCTCCCCGCCCGGGTCCCCGCACTGCGCGGACGCGCCCTCGCCCACTACCTCGCCGGTGAACTCCGGTACGCCGTATACCTGTTGGAGTCCACGCTCGACGAACTCAACCGCGGCGGACTCCACGACCCGGATGCCCTGCTGTTGTTGTACGCCAGCATCATCGGCCCCTACATGGACATGGGCGCCCACGCCCGCGCCGCCCAGGCCGCCGAGTTCGCGCTGGCCCTCGCCCCGCAGGCCGGGGACCCCGCCCTGGTCGCCCGGATGCATCGGTCCGTCGCCCGTACCCTCATCGCCGAAGGCCGGGTCGCCGAGGCCGACGCCTCGCTCGCCAAGGCGGCCGAGCTGTACCGGCAGCTCCAGCTCCGTACCGAACTCGCCAACTGCCACTGGATGCGCGGGTACGTGTACGCGCAGAACAACCAACTGGAGCAGGCCGAAGGGGAGTTGAGACAGGCCCTCACCATGCTCTCCGCCTCCCGCGCCGCCCTCTACAGCAGCCAGGCCGCCGTCGAACTGGCCGACGTACTGCACCGGCGCGGCAAGTCCGAGGAAGCTGCCGGGCTGCTCCAGGACGTCCTCGGGGACCTCTCCCCGGAGCGCGGCGCCGTGCACTCCGCCGCCGCGCACCGCCTGCTCGGCATCATCGCCGAGGACGCCCGGGACCCGGAGACCGCCGAGGAGCACTACGTGCGGGCGCTGAGCCTGCTGGAACGGGCCGGAGCCGCCGGCGACCTCGCCGACCTGTGCCGGCTGCTCGGGGACCTGCTGCGGCGGGAGGGGCGGGTGGAGGCGGCGCTGGACGCGTACCGGACGGGACTGGGCCACCGTACGGCCCCCGGCACCACCACGCTCGGACCCGCACCCGCACAGCCTCCTCTATGACCGTCCCCACCCTGTGCACAGGGCTCACCGGTTAGCCTGCGCGGGGGAAAGCGACTACCGGGACGTGCGCGTGGAGAACCAGAGGACTGTGGCCGACGGGCTGCGGCTCGCCGTACGCGCGCTCGTGTACGCCGTGCTCGGCGGGACCGCGCTCCTCGCCATCGCGACCGTCGCGACCGTGCTCGGGCCCACGCTCGCCCTCGACCTGTACACCCCGCCCGTCGCCGCCTGGTGGACCGTGTTCACCGCGATCACCGTCCAGGGGGTGCCCTTCCTGCTGCTGGGGACCGTCGTCTCGGCGGCGATCGGCGCGTTCGTGCCCGAGCGGGTCTTCACGCGGCTGCTGCCGCGCAATCAGGCGCTCGCCGTGCCGATCGCGGGCGCCGCGGGAGTCGTACTGCCTGGCTGCGAGTGTGCTTCCGTGCCGGTGGCCGGGAGTCTGATGCGGCGCGGGGTCGCGCCCGCCGCCGCGCTCGCCTTCCTCCTCTCCGCGCCCGCCATCAACCCCGTCGTGCTCGTCGCCACGTCCATCGCCTTCCCCGCGCAGCCGGAGATGGTCCTCGGCCGGCTCGTCGCCTCGCTCGCGGCGGCCCTGGCCATGGGGTGGCTGTGGGCGCGGTTCGGCAAGGAGGAGTGGCTGCGGCTGCCGAAACGGCACGCTCCCGAGGCCCGCGGGCTCAAGGCCTTCGGCGCCGGACTCCAGCACGACTTCCTGCACGCGGGCGGGTTCCTCGTGCTCGGCGCGGCGGCCGCGGCGACCTTCAACATCGCCGTCCCGCGTTCCGTGCTCGACGTCTTCACCGGGTCCCCCTGGCTGTCCGTACTGCTGCTGGCCGTCCTCGCGGTCGTGCTGTGCGTGTGCAGCGAGGCCGACGCCTTCGTCGCGGCCTCGCTCAGCGGCTTCTCGCCGACCGCGCGGCTCGCGTTCATGGTGGTCGGCCCGATGGTCGACCTGAAGCTGGTCGCCTTGCAGGCGGGGACGTTCGGGCGGGCCTTCGCGCTCCGGTTCTCCGCCGTGACGTGGGTGGTGGCCGTGGGGAGCAGTGTGCTCGTGGGGTGGTGGCTGTTGTGAGGCGGTACGGGTCCGCCCTGCTGCTGGTGCTCGTCGGGGCGGCGGTCCTGCGGATCTCGGCGTTCAGCCGGCTGTATCTGCGGTATGTGCAGGCGGGGCTGCGGCCGTATCTGGTGGTGTCGGGGGTGGCGCTGGTGGTGCTGGGGATCGCCATGGCGGCGGTCGTACGGCGCTCGGCGAATGACGCCCCTGAGCATGACGATGACGACGATCCAGGGCGTCATGATGAGCACGGCCATGGGCACGGCCATGGGCATGGGCATGGGCATGGGCATGGCCACGGTCCCCGTATCGCCTGGCTCCTCACCCTCCCCGCCCTCGCCCTGCTGCTCTTCCCACCGCCCGCCCTCGGTTCCTACAGCGCCGAGCGGGAGGCGGCCCAGCGGGCGGCGCAGGGGGTCGGGACCTTTCCGGCGCTTCCCGCCGGGGACCCGGTCGAGCTGGGGGTCGGGGAGTTCGCGTCGCGGGCGATCTACGACAGCGGGCGGTCGCTGAAGGGCCGTACCCTCCGGATGACCGGGTTCGTCACCCACGGCGATGACGGGACCTGGTACGTCACCCGGCTCCTCGTCTCCTGCTGTGCCGCCGACGCCACCACCAGCAAGGTCGAGATCCGCGGCGCCGACCCGCTGCCCGCCGACACATGGGTCACCGTCACCGGCACGTGGGTCCCGAAGGGGAAGCTCGGTACGGATTCGGCGTGGCCGCCGGTGCTCGCGGCGGCCTCGGTGCGGCAGGTGAAGCAGCCGGCGGATCCGTACGAGAAGAGGTGACGGCGGGCGTTCCTGTGCCGGGAGGGAGGGGGCGGGGCGTTTCGTCCGGTGGGTGGCGGGTAGCCGGGGAGCGCCCCCGAGCGGGCGCGCCACGAGCCCTGCCCTGGACGGGCGGGTCCGCTCCGGGAGGCCGTGGACGACGAGCCGCGCACAATCGGAGGAGGCGGTGGCCGTGCGGCCCAGGGACGACCACTTCGACGGTCGTGGCGAGGAACCCGGCCTCCGGGAGAGGGCGGGCGGCGACGCCCGGAGGAACGACCCCACGAGCAGCGAACCCAAGAGGAACGGGCGGGACCCGGCGCGGGAGCGCGACCAGGAGGGGGAGCGGGACCGGGCGCGGGTGACCGAGGAGATCGCCGAAGGGGTGCGGGGCGCGGCACCCGCGGAGATGCCCCGCAGGCTGTGCGACGTGGCCGTCAGGCTGCTGCCGGTGACCGGCGCGAGCGTGTCGCTGCGCGCCAACGGGCTGCCCATGCAGCTGAGCGCGAGCGGCGACCGGGCCGCCCGGCTCTCGGACATCCAGGCCACACTGGGCGACGGCCCCTGCATGTACGCCGCCCGGCTCGGCGTCCCCGTACTCGCCGCCGACCTCGCGCGCGGTCCGGACGCCCGTCGCTGGCCGGTGTTCGCCGAGGCGGCGACCGCCGCGGGCGTACGGGCGGTGTACTCGATCCCGCTCGGCAACGACTCCGTGTGCGTGGGCACCCTCGACCTCTACCGCGACTCCCCCGGCGAGCTCACCGACCGCGAACTGCGCATCGCCCAGCTCGTGTCGGGCGTGCTGACCGTGGCCCTGATGGCACTGCCCCACGGCGAGGACAACGGCCCCACGGGCGACGAACCCTGGCTGAGCGGCCTCGCCACGGACTACGACGAGGTCTACCAGGCCATCGGCATGATCATGGCCCAGCTCGGCGTCGGCTCGGACGTGGCACTGGCCCGCCTGCGCGCCCACGCCTTCGCGCACAGCCGGACCGCGCTGGAGGTGGCGCGCGACGTGGTGGCACACCGGAAGAGGTTCGACCGCGACTGAGACCGGGGGCCGGGCTCGGGGCTGGGGGCGGGGCCGGGGCTGAGGTCGGGGGGGTGCGGTCGCCGGCTACACCTGCACCCACACCTGCACCGGCACCGGCACCTACACCTGCACGCGCGCCTGCTTCCGCGCGTCCGCCAGCCGCTTCGCGCCCAGTTCCGCGACGCCCTGGGTGACCTCGGCGTATACGTCTCCCAGGCCGCCGTTGGTGAGGACGAGCACGTCGTCGCCGACGCGTACGGCGGCCACGTCGAGGGTGAGGGTCGTTGTCTCGCCGTCGGGGCTCTCTCCGTTGAGGGTGAGCCGCAGGGCCTGCCGGGCGTCGCCGAGCTCGCCGGGCAGGGCCGCCTCGGTGACCTGGGCGTTCTGGACGGCGCCGGTGGTGGTGGCGGCCGTGAACTTCCCGCACTTCTTCGGCAGGGTCTTCAGCCAGGCCAGGGTCTTGTCCACGTCGGCGGGGCGGTCGGCGAGGACCTGGTGGTGCAGCTGGGCGTCGTTCCAGGTGTCGTCCAGGCCGGTCGCCGCCGTCACGTGGGCGTCCGCGCCGAAGAACTCCTCGGCGTAGAGCGAGTCGAGCAGTCGCTGGCAGTCGGGCGCGTTGGCGGTCGCCTTGAGAAGGCTGTCCCGCCAGGTGGCCGCGCCCTCGGTGGCGGCCCAGGGCTCACCGAGGTCGGCGTCGGTGACGAGGGCGGACTGGGCCTGGGCGGGGGAGAGGGCGGGGGCGGTGGTGGGGGACGGGGGCGCGGTCGGCTTCGCCGTGGGGGAGGCCATGGTGGGGGACACCTTGGCGCCCCTCGGCTCCTTGGCGGGGAGCGCCTTGTCCGTGGCGATGGCGGAGCAGGCGGTGGCCGCGAGGAGGGCGGCGAGGGGGAGGGCGAGGAGAGGGCGGCTCATGGGTCCACGGGAGCACCGGGGGTGAGGGGGCACCAGTGCGGCGGGCCGTATGGGGTACGGGCGTTGGTGCCGGCGGGTGGGTTTCCGCTCGCACGCGCAGCCGGCGTGAGCGGAAATCGCTGGCGCCCCTCCGCCTCCCCCCGCTACCGTCACGCCCATGAAGCGCGCCCGCCTGTCTTCCACGACGACGCCGGACCACGTCCCGGCGCGCTGACCCATGAGCTGACGCGAACCCCGGGGCGAGGGCCCCGGGGTTTTCTGCTGCGTGGCTCTCGTCCCTCTCGTACGAACCGGAGAGGAACCGTCATGTCCGACCACCGCCGCCTCGGCCGCGAGCTCGATCTGTTCGACACCGACCCCCTGATGGGCGCGGGGCTGCCGTACTGGCTCCCGGACGGGGCCGTCGTGCGGCACACCCTGGAGGAGTACGTCAGACAGGCCGAGCAGAGTGCCGGGTACCGGCATGTGTACTCGCCCGTGCTAGGCAAACGGGAGCTGTACGAGATCTCGGGGCACTGGGACCACTACAGCGAGGACATGTTCCCGCCCATGAAGCTGGGCAGCGAGGAGGTCGTACTGCGCCCCAGCCTCTGCCCGCACCACGCGCTCATCTACCGGTCCCGTGCGCACTCGTACCGTGAACTCCCCCTGCGGATGGCCGAGTTGGGCGGCATGTACCGATCCGAACTGTCGGGCGTACTGGGCGGCCTGACCCGGGTCCGGGCCATCCAGCTCAACGACGCCCATATCTTCTGCACCCTCGACCAGGCCGTAGACGAGGCCCGCGCCGCCCTCGGCCTCATCCGCCGCGCCTACGCCGACCTCGGCATCCGCGCCGCCCGCTACCGGCTGTCGCTGCCGGGCGAGGGCAACAAGTACGTGGCCGACCCGGAGCTGTGGCGACGGGCCACCGCACTCCTGGAACAGGTGCTGGAGGACGTCGAGTACGAGGCCGTCGAGGGCGAGGCCGCCTTCTACGGGCCGAAGATCGACGTGCAGATCGTCGACCGCGCCGGACGCGAGGCCACCCTCTCCACCGTCCAGATCGACTTCCACCAGCCCGAACGCTTCGACCTGCACTACATCGGCCCCGACGGCGCCAAGCACCGGCCGGTCATGGTGCACCGCAGCATCATCGGCAGCGTGGAACGGGCCGTCGCGCACCTCATCGAGGAGCACGGCGGGGCGTTCCCGGCGTGGCTCGCGCCCGTGCAGATCGCGGTCCTCCCGGTGGGGGACGGGCAGGCGGAGGAGGCGGAGAAGGTCGTACGACGTGCTCTCGACCTCGGGCTACGGGCCGGACTCGCCGGTCCCGAGCACGGCACCCTCGGCGCGCGGATCCGGGAGGCGCGGCTCGTGCCGTACGTCGCGGTCGTCGGGGCGCGGGAGGCCGACGGCGACCTGGCCGCCGTACGGCTGCGGGACGGACGTAAGCCCGGGGTCGTACCGGTGGACGAACTGCTGCACCGCGTCCGGGCTGTCGTCGAGGCTCGCGGGGCCGAACTCTGGGCGGCTGCGTAAGGTCGGTCCCGACGGAAGGAGTCCACCGTGACCGCCCAGCCCATTCCCGTGATCATCGACTGCGACACCGGCGTGGACGACGCCCTGGCCCTGCTGTTCGCCGTACGCCACCCCGGTCTCGACGTACGCGCGATCACCTGCGTGGCCGGGAACACCGACGTCGACGGCGTCGTACGCAACACCCTGACCGTTCTGGAGCAGGCCGGGGCCGGTGACATCCCGGTCGCGCGGGGTGCCGAGCGGCCGTTGGTCGAGCCGTTGCGCACGGCGTCGCATGTGCACGGGCAGGACGGGATGGGCGACCTCGGGCTGCCTGCGCCGACCCGGCGGGCGGTCGACGTGGACGCGGTGACGCTGCTGCGGCGGGAGATCCTCGCGTCGCCGCGACCGGTGACGTTGATCCCCACGGCGCCGCTGACGAACATCGCGCTGCTGCTGCGGACCCACCCGGAGGTGGTGCGCAACATCGAGCGGATCGTGTTCATGGGCGGCGCGGTGGCGACGGGGAACGCGACGCCGGTCGCCGAGTTCAACGTGTGGCACGACCCTGAGGCGGCGGCGGTGCTGCTCACGGCGGGCGTGCCCATCACCATGTACGGGCTGGACGTCTTCAAGCAGGTGCTCGTGCCGGCGGCGGATGTGCAGCGGCTGCGGGCGAGTTCGGAGCCGCGGCTCCGGCTGGCCGGGGAGCTGCTGGCCCACCGGGACCCGGCGACGTCCGGGGATCCCACCCCGACGGGGGGACTTGGGGACGCGGGGGCGGTGTGCGCGGTCGCGGACCCGGGCGGGCTGACGACGGAGCTGCTGCCGGTCGAGGTGAGTCTGGCGCCGGGGGCGACTCGGGGGCAGACGATCGTGGATCGGCGTCCGCGGCCTGGAGAGGCCGAGATTCATGAAGGGGAGCGGGAACTTGCCCTGGTGGATGTGGGGTTGGACGTGGATGTCGAGCGTTACGTGAAGCTGTGGCTGACGGTGGTCGAGGGCGCCTGAGTGGGACTCGCGGCGGTGGGCGCCCGTTAGGACTACACCCCTTAGGGGTGTAGTCCTAACAAACAGATCCGCGGATTCCGAGGGGTCGCTGTGCAACATCAGGCAGGACCGGAGAAGCCTCCACGTGTCTTCGATCGCAGCTCCGAGTGGGGCGCGCTCACCACTTTCGTGAACCGGCCGTTGCCGCACGCCATGCTCGGGGTGGTCAGCGGCAGGCTACGGATGGGGAAGACGTATCTCCTGCGGGCGCTCGTCGAGCAGTGCGGCGGCTTCTATTTCGGGGCCACCGCCGGGACCGAGGCGGAATCCCTTCGCCAGTTCAGCGCTGCCCTGGCCGAGCACACAGGCTCCCCGGCGGCGTTCACCTTCGGCAGCTGGGACGACGCGATCTCCTACCTCTTCGGGCTGGCCTCCCCCGGCAGCGGGGCGGGGCCGGACCGTCCCTTTCTCGTGGTCATCGACGAATTCCCCTATCTGACCAAGGTGGCCCCGGAGCTCCCCTCCCTCATCCAGCGCGTGATCGACCGCTTCCAGGTGGAGGAGAGCCGCATGCGGCTCCTGCTGTGCGGCTCGGCGATGTCCGTCATGGGCGGACTGCTGGCCAGTACCGCTCCGCTACGGGGACGCGCCCAGCTCGAACTCGTGGTGCGGCCCTTCGGGTACCGGCCCGCGGCGGACTTCTGGGGCGTCGCCGACGAACCCGCCCTCGCCGCGCGGCTGCACGCCGTCGTCGGGGGCACCCCCGCCTACCGTCGGCAGTTCCTTGCGGACGACGTTCCTGTCGGCCTGCGGGACTTCGACGACTGGGTGTGCCGGACCGTCCTGTCGCCGTACAGCCCCCTCTTCCGCGAGGCGCGTTACCTGCTCGCCGAGGAGGCGGACATCCGTGACACCGCGCTGTACCACTCGGTACTCGCGGCCGTGGCTCAGGGCAATACGACGCGTGGCGGCATCGCCGGCTACATCGGCCGCAAGTCCGTCGACATCTCCCATCCGCTCAATGTCCTGGAGGACAGCCACCTGCTCGAACGGGAAGCGGACATCTTCCGGGCGGGAAAGTCGCAGTACCGCATCACCGAACCGCTGATCAACTTCTACGAGGCCGTCATGCGCCCGGCCTGGCCGCGGCTGGAGAGCGGTCAGGCCACAGAGGTGTGGGCGCAGTCGGCGGAGCGCTTCGCGGCACAGGTGGCCGGCCCGCACTTCGAGGCCATGTGCCGGGAGTACGTGCTCGGACCAGGGCGCTCTCTGCTCGGCACGGCGCTCGGCGAGGTCGGCACCGGCGTGGTGACCGACCCTCAGGAGCGCCGCCCGATCCAGGTCGACGTCGCCGTCGTCGAACGCGGCTCCGGTGGCGACCGGCCCGCCGTCACCCTGCTCGGCGAGGCGAAGTGGGGGACCGTCATGGGCCTCAACCATCTGGAACGGCTGGCGAGAGCCCGGGATCTGCTGTCCGGGCGCGGGATGGACACTACGGGCTGCGGGCTCGCGTGTTTCAGCGCGGCCGGCTTCAGCGAGGCTCTTCGGACTGAGGCTGAACGGGGCGGGGTGTTGCTGGTGGGGTTGGAGGAGCTCTACGGCCGGCGTACGCCCTACTGAGCTACAAGTTTCTCTACTGGTTCTTCAAGACGGCTCGCCCCGCTCCCCGTGCCGCGCTCAAAGCATGCAGCCCCGTGATGCCAGAGAAGGGCTACGTCGTGGCTGGGGCGGTCGGCTACGCGGCTTTAGAGGCCGTTCTCTTTCCGAACCTCGTGTGCGGATTCTGCTGGTCAGACATGGGATTGCGGCCGTTGCGGGAGCCGCGACTCGTTGTTGAGCGCGTTGCGGTGGAGGTGGCGGATGCCGTCGATGCGGGCGGTGTTGGAGGCACGACGGAAGGCCGCGGCGGTGCGAGTGGAGGAACTCGAAGCCGAACTGGTGTGGGTGCGGACGGACTTGGCGGACGCGGAAGAGGTGCTCAGGCATGGGGTGATCGGCCTGGAGCAGTACCCGGAGGCGCTAGCCGAGGATGAAGCGCCCGCCGTGGTGGCCGCTGGGTCGTCGTCTCGGCGGCATGCCTCTCGGGTTTCCGCCGGGCAGGCAAGATGGGGTGTTTCTATTCATTCGAGGACTGGCTTGAGAGCCTCCAGCGTGGCCGAGCGATCGGATAGATCATTCTCGGAGGTTCTGGTTCCAGCAACTGCCGCCACGGCAGGTCAGGAACATGCGGCGTACGGGCCACTGACGTGCGGCGCCATTCGATCAGCACGTTGACGACCTCCTCCAGGTACGCGGTGGTCTCCCGGATGATGGTGTCGACGTCCACGCCAGCCACGGGACTTGGATCATCACTCGCCTGGCGTCGCATGATCCGGAGCGCGTCGTAAACCATGTTGTAGATCTCTGCCACGGCGCGGAGAAGGGAGTATTCGGACAGAGCGGCGTTGCGGACGATGCAGACGTCTCCAAAGTCATCGGCGGCCTTCCAGAGCGCTTTCCAGTCTCCACGTTCGCCGCCCCACGGAGGTGGATCTAGTACACCCTCCAGTTCAAGTAGGGCTCGCGCTATGTCCTCCGCGGCTTGGTAGGCCAGCTGTTCACGGGCCGCCTTCCGTTCATGCCAACGTGTGGCATAGAACGTCCCCACGGCTAGAAAACCAGAGAGCGCAGCCCCCAGCAGGGCTGATCCGCTGCCATCCCAGAACGCCCCGGCTGTGTCCATCGGCCCCCCGTCCGACGCAATCCCAACTCCCCAGTGTGGGGGCTAGCAGGCAGCGCCGTCATCAGGACCACTGCCGTAGCAGCGAAGTACAGAAACAACCGCAACTGCAGTCGGCCGAGACGGTCCCAGGGAGATCGTCTGGCCAGCACAACACACTCCAGCGGTCTCTCTGCCCATAGTTCGCCCACGGGTTTGGTGCCTACCTGCTCTGCTTGCCCTCAAGCCATTCCACGTAGTTGTGGGAGGCGTTACTTCCCTGCTTGCCCGGCGAGATCTTCAGGATCGCCTGGTCCTTTTCGGGGTTGCCGCTGAGGTATGCCTCGGTCAGCACATAGGGAAGCCCATCCACGCGGAACCGGATGCTGCCATCGGGGTATGCAGCGACACGGACCTTCCGGCCATCGGGCAGGGCGACGATCTCGGAGAAGTGCGCCTTCATGGGCTGATCAGCCATACAGACCTCCGGGTCATACAGGCTCTATAGGTCGCGCCAGCGTACGCAACCCGGTACTCCCAGTGGGCGTGAGTGGCCGGTTTCAGTGACGCCTTGCGGGCCGAGGCAGACCGGAGCATGGCCTGCTGGTCGGGCTCGACGAACTCTACGGCCGTGCGATGCCGGCGGTAGTACTGCCTGGCCCGCGCGTGGCTTACGCCGGGAAGCGGTCGATGCGATCGAGGAAGCTCGCCCAGGTGCCGGGGAGCACGTGGAGTATTGGTCCGTCGGGGGACTTGGAGTCGCGTACTGCCACGGTGCTGGGGATGTTGCGGGCTACTTCGACACACTCGCCGTGTGCGTCGCCGCTGCTGTACGTGGACTTCCTGAACTCGAACTCGGACACGGTGGCCTACATCTCCTTGCGGATGCTGTCGATGAGTGTGACGGAGTTGCTGTGCGCCAACCCGAGCCGCGCGATGCGATCGAAGGTCGCGTTGTGGTGCGCGGCATCAGTCTCGCTCTCCAGCCAGAGCTTCGTCGACAAGGTATCCACCTGTACGACGTCCGCCGCGCCGGCCTCCGCGAAGGAGACCACCGTGAAGGCGCAGGTCATTCCAGGGTGGGCACCCGCGATGAACGGTACGACCTGTACATGCACGTTGGGCAGACGGGCCATGTCCGACAGGTGCTCCAACTGGGCTCGCATGACGTCGCGTCCACCGACCAGTTGCCGTAGCACCGCTTCGTGCAACAACGCCCAGAGTTGCAGGGGACGTTCACCGGTCAGCCTTGCCTGTCGGGCCATTCGCGCCTCGACGAAGGTCTCGATCTCGTCGAGGTCTTCCCATGCCCCGTTCCCGACCGCCAGGGCGCGAGCGTAGTCGGGCGTCTGCAAGAGCCCCGGCACGAAGGAGAGTTGCCAAGTCCGAAGTTCCGTCGCGATGTCCTCCAAGGCGACGTATTCGACTTGTGCCGCCAGCTGCGGGTACTCGTTCCACCATCCCTTGGCTTTGCGGCGATCGCGGTCCGTCCGCGCCAGTGCCAGTAGCCGTCCGATCACGGCTTCGTCGGTTTCGCCGTACAGATGGCACAGGGCGCGGATGTCCGGGTCGCGCATGGGAACACCGCCGCGTTCCATCTTCGTGACCTTGGTGACAGATGCCGTCAGCGCTTCGGCGGCGTGGGACTGGCGCAGACCGCTCGCCTCGCGCATGCGCAGCAGCTCGCCGCCCAGTCTGCGCCCCAGAACAGTCGTGATGGTCCGTCCGCGATCGGGGTTGTTGCCCATGCAGCGATCCCTCCACCTCAGAAGGGCAGCAAAATATCTGCCGTGTTCGATTGCTGCCATTAGCCTCTCATGGCTACCGTAAGTGCTCAATCGACCACCCAACGAATCCAGTTGGCGGAAGTGCACCGTGCTGCCCGCACGGCGGAGCCACCCCGACCCCCCACCCCCGACCCCAGAACCCCGGAGGATTCCGTGACCGACGCATGCCCTCCCCCGAACCCCAAGCACTACGACCGCCACGACACCATCAGCTACGCGCCCTACCCCCGCAGCATCCCCCTCGCCCGCAGACGCGTCGCTCAACTCGCCGTCGACTGGGGCCATCCCGACGCGGCGGGCGATCTGGCCATCCTCGCAAGCGAGTTGTGCACGAACGCCCTGCTGCACGGCTGCCTCCGGGACCGTCTCTTCCGCGTGGAGACGTCCCTGACCGGCACGGCCCTCCGGGTGGCCGTCACTGACCCGAGAGGGGAACGGCTTCCGGACAGTCGCCCCTCGCACCCCGACGACCAGTTCGGCCGGGGTCTGCTCATCGTGCGCATGCTGGCCAGCCGCTGGGCCGTGGAGCAACTCGTCGTCGGCAAGACCGTCTGGGCGGAGCTGGATCTTCTGAGGGGAGGCGAGCGAGGGTGATGTACAGGCCGCGCATCGTACTGTGGAACAGACACCACGCAGAGGGAGCGCAGACCGCCATGACCACTGACGCCGCAGGTTCTGGATCGCACCTCCCGCCCATGCGCACCATCGGTCAGGTCCGCGCAGCGCTCATCATGGGCTACAGCTTCCCCGGTGACGCCGATGACTTCGAGGCAGAGCTGGCCCGCGAGATCAACCATGCCGACCCCGCTGACCTCTCCGGTGTCGTCCGCCTGGTCGAGGAGTTCCGGGGGCGGATCATCGCCCGTCAGGATCCCGGCTTCGACGCCGCCGTCTCAGCGGCCGTGGCCGACATCCAGGCGACCCGGGGGACCAGCCAGTGACCGACGCACAGCCTCGGGCCGTCGCCGAGATCACGCACGAGGCACGTGCCCGCTGTCAGGCCATCGGCCCTGGAGCGCTCGAAGCCGTCGAGACCCTGCGGGCCGAACTGGAGAAAAATCCGGAACTCGGCCGACGCGCTCGCGGTGCCCTCGGGGGCATGAAGATCTACACGACCCGCATCGAAGGGCGCGGAGAAACACCCGCCCTCACCGTCACCTACGTCTACGATGCCCCGCCTCCCGAGCCCGGCCTGGTCCGTATCGCGCTCGTGTCCCCCGTGCGCTTCGCGGGCGGCGACGCCGGCTTCTAGGCCTACCGCCACCCCCACAGCAAAACGCCGGGCAACTGAACCCTCCAGTCACCCGGCGTTCACCGCGTCCTACGAACTACGCGCGCGTCGCCCTACGCTTCCGCGTCGCCAGGACGATGCCCGCGCCGCCCAGCAGCAGCACGGCCGCGCCGCCGACGATGACGGGGGTGTTGCTGTTGGCGCCGGTCTCCGCGAGGTCGCCGGTGTCGCCGTTCGGGGTGGCGGCCGGGGCGGTGGTGGACGTGGAGGCCGACGGGGTGTCCTCGTCCGCCGGGGTGGACTCCGAGGCCGACGGGGTCGGGGTCTCGGACTCGGACGCCGGCGGGGTGGTCTCCTCGGCCGGGGTGGACTCCGAGGCGGACGGGGTCGGCGTCGGGGTCGGGGACGGCTGGGACGTGCAGTCCTTGGTGCCGCCGTTCCAGGCCGCGATCAGCTTGTCCTTGATGACCGGGTGGTCGGGGCCCTTGGGCAGGTCGCCGTGCTGGAAGCCGTCGTTGGCGTCGAGCTTGCCGTCGAACTTGGTGGCGCCCCGGTAGAGGTCGACCTGCGCGTAGCAGCCCAGGTCCGGGATCGCGATGTCGAGGGTGTCGGTCCCGCCGGCCTTGACGGTCACGGTGTCGAAGTCGTGGAAGACCTGCTCGCCGGAGGTGGCGAAGGTGGGACCGTGCGCCCGGTAGGAGGCGAGGGAGGCCGTGCAGGTGGACGCGTTGCCCGCGGTGCGGACGGTGACGTGGACCTTGCCGTCCTCGGTCGGCTTGAGGTTCTGGTCGTCGACCTTGACGGAGGGGAAGAAGTTCTTGCCGTCGAGGGAGAACTCGCAGAGCTCGGTCCCGGTCTCGGTGCCGGCACCCGTGCCGGGCTTGTAGCTGCCGCCGTCGTCCCAGCCCTTGCCGCCGGGGCAGTCACTGGCCGCGGCGACGGAGGCGGTGGCAGCGCAGATGGCGAGCGTCGCGGCGCCCGTCCCCAGCAGGCGGCGCACGATGACACGTCTCGCTATGGACATCCGTATCCCATCAGGGTGGAGGGTGAATCGATCTGTGAATCGATCTGAGAACGCTGAAAGGGCGCGGAGAAACCCCGCGCAACACCGGGCCCATTGGTCACATGCGCCACAGCGTGCGGACATCGTGGATCTCGGCCAGGAACGGTGTCAACCTGCGGGAATGCAAGGTCTGTTCATAAGCCATCACAATTCCGCCACACGGGGAACGGGCCCCTCCGGTAGTGCGGGGTTTTGTCCTTCCGCCGCTGTGGACAGATTCCCTTTTGTTGGTCTTTTCCGCCCGCACGGATCAGCCAGGAGAATGCGTGACGATCAACCTCTCGTCCGACCTCTCATCCGACCTGTCGTCCGACCTCTCGTCCAAGGACCCGAACTGGTGGCGGCAGGCCGTCATCTACCAGGTCTATCCCCGCAGTTTCGGTGACGCCGACGGCGACGGGCTCGGAGACCTGAACGGCGTCACCGAACGCCTCCCCCACCTCAGCGGCCTCGGCGTCGACGCCCTGTGGCTCAGCCCCTTCTACCCGAGCGAACTGGCCGACGGCGGCTACGACGTCGCCGACTACCGCGATGTCGATCCCCGGCTCGGCACCCTGGACGACTTCGACGCCCTGGCCGCCGAGGCCCACCGGCTCGGCCTCAAGGTCATCGTCGACCTCGTGCCCAACCACAGCTCCCACCTCCACGCATGGTTCCAGGAGGCCCTCGCCGCCGGGCCCGGGTCCGCCGCCCGCGAGCGGTACGTCTTCCGGGACGGGCGCGGCGCACACGGTGAACTCCCGCCCACCGACTGGCAGTCCGTGTTCGGCGGCAGCGCGTGGCGGCGGGTCGCGGACGGGCAGTGGTACCTCCACCTCTTCACCCCCGAGCAGCCCGACTTCAACTGGGACCACGACGAGGTCCGCGCCGACTTCCGCACCACCCTGCGCTTCTGGTCCGACCGGGGCGTCGACGGCTTCCGCGTCGACGTCGCCCACGCCCTCGCCAAGGACCTGACCGAACCTCTCCGCGACCTGGGCGCACCAGAGTTGAGCGGCGAGGACGCGCTGACCCGGTTCGCGCCCGGCACCCACCCCTTCTTCGACCGCGACGAGGTCCACGAGATCTACCGCGACTGGCGGCGGGTCCTCGACTCCTACCGCCCGCCCCGCATGGCGGTCGCCGAGGCCTGGGTGCCGAGCGCGGCCAGACGCGCCCTCTACGCCCGCCCGGAGGAACTCGGCCAGGCCTTCAACTTCGCCTATCTGCTGGCCGGTTGGGACGCCGTACAGCTCCGCGAGGTCATCGTCGACTCCCTCGCCGGCGCCCGCGAGGCCGGCGCCTCGGCCACCTGGGTGCTCTCCAACCACGACGTCGTACGCCACACCTCCCGCCTGATGCTCCCGCCGGGCACCGACGAGAACGCCTGGCTGCTCTCCGGCGGCCACGCCCCGCGGATCGACCCGGCGGCAGGGCTGCGGCGCGCCCGTGCCGCCACGCTGCTCATGCTGGCGCTGCCCGGATCCTCGTACGTCTACCAGGGCGAGGAACTCGGCCTGCCCGAGGTCGCCGACCTGCCCGTCGAGGTGCTCCAGGACCCGATCTGGGAGCAGACGGGACGCGTCCGCAAGGGGCGCGACGGATGCCGGGTGCCGCTGCCGTGGACACGGACCGGACCGTCGTACGGCTTCGGCGCGGGCGGCGCGTGGCTGCCGCAGCCGGAGAGCTTCGCGGCGTACTCCGTCGAGGCGCAGGACGGCGTCGAGGGCTCGACGCTGGAGCTGTACCGCACGGCCCTCAAGCTGCGCCGCAAGCTGCTGGAGGGCGAGACGCTGACGTGGAGCGCGGACAGTCCCGACGGGGTCCTGGACTTCGTACGGCATGACGGGTGGCGGTGTGTCGCCAATCTGTCCGGAGCGGCGGTCGCGCTGCCGGCCGGTGAAGTGCTGGTCGCCAGCGGCCCGTTGGAGGAGGACGGGACGCTGGGTCCTGACACCACGGTCTGGCTGGGCTAGCTCCCCGGTTTCCTGTGGCTGCTAGCCGATGGTCGGGTTCGGGCTGGCCCCCGCCCCCGTGCCCGCTCCCGTGCCCTCGCCGGGGATCGCCACCGGGGTGGAGGTCGCGTTCGGCGGGGCGGTGAGGACGACCAGGGGCTCGCCGGGCGCGGGGGCCGGCGGGGTCAGGTCGACGGTGGGGAGCTTCGGCGGGGTGGTCTGCTGGAAGAGGGCCTGGTCGAAGTCGACGAAGCCGGTCTTCTCCATGACCGTGATGTGGTCCAGGACCGTGTCGTTGGCCTGGTCGGCGAGCGCCCGCACCAGGGAGTTCTTGGTGGTGGAGCGGATCTTCGCGACCGTGTTGAAGATCGAACCGTGCGTGGTGCGCAGGATGTTGGCGAAGTCGGTGTCGAAGGCCTTGCCGGTCTCGGCGTTGATCTGGTTCACGAAGCCCACCTGCTGCGGGCTCGCCACGTTCGGCAGGGTGATGTTGAGCATCGGGGCGATCTTGCGGCAGGTGGTGTCCAGGGCCGCGTGACCGTCGACGAGATGCTGGCCCGCGGTCTTCACCGCCTGGGTCGTCCCCTTCTGGAGGGCGATCTTCCCGAGCGGGTACTCCCACAGGCCCGCCGCCCGCACCTTCACCACGAAGTCCCGGTCCTGCTCGGTCAGCGGACCCCACTGCGTCTGCGCGATCACGCGGTCCTGCGCGGTGGACACCTTGTCGAAGCCGAGCATCGCCGGGTACGCGAGCGCGACGATGGTCAGGCTGAGGGCACCGCCCACGAAGAGCGTCCCCGTGGCATTCCGCGAAAAGCGCACCGTGGCTCCTGTCCGATCGGGGTTGGTCGACCCCTGAGTACGGACGGGGAGCCACGGTTGTTCATGCTTCAGCGGTTACGTGGGTCACTTCGGGTCACTTCGGCGCGAACACCGCCGTCACCGTGTGGCCCGACTCGTCGAAGTGGATGGCCGTACAGGCCTGGTTCTGCTCCTCGTCACCGCCGTACGGCTCGCCGTCGAGCAGCCAGTCGACGAAGCGGTAGCCCTTGGCGGGCTTGGCGACGACATGGACGGTGTCGCCGTCGGCGTAGGGGCCGTCGCCGCCGAAGACCGAGATCGTGCCCTCGCCGCCCTGGACCTCCTTGGTGAGGGTGAGGTCGGCCGGTTCGAAGACGGCGGTGAGGGCGGAGTCGTCCTCGCCGACGCGCAGATAGATGTCGTTGTCGTCACCGGCGTAGGAGCCGTCCAGCATCCAGCCCGCGAAATGCCAGCCCGCCTTCGGTACGGCCGTGTAGTGCAGTTCGTCGCCCTCCAGGACCGGAGCTCCGGCGAGCGCCCGCGCGGACGACTTCGACGACGACTTCACCGAACCGCTGCCGGAGGAACTCGTGGACACCGTCGAGGTGGAGCTGGCGCCCTTCTTGAAGGTCGCCTTCAGGGTGTGGTCCTTGGAGTTCATGGCGACGCTGATGGTCTTGCTCGTCGACGACTGCCTCTTGCCGTCGAGGGTCCAGTAGCTGAAGACATAGCCCTTGGCGGGCGTCGCCGTGAAACTCGCGGTCGCGTTCTGGGCGAACGGCCCCATCAGCTTCGGCACGATCCGGCCCGCGCTCACCGACGGCGACGAGGACGGCGTCACATCGCACCACGAGGAGTCGGTCTTCGCGGTCCGGTAGGCGGCGACGGCCTCCGACGACGTGTTGAAGATGACGGAGGAGTCGGCGGCGTGCGAGGCGGTCGGCTTGGTGCCGAGCTTCTCGCCCCGGTAGCTCTGGTTGTAGTTCGAGAACCGGTTGATACGCCCGCAGGTGCCCTTGGTGGCGGTACGGCAGCTCGACTCGTACGCCATCAGCGTCGACCAGTCGCCCTTCTTCGGGAAGTAGCCCGCGGCGCCGTTGTTGGGCTGGCTCGGCTCGGTGACCCAGTCGTGGTTGGCGCTCAGGTTGTGACCGAGCTCGTGGCCGAAGCTGTAGTGCGCGATCGCGTTCTGGGCGACGATCGAGTACGCCCACTCCTTCCACGTCGGCCCCGGCGTCTCCGGCGTGTACGCGATACCGCCCATCGCGGAACCGCCCGTGATCATCGTGACCTGGTCGGCGCCGTACTGGTCGCGCAGCGTCGGCAGGGTGTCGGCGACACCGTCGCCCTTCTTCGCGAAGGCGAGCAGCGCGGCGCTGGACTGGGTGTCGTACGTCGCGGAGATGTTGATGTACGCGCTGTGCACGAGCCTGACGCGGGCCAGGATGCCGCTCGTCGCGAGGGCGTCGTTGGTGAGCGAGATGGCCTTCGCGATCTGCGCCTTGATCTGCGTGTCGCCGCCGGCCTCCGTGCGGGCCTTCGGGGAGTAGCCGACGAGGATGTCGATCACGGAGATCTTGTCGCCGCCCTTGCAGGCCGCCTTCGGGGCGCGGGCCTCGGGGCCGTGGGCCTTGGCGGACGGAGGGTCGATCGGGCGGGACTTCGGGGGTACGACGTCCCTGTCGTCCTCGTCCGTCTCCGGCGTCGCCTCCATCACCCGCACCCGGCCCGGGCCGTCCGGGACGATGTCGTAGATCGCGCCGCCCAGCATGAAGTGGGCGCTGAGCTCCTCGTTGCCGGGCTTCCCGTCGCAGCCGCCCCTGAGGTTGACGATGACCTCCTGGTCGGTGGTGCCCTCCACCTCGCCGTGCCAGGTCAGTACGCCGTCGATGGTCTCCCGGGAGACCTCTGCCGCCTCCACGACGGTGTCCTCGAAGAGGGGGAAGCGGGCCTCGGTGCCGAGTTCCGCGGGGCCGCAGATGCGGGTGAGGGCGCGGTCGTTGATGGTGGCGGTGCGGAGGCGGACGGCTTCGTTGCCGTATTCCTCGGATTCGTCGTCGGAGGGGGGTGTGGGGTGGGGCCAGTCCTGAGGAGAGATGACTGAGGAGGCCAGAGCGGCGGAGACGCGGGGGGTGGGGTCTTCGGTGGGTGCGGCGAGCGCGGTGGTGCTGCTGAGCATGAGTGCGCCGAGGGTTGCGGCGCCGGTCCAGCGAAGGGCGGTGCCGGCGCTTGGTCTGCGACGGGTCATGTGGGGGGCCTTCTTTGGTATGGGATTACTTTCTCCTGTTTCTCCTGATTGACCGGTGAGGTGGGGGTGCTTCGCGGGAGGGCAGTGGAATCACTCGTTCGTGGGCGTCTGCGGGTGCGTTGTGGCTGGTCGCGCCCCGCGGCGGAGCCGCAAATCAATGCAGCCCCGCGCCCCTATCGGCGTCGCGGTTACCGTTGCTTCGGAGGTGCGGGATGTCTTTGTCGGCGGAAGCCCGGGCTCTGGCCGCTCGCTGTGAAGGGCAGGTCAATGCGCTGGCCCGGCGGATGGCCGGCGGAGTCTTCGAGCAGTTGCGGGGGTACGGGGAGCTGCCCGCGGACGTCAAGGACGTCGAGATCGCCGCCACCGCCCGGCAGGCCATGCGGATGTTTCTGCGGAACGCCGCCCAAGGGGTGGTCGCCGGGCCGCTCGACGACGGTGGGCTGGGGCTGTTCCAGAAGCGGGCCGTGCAGCGGGCCGAGGAGGGCATGCCGCTGCATCTGCTGCTGCGGACCTACACCCTCGGGGCGCAGGTGCTGTGGCAGGCCATGGGGGAAGTGGCCCGGCCTGGTGAGGAGAGCGCGCTCGTCGAGCTGGGCGGGGCGCTGCTGTCCTCCCAGGGGCGCGTCATCGGCGCCGTGACCGAGAGCTACCTCGACGAACAGGCCGCCCTGGCCGCCGAGCACCGCGAACGCCGGCGCTCCCTCGCCCGCGCCCTGCTGAACGACACCCCGCACCCCGACCGGCCCGCCCCGGACACCCCCGTCCTTGTCCTCCGCCTGGAGTTCACGCCCCGCGGCGCCCTCGGTTCCGTGGCGGAACGACGGCTCGTACGGCGCGTGCAGACGGAACTGGACCGGGGGTTCGGAGGCGAGGTGCCCGCGCTGCTGGACGCGGGCGGCGGGTACGCGGTGGTGCCGGGCGGCGCCGCCGTGCCCGACGGGCTCCTCGCTGTCCTGCGCGAGGTGGCCGACCCGGGGGTGCGGCTGGCGGTGTCCCTCGCCCCCGACCCGACGGGCGTCCCGCACGCCTCCCACGTCGCCGCCGAGATCATCCGCGTGGCCCGCGCCTGCGGCCGCCCGCCCGGGGTGCACCACCTGGACGACGTCCTGCTGGAGTACCACCTCTCCCGCCCCAGCGACGGCAGCGACCGCATCGCCGCGCTGCTCGCCCCGCTGGGCGACCGCCCCGACCTGGTGGAGACCCTCCGCATCCACCTGGAACAACGCCAGGACCGCAGAGCAACGGCCCGCCGCCTCAACCTCCACCCCAACTCGGTGGACAACAGATTGGCGCGCATCGCGGAACTGACGGGCCTGGATCTGGGGTCACCGAGGGACGCCGCCTTGGCACTAGCAGCACTGCTACTCACCTAGGGGCGCGGGGCTGTATCGATCTGCGGCTCCGCCGCGGGGCGCGACCAGCCACGAAGCACCCGCACCCGCCGACGAACAAGCAACCCATACGGACGCACAGCGCACGCCCCAGCCCCCACGCCCCGCAAGAATCGAGCAATGAGCCGCAAGACCATCGCCCTGGCCATCATCGCACTCACCCTCACCGCGACTCCCGCCAACGCACAGGGCAGTCGTGAACTCTGGGGCGCCGTCACCATCGTCCCCGGCAAACAGGGCATCGTCGACGTCGGCGGCTACCTCGGCCCCGCCCTCACCCGTGGCTCCCGACTGACCCTCACCGCCCCCGAGGACACCAGGGTCACCGCCATCCCCCTCGACGCCCCCGGCTACCGCGGCACCGTCGACACGGACGGCGACAGCGCGACGTACACCTACACGGGCCCGGCGAACACCAGCCCCTGGCGCGACACGTACCCCTTCGTCCTCGCCGTGGCCGCCGACGCGGTGCCCGGGACACGGCTGGCCGGCTGTGCGATGCGGCTCACGGACGCGCGCGGCACCCGCAAGGACCGTGGCGTCTGCACGGTGACCGTCGGTCTGCCCGAACCGACACTGACGCGGCCCGAGTCGGGCGTACCGCTCGTCGCGCGGCCGGAGATGGCGGGGACCGCGTATCCGGGGGCGCAGGTGACCGTGCGGCACGAGGACGCGGAGGACGAGGGGGTGACGGGGCAGGGGCCGGAGCTGGGGGCCGAGGTGTGTACGGACACCGCCGGGGCGGACGGAACGTGGTCCTGCGTGCCTGACGCCGCGCTGCCGTCCGGGGCGGGACGCTTGCAGGCGACGGCCTCGTTCAACGGGGTCAGTGCGGTGAGCGAGCAGATCAACATCACCGTCGGGGCTGCCTCTACCCCGGCCTCTGCCTCGCGGTGACGTGACCGTGGTCTACGGGTTCGCGTGCGCCACTCGTCGTAGCACCGTCGGGTAGGGCAGCGCCGTCGCCAGTTCCCGTACCTGTGTCGCGCACTCCGCCGCCTCCGTCGTGCGGCCCAGTACCGCGAGGGCGGCCGCCTGGGCGGTACGGGCCTCGCACTCGGTGACCGCCTCGCCGCTGCCGGCGGCGCGTACGGCCTCCCCCTCCGCGACCTGTACGGCGCGTTCGGGGTCGCCTGCCGTGAGGTGGGCCCATGCGGCGAGGACGGGGACGCCGGTGCCGGAGACCGTGGAGAGCAGGGCGAGGGCGCGGTCCGGGCGGACGTCTCTGAGGGCCAACTCCGCCTGAGCGGTGCGGATCTCGTACTCCGCCTGGTGGTCGGGGCGGCGGGACAGACAGTCCGCGGCTCGGGTCAGCAGTTCCCGGGGGCCGGGGAGGGCGGGGCGGGGGCCGCCGCGCAGCTGGACTCTGGCGAGGGCGGCGAGGGCGTACGGGAGGCACCAGCCGGCGTGCGCCTGGGCCTCGTCCACGGCGAGGGAGGCGAGGTGTGCGGCTTCTTCGAACTCGCCCAGCAGGATGTGGACTTCGGCGAGGTTGGCTCGCTCGAATGCCGCCGCTTCCGGGTCGCCGCAGCGGTCGGCCAGTTCCAGGGCACGGTGTCCTGTGGCCATCGCCTCCCTCAAGTGGCCTGCTCGTCTGGCGTGTTCGCGGAGGATGGAGAGGACTGCGGCGAGGAGGCGGGGGTCGCCGTGGGCCTCGGCGTGGGGGAGGGCGGCGTCTGCGGCTTCTCGGGCCTCCGGCAGGCGGCCGGTGAGGGCGAGGGATGTGGACTGCTGAGCCAGGGCTCGGGCTCGGAGGGCGTGGGGGTGGGTGCGGGTTTCGTGGCCGGGTGCGGGTGCGGGTGCGGGTGCGTTGTGGCTGGTCGCGCAGTTCCCCGCGCCCCTAAGGGCGTCATCGCCGCCGCCGATGGAAGAGTTCCCCGCGCATCGCTCAGCCTTGCGCGCCGCCACCAACGAGCCCTCGTAGTCCCCCGTCACGAAACACAGCACACCCCTCGCCATCCAGTGCGCCGCGACCGTTCCTGAGCACGCGTCCTCACTCGGGCGGTGTGCGTCCAGCAGCCGGAATCCCTCCTCCGTCTCACCCGTCTTCGCCAGCACCTCCGCCAACTGCGCCGCTGCCCGCACCTGTTCAGCCGCCCCGCCATGCCTCCGCAGGTCCACCAGCGCCTCCCGCAGTACGCGCGCCGCGTCCCCGTGGCGGGCCATGCGGCGGAGTACGGCGGCGTGGTCGAGGCGGATGCGGGCGGCCTCCATGGCGACGGCGTCGAGGCGAGTGGTCAGGGCGCCGTAGTAGTGGTCGGCGGTGTCGTCGGCGCCCACGGCAGCCGCGCGGCGGGCCGCCCGGTGGAGATGGTCGGCGGCCCGTGGGTCCTCGGCGCCGGTCAGGTGCGCGGCGACCGCGTCCACCGCGCCGGGGCGGCTGCGCAGGAGCAACTCGGCGTAAGCGGCGTGCAGTTGACGGCGCCGAGCGGCCGACAGCCGCTCCCGGCACACCAGTCGGATCAGTGGATGGCGAAAGCCCAGGCCGGCCACCGTTCTGCCGTCCGCCGGCACGGTCCGCTCCTCCAGTACCGCCGCGGCGAGCGCGGCGTCGATGCCGTCGACGAGGGACTCGGGGCCCGCGATCTCCTCCACCTCCGACAGGGCGGCGACCCCGCCGCACGCCATCGCGACCACCTCGACCACCCGGCGGGCGGCCGGGCTCAGGCGGGAGAGGCGGTCGGCGACCAGGAGGCGGATGCCCTCCGACGCGCTGAACACGGTCGTCACGGACACGCCGGTCGTCGCCTTGGCGAGTTCCAGGGCGAACAGGGGGTGGCCGAGGGAGAGCTCCCAGACGCGTTCCAGGGCCGCCGGCTCCGGGGCCGCCGACTCCCGGTTCCCGCTCATCGCGTCCGCCGCCAGCGTCAGGCAGTCCGTGCGGTCCAGGCGCGGGAGGCGCAGGCGTCCGGCCGCGCCCTGGCGGACCAGGGTGTCCAGGAGGGTGCGGCGCGGGTCGGTCTCCGGGAGGTCCTCGGGGCGGTACGTCGCCAGGAAGCGCACCGTCGGGGACGCCTGGGTGCGGCGGGCCAGGCGGCTCAGCAGATGCAGGGACGCCGTGTCGGCGGCGTGGACGTCGTCCAGGACCAGCAGGGCGCCCGCCGGGGTCGCCGCCGTGGCGAGGAGGGCGGAGACGGCGGAGTGGATCCGTTCGCGTTCGTACTCCGGGCCGCCGCCGCGGCCGGGGACCGGGCCGATCTGGCCCAGGGAGGGCAGCAGGGCCGCCAGCTCCGGGTACTCCGCGCCGACCCGGGCCCGCTCCGCCGCCGGGCGGCCCGCCAGCCAGCCCTCCAGGGCCTCCACGAACAGGCCGTACGGCGCCTGCTCCGCCGTGTCGTGGGCCGCGCCCCACAGCACCGCCGCGCCCTGGGCCGCCGCCCGCTGTGCCGTTTCCGCGGCCAGCCGGGTCTTGCCGATGCCCGCCTCGCCGCCGACCACGGACAGCGCGGGGCGGGCGGGGTCGAGGAGCCGTTCCAGTTCGGCCCGCCGTCCGACGAAGGGCGCGGCGGCGAGGGTGTGGACGACGGCGGCGGGCGGCTGCGTCGGGACGACGGGAGCGGGACGTCGTACGGGAGGCAGGGAGGGCACGGAGGGCACGGAGGGCGCGGGGGTCACGGGGCGCACGGGGGTCGCGGGCGCCGAAGGGGGCTCGGACGCGCCCAGGACCGCCCTGTGCAGGGCCTCCGTCTCCGGGCCCGGGCGGATGCCCCACTCGGCGTCCAGGGCGCGGCGGCACTGGTGGTACTGGGCGAGGGCGCGGCGGCGCATGCCCTGGCGGAGGTAGGCGGCGATGAGGACGCGGTGGGCGCGTTCCTCGGCCGTGCTCTCGGCGAGGACGCGGCGGGCGGTGGCGGCGGCGCGTTCCGGTTCGCCGTCGGTGAGGTAGGCCTCGGCGAGGGTGAGGCGGACCGATTCGCGCAGGGCGTCCAGGCGCTCGCGGCGGGCCTCCACCCAGGGGGTGTAGCGGTGCTCGGGGAGGAGTTCGCCGGTGAAGGTGTCCAGGGCGGTGGCCAGGTCGGCGGTGGTCTTGGTGCGCAGGGCGCGTTCGGCGAGGGTCTCGGCCCGGTCGGCGTCGATCCACACCGTGTCGGGGGCCAGCCGGAGCAGGGCGCCCTCGCTCAGCAGGTAGGCGGAGGGGGTACGGGGGGTCAGCTCGGGTTGGAGGGCGCGGCGGGCGGCGTGCAGGGCGACGCGGAGGCTGCCGAGGGCGGCGGGGGTGCCGGCCGTGTCGGGCCAGCACATCTCGATGATCTCCTCGCGGTGCCGGACCCGGCCCGGGGAGACGGCGAGCAGTTCGACGAGGCGGCGGGAGCTGGGGCGCGGCCAGCGGTCGGCGACGGGGGCTCCGTCGGTGCGCTCCGCGCGGAAGCCGCCGAGCAGGTACAGCCGCAGGACGGGCGGCGCCGACCGGCGCACGGCACCGTCCGCCGGTCCTGTGTTTTCGCTGCTCATGAGGGCCGCACTCTAGCCCGAATACCTGTTTGCACCGGAATATGACCGGACAAAGAAAATGTCCGTACATGCGCTTTCGCGTGTACGGACGACCGGAGGCCCCGCGATGCTCCCCCGTCGATCATCCTCATCGGCCTCACGGGGCTCCCGGCGTGTATCCCTACCCCCCACAGGAGGGATACGGCGGCTCCCGTCCCGAGGGGCAATGACTCGGCCCTGCTCGTGGCCAATGTGTCGGAACAGGGCCGTGGGGAGGACCATAGGCAGTGAGCGTTACTGGCGAATTACTGAGCCTTGGGGTTCGGAATGCGGACGAATGCGCTCGCGATATCCCGTATTCCGTGCGGTCATTGGCGGAAGGTTGACCATTTCGCGGGAGTTTCCAGACCGCTTTGCGGGAGAGTCGTGAGACGGCCCGGTCCTAGATTCTGCCCATGCCCCCACAGCCCCCCGCCCGCCCCCCTGTCACCACCCTCCCCGTGCTCCCCTACCGCAAGCCCACCAAGGGCCGCGACTACTGGGTCATCGACGACGTCCTCCCCGACGTCGACGCCGTACGGGAACGGTGTCTCGCCAAGGACGACTGGGTGCAGGGGTATCCGTACACCTCGGAGACCTGGCCGGGCCTGCGCACCATGCCGGGTCTGGAGCCCGCCGAGCTCGCCCGCGTGGAGCGGCTGGTGAAGCAGGCGACCGGCGCCAAGGAACTCTGGGTCCAGCAGGCCCCCGGCGGCGGCACCCTCAACCACAACTGCGTCCAGGTCGTCGGCGCGGGCGAGAGCGAACCCCGCCCGCACACCGACTCCCGCGCACTGTGCCGTTACGCCGCCGTCCTCTACCTCAACCCCGACGTCCCCAAGGACTGCGGCACCGCCTTCTACCGGCAGTCCCTGCCCGGCGGCCGGCTCGGCGGCAACATCGTCCAGGCCCCGCACAACAACCTCGTCGAGGCCCTCGGCACCCGGTTCGTCCCGGCCGACCACTTCGAGGAGGACGTCCGCGTCCCGCACAAGTACAACCGGCTGCTGCTCTACAGCGCCAACCTCGTGCACAGCGCGACCGGTTACTCCGGTACGACGCTGGAGGAGAAGCGGATGACGGCCGTCTTCTTCTGGATGGCCTGACCCCGGGGGGCGGGTTCCGGACGTCAGTAGCGGACCGCCCGGCCGACCTTCGCTTTCACGTCACCCGACAGGTCGCGGTTGCTGCGTGCCGTCGCCTTCCCCGATCCGCCCGCCGCCACGTCGGAGACGGTGACCGCGACCGCGTCGACGAAGGTGCCGTCGCCGTCCGTGAAGTTGACCTGCACCAGGAACGACTTCTGCGAGTCGGCCGTGTTGGCGGCGGTCACCTCGACCTCGGCGCGCCCTCCGGACGTGGTGGGCGTGCCGAGCTTCACGTCGTCCTTGACGTCGACACCGCCCTTGATGTCGTCGAACTTGTCACCGACCTCGGCCGTCGCCGACGCGAACACGTCCGCGCCCTGGGACGCGAGGGACGCACCCTGGGAGGCGAGGGAAGCGGCCTTGCTCGCCACCGACGAGGGCGTGTCGTCGTCGGAGCAGCCGGTGAGCAGGGTCAACGAGGTGAGCGAGGCCAGCGCGACGGTCGCGAGCGCGCGCCGGCGCGTCGGATAGCGAGTCATACCCCCACCCAAACCCGTCCCGCCCGTGCCCGCACCCCGGCCGTCACCCGTTCGGCCCCGTCCCCGTGGTGGCCGCCCGCGCCCGCCCCGATGGTCGAAGCACCACCGACAAAGGAAGCGGGGTACGGCCATGACGCAGCAGCCGCATGCGACGCCGCCCGTCTGGGACAAGGACCATCAGCAGGCCGCGCCGCCCACCCCGGCGGACATGCCGGCCGGCAGCGGATTCGTGACCGGCGGGATGGTGTTCGCCGGTGTCCTGATGCTGGTCAACGGTGTCCTGGCGATCCTCCAGGGCATCTCCGCGCTCGCCGCGGACGACGTCTACGACCGGATCGGGGACTACGTCTACAAGATCAGCCTCACCGGCTGGGGCTGGATCATGCTCGCCCTGGGCGCGGTCCTGGTGGGCGTCGGCTACGGCGTCCTCAAGGGTGCCTGGTGGGCCCGGATGACCGGTATCTTCCTGGCCTCGGCGGCCATGGTGCTGCACTTCCTGTTCCTGCCGTACCAACCCGTCTGGTCCGTGATCATGATCGGCGTCGACTTCTTCATGATCTGGGCACTGGCGACGGCTCCGGACACGGCCCGGCCCAGGGCTTCGTAGCGCCGGTATCCCCGTGCGCCATTCACGCTGCGCACTCGACTGACTACCCTTTGTCGGGTGACCTTCGGCTTCGGGCAACGTCGCGGCGGACAACTCCCCGTGGACCTCACCAGCTTCGTCGGCCGTACCGACGAACTCGCCCTGATCGACGACGCGTTGGACCGGTCGAGACTGGTCACGCTCGTCGGTCCGGGCGGTGTCGGCAAGAGCCGTACGGCGCTGAGAGCGGCCGGCGGAATGGCGGACCGGTTCGCCGACGGCGTACGCCTCGTCGAGCTGTCGGCGCTGCACGACCCGGAGTTGATCCCCGCGACCCTCGCCGGAGTGCTCGAACTGCCCGAGCAGCCGGGGATGTCGGCGCTGGACGCCGTCGTCGAGCATCTGCGGGACCGGCGCACGCTCGTGCTCCTCGACACCTGCGAACACCTCGTCGACGGCTGCGCGATGCTCTGCGACATCCTGCTGCGCGAGGCGGCGGGCCTGAGCGTCCTGGCCACCAGCCGGCAGCCCCTCGACGTGCCCGGCGAGCACTGTGTACCGATCGCCCCGCTGCCCCACGAGGACGCCGTCGACCTGTTCGTGCAGCGCGCCGCCGCGGTGACCCCGGTGCCCGCCGACCGCGAGCGGACCCGCGCCCTCGTCGAACGCCTCGACGGCATCCCCCTCGCCCTGGAACTCGCCGCCGTACGTCTGCGCGCGGTCCCGCTCGCCGAACTCGTCGCCCGTCTCGACCGCCGCTTCGAGGTCCTCAACGGCGGCCGGCGTACGTCGCTGACCCGCCACCAGACCCTCCGTACCGCCATCGACTGGTCGTACGACCTGTGCACACCGCAGGAACGGACGCTGTGGGCGCGGCTGTCCGTCTTCGCGGGGTCCTTCCGGCTGGCGGCGGCGGAGCAGGTGTGCGCGGGCGGGGACGCGCTTCCGGCCGAGCAGGTCGTGGAGGCGCTGATCGGGCTCGTGGACAAGTCCGTCGTACGCAGGATCGGGGAGGACGGGGAGCGGTACCGGCTGCTGGACACCATCCGGGAGTACGGCGGCGAGCGGCTGGCGGAGGGCGGGAACGGGGGCGGGGGCGGGGACGCCGTACGGCAGCGGCACTTCGACTTCTACGAGCGGCTCGTGGGGCGTTTCTGGGACGAGTTCGCCACTCCGGCCCAGGTCGAGCTGTACCGCACGCTGCGGGAGGACGTGGCGGATGTGCGGGCCGCGCTGGAGTACGGGTGCGGGGCCGGGGACCGGGCGGCGGAGGCGGTGTGGATGGCGGCCCGGCTCGGCGGGTACTGGCGGGCGCTCGGGGCGCTCTCCGAGGGCCGCTACTGGGTCGACAAGGCCCTCGACCGCACCCCGCCCGACCGGGGCGAACGGGCGTGGGGGCTGCTCATGACCGGGGCGATGGGGGTCTGGTCGGGGGACCTGGAGACCGCTCTGGAACGGTTCCCGCAGGCCGTGGAGGCGGCCCGGAGCACCGGCGAGGACTTCGTGGTGACCCTCGCGGGAACCTATATCGCCGCCCTGTCCGCGCTCGGCGGGGACCCGGAGGCGCTGGTGGCGTTCGAGGAGTGCCGGCAGCGGATCATCGCCTCCGGCGACCTCATGACCATCGGTGTCGTCCACTACGAGGGCGCGCTGCTGCTGGGCGTGCTCGGCGACACGGAGGGCGCGCTGCGGCTCGCCGAGGAGGGGCTCGGCTTCCTGGAGGGCACCGGCGACCGCCAGCTGTACGGGGCCACCCTCACCGCGCAGGGCGTCGTGCTCGCGCTCGCCGGGCGGCCCGAGGAGAGCGTCACCCAGCTGCGGCGGGGTCTGGAGGCGGCCGCCGAGATCGGTGAGGTGCTGGTCGTGGGACTGGCCTGCATGGCGCTGGCCTGGGACGCGGCCCGCACCGGCCGCCATGTCCGGGCGGCCTGGCTGCTCGGGTACGGGGAGCAGGCGCGGCGGCTGGCCGGCGACCCGGTGTCGATGCTGCCCCGGCTCCTGGAGGAGCAGCAGGCCGTGCAGAAGGCGGTCCGGTCGGCGCTGGGCGCCGGGGAGTACGAACGGTGGCGGGACGCGGGCGCCCGGCTGTCGGCGACGGAGGTCCTGGACGCCGTACGCGCCGACGTCGACGTGCCCGTCAGCGAGGCCCGTCCGCCCGCGCCCAGGTCGCCCGCGGACGCCCTGACCCGGCGCGAGCGGGAGGTCGCCGCGCTGGTCGCGCAGGGGCTGTCGAACCGGGAGATCGCCGAACGCCTGGTCATCTCCAAGCGGACCGTGGACGCGCACGTCGAGCACATCCTGGCGAAGCTCGGCATCACCTCGCGCACGGAGATCCCGGCGGTGGCGGGGCCGTGAGTAGGTAGGTGGGCGCGCGGAGTAGGTATACGGATCTTCCTACGACTCTTCGCGCAACCCGCCCGCCCCGGCCCCCGCGTCCGGGCAGCCTGGAATCGCCGCCCGGAGGACGTGCGTGCCGGACGCGGACAGCACACCGCAGCTGTCACGGCCTGTCATGGCAAGTCATGGCTGAGCGCCCGACGCCGCGCGTCCTCCGGACGGCACCGGTAAAGAGGGGCTGCCCCTGGTCGGCGGGGCAGCCCCGGCCGACGTCATACGCCGGTCGTCACACGCCGGTCGTCACTCCGTCATACGTGCCCCAGGCCGCCGCTGCCGAAGGATCCGCTGGACCCCGGCAGCCAGCGCCTGCGGTGCTGGTCCTCGCCTCGTTTACTGCCTGAGTGATGGAGCTGATACGGCATGAGCCGCTCCCGCTCGTCGAGCGGGATCTCGTCCGGCTCCCGCATCTCCCTGATCTCGTGGACCGCACCGGTGCTGGGAAGGCTGGGCTGCTCATCCGGGCGGGGCCGGACGACTTCCCGGTCCATGACCCGCATGCCGAACTGTACGGCCCAGATCAGTGCACCGGCGATGACCGCGCCACCGACGAAAGCGGCGATCACGTTGAGCACATCGCTCCCCGCGGCCGCTACTACAAACGCTGCCGTACTCATATTGCAATTATCGCCGAAATCACCCAGAAAGGCGCCTAAAGCGGGAGTCAGGAATGCGGGAACTCGGGTATCCGCCGTGCCGTTGCCAACTAAAGGAACAGTAAACGGAGTTGGATTTCACGGAGGTTCCCCCATGATCCACGGTCACCCCCGCCCGAGCCGCAGAGCCGTCCTGGGCGGCGCCGCCGCACTGGCCGCGCTCGCGGTGACGGCCGCTCCCGCCGCCGCCCAGGCCGCGGCCGACTGGCCCACCGAGTTCCCGCTGCCCGACGGCTGGCTCCCCGAGGGCATCGCGATCGGCGCCAAGCCGTACGCCTACTTCGGCTCCCGCGCCAACGGCGGCATCTACCGCGTCGACCTGCGCACCGGCGCGGGCACGATCCTCTACGCCGGAGCCACCGGCCAGATAGCCGTCGGCCTGAAGACCGACCGCGACGGACTGCTCTACGTCGCGGGCAACACGGGGGTCGCCCGCGTCCACGACTCCCGCACGGGTGACATCGTCCGCACCTTCCAACTCTCCGAGGCCACCGGTCACTTCATCAACGACGTCACCCTGCTCGGCGACCGCGCCTGGTTCACCGACTCCCGCGCCGCCCAGCTCTACAGCGTCCCCCGCGGCCGCGACGGCGCCGTCCGCACCCTCCCCCTCACCGGCGACTGGGTGCAGCTCCCCGACGTCAACAACGCCAACGGGATCGTCGGCACCCCGGACGGCCGCGGCCTGATCGTCGTCAAGTCCACCCCCGGCGAGCTCTACAACGTCAGCCCGAAGACCGGGGCGGCCAGGAAGATCACGCTGGTGGGGCAGCCGGATGTCGTCAATGGCGACGGTCTGTGGCGCATCGGTCGCACGCTGTACGTCGTCCAGAACCGCCTCAACAAGGTGAGCGTCTGGGACCTGGACGCCGGGGCCACCACCGCGACCCTGAGCGCCACGATCACCGACCCGCGCTTCGACGTCCCCACCACGGCGGCGCGTTTCGGGGATCGGCTCTACCTGGTCAACGCCCGCTTCACGACGCCCCCGACACCGGAGACGACGTACAACGCGGTCGCCGTCCCCCTCTGATGACCGGTGGTGCTCGTGGTCGGATACTGAGCTGCTACGGATACTGAGCTGGTCTAGGAGCGCGGGTGGGCGAAGTGGGCGAAGTGGGCGATGAGGTGAGGACCCCGGTTCTGGTGACCGGCGGCAGCGGGTTCGTGGGCAGCCATCTGGTGAAACGGCTCCTCGAACGCGGCTACCAGGTCCGTACGACCGTCCGCAGCACGGCGAACACGGCGAAGACCGAGCCCCTGCTGGCGCTCCGGGCCCAACACCCCTCCCGGCTCGACCTGTTCGAGGCGGACCTGCTCGCCGAGGGCTCCTTCGACGAGGCCGCGAAGGGCTGCGGGACCGTCTTCCACGTCGCCTCCCCGTTCCTCATGCCGGAGAAGATCAAGGACGGCCGGAAGGACATGGTCGAGCCCGCCCTGCTCGGCACCCGCAACGTCCTGGGCACCATCGACCGCACCCCGGCCGTCCGCCGCCTCGTCCTCACCTCCACCGTCGGCGCGATCTTCGGCGACTACATCGACGTACTGGCGATGAAGGACCGGATCCTCTCCGAGGAGTACGTCAACACCACCAGCACGGTGGAGAACAACCCGTACCACTACGCCAAGACGGTCGCCGAACAGGCGGCCTGGGACGCGGCGAACGCGCAGGACCGCTGGCGGATGGTCTCGCTCAACCCCGGACTGATCCTCGGCCCGTCCCTCACCCCCGCCTCCGAGTCCGGCAGCCTCTTCCTCCTGGAGGAGCTCTTCAAGGGCTACTTCTTCTACGGCGCCCCGGACTTCAGCTTCACCACGGTCGACGTGCGGGACGTGGCCGACGCGCACATCGCGGCGGCGGAGAAGGAGGAGGCGCACGGCCGCTACATCCTCGCCGCCGCGACCATGACGTCCTTCCACGACATGGCCCGCATCCTCCGCACCCACTACCCCCGCGACCTCCGCCTCCCCCGAACCCGCCTGCCCCACTGGCCGGTTCGCCTCCTCGGCCCCGCCTTCGGCCTCACCCAGGACTACATCCGCAAACACCTCGGCATCCGCTTCGAGGTCGACAACGCGCGCAGCATCCGGGAGTTGGGCCTCACCTACCGCCCCATCGAGGAGACGGTCCTCGACCACTACCGGGCCTGGCGGACCCCGGAACCGGCCCCTGAACCGACCCCGGCCCCGGCACCGGCGGAATGACCTCGTCCGGCTCGGCGGGCGGGGCGTAGCGGTCCCGGTCGGCCGGGGCGAGGTCGGCGTGAACGGCTCGCGCGACCCGCTGAACGGTGTTCACGCCGTACGTCATCGTCGAGTTGCCGTGGCTCAGCACGGCGAGCGTGTAGTCGTGGCCGCCACCCCGGAAGGCACCGACGCTGTGGACGCGCCAGGCGTAGGAGGAGCGCGGCAGCCAGCCGTTCTTCAGGTGCACGGTCGCCGTCTTGGGCGCGCCTGCGGAGACCCCCCAGCGCTGCGAGGGGATCACCTTCGCCATCAGCCCAAGGATGTACGCCCGTGAGGCCGCCCCCAGCACGGAGTTCTTGCCGGTGAGCAGGTCGAGCAGCCTCAACTCGTCACGGACGTTGACCTGGGTGAGCCCCCAGTAGCCGTACGGGTTCGGCTCGGTCCACGTCATCCGCGCGGCGTCGAGGAACCCCCGTACCTTCGCCGACCCCAGGCGCCCCCAGAGCGTGTCCGTGGCGCTGTTGCTCGACCTCGTGATCATCGCGGTGGCGAGGGACTTCTCCGACTTGGTGAGCGTCCGCCCGGCGTCCTCGGCGTCCCAGAGCATCGTGGCCAGCACGATCACCTTCACGACACTCGCCGAGTCGAAGGAGTTCCCCGCGCGCAGGGTGCAGGTGGTTTTGGTCGTACGGTCGTGCAGCCCGACAGCGATGGTCCCGGAACGGCCCGAGAGGGCGGTGGCGATGTGCGTGCGGAGCCGTTGGGCGAGGTCGGCCTGGCGGGAGGAGCAGGTGACGGCGGGTGCGGCGGGCACGGCGGCGGGGGAGGTCGCGGCGAGGAGTGGGACCAGCAGGCTCAGGGCGAGTGCCGTGCAGAACGCGCGTATCCGGTGAGCCGTCATCCGCAGAGCCCCTTTCCGTTCCCTCACCTCACCTCACATGACACGGGGGGAGGGGGAAACGCGTGAGGGCCGAACAGGTGACGAGGGGTGATGAGAGGTGACGAGGGACGTACGGATTCTTACGCCGGCACGTCCCTCGGTACCACGGTCACCCGGCGGAAATTGCACGTAGCGGCCGATTCGATCTGCTGCCCCTGATACGCCTTGAGCGCCATGCTGACCAGGCTCATCAACAGGTCCACGTCCGTGTCGCAGTCCAGATGCACGGTGACCCAGCGGGAGCCGGGGACGAGACGGATCGCGGTCGACCCCTGGAGATCCCGGGCGAACCGTTCGATCGCGTGACCCGTCAGATGCAGATCCACATCCCGGTCCGAGTGGAAGTGCACGATCTCGCCGTGGACGGAACGCAGGGCCGACCCGGCGCCGCAACTCGGCTGTGCCGTGCGGAGATCGGGCCAGACTTGGAGGCGCTCGAAGGCGCGCTCGGCGAGAGTCATACGCCCATAGTCGCCTGCTCACCCCCGCGCAACCAGAGGTTGAGGGAAAAGTAACCGGCGCGTGAGGTACGCGGGCGTACGCCGCTCGAACGGTTGATTTCCTTCTCAACAGGCAACCTCGACACCCTCTTTACAGCTCTCACAGGGTGCTCACAGGTGCGACCGGGACGCGTGGGGTGCGTCCGTGCCGTCTCCTCCTGGCCGGTCGTTCGTTCGTGGGTTGTCCAGTCCGATGCCCCTGACCAGGGCGTTCGCAGACGAGGAACCGATGACCAAGCAGCAACACCGCAGCAGGACCCGGCTCAGGCGCACCGCGCTCGCCGCCGGAGCCGCGCTCACCGTCGTCGTCACCGGCGCCGGTGCCGCACCCGGCGCGGGGGCCGCGCAGGCCGCCACACCGGGTAAGCCGAAGCTCAAGTTGATCGCCGCGTCGAACTCCGTGACGCTCGACCGGTACGAGGGGGAACCCGGGGTCTACCTGGACCTCGGGACGTATCTGACCGTCGACAACGCGCCCTTGGAGTTCAAGGTGACGCGGAAGTCGTACAAGGACCCGGTCGTCGCGCGGCAGATCCTGCGCGACGGCACCAGAACGCAGTCGAAGCCGTTGCCCGCCGGGCTGGTGAAGGACTTCTCCGGGCTGCCCGGGTTCCTGGAGGTGACCGTCAAGGACGCGCAGGGCAAGGAGGTCGCCAAGAGCAAGGGCAACTTCTGCCCGAACAACGCCTCGGGCCGCCTCCGCCCGGACGCCCCGGCGACCTCCCACTATCCGGAGAGCTGCCCGACCAACCCCTTCACCCTCGGCTCGGTGTGGGGCGTGGAGAAGGGCTGGGCGGCCAACTCCTCCACGGTCGACTACGACAAGCCGGTCGACCTTCCGGCCGGTGACTACACGGCGAAGGTGTCGGTCGCCAAGAAGTACCGCGACTTCTTCTCCATCCCGAACAACCAGCCGACGGTGAAGGTGAAGGTCCGCCAGATCTCCGACGGCGGTGGCGGCGGTGGCGGTGAGGGCGGCGGCCAGGGCCTGACGGCCCAGCACGAGGGCATGCAGGGCATGCAGGGCATGCAGGGCATGCAGGGGATGGAGGGCATGCAGGGCATGTCCCACGACGCGGCGATGCCCGGCATGGCACACCACTACGGCCCGCGCGGCGCCGACGAGCCCACCCCCGGCGCCCTCTCGCACGCCCTGGAGGACCGCGGTCTCGCCCACCACCTCGGCGACGGCCGCGGCCACACCGACGGCTCCCGCATCGCGCCCGCGCTGAAGCCGAACAGCAAGCGGCCGACGGGCAGGGCGGGCGTCCCCGCCAACGTCCCGAAGCCCGACCTGCGTTCGCTCCCGGCGTGGGACATCGCCATCACCGACGGCGAGGACGGCGACGCACCCGGCAAGGAGTACCTCGCCTTCAGCGCCAACGTCTGGAACGCGGGCCCGGCCCCCCTCGTGGTCGACGGCTTCCGCAAGCCGGGCGCCGACTTGATGGACGCCTATCAGTACTTCTACGACGCCCACGGCAAGCAGGTCGGCTACACCCCCACCGGCACCATGGAGTGGGACCCGCGCATCGGCCACGAGCACTGGCACTTCACCGACTTCGCCAGCTACCGGCTGCTCGCCGCCGACCAGCACGAGATCGTCAAGAGCGGCAAGGAGGCCTTCTGCCTCGCCAACACCGACGCCATCGACTACACGGTCAAGAACGCCAACTGGAAGCCGTACAACACCGATCTCTCGACCGCCTGCGGCCAGCAGAACTCCATCTCGGTCCGTGAGGTCCTCGACGTCGGCTCCGGCGACACCTACACCCAGTACCGCCCGGGCCAGTCCTTCGACATCACGGACCTCCCCAACGGCACCTACTACATCCAGGTCATCGCCAACCCCTCCAAGCGCCTCCAGGAGACCAACCTCAACAACAACGTCGCCCTCCGCAAGGTCGTCCTGGGCGGCGAGCCCAACAAGCGGACGGTGACGGTACCGCCGCTGGACCTGGTCAATGCGCCGTAGCAGTACGAGTAAGTAAGCAGTAGGAGTAAGTCAGTCGTGTAGGCAAGTCGTGTAAGCAAGTCGTCCCCGGAGCCCGCGACGGGCTCCGGGGACACGGACGAATGTGAAACAAGGCGTGGTGGGTGGGGGAGATTCGGTACGGGTCTCCTGTGAGCGGTTTTGGCGCGAGACGCTCGGAGCGCTCCGCCGCTCCACTGCTCGGAAGGCAAGTAAGTGATCCTTCGCACCACCCCCCACAGAACCGCCCTCCTCGCCGCCGCCTCGGCCCTCCTGCTCACCTCCTGCGGTGTCGTCGACGCCGTCAGCGGCAGCGACAGCTCCGCGAGCCCCAAGAAGGGCGACGACATCACGGTGGGCCTGCTCCTGCCCGACAAGGAGACCAAGCGCTTCGAGAAGTTCGACTACCCCCTCATCAAGGCGCGGGTCGCCGAACTCACCGACGGCAAGGGCGAGGTCCGTTACGCCAACGCCCTGGCGAGCGCGGACAAGCAGAGCCGGCAGTTCGAGCAGATGATCGCCGCCAAGGTGGACGTCGTCCTGGTCGACGCGGTCAACGCCAAGACGATCGCACCGGCCGTGCAGAAGGCGAAGGACGCGGGCATCCCGGTCATCGCGTACGACCGCCTGGCCGAGGGCCCGATCGACGCGTACATATCCCACGACAACGAACTCGTCGGCGAGGTCCAGGGCCGCGCCCTCCTCGGCGCCCTCGGGGACAAGTCCGCCACCAGCAAGATCGTCATGCTCAACGGTTCCCCCGCCGACCCCAACACGGCCCGCTTCAAGGAGGGCGCCCTCAGCGTCCTCCAGAACCACGTCGTCGTCGCCAAGTCGTACGACGTGGACGAGTGGAAGCCCGAGACGGCGGGCGCCGACATGAAGAAGGCGATCGAAGCCGTCGGCCTCAAGGACATCGCCGCCGTCTACTCCGCCAACGACGGCATGGCAGGCGCCGCGATCGACGCCATGAAGGCGGCCGGCGCCACCACGCTCCCCCCGGTCACCGGCCAGGACGCCGACCTCGCCGCGGTCCAGCGGATCATCTCCGGCGAGCAGTACATGACCGTCTACAAGTCCTTCCTGGAAGAAGCCAACAACGCCGCGGAAATGGCCGTCGCCAAGGTCCAGGACCAGGACATCCTCTTCGACTCCCTCGCCGCGGACACGGTCGACAGCCCGACCCAGAAGGACATCCCGTCGATGCTGGTCCCGGTCGTCGCCCTGACGAAGGACAACATCGAGGACACGGTGATCAAGGACGGGGTCTACAAGGTGAAGGAGATCTGTACGTCGGCGTATGCGGCGGAATGCGCGGGGATGGGGTTGGAGTAGGGAGGGGAGCGGCGGAGAACGGCGGGGAGTTTCGCGGGACGGCGGAACGGTTCAGCTTGCTCGTTGGAGTGAAGTGCGGGCAGGTTCCGGGCGGTTGGGGGAGAGCAAGCATCAAGCTCCCGCCATGAGGAACGCCGATCAAGGAGCCGAACCGGACCTCCTGGCGCGGACGGAGCCCGTCGTGATGCTCGGCCGGTACGCGCAGGTGTCACCGATGCCGGTCCGCCCGGAGTACTTCGACGGGGCGGCCCATGTACCGCTCTCGCCCCCGGACTTCCGGCACAGTGACACCGTCATGAGCGTGCTCTTCCAGCTCCGTACGGCCGAGGTGGCACACGTGGGCACGGGGAACGGTTACCGTTTCGCCGCCCCGACCGCCGCAACGCTGGCCCTGCTCGCCCCGGACTTCTACGTCAAGCGCCGCAAGCCGACCGCGGCCGACGAGTCGCACTACGAGAGTCACCCGGGCTGGTACCCCATCGACCTCCTCGCCCTGGTCGGCGAGGTCACCTCGACCAACCACTGGACGGACACCGGCCCCAAGTTCCGCGCCTACGCCGCCGCCGGAGTCCCCGTCCACGTCCTCATCGACCGCCACTCCAAGACGGCCCACTGCTACACGAACCCGATCCTCCCCGGCGACGACCCCACCGAGGCGTACTACGACACCGACATCAAGGTCGACCTCGGCGAACCGCTGCCGCTCCCGGCGCCGTATCCCGTGTTGGACACGGCGCCCTTCTTGGAGACCTGACGGGCCTGCCACCGCCGCGCAACGAAGACGGCTCAGGACTGTTCAGACCTCCTTCGACCGATCAGGCCTCCTTCGGCCCCGCCGACTGCACCACCTCGAACGACCACAGCGTCGCCCCGGTCGCCGCGGGCCGCTGCGCCCCGCCGCCGGCGCCGCCGCCCGCGCCCTGGCCGTGCGTGGCGCCCATGTTCGACCGCCACTTCTCGAAGTCCTCCTCCGAGCGCCAGCGCGTGTACACGAGGTAGGTGTCTGTGCCCTCGACGGGGCGGAGGAGCTCGAACCACTCGAAGCCGTCCGAGCCCTCCACCGCACCGGCACGAGCGGCGAACCGCTTCTCCAGTTCCTCGCGCTGTTCCGCCGGGACCGTGAGTACGTTGATCTTTACGATGCTCATGTCCCCATTGTGCGCCGGGTGCCCGGAGTCAGGCCCCGGGGCCCACGGGCTCGTCGCCGCGCAGGGTGATGCGGTGCATCACGCGGTGCCGGCCGCCGTAGTCGCGGTTGGCGTAGTGCGCGGTGCTGCGGTTGTCCCAGAGGGCCACGTCACCGGCCCGCCACCGGTGCCGGACCAGATGCTCCGGCTTCGTCAGGTGGGCGTACAGGATGTCCAGCAGCCCCCGGCTCTCGTACTCCGAGACGCCCGCGATGTGGGACGTGAAGCCCGGGTTCACGAACAGGCCCTTCCGTCCGCTCTCGGGGTGGACCCGCACCACCGGGTGTTCCACCGGGACCAGCTGGGTCACCACCTCGCCGTCCCAGACGTTGCCGCGCCCCTGGCGGCGCTGGGCCAGGTAGTAGCCGAACTCACGGTTGCCGTCGTGGACGGCGGTGAGCGTGTCGACGTACGCGCGCAGACCCGGCGACAGCGAGTCGTAGGCCAGCTGGCTGTCCGCCCAGGTCGTGTCCCCGCCGTTCGGGGGCAGCACGACCGCGCGGAGGATCGAGATCGCGGGCGGGCGGCGGACGAACGTCACGTCCGTGTGCCACACGTCCGAGAACCCGCCGTCCTGGCTGTCCAGCGCGTACACCTCGGGCGCCACGTCCCCGGAGTCGTGCACCGGGTGCCCCGCGGTGACCTCGCCGAGGCGTCGGCCGAACTCGATCTGCGCCGCGTCGTCCAAGCCGTCCTGGCCCCGGACGAACAGCACCTTGTACGCCACGAGCGTCTCCCTCAGCGACCGCACCTCCTCGTCGGTGAGACGGGCGAGGTCGATGCCGTCGATCTCGGCGCCGAAGTTCGGGCCGAGCGGCGTGAGCCGAAGCTGGGGAGGGGTGGTGACCGTCATCTCAACTTCCTTTCCTCGATGCGGCGTTCAGGACGCGGCGGCCGACTTGACCGCGTGGGACACCTCGGCCCGCAGCTCCGCGAACTCCCGTGACTCACGCAGCTCGTCGGCGTCGATCCCGTCCCGGGGGAGGTCGATGGGCAGGTCGAGGGCGACGGTTCCGGGGGCCTTGCTGAGGACGACGATCCGGGAGCCGAGGAAGACCGCCTCCTCGGCGGAGTGCGTGACGAAGACCGTCGTACGGCCGGTGACCTGCCGTACGTCCTCCTGGAGCCGCTCCCTGGTCAGCGCGTCGAGCGCCGCGAACGGCTCGTCGAGGAGGAAGAGCGGGTTCTCGGCGGCGAGGGCGCGGGCGATGGCGACCCGTTGCTGTTGCCCGCCGGAGATCTCCCACACGCGCCGCTTCTCCGTGCCCTCCAGGCCCACGCGGGCGAGCAACTCGGCTCGCCTGGCGGCCCATTGGGAGCGCTCCACGCCCGCGTACCGCAGCGCCAGGTCGATGTTCCCCCGCACCGTGCGCCATGGGAACAGCCGCGGTGACTGGAACACCACGCCGGCCGACGAGCCCGGCTTCGGCGCTTTGCCGGACACCCGCACCGCACCCTCCGTCGGCTCCTCGAACCCGCCGATCAGCCGCAGCAGCGTGCTCTTGCCGCAGCCCGACGCGCCGACGAGTACGAGGAACTCGCCCGCGGGGACGGTGAGATCGACGGGACCGACGGCGGTGACGGGACCGTACCGATGGACGACGTTCTCGATGCGCACCGAGCCGTCGAGCGAAGTCGCCTTCTGTATGGCGTCAGTTGAGGACATCGGGCAGTCCCTTCAGATAGAAGGCCTTGCTGACCGTCGCCTCGCTCGGCGCCGCGTCGATCTGCTTCTGGCCGGCGAGGAACTTCGCGGTGTCGGTGACGTAGGTGAGCAGCTTGCCGGGGCTGCCGTCGGTGCCCAGCCACGCGGCGGAGGCGACCTCGTCCGGGGTGAGGAACACGCCCTGTGCCAGCTGGGCCTTGGCGTCGGCGGCGCTGATGCCGAGTTCGGCGGAGACGTCCTTGACGGCACCGTCGGGGTCGGACTTCAGCAGCCGCAGGGCCTCCGCCTGGACCGAGCGCCAGGTGTCGATGGCCTTGGGGTCGCGGGAGATCAGCTCGTCCGACACGACCGCGAGGTCCAGCGTCGGCTTGCCCGCCGCGCCGATCTCCTTGCTGCTGGTCAACTGCGTGCCGGTCTTGCGGAGTTCGTCGAGCGTGGGCAGCCAGACGTACGCGGCATCGATGTCACCCCGTTCCCAGGCGGCGAGGATCGGCTGCGGCTGGAGGTCGATCAGCTTGACGTCGGACGCCTTCAGTCCGGCCTCCTCCAGCGCGGCGAGGAGGCTGTAGTGCGAGGTGGAGGCGAAGGGCGTGGCGATGGTCCTGCCCTTGAGACCGGCGACGTCGGTGATGCCGGTCTCCTCGCGGGCGACGAGGGCCTCGTTCTCACCGGCCACGTCCAGGATGAACGCCACCTTGTACGGGATCGGCGAACTCCCCGACACACCACGGGCGAACGGGCTCGAACCGAGGGCCGCGATGTCGAGGGACTTGCCGATGAAGGCCTGGTTGACGCCGGCGCCCGAGTCGAACTTGATCCAGGAGATCTTGTGGTCCGGCAGCGCCTTCTCCAGCAGCTTTCTCTGCTTGACGATCAAGTCGCCGCTGGGGAAGGCGAAGTAGCCGATCCGGAGCGTCTTGGACCCACCGGAGGAGGCCGCCTCGCTGTCCGAGGAGCAGCCGGTGAGAGCGGCGGTGGCGGTGGCGAGGGCGCCGGCGAGGACGAGGCGGCGGGAGGGACCGGGGGAGGGACGGGACATGGCAGGGCCGTTTCTGTGCGGGGGAGTTGAGGGTGGTGTCGCACGCCTGTCGGTGCGGGACCGGGTGCTTATGCGCGACCGCGCCACGGGACGACGGCCCGTTCCAGCCGCAGCAGCAACCCGTCGATGACGAGCCCGGAGATCCCGATGGCGATGATCCCGACAAGCACCACCGGGGTGTTGTTGTAGTTCGCGGCGTCCTTGACCATCCCGCCGATCCCGGGCAGCCCGTTGACCAGTTCGGCGGCGACGAGCGAGGAGTACGCCACCCCCACGGCCAGCCGTACGCCGGTGAGGGTCTCCGGCAGCGCGGACGGCAGGACGACGTCCTTCACCACGTCCCACCGCGACCCGCCCAGCGCCCGCGCGGCCTCGACGAGGCTCTGCGGTACGGCGGCGACGGCCGCCGTGGTCGACACCGCGACCGGAGGGAAGGCGGCCACGGCGAGCAGCGTGATCTTCGGCTCCTCATTGATGCCGAGCCAGATGATGAGCAGCGAGAAGTACGCCAGCGGCGGCAGTGTCCGCAGGAAGGTGATCCACGGCTCGAACAGCGACCGGAACCACCCGGCGGTCCCCATCAGCACCCCGAACACCACCCCCGCGAGGATGCCGATAGCGGCGCCGAGCGCGATCCGGCGCAGGCTGATGCCGAGATGCTCGATGAGGGTCGTGCCGTTGTAGCCGCGTACGCCGTCGTGCGTGGTGGACACGTCGACGAAGGCGTCCCACACCTTGGCCGGCGGCGGCACCAGCGTCTCGCTCCACGTCCCGCCCGCGGCGAGCAACTGCCACAGGGCGAGGAAGAGGAGAAGCGAACCGAAGGGGAGGGCGATGTGCCGGGCGCGGGCCCAAGCGCGGGCCTTGGGAGGCGAATTGAGGGACGCGGGGGTCGGTTCGGCCTTTTGCAGCCGAGACGTCGTGGACATGGGCGACCTCCAACGGGCGCCGAGGGGTGAGCGGTCGGGTACGCGGATGTGACCGCACCCGAGAAGGGGGGAGAGACCCGTCAGGGAAGCGGGGTCAGAGAGCGGAGCAGACCGCGATCAGCGAGAACAAGCCGCGATCAGCGACAACACGAAGCCGGGCGTCGGCACAGGTCGATGACCAGGCGTCGCACGAGCGGCTTGAGAATCATGCGCCAAGTTGTACAGCAGCGGCAGCGCGCCAAAAAGAGGTGTCTTACGTGCTGGACCGGCGCCGCGGTCAGAGCATGTGCCCCTCGTGCAGCTGAACCCCGTCCACCGTCACCAGGTCTGTCCGCTCCGACCCCCCGACCACTCGCACCCAGCTGTCCACGCTCAACTCCTCCCCCTGGAGCTTGATGTGGAAGCCGCCGTACATGCCCGGTACGGGGAACCAGAGGCGAGGGACGTCGAGTTCGGTCAGTACCACCGGGTCGGGGAGGCGCAGGGCGTGCTTGGTCGCGAGGTCCTCCCGGCCCGCGGCGCCGCCCGAGCGGTGGTGGATGAGGCGGTGGAGGTGGGCGCGCAGTCGGTCGAGGACGTCCTGCGGGAGTGGGTGGCGGTAGGCCGGTGACAGCAGGGGTGTGAGGTGCTGGTGGCCGCGTTGCACCGCGATGTCCACCGCGCGGGTTCCGTCCGCCGAGCGCAGGGTGCGCCACGCGCCGCGTGCCAGTAGCCGGCCGACCGTCTCGACGTCGGTGCCGTGCCAGGCGGCCTGGTGCAGGGGGCCGTATCCGCTACGGCCTTCCAGGCGGCCCGAGTTGACCCACTCGGGCTGCTTGTCGAGGACCGCGAACACGGTCGGCCAGTCCCCGCGGTGCGCGGCGTCGGACATCCGGTCCCGTTCCGCGGCCCACGCCTCCTTGATGGCGGACCGGCGGACGACGCCGTCCCAGTGCGCGCTGCTCTCCTCGGCCATGCCGCCGAGTCTACGGATCACGGGCGCGGGCTCGGTAAGCCAGTCGAGTGTTCGCATGTATGAACAGAAATCAAGTACGCGACTATTGACGTCTTCGGACCGACACCCCTAGCTTCCCACGGAAAGCGCTTTCCAGCGCCTCGTCGAACAGCTCGCCGCTCCGCACCTCTGGCACGACCCGCACCGTCCTGGAGATGGAGATCCCCCATGCACCTGAGACTGAGACCCGTCATAGCCTGTGCCGCCCTGCTCGGCGGCACGCTCGTCGCCCTGTCCGGTACCGCCGCACAGGCCGCCACCACCCGCTACGAGGCCGAGACCTCACCCGCCGTCTGCACGGGCGCCGTCGAGACCGAGTGGAGCGGTTACTCCGGCAGCGGCTACTGCAACGCCACCAACGCCGTCGGCGCCTACGCCCAGGTGACCGTGTCGGCCCCCGCCGCGGGCACCGCGACCGTGGCCGTCCGGTTCGCCAACGGGACGACAACCGCACGAACGGCGAACATCATCGTGAACGGTACGACGGTCAGCACCGCCTCCTTCGAAGGCACCAGCACCTGGACCGGCTGGACGACCAAGACGCTCACCGTGCCGGTCGCCTCGGGCAGCAACACCATTCAGCTGAACCCGACCACCGCCAACGGCCTGCCCAACGTCGACTACCTCGACGTAACACCCCCCGAGGGCACCACCACACCCCCCGCGAGCGGCGCGCTCTACGTCTCGCCCAGCGGCACCGACAGCGCGGCCGGGACCATCGACGCCCCGACCACCCTGACCTCGGCGATCAGCAAGGTCGGCTCAGGTGGCACGATCTACCTGCGCGGAGGGACGTACACCTACTCCTCCACCGTGACCATCCCGGCCGGCAGCAACGGGACGTCGAGTGCGCGCACCCTGCTGTCCGCCTACGGGAGCGAGAAGCCGGTGCTCAACTTCTCGGCGCAGAGCGAGAGTTCGTCCAACCGGGGCATTCAGCTGAACGCCAACTACTGGCGGATCTACGGTCTGACGGTCGAGCGCGCCGGTGACAACGGCATCTACGTCGGCGGCAGCAACAACGTCATCGAGCGGACCGTCACCCGCTACAACCGCGACACCGGTCTCCAGCTCGGCCGTATCGCCTCCTCCACGCCGAGCAGCGACTGGCCCGCCAACAACCTGATCCTCAGCGCCGAGTCGCACGACAACGCCGACTCGGACGGCGAGGACGCGGACGGGTTCGCCGCCAAGCTGACCACCGGCAGCGGGAATGTGTTCCGGTACGCCGTCTCGCACAACAACATCGACGACGGCTGGGACCTCTACACCAAGACCGACACCGGCGCGATCGGCCCGGTCACCATCGAGGACTCCCTCTCCTACGACAATGGCACCCTCAGCGACGGCTCCCAGGCCGGCAGCGGGGACCGCAACGGCTACAAGCTCGGCGGCGACGACATCGCCGTCAACCACGTCGTGCGCCGCTCGATCGCCTTCGAGAACGGCAAGCACGGTTTCACGTGGAACAGCAACCCGGGCACGATGACGATCTCCAACAACCTGTCCATCGCCAACACCGAACGCAACTTCAACTTCGACGGCGGCACCTCGGTGTTCCGCAACAACACGTCGTGCGACAGCGGGTCCAGCGACCGGTACGTCGGTGACGCCGACAGCTCCAACCAGTTCTGGTCCGGCACCGACGGCTCCCGCTGCTCCGCCTACTCCGGCGCCCTGGCCTGGTCCTTCGCCTCCGACGGCACCCTGGTCGTGACGATCGGCGGCACCAAGGTCACGCTCTAGGTCACGTACTAGGCCACCCTCTGCGTCACGCTCCAGCACCACGTAACGCCACGTAACACCGCGTTCCGTAGGTGAGGCCCGGGTCCCCGATCCGGGCCTTCCGCGTGCGATACGGCAGTCTGGATCCTGTGAGCGAGAAATCCAGCGAAAGCCTGTTCATCAAGATCTGCGGTCTGAAGACCGAGCGGGACGTCGACACGGCCATCGAGGCCGGTGCCGACGCCATCGGTTTCGTCTTCACCGAGAGCCCGCGCCGCGTCGACGCCGCCACGGCCGCCCGGTTGATCCGCCGGGTGCCCGAGCACGTCCTGACGGTGGGCGTCTACCGCAAGGACTCCCTGGACTTCGTACGCGCCACCGCCACCGAGTCCGGCATCCGCGCCGTCCAGCTGCACGGCCCCGAGGACCGCGCCTACTACGACGACCTGGCCACCGGCGACTGGACCCTGATCCGCGCCGCCGCGTTCAACGACACGGTGCCCCGCGTCGGCGAGTACGGCGAGGACATCCTGCTCCTGGACGCCCCCATCCCGGGCTCCGGGATCGCCTGGGACTGGTCCAGCAAGCCGCTGGCGGCGCCGGGGGAGAAGTGGCTGCTCGCGGGTGGTCTGACTCCCGACAATGTGCGGGACGCGGTCGCCGTCACCCGCCCCTGGGGCGTCGATGTCTCCAGTGGGGTGGAACACAGTCGAGGGGTGAAGGACCCGGCCCTGATCACGGCCTTCGTCAAGGCGGCTCGTACGGGGGCCTGAGCGGTCCGTGCGTCAACCGGTCGTACGTCAATCGCCAGTACGTCAACACTGCGCGCGTCCCTCAACCGCTTCCGTGACCTGTGCATCTGTCACCGCGAGCGGAGGATTTCACCGGAGGCGACTACAGTTCTGTCACGGGGAATCCGCTCCCCTGTGCGGACCATGACTTCTGTGGTCCGCGGGAAGGCGCACATGCCCGCGCAGGACCGGCAGCACCCCGCCGCCGACCGGCTCGACGACGATCATCACCCGGCGTACACGATGGGCCGTGCCGCCGAGGTGATCGGTGCGACGCCCGGGTTCCTGCGGGCCCTCGGCGAGGCGGGGCTGATCACGCCGACGCGCTCCGAGGGTGGTCACCGCCGCTACTCCCGCCACCAGCTGCGGCTCGCCCTCCGGGCCCGCGAGATGGTCGACCAGGGCACGCCGATCGAGGCGGCCTGCCGGATCATCGGCCTGGAGGACCAGCTGGCGGAGGCCCTGCGGGTCAACGCCGAGCTACGGGTCGAAGGGGAGCCGCGGGTCAATGAGGAGCCGCGGGGCAGAACGAAATCCTGATGCCGCCGAGGTAGATATCCGGCGGGCCCGGTCATGAATTTCCCTGACCGTCCCTCATGTATTTTCGACGCTTTTCATTCATCCACCGGTCGTTTCTCGTCGTGCTACGCTGGACGTGAATTGCAGTTGTGGTTGCCGTTTTTCGGGATTCCCGGGCAGGTGATCATCGCAGCGATGAGGGAGCCCGCGAGGTGCGGGCCTCCAGCACTGCCTCAGGAGAATTGACATGGCCACCGGTACCGTGAAGTGGTTCAACGCGGAAAAGGGCTTCGGTTTCATCGCGCAGGACGGCGGCGGCCCCGACGTCTTCGCCCACTACTCGAACATCGCCACCCAGGGCTTCCGTGAGCTGCAGGAAGGCCAGAAGGTGAACTTCGACGTCGTGCAGGGCCAGAAGGGCCCGCAGGCGGAGAACATCGTTCCCGCCTGACCTCGGCGCAGGAATTCCGTACACGTATACGGCATTAAGGGCCCGCACCTCGGGGTGCGGGTCCTTTCTCGTATCCGGACACCGAAGAATCGTGAGGCACCATGCGCTGTGTGATCGCCCGTTTCCCCTTCGATTTTTTCAAGCCCGAGGTCGAGGCAGCGATGGCGGGCGTCCAGCCCGAACCCGTCACGGCCGCCTGTGTCGTCATCGGTGACCAGCTGTTCCCGGTCAAGCAGGTCGGCCGGATCATCACGGGCCAGGATCCCCGTGACTTCACCGCCGCCGAGGTGAGCAGGGCGCTGACCCGCCTCGGCTTCACGTGTCATGCTGCTCCGCCGCAGCAGCCGTCCCCTACGAGCGAGTGGGGCTTCTGACCACGGGCTGAGAGCTCCAGGGGGCGATCACTCGCCCCCCGAGGTGGCGACAACAGACCGGCAATTCCCGGACAACGCATGGGAGTTCGCTGATCGCAGGGCCGAGTTACGATCCACCGATCCTCAGCCCGAGCAGCACTCAGCGAGCCAGAAGCAGAAGGAACCCATGCGTAGATTGAAGTCGGTCGTCACCAGCGCGGTCCTGGCATTCGGCGCCCTCGCGGCCACGGCGGGCACCCCCGCGCAGGCGGCGACCGAGGTGCGGTACGTGGCGCTGGGGGACTCCTACGCGTCCGGGGTCGGCGCCGGCCACTACGACAGCGCCAGCGGTGACTGCAAGCGCAGCCAGCTCGGCTATCCGGCGCTCTGGGCCGGTGTGCACGACGAGTACCAGCTGACGGACGTCTCGTGCAGCGGCGCGACCATGGCCGACGTACGGGCGAACCAGCTGTCCGCGCTGAGCACCGACACCGACGCTGTCACCCTCACCGTCGGCGGCAACGACGCCCAGTTCTCGTCGGTGGTCCAGGCGTGTCTCACCAAGGACGACGCCTACTGCAAGACGGCCACGGACTGGATGTCGTACTACGCGACGCACCAGATGGCCGACGAACTCGCCGCGCTCTACCGGGACATCAAGGCCCGTGCCCCGCACGCCGAGATCGCCGTCCTCGGCTACCCGCAGGCGCTGTCCGCGACCGGTACCTGCCCGGTGATCGACCTCGGCTCCGCCAAGCGCGGCTACATGAACGACTTCGCCGACGCCCTCGCCGAGGGCACCAAGGCCGCGGCCGACAAGGAGTCGGTGACCTTCATCGACGTGCGCGACGCGTTCCAGGGCCACGGGGCGTGCGGTTCCGACCCGTGGATCAACAACCTGTCCTCCGGCACCGAGGTCTTCCACCCGACCCTCGCGGGCTACATCGCCGGCTACTACGGGGAGCTGGACGGCGCCTGGAGCTAACCTCCCGCCGCTGAGCAGAGCCGCCTACGGTCGTCCGTAGGCGGCTCACAGTTCTTTCAGCGGACTTCAACGGGCAGTGCTTCCCGGGTGGCCGCGACGGGCCCGCGGGAGTGACCTCGCGGAAGTCCGTCAGGTAGGGCGGTGTTCGCTTGCCGGAACGGGGGGCCCTCACTACGGTCGATCGTGTTCGTAGAAGTTCGAACTACGAGTCCTATGGGGGGATATGGGGTTCATGTCCGCAGGCCGCCGGTGGCCTGCTCGGCGAAGGTGACGATGAAGTCCCTCAGCGCCGACAGGTCCGTCTCCTCGCCGCTCGCCTCCAGGCAGAGCCGGCTGAGCTGAGGCATCACCATCGGCCAGGCGCCCAGTCCGATGAGGGTCAGCAGCAGAAGTCCGCTGTCCTTCTCGGAACCACCGGCGGCGGCCGTCAGCGACTTGGCGGCCTGCGCGTACCAGGGGGCCCGGCCGGAGACGTCGGCGGTGCCGAGATGTCCGTCCTGGAGTCCCTCGAAGACGAGCAGGCGCAGCAAGGTGGGGTCGTTGCGGTGGTAGTCGAAGATGCGGCCGACGTAGTCGCCCACTGACCCCTCGCCCGGGCGCACCTCTCGGACGAGTTCGCTCATCGCCTCGGCGATGACGGCCCTGAACAGGCCTTCCTTGCTCTCGAAGTGCCCGTAGATGCGTTCCTTGTTGACGCCTGCGCGCTCCGCGATGCGGTTCACCCGCGCTCCGGCGATGCCGTAGCTGCTGAACTCCACGCGGGCGGAGTCCAGGAGTCGGCGCTTGGTCGTTTCCGTGTTCCCAGCCATGTGACCACTCTATCCCCGTGACCAGCCAACCGGTTGGTTGACAGCATTTGATGCACATGCAACGATCTCCAACCAACAGGTTGGATGGAGCAGTCCCGTCCGCTCAGCAGTTCCCACCCGAAAGGCCCTCAGGCGCGTGAAGATCGCAATCTCAGGTACGTACTCGGCCGGCAAGACCTCGACCGTCATGGCGCTGTCCCGCTACACCGGTGTCCCGCGCACCCTGGCCCGCACCATCCGCGAGATCCTCCCCGAGGCGGTGCCCGGCAAGGCGCTCTCGGAGGTCACCCCGGCGGAGTTCCTCCAGCTGATGCTGCGCCGGCACACCGGCCGGGCCGCCGCGGAGGCCGTACTCGGCGACCACTTCATCTCCGACGGCTCCTCGCTCCAGGAATGGCTGTACGGCGCCGGCCGCGTCATGCACGGGATGAACCCGAACGCCACCGCCGGCAACGAGGGCGGCCGCGCGCTCGTGACGGAGGCGGAGATGGAGTTCTTCGCGAAGGTCGTCGACCAGTACGCCATCGCGCTCAAGGCGCATGTGAAGAACACCTACGACGCCTACGTCCACCTGGAGCACGAGCTCCCGATCGCCGCCGACGGCCACCGCCCGATGAACGAGGGCTTCCGCGGCACGATCGACAAGATGCTCCTCCAGACGCTGGACGAGCTGGAGATCCCGTACCACATCGTCCGCGGCACCATGCCCGAGCGCCTGACGCAGATCTGCGAACTGTTCGACCTCAAGCCCGTGATGAGCATGGACGAGGCTCTGGAGCTCTCCCGCCAGGACTACGACGCCCAGGACTTCCGCCTGGAGACCGAGCGCGTCGCCCCGGTCGCCGCCTGAACCCCCCTCATCCCCTTCTGGCTCTGCCTCCCCTTCTGGTTCTGGAGTTTTCTGTCATGTCGAAGAAGCCGTCCGTCGTCATCGCCTACTACTCGGGCTTCGGTCACACCGATGTGTTCGCACAGGCTGTGGAGCGCGGTGCCGTCTCCGCCGGTGCTGAGGTGAGCCTGGTCCGGGTGGACACGATCACCGACGAGCAGTGGCAGTTGCTGGACGACGCGGACGCGATCGTGTTCGGTTCGCCGACCTATATGGGCAGCGCGGCGGGCAAGTTCCATGTGTTCGCGGAGTCGACGTCCAAGCGGTGGGCCACGGCGGCGTGGAAGAACAAGCTGGGCGCCGGTTTCACGAACGCCGCGTGCAAGGCGGGCGACAAGCACTCCACGCTGGCCTACTTCGCCACCCTCGCGGCTCAGCACCAGATGCACTGGATCAACCTGGGCCTGCACCCGGGCTGGCACACCAGCACCGAGTCGGAGAACGACCTCAACCGGCTGGGTTACTTCAACGGGGCCGCCGCCAGTACCCCCGCAGACCTGCCGCCCTCCGAGGTCTCCAAGGCCGACGTCGCCACCGCCGAGCACCTCGGTGAGCAGGTCGCCCGGCACACCGCCGTCGTCCTCGCCGGCCGCGAGGCCCTCGGCATCACCGCCTGACCGGCCCGAGCGCCACCCCCCCCACCACCCCCGGAGCCCCTCCCCATGAAGAACTCAGTACTCCTCGTCCGGACCGCACTTGGTCCGGCCATCGGCGGCACCCTCTTCTACGTCGCCGGTCACTATCTGCCGCCCACCCCCTACTGGGACAGCTTCCTGCGGGTGCTGCCCGCCGGGCTCGTGCTGCTGGCGATCCGTCCCGGGCTGCCCCGCGGCGACTGGTGGTGGAAGTCGCTCGTGCTCGGCACCCTGAACATGGGCATGTTCACGCTGTTCCTGCTGATCTCCGCCCAGCGGCTGCCCGGCGGTGTCGCGGCCACCCTGAACTCGACGTCCAGCCTGGTGGCCATCGCCGTGGCGTCGGTGGTGCTCAAGGAGAAGATCCGGCCGCACCACTACATCGCCTGTCTGATCGGCGTCACCGGCGTCGCGCTGCTCGTCCTGCGCAGTTCGGCCTCCCTTGACGCGATCGGCGTCCTGGCCGGTATCGGCAGTGCCTCCAGCATGGGCGTCGGCAGTGTCCTGGCGCGCAAGTGGGGCCGTCCCGAAGGCGTGAACACCCTCACCACGGCGGGCTGGACCCTGCTCGGCGCGGCGGTCGTCCTGCTGCCGCTGTCGCTGCTCATGGAGGGTGCTCCGCCGAGCTTCACCGGCAAGCAGCTGGCCGGTCTGGCCTGGGCCGCGTTCGTGGTCGGCGCCCTCGGCTTCGCCCTCTTCCTGTCCGGCGTCCAGCGCCTGCCGGTCTCCCAGTCGGCGCCGCTCCCGCTGATGAACCCGGTCACCGCGGCCATCCTCGGCTGGGTGGCGGTCGGCGAGAAGCTCACCGCGTTCCAGGCCGTCGGCGGAGTCCTGGTGTGCACGGCGATCCTCCTGGTCGCCAACCCCAAGCTGCTGGGCCGCTTCTTCACCAAGCCGGAGCCGCAGCCGCAGCAGGCCCCGGTCGCCGCCGACGACAGCAAGCAGGTCGCCCCGTCCTCGTAAGGGGTCAGGCCCTGGGGCCTGGACGCGGCCGGCTGGTTCCTGGACACGGGAGAACTGATGAAGAACTACGACGTCGCCGTCATCGGGGGCGGCCCGACCGGGCTGGTCCTGGCGGGACTGCTGTCGCGGGCCGGGGTGAGTGTGTTCGTCGCGGAGCGCAGACTGACCCGCGGCGACCGTCCCAAGGCGGTCGTGCTGCACGCGCCGACCCTTGAACTCCTCGATGCCTTCGGGCTGTTGGACGATGTGCTGGCGCGCAGCATCCCGCTGGAGAGGTTCACGTTCCACCTCGGCGGGGCGGGCACGTACTCCGCGGAGATGACCGGCATGGACACCTACGTGGACGGCTACCGGAACATGCCGCAGCCGATACTGGAGGGCCTGCTGGAGAAATACGCCCTCGAATACGGCGCGCATATCGAACGCGGCGTCAGCTATGTTTCGCACGAGGTGACCGACGGCGGAATATCGGTCCGCCTCGACAGCCACGAGGACATTCACTGTTCCTATCTGGTCGGCAGTGACGGACCGCGCAGCGCGGTGCGGGAATCGCTGGGCATTCCGATGAACGGGCGCAGTCTCACGTCGAGTTATCTGCTCGTCGAGGGCGTGCCGCAGGAACTCGTCGGCCGGGACGAGGTCGGTATCTACGTCGGGGACACCGGCATGGTCACCATGATGCCGATCCCCGGTGACCAGGTGCTCGTCGCCGGTCCCGCGGTGGCCGGGCTCTCGCTGGAGCGGGGCGCCGACGTGCCCTGGAGCTCGGTCGCCGAGGCCATCGAGGGCCTGGGGTTCGGCAGCCGGCTGCGGCTCGCCGAGGCCGTGCGCACCAGCCACTATTCCGTGGATCTGCGGATCGCGGAGCGTCTGGTGGCCGGGAATGTCGTGCTGGCGGGAGACGCCGCGCATTTGAATACTCCTGCCGGTGGGCAGGGGCTCAATCTCGGTATCAGTGATGCCGTCGCACTGTCCTGGCGTATTCTTCTCGCGCTCAACACTGGTAATTCCGGGGCGCTTTCGGGATATGATGAGGAACGTCGTTCCTACGCGGCCCAGGTCGTGAAGACGACATTCGTCGCCCCGTTCATCGAACAGCTCAAGGCCGCGGACGACACGACCCGGCCGGCCCTTCAGCGGGAGCTGGACGAACTGGCCCTCTCCTGGAGCCAGTTGTACCCGGACGCCGGGAACCGTAGCGGCGACCACTACGAACTGACCGCTGGAGCACGCGTTCCCACCGCCCTGCGGACCGGCGCGCACACCACCACCCCGTTCCTGCCGCCGAGCGACCGCACCGACGGTTCGACGCTGGTCCTGTTCGAGGACGCGGCCCCCGAGACGCTCACGCTGGAGCCGTCGGTGCCGCCCGTGCGGTACGTCCACCGGGTTCCGCGCCCCGCGCACGGACGGATCACCGTGCCGGACGGCGCCCGTGGACTGATCGTCCGCCCGGACCGCCGCGTCGCCCAGGTCGTGCAGGCGTAACCCCCCATCCTTTCCCCCTGGTTCTGGAGTTTTCTGTCATGTCGAAGAAGCCGTCCGTCGTCATCGCCTACTACTCGGGTTTCGGTCACACCGATGTGTTCGCGCAGGCTGTGGAGCGCGGTGCCGTCTCCGCCGGTGCCGAGGTGAGCCTGGTCCGGGTCGACACCATCACCGACGAGCAGTGGCAGCTGCTGGACGACGCGGACGCGATCGTGTTCGGCTCGCCGACCTACATGGGCAGCGCGGCGGGCAAGTTCCATGTCTTCGCGGAGTCGACGTCCAAGCGGTGGGCCACGGCGGCGTGGAAGAACAAGCTGGGCGCCGGTTTCACGAACGCCGCGTGCAAGGCCGGTGACAAGCATTCCACGCTGGCCTACTTCGCCACCCTCGCGGCTCAGCACCAGATGCACTGGATCAACCTGGGCCTGCACCCGGGCTGGCACACCAGCACCGAGTCGGAGAACGACCTCAACCGGCTGGGTTACTTCAACGGGGCCGCCGCCAGTACCCCCGCCGACCTGCCGCCCTCCGAGGTCTCCAAGGCCGACGTCGCGACCGCCGAGCACCTCGGTGAGCAGGTCGCCCGGCACACCGCCGTCGTCCTCGCCGGCCGCGAGGCCCTCGGTATCACCGCCTGACCCGACACCGGGTCCACAGATCCGACCACCGTAGAAGCCACCCCCACAGGAGAGTTGGAACCACCGTGACCACCACCGCCACCCGCACCACCGACGAGACCGTCGACGCCTTCTTCGCCGCCTTCGGCGCCGGGGACTCCGAAGCCCTGCTCGGGGTCTTCGCCGACACCGTCGACTTCCACGTCGGCGGCTCCCCGAACGTCCCGTGGGCCGGCTCCCGGTCCACCAAGGACGAGATCGCCGAGTTCTACGGCCTCTTCCCGCAACTCCTCAGCGGCCCCGAGTCGTTCGAGATCACCACCCGCGTCACCCAGGACCAGGACGCCGTGGTCATCGCCAACTGCGTCTTCGAAGTGATCGCCACCAAGAAGAAGTTCACCAACCGGTACGCGCTGCACTTCACCGTCACCGACGGCCGCATCGTCCGCTACCACATGTACGAGGACAGCTACGCGATCCACGAGGCGTTCACGGCCTGATCACCGCATGATCACCGCCTGATCAGGGCCTGGCCCTCCCGGACCACCCTTCTTTCCCTCCACCTTTCTTTCCCTCCACACCAGTTACAAGAAGAAAGAGACACCCATGTCCTTCCCCGCCATGCCCAAGGCCGTCCACCAGTTCTACGAGGGCTCGCTGGCCGCCGACGCCGAGCTCTGGGGTGCGGGCTTCGCCGAGGACGCGCTCTTCCACGACCCGGTCGGCACCGAGCCGATGCGCGGCCGTGAGGAGATCCTCGCCCGGTTCCGCAAGGTGATCCCGCTGTTCGAGCGGTTCATCGGCATCACGCCCATCGAGGCGTACACCAGCGGCGGCGAGACCGCCGTCTCCTGGCGCGGCGCCGTGGTGACCGCCGAGGGCAACCCCGTGAACTGGTCCGGCATCAGCGTCTTCCGTCTGAACGAGGAGGGCCTGATCGCCGAGGCGCGGCTCTACTTCCACAAGGGTGCCTTCGCCGCGCAGGCCCAGCTCGGCGACCACTGAGTCATGCCGAGGGCGGGGGCGCCCGGGCTCGTCACGAGCGATTCCCGCGCCCCCGCCGCTCCGCTCCGCCCCGGCCCACCGCGCCGGGGCGGGGCATGCAACCGAATCCTGATGGGGGAGGATCACCGACATGCAGGCCAACGGCCTAGTCCAAGAGCTCCGGCTCGACAGCGTCGACGACGTTCTGGGGGACCGGCACACCCGGTTCTTCGGAGAGGGCTTCAAGCGGGTCACGTACTCGCTGACCGACATCACCATCACCCCCGGCACCGCCGGGACGCCCGGTGAGGTGCGCGCGACCGCGGGCATCCATCTGCCCGACACCTGGTCACAGAAGGGCGAGACCCAGCAGCGGCCGCATCTGTCGACCCTCGACGGGATGCTGCTCGCCGCCCGGCTCACCGGCCTGTACGCCGCGCACACCCACCGGCTCCCGGCCGACGCCTTCTTCCGCGTCCGTGACCTGCGCATCAAGGCCGGTCCCACGCCCGACGAAGAGGGCCTGGAGCGCTTCGAGGTGACGGCCCGGCACCGCTCGACCAGCGCCGCCCCGGACGCCCCCGGACGGTCCGTCACCACCCTGGACTGCACGATCGGCTCCATGACCCTCCAGGTCGAGGCCGAGCACCCGGCGACGGACGGACCGCAGGACGCGCCCGGCTCCTACGCCACGGCCGGCGAACTCGACGGCCCCTGGAACACGGCGGCGTTCGGTGTCTCCCACCGCGACCGCGCCCAGTACCTGCGGGACGTCGTCGCGGACGTGGCCGCGGGCACGGCGGACGCCCGCCTCACCCTCGTCGACGCCCCCGAGGCGCCGGCCGGACACGGGCCCACGGCGATCGACCTGTTCGTCTGCGCCCTCCAGCTCGGGCAGGTGCTGCTCTACGAACTCGACGGGCTGACCCGCGCGGACTCCAACACCCTGTGGATGCGCAGCACCCGGTTCACGTCCGGTGCCAAGACGGTGACCGGCGCCGATGCGGTGCCTGGCGCCGATGCGGTGCCCGGCGCCCGCTTCCGCGTCACGCTGGACCGCGCCAACCTGCTTCCCACGGCCGAGGGCACCTGGCGTACCGCCAGGATCACCGCCGCGCTCGGCGGCACCGAGCTGACCTGCAACGTCGTACATCTGCTGCCCTGATCCCGCTGCCGACCGCCAGAAAGCGATCCCTGTGCACACGACACCTGTCGCGCTGGTCGGGCTGGGCAGCTATCTGCCCCCGCAGCGCATCACCAACGAGGCCCTCTGCGAACGCCTCGACACCACCGACGAATGGATCACCTCCCGGACCGGCATCCGCAGCCGGCACTGGGCCGGGCCCGGCGTCGCCACCGGCGATCTCGCCGTCGAGGCCGGCCACCGGGCCCTGAAGTCGGCCGGCCTGGAGGCCGGGCCCGGCGCGGTCGACCTCGTCGTCCTGGCCACCACCACACCGGACAACCCCTGCCCGGCCACCTGCCCCGACGTCGCGGCCCGGCTCGGGCTCGGCCCGGTCGCCGCCTACGACATCGCGGCCGTCTGCTCCGGTTTCCTCTACGCCCTCGCGGCCGCCTCGGCGCACATCGCCTCGGGGCAGGCGCGGCGGGCCCTGGTCATCGCCGCCGAGACCTACTCCACGATCCTCAACCCGGCCGACCGCACCACCAACGTCATCTTCGGCGACGGCGCCGGAGCGGTCGTCCTGTCCGCGGCGGCCGACGACCACCAGGCCGGGCTGCTGCTCGACATCGACCTGGGCTCCGACGGCAGCGGGCGCGACCTCATCACCATCCCGGCCGGCGGTTCCCGGCAGCGCGCCACCACACCGGAACCGGACGCCGACGACCGCTACTTCACCATGCAGGGCAAGCAGGTCTTCACCCAGGCCGTCAACCGGATGACCGAGTCCTCGCAGACCGTGCTGGACCGGCTGGGCTGGGCCGCCGACGACGTGGACCGGCTCGTGGGCCACCAGGCCAATGTGCGGATCCTCAACGCCGTGGCCAAGGGGCTCGGCATCCCGGCGGACCGCGCGGTCATCAACCTCGACCGGGTCGGCAACACCTCCGCGGCCTCGATCCCGCTCGCCCTCGCCGACGCCGCGACGAGCGGCTCGCTCACCCCGGGCGCCCGCGTCCTGCTGACCGCCTTCGGCGGCGGTCTCACCTGGGGCGCCGCCGCCCTCACCTGGCCGGACATCGTCCCCGTCTGACGCACCGCGCCACCTGCTCCACCGCAGCTCACGCACGTACCCCTCACACCCGAAAGGCAGTCACTGTCATGAGCACCTCAACCATGCCGCTGGCCGACATCCTGATCGACATCCTGCTCACCGACTACGAGGTCCCGGAGAACACCGACATCCACACCGACTTCGAGACCCTGGAGTTCGACTCCCTCGTCCTGGTCGAGTTCGCGGTCGCGCTCTCCCGCCGCTTCGACGTCGACATAGAGGACCACGAGCTCAAGGAGGCCGGCACCATAGCCGCCACCGCCGAACTGCTGAAGTCCAAGGGCGTCCAGGCCTGACCCGACCGTCCTCCGGGCCCCGCGCCGCCGACCGCGGCGCGGGGCCCGGACGTCGGCGCACCGCACAGGAGAGACAGACCATGAGCCCCCGACGCCTGGCGTTCTTCGACGTGGACGGCACCCTCACCACCGGCACCACGCTCTTCCGCTTCCTGCGCCACTACCTCGCGGCCCTCGGGCACGACCCCCAGGTGTACGAGCAGCGGCGCCAGCGGCTGAAGGCCATGACCGCCATCGGTGTGCCCCGCGAGGAGACCAACCGCGCCTACTTCGCCAACTTCCGCGACGCCGACGCCGCGGACGTGACCGAGCTGGCCCGGTCCTGGTTCGCCCAGGAGCTGGCCCAGGGCGGCTTCCTCAACCCCAGCGCCGTCGACGCCCTGCACCGCCACCGCTCCGACGGAGACACCGTCGTCCTCGTCTCCGGGTCCTTCCCCGCCGTACTCCGGCCTCTCGCCTGCCACCTCGGCGTGGTCGACGTACGCGCCACCGAGCCCGAGATCACCGACGGCCGCTACACCGGGAAGCTCCTGAGGGCACCGATGATCGGCCCGGCGAAGGCCGACGCGGCCCGGCAGACCGCCGCGGCCCACGGCGCACACCTCACCGACTGCACCGCGTACGGCGACCATCTGTCCGACCTGCCGATCCTGAACGCCGTCGGCACTCCCGTCGCGGTCGCGGGCGACCCCCGGCTCGACCGGCACGCCCGCCTGCACCGCTGGACCGTACTGCCCGGCGCCCCCGAGCCGCCGGAGCTCCCGCTCAGTCGACAAGGAGGTCGGCATGCGCACCCCACCGTTTCACCCTGACCCGCAGGACATCTCCCTGGACCGGGTACTGCACGCCCTGAGCGACCCCATCCGCAGGGACATCGCCCGCACGATGCACACCGAGGGCCCGCGCATAGCGGGCCTGTTCACCTACCCGATCGCGAAGTCGACCCTCTCCCACCACTTGAAGGTCCTGAGGGAGGCGGGCTTGGTGAGAACAGAGGTCCGGGGCACGGCGAGGGTCATCTCGCTGAGGAGGGAGGAGATAGAGGCGCGTTTTCCGCTGCTATTGGAGGCGGTACAAGTGACGACGAGGGTGACGGCAGCGCCCCGATAGGGGCGCGGGGCCGTATCGAATATGCGGCTCCGCCGCGTGGGCGCGACCAGCCACAACGGCGCAGCACCCGCCGACGAACCCTCAAGACCCCCCACGCAACGCCAACAACCGCAACGTATGCGCGGCGGAAGCCAACGTCATGTGCCGATGCCACCCACAGAACGAGCGCCCCACAAAGTCCCGCGCCCCCGTCCGATCGGCCCCGAGACTGCTGTCCAGAGCCACCTTCCGCGTGAGCTTGGTCAACTTCAGAAGCTCCGCCGGACCGGCATCCGCAAGATCCGACACCCAGATCTGCGCAGGCGTCTCCTGCCCCGGACGCCACTCGCCCAGCAGGGTGAGCTGACGCGCCCCACGGCGCACCCGAACCGCCGCCACCCACGACGTGTGCACGCTCCCCGAACCCCCCGGGTCGGCCCAATCGACGGCGCGTCGCAAGGACTTGGCCGAGTCGAGGATGCTCAGAGCCGACACCGACGCCGACGACACCGCCCGCCCGTCGGACGACGCCGGCACCGCATCCGCCACCACGAGCGGCGTGTTCGCGGAGATCCGCGCCACCACCGGCAGCCCCGCGTCGGCGAGCCGCCGCGCGGAGCACCAGTCGGGATCCGTCCGCAGATCCATGAGCACGGGCCGCGGCGGGACGGAGAACTGCCGCGCCGCCTCCAGCACCACGTCCGCCGCGCACTGCCCCATCGGCTCGTAGCCGACGGTCGCCGGGACGTCGGCACGTCCGCGCAGCGTCTCGTCGTCGATCCAGTGCCGGGGCATGAACAGCTTCCAGTTGACGGGCGCGCTGAAGGCCGTGGAGGCGTACCAGGCGCCGAACGCCCGCTGCCCGTTGACGCTCCGCCCGTCCCGTGGGTCGGGGAAGCGGTCCACGCCCACCGTGTGCTCGCCGTCCTTGGGGATGGTCACCGCGTGCAGCACCCACGCCCGCGGCGGGCTCACCTGGTCGAGGAACCCGGCGTGCGCGGCCCGGATGGGGGCCCAGTCCCAGGTCGAGCCGGAGATGAAGTGGTGCAGTCGCTGTTCCTCGTCCGGGCGGCCGAGCGAGAGCGCGATGTTGCGGACCGACTTGCGCCCGTCGGCGAGCAGCAGACCGCGCAGATAGTGCTCGCCGCGCACCCGCTGGTCCCGTCGGCTGAGCGAGGTGAAGAGCGTGCCCAGGAGCTGCTCCCGGTGCCGGCGCAGCTCGGCGTCCCGGTGCCGGTCCCTGGCTCTCGGTATCCGGGACACGGGCCTCGGTTCGACCATGGTGTACATACAGCTCCCCCGTCTCTCTGGCGCCCCTGGCTTGTGGCCTGAGCTCTCCTCAAGGGAAAAATATAGAATACTCGTTTTGTTTTTGGGGGCTGAAACGGCCACGGCTTGATGGCCCCTGTGGAAAGGCTGTGCAAAATCGGCGAGTGCTACACCGCGCTCCTGGCGATGCCCCGCTCGATCAGCGGCCACGCGCGGGCGACCTCGCCCCGGAAGTCGGTATGCCGCCCCGAGGCCGTACGCGGGTACGCCTCCGCCGCCGCCAGCAGCCAGCCCACCAGGCCCGCCACCAGCCGGGGTTCGGCGCCGGGGGCGAGTTCGCCGCGGGCGTCGGCGCGTTCGGCCAGCTCGACCAGGCGCGGCAGCCACGCCTCGTGCCAGTCGGCGGCGATGTCCGCCCGTTCGCGCGCCAGCAGGGCGGCCACCCGGACGACGACGTCCCGCTCGATCAGCTCCGTGAGGGCGTGCAGCAGGGCTCCCACGGCCCGCAGGGCGGAGTCGGGATCGTCCGGCTCCGGCCCCTGATCAGGCGCCGGGGTCGCCTCCAGCGCCGTGCGGGCGGTGGCGGCGCCGGCCCGGACCACCGCCGCGGCCAGGCTGGTCTTGTCGGGGAAGTGGAAGGTCAGGGCGCCGATGGAGACGTTGCACAGCTTGGAGATGGCTGTGAGGGTGGCTCCCCGGTAGCCCTCGGTGTCCATGCACTCGGCAGCGCCCCGGATGAGGATCTCCCGGGTGCGTGCCGCCCTGACCTGCACCGCCGCTCCCCTTCCCGCCGCCACCCTTTTTCAAAGAGATCGTTCTCTTTCTTATCATGGGCGGGCCGGGACGGGGAGCCGTCGTTCAGTGTGTAGCCGTCGCGCCCCCGTCGACCGGCACGGCCGCCCCGGTCACGAAGGACGCCTGGTCGCTGATGAGCCACGCGGCCGTGCGGGCCACCTCCACGGGGTCGGCCAGCCGCTTCTGGATCGCGGCCGCCGCGAACGTGTCCTCCAACTCCGGCGCCTGACGCAGGACTTGCTCCATCATCTCGGTGCGGGTCGCGCCCACCACCAGGGCGTTGACGCGGATGCCCCGGGACCCGTAGTCCGCGGCGGCGGCCTTGGTCAGGCCGATGACCGCGTGCTTGGCGGCCACGTACGCCGCCGACGCCCCCGTCGCCGCGGTGCCCGCGACACTGGAGGTGTTGACCACGGCCCCGCCCCGGCCGGCGGCGAGCATGGCCGGGATCTGCTGCTGGAGGCAGTTCCACACGCCACGCAGATTGACGTCGATGGTCTGCTCGTACGTCGCCGCGTCGATCTCGTGCAGCGGCAGACCGGCGGTGGCGTAACCGGCGTTGTTGAAGGCGGCGTCCAGGTGGCCGAAGGTGTCGACCGCGCTCTCGACCGCGCGGGCGACGTCCTCGGCCCGCGCCACATCGCCGGGTACGGCCAGGGCCCGGCCGCCGAGGGAACGTATCTCCTCGGTCAGCGCTTCGAGCGGCTCGGCGCGCCGGGCCATCAGGACGACCGCGGCGCCCTCCGCGGCGAAGAACCGGGCGGCGGCGGCACCGATGCCGCTGGACGCCCCGGTGATCATGGCGACTCGTCCGTTCAGCATGGTCACCGCTCCCAGACCGTGCCGGCCTCGGCCTCGGCGTCGAGGCGGCGCAGCAGGCCCTCGTCGATGTCGGCGAGCCTGCCGATCAGGTGGCGCACTCCGGCCTCGGCCATCAACTGCCGCTGGAATCCGTGCTCGAAGGGGCTGGGGAGTCCGATGAAGGGGGTGCCGAGGGTCCGGGCGGTCTCGGCGACCCGGGCCACGTCGTCCACGAAGACGGCCTGGTCGTGCTTGAGGCCGAAGACCTGCGTGGTGATCTCGTGGATCCCGGGCCGGATGTCGTTGGTGCACACGTACCCGGGCCCGTCGAACAGGTCGGCGTGGTCGCCGAGGAACCGGTCGAAGTGGTCCTTGGACAGCCCGCCGTAGCAGACCGTGCGCAGGCCCAGTCCGCGCAGGCGGTGCAGGAGTTCGACCGCGCCGTCCGCCACCTCGACGGGGTGCCGGGCGACATGGCGGTCGCGCTCCTCGAAGTAGGCGGCCAGGGCCTCTTCGCCGGTCATGGTGGAGCCGGTGGCCGCCGCCATGCCGAGCCCCGCGATGTGCTGGGGCTGCGAGAAGATGGCGCGCTCGGTCTCGGCCGTGTACGTGCCGCCCCGGCTGACGACGAAGTGGTGGATGACCGGGCTGAAGGTGTCGTTGAGCAGCACCCCGTCGATGTTGAGCGCGGCCAGCCGCAGCTTGCCGAATCCCCGTTCCATGTTCCCCTCCAGGTACGGTTTCGCGCCGTCGGGGAGCACCGTCGAGCGGCCTCGCGCGCCACGGCGGGCGTGCAGGGAGCTGCCTGGGCTTCATTGCGCCGGCAGACGTCGAAGGCAGTCCCTGACCGTGCGGATCACAGGATCGTGCGGATCACAGGATCACCGGGCCCCGCGCGGTGGCGGCCCGGTCATGTGGTCGAACTTGCATCCGGAAGACTGCCATAGCCGGTGGCCCTTCCGCGCTCCGGATCGATCGTGATGCGGAAGGCGAGGGCGGGGACCGCGATGCCGGGGAGCAGCAACTTCCACATGCGGACGGCCCGTTGGGGAAGGTCGGCGCGCCCGGTCGCGGCGGCGGAGAACAGCTGCATGCCGGTGCAGGTCTCGACCACGAGCTCGGCGAGTTCCTTCGGGTCCACCCCGGCCTGGAGCTCACCCCGTTCCACGGCGGCGACCAGGCATTCCTCCATGATCCCCGCCCACTCCTGGTACGGGGTCGCGGCGCCCTCCATGCCGAAGGTGCTCTGTTCCGTGGTGAGGCGTACGCCGGCCCGCAGCAGGACGTCCGTCTGGAGGAGGTGGGACCAGATCATGGTGATGTCCACCAGCCGCTGGAGCCCCTCGGAGGTCAGCAGTGGGACGATGGTCTGCGGCTGGGCCTGCATGACGGCGCGGGCGAGGGCTTCCTTGGAACCGAAGTGGAAGTAGAGGGCGCCGGTGGTCGCGCCGGAGCGTTCCAGGATGCGGTTGATGCTGGCCCCGGCGTATCCGGATTCGTCGAACGCCACGGCGGCGGCCTGGAGGATGGCCTCCCGGGTCTCCACGGCGCGCTGCTGCTTCAGCTGTCTCATCTCGGCTCCCAAAAAAGAATATCCATTACGTTACAGCCGGAACCGCGAGCCGCCCCTTTGCTCCCCGACTGTCCCTGTATCTCCACGAAAGAACCGGCGGGCCTTCCCTGAACCTCCGCTCCGCCTTGAGTCCCTATTGAAGATCTCTTTACTCGTATCTGACCATACAGAACCGAACAATCTTTATGTTTATGTGATCGTGAGGGCCGGAACAGGCCTATGCCAGGGGGAGCGTGCATGTTCACTACCACTCAGCTCGTGCCGGACGTCAGCGTCGGCATACCGGTCACCCGCGACTACGTCCACAAGGTGGACGCATCCGAGGTCCTGCTCACGGAGTGGCAGGAGACGGCACCCGACAGGTACCACATCCTCGCCAACTGGCCGAAGGAGCACGGCTTCTACAGCTCCCGGCACGGTCTGCACGACCCGCTGCTGCTCGCCGAGTCGGTCCGCCAGGCCGTACCGCTGCTCAGCCACGCCGCCTACGGTGTGCCGTTCGGCCACCGCCAGTCCTGGAGCAGCCTGAGCTTCTCCCTCACGCCCGCCGCCCTGGCCGTCGGCGCGTGCGACTCGGCCGTCGAACTCCACGTCGCCTGCCCGGATGTCGTACGCCGGGCCGGCCGGCTCGCCTCGGTCACCATGGAGGTCGACCTCGTGCGCGACGGCGTACGGGTGGGCTCCGCCCAGACCCGCTTCGCCAACCACGCGCCGGCCCTCTACAACCGGCTGCGCGGCCCCTACGCCGACATCGCCCGGGCCACCGGCCGCGCGCTCCCCGTGGAGCCGCCCGTGGCTCCCGCCCGGGTCGGCCGCGACCACCCCGACGACGTGGTCCTCTCCGCCTCCGACACCCCGGGCCGCAGCCGGCTCCGCGTCGACCTCGGGCACCCCGTGCTCTTCGACCACCCGGTCGACCATGTGCCGGGCATGCTCGTCCTGGAGGCCGCCCGCCAGGCCGCGCAGGCGGTCGCCCATCCCCGGACCACCACGGTCATCGGCATGGACGCCGTCTTCGCCCGCTACGCCGAGTTCGACGCCCCCTGCTGGGTCCACGCCAGCCTCCTGGACTCACCCGGCCGCGGCACGACCCGCGCGATCGTCTCCCTCGTCCAGAACGACGTATGCCTGTTCTCGGGCGTCATCACGCTGCTGGAGACGGCGGCCTGCTGACGGCGGGGCGACGGGGTGGTGGGGCGGTGGACCGACGGGGTGTCGACGGCACGCGCGCGTGGACAGGCCAGTGCCGGCACGCGCGTGGGGCGGGCCCGGCACCGGCCCCGCCCGTGCGCAGCCCCCGTACCGACAGGAAGGCGGCACCCCCGTGACTCCGCGACCGCATCGGGTGGCCGTGCTGGCTCTGCCCGGGGTTCAGGCGCTGGACTTCGGTATTCCGTTGCATGTGTTCGGTGACTGGGAGGGCGGGCCGTACGCGGTGACGGTGTGTGCGGAGGCGCCGGGGCCGGTGCGGGTCGAGGGTGGGCCCGCGCTGCTCGTCGAGCACGGACTGGACGTACTCGCCCACGCCGACACGATCGTCGTGCCCGGGCACAAACGGCCGGATCCGCCGTCGTCGGCGGTGCGTGCCGCGCTCGCCGCTGCCGGTGCCCGCGGTGCCCGCGTGGTCTCCATCTGTACGGGCGCCTTCGTGCTGGCCGCCGCCGGACTCCTCGACGGCCGGCGCGCCACCACCCACTGGCAGCGCACCGCCGAACTCGCCCGCGCCCACCCGGCCGTGACGGTCGAACCCGACCTGCTCTACGTCGACGAGGGCGAGGTGCTCACCTCGGCGGGCGGGGCCGCCGGGATAGACCTCTGTCTGCACGTCATCCGCGTCGACGCCGGCGCCGCGGCCGCCAACCAACGCGCCCGCGTGCTCGTCGCGGCGCCGCACCGCCTCGGCGGCCAGGCCCCCTACATCGACCGGTCCGACCCGTCGCGCCGGTCCGACCCATCGCGCAGGTCCGGCCAGCCGTGCCGGTCCACCCCGCCCCGCCCCACCGGCACCCTCGACGAACTGCTCGTCTGGGCCCGCCGTCACCTCGACGAACCGCTGACCGTCGACCGACTGGCCGGCCGGGCCCGCCTCTCCCGCCGCACCCTGGTCCGCCGCTTCCACGACGAGACCGGGCTGCCGCCCCTCCAGTGGCTCACAAACGCCCGCATCGACCGCGCCCGCGAACTGCTGGAGGCGTCCGACGCGCCCCTCAAGGACATCGCCCGGGCGTCGGGGCTGGGCACCCCGGCGAATCTACGGGCCCTGTTCAAGCGCCATGTCGGCGTCCCCCCGAACAGCTACCGCGATACGTTCGCGAGCGCCTCGGGCCCCGGGGGTGGTCCGGACACCCCAGACACCCCGGATGCTCCGGACACCCCGGCCGCCCCACATGGATGAACTATCCAGTTGGTTTTCTCTTCGGCCCCGCTCGACTACGCTCATGCCGTGGCTGAGACACCCAAGGCACAGCAGACCCGCGCCAAGCTGCTGGAGGCCGCCCAGGCGGAGTTCTCCGAGTACGGGCTCGCGGGGGCGCGCGTGGACCGTATCGCGGAGCGCTCCGGCGTCAACAAGCAGCGGATCTACGCCTACTTCGGCAACAAGGAAGCCCTGTTCGCCGCCGTGATGAACAAGGTCTACGCCCATATGTCCGAGGCCGTGCCCATCCCCGTCACGGAGGAGGGGCTGCGCAGCTACGTCGGCGAGGTCTTCGACTACCACCGGCAGTCCGACCTCGTACGGCTGCTCGCGTGGGAGGGACTGCACTACCGGGAGCAGCCGATCCCGGACGAGAAGGAGCGCGAGGCGTACTACGTCCACAAGACGGACGCCCTCGGCCTCGCCCTCGGTGTCGAGGACGCCGGCGCCGCGGCCCGGATCCTCATCTCCCTGATCGGCGTCGCGTCCTGGCCGTTCATCGTGCCGCAGCAGCGCCGGCTGATGCTGGGGCCGGGCGGGGAGGCGGAGTCGGGCTGGGCGCTGCTGCGGGCCAGCGTCGTGGCGCACGGGGACGCGGTGATCGACAGCGCGCTGGAGGGACGGGCCGCCTGAGCGGCCGTCAGCACAAGCGCCGTAAGCGGCCGTAATCGGCGTGAGACCCAGGGGAGTTCGGCTTCGACCGGGCTCCCCTCTTCGATGCCTGCGGTCCACTTCTCGATGTCTGCGGTCCACTTCTCGATGTCTGCACCCCGCATTGAAAAACCAACTAGATGGTTGCATCTGGCTTCAAGGGCGGCTACCTTCTCACCATCCCCGCCTCAACCAGGCCTGCTCCAAGGAGAGTTCCCATGGCCACCCCGACCCTGCTCGCCCGGACCGCCCGGCCCCCGCTCGAACCGGCAGCCGCGCCCACCACCGTCCTCGCCGCCGCCCTGCTCGCCTTCTTCGTCATCTCCCTCGACGGCTCGGTCGTCAACGTGGCGCTCCCGGCGATCTCCCACAGCCTCGGCGGCACCATGGCCGACCTTCAGTGGATCGTCGACGGCTACACCCTGATGTTCGCCGCGTTCATGCTGTCGGCCGGAACCTTCTCCGACCGGATCGGCGCCGGCCGCGCCTACGCCTGGGGCCTCGCCGCCTTCACCGTCGCCTCCGTGGCCTGCGGAGTCGCCCCGAACCTGGGCACCCTGATCGGCGCGCGCATGGTGCAGGGCGGTGCGGCGGCGCTGATGGTCCCGGCCTCGCTCGCGCTGATACGGCAGACGTACACCGACCCCGGCAAGCGGGCCCGGGCGATCGCGATCTGGACGGCCGCAGGGTCGGTCGCGGTCGCCGTGGGACCGGTCGTCGGCGGCCTGCTCACGAGCGGGCTGAGCTGGCGCGCGGTGTTCTACCTGAACCTCCCCGTGGGCGCGCTCGGCCTCGCCCTGCTGACCCGGATCGCCCCCTCGGCGCGCCGCGCGGCTCCGGTCGACCTCGTCGGCCAGCTCTCGGTGGTGGTCTCCCTCGCGGGACTGACGTACGCCGTGATCGAGGGCGGACGCGCGGGCTGGGGGAGCGCGGACGTGCTGGGCACGCTGGCGCTGGCGGCCGGGGCGACGGCGGTGTTCGTGCGGACCCAGGCGCGGCGCGAGCAGCCGATGGTGCCGCTGAGCGTCTTCCGGAACCGCACGGTCCTCGTCTGCCTCGCGGCCGGGTTCACCGTCAACGCGGTGTTCTACGGCGCCATCTTCGTCCTCGGCATGTACTTCCAGCAGGTGCGCGGCGCCTCCCCGGTCAGTACCGGCGCGATGTTCATCCCGATGTGCGCGCTGATCTCGGTCGTCAACATGGCGGGCGTGAAGCTGGCCGCCCGCCGGGGCGCATGGGTGCCGATGGCGGCCGGGCAGCTGGTCATGGCCACGGGGGCGGTGCTGATGCTGACGGTCACGTCGGCCACGCCGTATCTGGTCCCGGTGCTGCTGCTCGTGCCGATCGGGCTGGGCGGCGGGCTCGCGGTGCCCTCGCTGACGGCGGCGATTCTCGAGAACATCGACGCCGAGCGGGCGGGGACGGCGGCGGCCGTGCTCAACACCGCCCGCCAGGTGGGCAGTTGTGTCGCGGTGGGGGCGTTCGGGGCGCTGATCGCGGACTCGGCGCACTTCCAGCGGGGCTTCGACACGAGCTTCGCCGTCAGCGCGGTGCTGCTGCTGACGACCGCCGCGGCCACGGGGTTCCTGTTGCCGCGGGCGGGCCGGAAGTAGCTCGCCGGAAGCAGGGCGGCCGGAAGTGGGTAATGCGGCCGGAAGCAGATCGTGCGGAAGCAGATCGGGCGTGACGGGGGTGGGGGTCCCCCCGTCACGCCCTGCCCAGGTGCGGCTGTCCCGCAGCAGCCAGGGACGTCGGCCCCGCCGCCGGCGACGTCGGCCCCGCCTCCCGCAGATGGCGGGTCAGCCGGTCGGGGTCGGTGTCCGGGCGGGTGGCCAGTTCGCGGGCGAGGGCGGCGTGGCGGAGCTGGCGGGCGGACGGGGTCTGGGTGCTGAGGACGACGTCGCGGGGGAGTTCGGGCAGGCGGTAGCGGCCGGTGCCGCCGGCCTCGGGGTCCGCGTCCCAGACCAGGAGGCGGGCGGTGACGGCGGCGTCGATCAGCGGTAGCAGCTCGTCGGGGGCGAGACCCTGGACGGCGGCGAGGAGCCCGACGTCCAGCCAGGCGCCGTCGGCGGCGGCGTACGTCAGCAACGTCCGGGTCTCCTCCGGCAGTTCGAGGAGACGGGCGTGCAGGATGCCCCGCACCGCGGCCGGTATCCGTGAAGTGCGCTGCTGGGGCGGGAGCTTGAGGAGCTCGGCGAGGGTGAAGGGGTGCCCTTCGGAGCGCCGGTGCAGTGCTGATGCCTCCTCGCGGGTGCCCGACTCGCCGTGCGCCGTGAGGAGTTCGGCCACGTCGTCGACGGTGAGAGGGTTCAGCGTCAGCCAGGTCGCGCCGAGCGGGGCCAGTTCCGCGAGCAGCTTGCTGGACACCGGGGCGTCGGGGTTGCGCAGGGTGCAGACGAAGACGACCGGGGCCTCGCGGACCACCTGCGAGAGCCGTCTCAGGAGGCGGTGGAAACCCTGGGGCGCCTGGTCGAGGTCGTCGATGACACACAGGGTGGGCGCCTGGGTGAGCTCGCGGACGACGGTGCCGAGCGGGTCCTTCTGCGCGACCTCGTCCTCGGCCGAGTCCTGCCCGTCCTGCCGCAGCGCGTCCAGGAGCTGGACCGTCGGACAGGTCTGGGAGATGCCACGGTTCCCGCTGAGTGCCTGCCCGGCCCGGGTCCGGGCGACCGTGAACCCGGCCGCCGCCGCCCGCGCCGACAGCTCGTCGAGCAGCCGGGTCTTGCCCGACCCCTGCTCCCCGTGGACCACGGCCCACCGGGGCCGCCCGCCGGCCGCGGCCGCCAATAGCGCGGCGAGCTGCGCGGTCTCCTCGCCCCGGCCCACGAACGGCCCCTGCCCGGGCGGGACGTGGGCGGACGTGAAGTCGGGGCCGGCCGAGAGCGTCGTACCGGACGAAGGGGTGCCCAGGACGACCACGTCGTGCCGGAGGATCGCGGTGTGCAGATCCCGCAGCTGCGGGCTGGGGTCCAGGCCCAGCTCCGTGGCGAGCATGTCGCGGAACCGCTCGTACTGCCGCAGCGCCTCGACCGGCCGCCCCGCCGCGTACAGCGCCCGCATCAGCAGCGCCCAGGACGTCTCCCGGTGCGGATCCTCCAGTACGAGGCTCTCGGCGACGGCGACGGCCTGTTCCGTCTCGCCCTGCTGGACGAGGATCGTGGCGCGGAGTTCCTTGGCGTCCTGGAGGGCGCCGTGCAGCCGGGCCCGCTCGCGGTCGGCGAAGGCGTGCTCACCGGCCTCGGCGAGGGGCGCGCCGCGCCACAGCCCGAGCGCCGCGTCGATCTCCCGCCGGGCGACCGGGAGCTGGCGCACGCGCAGCGCCTCCCTGGCCCGGCCCACCGACTCCTCGAACAGGGCGGTGTCCCGGGCCTCGGCCGGCACCTTCAGGGCGTATCCGGCCGGTTCGCTGACCAGCACCGTGGAGCGGCCCTGCCGTACCGGATCGAGGACCGCGCGCAGTCGGCTGACATGCGCGCGCACCGAGGACGCGGCGCCCGTCGGCCGGTCCGTCGGCCACAGGTCGCGCAGCAGCGTGTCCTGCGAGACGGGGCGCCCGTCCTCGATGAGCAGCCGTACGAGCAGCAGCCGGCGCTGCCGGGGTCCCAGGTCGACGGCAACGTTGCCATCGAGTACCTCGACAGGGCCGAGCACGCCGAACCGCATCGCGTGTGCATGACGTGTGTCCAACGGGCGGGCCTCCTCCTGACGCGGATGCAGGCTATGCGATGAAGGCGAAAGCGTTTTCGACGGTCATCAAATGGTCACAATCGACCGGACTCCTGGAGGGCGCCGTGAACTGTCCTCCGGCCGCCGCCCGTTGGCGTCCTCCGGCCGCCGCCCGTTGGCGTCAGGGTGCCGTCGGGTCGGTCCCGCCGCGTGCCGCTCCGGCGTTGAGGTTGCCCATCACCTCGTACATCTGCTCCGGTGTCAGCGGACCGGCGGGCAGTGGACGGGCGGCGGCCGTGCGCAGTCCGTCCAGGGCGAAGGCGACGCCCCGGCGCCAGACGTCGGGAGCGAGGCCGGCGGCGGCGCGGGCGAGCAGGGCGTTGGTGCCGAGGACGAGCAGGAGGTCCTCGGGGGTGAAGTCGGGGCGCAGGGAGCCGTCCTGCCGGGCGCGCTCGATGACGCGCACGGTGTAGCCGAAGGAGTGCTCGCAGACGGTCATCAGGCGGGTGGCGTTGGGGTAGCGGCCGGAGACCACGTCACCGATCGCCGGGTCGGTGGCCTGGAGTTCGCAGAGCCGCTCGACGTAGTACGCGAAGCCGTCCCACGGGTCCTCGTACGCAAGGGCCCGCTCGGCGGTGTCGCGGAGGTTGGCCGCCGCGATGTCGGTGACCACCTCGTCGATGAGTGCCTCGCGGCTGCCGAAGAGGTTGTAAAGCGTGCCGTGGCTCACCCCGGCCCGGCGGGCGATCTCCTTCAGGGGCGCCTGGAGGCCGCGTTCGCGGAACAACTCGGCGGCGGCTGCCCGCAGCTTCTCCGCGTTGCGCTGTGCGTCGGCCCGCATCCGGCGTTCCTCCCTTTCCCTTTCCTCCCGGCTCTCCGACCGGCTCCCCATGGTCGCACCCTTCGAGCGCTACATCTTGACCCCAGGGTCAACTTACGTGTTACGGTCGGACAGGAAGTTGACCCAAGGGTCAAGATAACTCCCCTCTCCCGACAGGAACCCCCATGTCCGATCTCTCGACAGGAACCCCCATGTCCGAATCCAAAGTCATCGCAGTCCTCGGCGCCGGTACCGGCCTCGGCGTCTCCCTCGCCCACCGCTTCGGCCGCGAGGGCTTCCGGGTCGCCCTGGTCGCCCGCCGCACCGACCGCCTGGAGAAGCTCGTCGGCGAGCTGGCGGAGCGGGGCGTGGAGGCCGCCGCCTTCCCCGCCGACCTGTCCGACCCCGCCCAGGTCCCCGCCCTGATCGGCGCCATCCGCGCCCGCTTCGGCCGGATCGACGTCGTGGAGTACGGCCCGATCGGGACCGATGTGGCCTTCACCCCGGCGACCCGGCTGGACGCGGCCACCCTGGAGAAGCTGACCCGGCTGCTCCTGCTGACCCCGGTCGAGGTGTTCCGTACCGTGCTGCCCGAGCTGACCGAGCGCGGCGACGGCGCCCTGCTGCTGACCAACGGCGCCTCGGCGGCCCACCCCTACCCGCAGATGAGCGGCCCCGGCCCGGCGATGGCGGGCGCCCGCAACTACGTCCACACCCTGCACGCTGAGCTGGACGGCACCGGCGTCTACGCGGGCACCCTCACCATCGGCAGGATGATCGCCCGCAGCGAGGGGGCCGAGGCCCTCGGCGTACCGGGCGACGGCGTGCCCGCCGGGAAGCTGGAACTGCCCGGTGGTCTGGAGGTGGAGGTCGTCGATCCCGATGTCCTCGCGGACCACTACTGGGACATGTACACCAGGCGTGACCGGGTCGAGCAGACGGCCTGAGCGAACCTGGCCGGCGAGGCAACCACTCCCGTGCGGATCCCGTCTGAACCATAGGCGAAACCTGTGCGTCACTCCGCTAACATGTTCGAACTCGCGGTGAACTCCCCCCATCAAGCGCGATAGCCAGAAATCCCAACTAAAACCCAATAAATCGGGCGAATAATTGCGATCTATATCAGCGCGGGCGTTTTCGCGAATACGAATAGAGGAAAGACGGCCACAGGTGATGCTGTGGGCCGCGGCGGGCCTGGTCCTCCTCGGGTTCCTGGTCGTCCTGGAGATCTCCGCGCGCCATTACGGTGTCCAGGGGCCGCTCACCTGCCAGCTGCGAGAGCTGATATTCCCGCCCAAATCGGGCGGAATGCTGTACGCCGCCCTGGCATTGACCATGGTCGTGCTCACATGGCGGCAGAGGCTTTTCGCCCTCGCCGCCGCCATAGGCATCGACGTGGCCTTCGCGCTCGTCCGCTGGGCGGCCGGCATCGAGGTGACCGAGGGGCACCCCTTCGGCAACGGCGCGCTGTGGGTGATCCTCGGCTGCGCGGTGCTTGCCCTCACCCGCCGCACCGGCGCCGAACGCGCCCTCCTGCTGAAGGGCGCCGGCTTCGGCCTGCTGCTGGTGGCGGGCCGCAAGACCGGGGACACCTGGCTGCTCCTCACCGCCAAGACCCGCCCGACGGTGCTCGACCAGTACGTGGCCACCGCCGACCGCGCCCTGGGCGACCCGTCGTGGCTGGTGGGCCGGGCCGTCGAGGCCTCCGGCAAGGTCGGCTTCAACTTCCTCGACTTCGTCTACGGCAACCTCGCCGTCGCCGCCGTCCTCGTGGCGCTCTACCAGCTGCGCAACGTCGCGGCCGACCGCCGCTTCCCGCGCCACCACCTGGTGCGCACCTTCCTGGTGATCGGCCTCCTCGGCCCCGGCATCTACATGATCTTCCCCGTCGTCGGCCCGATCTTCGCCTACGGCACCGGCACCGAGCACTGGTCGGGCGTCGCGATCTGGGCCGAGACCCACTACACCGGGCAGTGGGCGGCGGCCGACCTCTGGCCGCACACCGTGCCGCCGGTCACCGCCCCGCACTCCATGCCGTTCGACGGCATCACCCCGCGCAACTGCATGCCCAGCCTGCACACCGCATGGGCCGTCGCGATCTTCATCCACTCCCGCAAGGGCCCGCGCCCGCTGCGCTGGGCCGGCGCGTTCTGGCTGCTCGCCACCCTCGCCGCGACCCTCGGCTTCGGCTACCACTACGGCGCCGACCTCCTCGCCGGCGTCGTCTTCACCCTCACCATCGAGGCGGCGCTGCGCACGTACGACCGCGCCTGGGACCGCTCGGGCCTCCGGCTGGTCGCCTACGGCACGACGGTCTTCACCGCGCTGCTGCTGTCGTACCGCTGGATGCCGCTGGAGATGGCCCGCCACCCCTGGGTCTACGGCCCGCTGCTCGTCCTGGCGATGGTCTCCGTGATCTACGCCTACATACGGACGACCGCGCGCTGGGAGACGACGACGGCCCCGGCACCGCAGCCGGAGCGGCAACCCCAGCCGGTCTAAGCGGACCCGGTGAAGTCGGCTGCGGTACGGCAGCGCCGCTAAGGGGCGCGGGGAACTGCGCGACCAGCCACGACGGCGCCGCAGACGAACGCCGACACGTCGCCGCACATCCAGCGGAGCGCTTAGCCGGGAACCTCGGGCTCGTACTCGTTCCGCTCCCACGCCGAGGACCCGTTGGGGTGGATGTACGCGGGCCGTCCCACGTTCCCGCTGGTCCGGAACGGGTTGCCGTGGTCGTCGAGGCGCAGGATGCCGTGCCGGTCGCCGCTGGACCACTCCAGCTCCAGGTACCAGCTCACGTTGTACGACCGGACGTCCGCGAAGATGTAGAACACCTCGGGATCCGACTCGGTGACCTTGTACGGGAAGCCGCGCTGACCGGACCTGGGGGAGACCAGGGGCCGTCCGTCGTCCAGGTTCACGTCGAAGGCCGTCGTGTCCACGCCGCCGCCGCACCCGTCGTGCATCCGGTAGTCGTTCCAGGTGAGCGGCGCGCTCTTCTCCACGATCCGCACATGCAGGTCCTCAAGGACGACCGTGGCCTTCCCGGTGCCCTGCACGGTCAGCGCCACCATCTGCTCCCCGCCGGTGACCCCGCCGAGCGCGGCGTTCCACCCCCGCGCGTCCGGCTCGTTCGGCGGCGGAGGCACCTGCTCCGGTTCCCGGTCGATGAGGATGTGCGGACCGCACGGGTCCGCCCACTTGTACGGATTCACATCGACGGCGGGCGCGGTCGCCCCGTCCGCGACCGCGCTCCCACCCTTGCCCGTCCCGGCGGTACGACTACGGGACGCGGACGGGGACGACGTAGGACTGCCGCTCGGTGAGCCGGAGGGCGAGGCGCTCTTCGAGGCGGCCGACTTCGAGACACCCGGGCTCGCGCCGACGGACGGGGCCCCGGCCCCGACGGTTCGCTGACCGCCCGCGTCGTCCGTCCCCTTCCCCGGCACGAGATTCGCCACGAGCGCCGCCGACACGAGCGCGGCGGCGACGGCGACTCCGGCGAGCACGACGGTACGACGGCGCGGGCGGGGGGCCTCGGGTGCGGGTGCGGGCGTGGCCTCGGGTGAGGGTTCGGGCTGCGGCTCGATCTCGGGTGTGGCCTCGGACTCGTCGTCGGCCGTGATGGGGGCCGCCGCCTTCTGCCCCCGCCGGGCGTCCGCGAGGACCCACCGGCGGTGCAGCTCGACCAGTTCCTCCGGACTCGCCTTGCAGAGGCGCGCGAAGCGCTCCACGGGCGCGTAGTCCGTCGGTACGGCGTCCCCGTTGACGTACCGGTGGAGCGTGGACGTACTCGTGTGCAGCCGCTTCCCGAGCACCCCGTAGCTGAGCCCGGACCGCTCCTTCAACTGCCCCAGCAGCTCCGAGAACTCGTCCCCCGCCACCGTTCCTCCCTCTCTTCGCGTCCCGGACCGGCGTTCCAGGGGGAGGTCATTCCCCCAGGTCAGAGCCGTTCCGGGCATTCCAGTGTCCCGGAAACCCCGGCAACCGTGGCGGCCGGGACGGATCACCGCACAAGCTTCGGTCATCCAAGCACGCCGCCTCCGGCACCCGGACCGGCGGCCCGGCCAACACCCGTACATTCCAGGGGGATTCACATGTCCACTCGCACCTTCCGCCGCCGCATGCTCGTCGCCGCCGCGCTCACCGCCGCCACACTGACCCTGACGGCGTGTAACGACGGGCAGGGCGTCAAGGACGAGGGAGCGTCCGCGGTCGCCTCGGGCACGCAGTCGCCCGACACGTCCGCCACGCCGTCGTCGAAGGCGAGCGGGACGTCCGGAGGCAGCGGCACGTCGGGCTCCACGGGCGGTTCCACGGGGACGTCGGGTTCCTCGGGTTCCTCGGGTACGTCGGGTTCCTCGGGCAAGGGTTCGAAGGACTCGGCGTCGGACTCGGACGCGGACTCCGACTCCTCCCTCACCCCCTGCACGGTCAGCGCCACCCGCACGACCGCCACGGAGGTCTCCCGCCCCCTGAACCACATGCTCCTCACCGTCACCAACACCGGCTCGAAGAACTGCGACCTCGCCTACTACCCGGCCGTCCGCTTCGGCGAGGCCCAGTCCGTCCCGCCGGTCTTCGAGGACTCCCAGCCGCAGGCGGTGGTCACCCTGGCCCCCGGCGAGTCGGGCTACGCGAGCGTCCTGCTCTCCATGGCGGACGGCAGCGGCTCCAACGGCCACACGGTCAAGTCCCTGGAGGTCTACTTCAACACGGACGCGACCCGCGCCGCCAAGCCGTCCCTCCCGGCGAAGGGCGTGTACGTCGACGACTCGATCCAGGTCTCGTACTGGCAGTCGACGATGGCGGATGCCCTGGAGTGGTGAGACGGACACAGAGAAGAGGCCCGGGTCGTCCGACCCGGGCCTCTTCCGTCGTTCGTGGGTGCCGCTCAGCGGCCGTTGCCGTTGCCATTGCCGCTGGCGGCCGCGCGGCGGCGGCTCTGCCCCTGGCCCTGACCCCGGCTCTGCCCCTGCCCTCGGCTCTGACCACCCTGGCCCCGGTTCTGCCCCTGTCCCTGCCCCGGACGGCCACGGCGGCCGCGCCGGGCGGACCCGGATCCGGAGCCCGTGGACTGGGGGCGGGTCTCGGTCACCGGCGGGGCGAGGACGACGGGTACGCCCGACGGGGCCTGCGCGCCGGTGATGCGGGTGAGGTCGTCGCCGCCCGAGCGGACCTTGGTGGTCGTCGGGGTGATGCCGGCCTCGGACATCAGGCGGGTCATGTCGCGGCGCTGGTGGGGGAGGACCAGGGTGACGACGGTGCCGGACTCGCCGGCGCGGGCGGTGCGGCCGCCGCGGTGGAGGTAGTCCTTGTGGTCGACGGGCGGGTCGACGTTGACGACGAGGTCGAGGTCGTCGACGTGGATGCCGCGGGCGGCGACGTTGGTGGCGACCAGGGCCGTGACGTGGCCGTCCTTGAACTGGGCCAGGGCCCGGTTGCGCTGGGACTGCGACTTGCCGCCGTGCAGGGCGGCCGCGCGCACGCCGACGGCGAGCAGCTTCTTGGCGAGCCGGTCCGCGCCGTGCTTGCTGTCGATGAACATGATCACCCGGCCGTCGCGGGCGGCGATCTCGGTCGTGGTGGCGTGCTTGTCGTCGTCCTCCACGTGCAGCACGTGGTGGTCCATCGTGGTCACGGCACCGGCGGACGGGTCGACGGAGTGGACGACCGGGTCGTCGAGGTAGTTGCGGACCAGCTTGTCGATGTTGCGGTCCAGGGTGGCCGAGAACAGCAGCCGCTGACCGCCGGGGCGCACCTGGTCGAGCAGCGCGGTGACCTGCGGCATGAAGCCCATGTCGGCCATCTGGTCGGCCTCGTCCAGGACGGTGATCGCGACCTGGTCCAGCCGGCAGTCGCCGCGGTCGATGAGGTCCTTCAGCCGCCCGGGCGTCGCCACGACGACCTCGGCCCCGCCGCGCAGGGCACCGGCCTGCTTGCCGATCGACAGCCCGCCGACCACCGTGGCCAGCCGCAGGCGCAGTGCCTTGGCGTACGGGGTGAGGGCGTCGGTGACCTGCTGGGCCAGCTCCCGGGTCGGTACGAGGACGAGGGCCAGCGGCTGCCGGGGCTCGGCCCGCTGTCCCGCCGTACGCGCCAGCAGGGCGAGCCCGAAGGCGAGCGTCTTGCCCGACCCCGTACGCCCGCGGCCGAGCACGTCACGTCCGGCGAGCGAGTTCGGCAGGGTCGCGGCCTGGATGGGGAACGGGGTGGTGACGCCCTCGGCGGCGAGGGTGGTCAGCATCCGCTGCGGAAGATCGAGCTCGGTGAACGCCTCGACCGCCGGCAGCGCCGGGGTGACGGTGACCGGCAGCGCGAACTCCGTGGCACCGGCGGCCGTACGCCCGCCCCGTCCACCGCGCCCGGCCTTGGACGTGCCGTTCCTCGCCGCACCGTTCTTGGCCGTGCCGTTCCTGGCGGAACCGTTCTTGGGCGCACCGTTCCGGGCCGTACGGGTGCGGGAGGAACTGCTGTTCGTGCTGCGGGCTGGGCGGTTCATGGGGGACCTTCCTCGATACGGGGAAAGCCCCGGAAACAAAAAGAGTGCTCGTCGACGAATGTCGAAGAGCACTCGAAGTCTCTGGCTGCCTCTGGTAACCAAAGTTGCCACTGTACACCAAGGTAGCACAGGTCAACGGGAGGCCGGTGGTCGCCCGGTCACCGGCCCCAGTACTGGGAGAGCGCCCCTTCCCGGTACGGATCGGGGCTGACGCTCAGGTCCCCGGCGAAGGGGCGGTCCAGGACGACGACCAGGAGCAGGCTGAACCCGACGAGCCCGGCGACCGAGGCGACGAACAGGATCTGGACCCGCAGTTTGCGCAGGCCGTAGAGGAAGGTCAGCGCGACCAGGACGAGCGCGCCGCCGAAGGCCAACGTCTGGAGCAGGACGGGGAGTTCCTGGCGGGCCATGGTGATGCGGGCGCGCCGCTGCGTGGCGACGTCGTCGAGATGGCCGACGGCCTGCTCGTAGAAGATCTGCTCCCGGTCGTCCTTCGGGTCGTACGTCTGGAGCACCTGGTAGGCGGCCCGCAGATGCGTCTCCGTGGCGCCGTAACTGGGGCGGCCCTCGCGCATCCGGGGCCACTGGTCCTCGACGACCGCGTGGACATAGCCGCTCAGCGCGGAGTCGAGCCGGGCGTGCACCGGGGACGGGAACGCGGCGGCGTCGCGGGCGATGAGCGCCGCGTCGGTGGCCTCGGTGGCGACGATGGTCTGGGTGTCCTCGACCTGCGTCCACAGGGTGACGATCACGAACGCGAGGATGATCCCGTAGATCGCGCCGAACATCCCGAGCGTCACACCGACCATGTCGTTGTGCTCCCCCCTGGCCAGCGACGGGTATCTCCGCCGCAGCAGCACACTGCCGCCGACGGCCAGAAGAACGGTTCCGCCGACGGTGACGACGGCCAGTGTGAAGGTGCTGAAGTGGTTGAGCAGCCAGAGCGACATGAGGGCGGAGTCTAGGCCGGATACAACACCCCAAAACGCCAGTTCTCTTTGTCACTTGGGGCATACGGGGAGAAGTTCACGCCACCGGGTGAGTTCACAGCAGGCCGAGGTCCCGGGCGCGGAGTGCCGCCTGGGTGCGGTCGCGCAGGGCGAGGCGGCGGAGGATGCGGGAGACGTGGTTCTTGACCGTGCCCTCGCTGAGATAGAGGCGGGCGGCGATCTCCCGGTTGGTGTGGCCGTGGGCGAGGAGGCGGAGGATGTCGGTCTCGCGGGGGCTGAGGGAGACGGCGGGGGTTTCGGGAGCGGTTTCGGGGGCGGTGTCGGGCCGTGGCAGGAAGGTGGTCAGGCGGTGGGCGACGGACGAGTCGAGCTGGGTGACGCCCGCGTGTGCCAGGCGGACCGCGTGGGCGAGTTCGTCGGCCGGCAGATCCTTGAGGAGGTAGCCGTGCGCACCGGCGCGCAGCGCCTGGACGACGTACTCCTCGTCGTCGAACGTCGTCAGCATCACCACCCGGCACCGGGGCGCCCGTTCGCGCAGCACGGCGACGGCCTCCACGCCGTCCATCCCCGGCATCCGGACGTCCATGAGCACGACGTCCGGCCCCGCCTCCAACGTCTTCGCCACAGCATCCCGGCCGTCCACGGCGGTGCCGACCACCTCGATGCCGGGCCGGACGGACAGCAGGGAGGCGATGCCGTCCCGGATGAGCCGCTGGTCGTCCACCACCAACACCCGTACGGGCGCCGCCTGTTCGGGCTCCTCGTCGCTCATGTCCTGGCCGCCCCCTTCGCCGCCCCGCGCGGGACGGTGACCGTCACCCGGGTGCCGGCGCCGCCCGGGCCGCTGTCGACATCGACGCTCCCCGCCACGAGGTGTACCCGCTCCCGCATCCCGAGCAGCCCGAACCCCGCGGAGTCGTCCTGTGACGGGAAGCCGCAGCCGTCGTCCGTGACCTCCAGCCGGGCGGCACCCTCGGCCAACCGGACCACCACCGTCACCCGCGAAGCCCCCGCATGCCGGCGCGCGTTGGTCACGGCCTCCTGCGCCGCCCGGTACAGCGCGGTCAACTCGGCCTCGCCGTAACCCTGTTCGTCACCGCTCACCTCGACCGTGACCCGCGGCCGCGCCGCCCCGTCCCGCGCCAGCGCGGCGAGCGCCACCGCCAGCGTGGGACGCGCCGCCCCGTCCCGCAGGGCCCGCACGGACTGCCGTACGTCGCCCAGCGCGAGCCGCACCGAGCGCCGTGCCTCCTCCAGGGCCCGCCGGGCCGCGTCGGGGTCCAGGTCCTGGAAGTCCGCGGCCATCTCCAACTGCACGGACATCGCGGTCAGATGGTGGCCGAGGCTGTCGTGGATGTCCCGCGCGAGCCGGTTGCGCTCGGTGGCGGCGGACAGTTCGGCGACCCGCGCGGCATACGCCTCCACCTCGCGCCGCGCCCGCTGCTCACCGACGGCCACCGCCGCCATCGAGACGGCCAGCACCAGCCCGACGCTGAGCATCAACAGGTCGGCCACCCGCTCCTGTCGGCGGTACCAGCCGGGTGCGGTCAGCACGTACGCGGTGAGCAGCCCGGCGGGAAACAGCGCGGCGAGCGCGAGCGCGGCGGTGCGGCCGAAGGCGAAGTACGCGGTGAACGGCACCAGCACGAACAGCACTTGGGACAGCCCGGAGGCGTCCAGCAGCACCACCGCCCCGACGAGGACACACCGGCCCACGAACAGCGGCACCCGCGCGGCGGCCCGACGGCGCCCGGCCGCCTCCAGGACGAACAACGCCCCGATCGCGACGGCGAATCCGGCCGTCCGCCACCCCGCCGCCCCCGGCCGCCCGTCCTCAGGACCGACCGCGGCGGAGTACAGACCACCCGCCAGTACGACGCCGTACAGCAGCGGCGCCACCCACCGCACGGGCACATACGCCCCCATCGCGCACCCCCTCAGCCGGTCCGGTCAGGTTAAGCGGGACAGGTGCCGAACAGCTCAACAACGCCTGTAGGAAGGTGACTTCCGGCCCTCGACGCATGACGTCCTTCACCTCCCGAGTCCGGCCCGCCGCCTCCTACGTTGGCGACCCGCACTCACGGTCCGAACAACGGGAGCAGCCTCATGTCGTCGTCAGCCACGTCATCGACCTCATCGAATTCGCCGAAGTCACCGAACTCATCGACCTCATCGACCTTGCCGAACTCATCGGCATCCCGCGCCGGCGCCCTGTTCGGCGTGCTGTCCGGTCTCCTGATCGCCGTGCCCGGTCTGGTGGAGGCGTTCACCGGGGAGACCTCGGCGACCGGCGTACCGCTGGCCCTCGCCCCCGCGTTCGCCCTGCCGCTGCTCCCCGCACTGCACCAGCGGCAGGCCGCGGCCGCCGGGCGGCTGGGAAGGACCGGGGTCACGGTGAACCTCGTCGGCCTGGGCCTGTTCGGCGGGGCCGCGTTCGCGTCGAACCTGGTGCTGTTCTACTTCGACGAGGACGTCGTCGACGAGACCCTCACCGGCCCCACCGTCCCCGTGTTCCTGGCCTCCGCCGTCGTATTCGCCGTGGGCTGCGCCCTGTTCGGGGCGGCCATGATCCGCGCCCGGGTCCTCCCGAGGGTCCCGTCGTGGGGGTACGCCGTCGTCCTGCCGCTGTTCGCCTTCCTGACCGCCCTGCCCGACTCCGTCCTCACCAGCGCGCTCCACGTCGTGGTCGGCGCCATCCTGATCCGGCTGGCGGTCGCGCTGTGGGGCCGTACCTGAGGCGTGCGCCACCGCAGCTCTTCAGAACCACAACTCTTCACAACCACAACTGTTTGCACCTACAACCCTTCAGGCCCACCAGAGGTCTTCCCAGAGTCAGCACCCGTCCCCGTCCGTGCCCTGGAGAGGAACCCATGCCCCGGCCTCATCACACACGTTCCCGGCGTCCCGTCGTCCTGGGAGCCGCTGTCGCGGCCGCCCTGGCCGGTGGTCTGGTCGTCTCGCTGCCCGGTGGCGCGAGTGCCGCCGCGTCGGGGCTGGCCGACGACTTCAACGGTGACGGCTACCGCGATCTGGCGACGGGCGCGCCGGGCGCGGTAGCGGGCGGGAAGGCGAAGGCGGGCGCGATCGTCGTCAACTACGGGTCGTCGAGCGGTATCAGCGCCGCGCGTCACAAGACGACGTCGCAGGACTCCACCGGCGTACCGGGCGGCTCGGAGACCTCCGACCGCTTCGGCACCGAACTCGCGCACGGCGACCTCAATCGGGACGGCTACGGCGACCTCGTCGTGGGCACCCCGCTGGAGGACGTGGGCAGCGATGCCGACGGCGGTTCCGTGACCATCCTGTGGGGCAGTTCGTCCGGCCTGACGGGCGGTACGGCGATCAGCGACCCGAACGCGTCGGGCCACGACCGGTTCGGCCAGTCCCTCGCGGTCGGCGACTTCACCGGTGACGGCAAGGCCGATCTGGCGGTCGGCTCCACCGGCAAGGACGTGTGGATCTTCAAGGGCGGCTTCACCAAGTCCGGCGGCGCGGCAGGGAAGCTGCGCTTCGACGCGACGCGGATCAACACCGGCGACTACCCCGACGGGGTCGTCCAGCTGGCCGCGGGCGACTTCGACGCCGACGGCACGGACGACGTGGTGGTCGGCTCCTTCAAGGGCAACTTCGTCTACCGGGGCGCCTCGACCGGGCCCACCCTCCAGACCGAGGCGGGCGAGGGGTCGAGCACCCTCACCGTGGCCGACTTCGACCGCGACGGCCACGACGACCTGGCCGTCGGCACCGACTACCCGTCGGTCACGGACCAGACGGCGAAGGGCGGCTACGCCACGGTGTTCTACGGCGGCACGGCCGGCGTCGACACCACGCGCAGCGCCGTCTTCACCCAGGACACCGCGGGCGTGCCGGGAGCGGACGAGTACTGGGACTCCTTCGGCAGCGCCCTCGCCGCGGGCGACGTCAACGGCGACGGCTACCCGGACCTCGCCGTCGCCGCGAACTTCGAGTCCATCGGCGCCGCGGACCAGACGGGTGCGGTCTGGGTACTGCGGGGCGGCGCCTCCGGCCTCACCGGGACCGGCGCCCAGTTCTTCAGCCAGGACACCGCGGGCGTCCCCGGCGCCAACGAGTCCTCCGACCTCTTCGGCGACGCCGTCCACCTCGCCGACCACAACAAGGACGGCCGCGCCGACCTCTCCATCGGCGCGGCCGGCGAGAACAGCGACGACGGCGCCGTCTGGATCCTGCGCGGCTCCACCTCCGGCATCACCACCACCGGCGCGGTGAACTTCGGCGCCGCGTCGGTGGGCATCGGGAAGGCGGGGCAGGACCCTGTGTTCGGGGACGTCATGTCGGGGTCCTGAACCCTCACTGCGGCGGACCGCACCCCATGAACCAGGACGACAGGAGAAGCCCGTGGCGACGGACCGCCCCCGACGGAACGCCCTGATGGCCTGTGCGGCCCTGGCCGTCGGCGCCCTCACGCTCACGGCTTGTGGGGGCGGTGCGACGGCGGACGGCTCCGGTGGGCAGTCGAAGACCTCATCGGCCTCGACCGTCGCTGCCGGGCTGGACTATGTCGCGATGGGCAGCTCGTTCGCCGCGGGGCCGAGCATCCCGCCGGTGCAGTCCAGCAGTGGGGCGGCGGCGTGCAGTCGGTCGGGGAACAACTACGCGAGCATCGTGGCCCGGGACATCGGGGCGAGGCTGACGGACGTCACGTGCAGTGGTGCCACGACGGCGAACATCCTCACCACCGAGCAGGGTTCGCAGCCGCCGCAGATCAACGCGGTGAACAGCGGGACCGACCTGGTGACCGTCACCATCGGCGGCAATGACGCCAACTACATAGGCAGCGCGGTCACTTACTCCTGCCAGAACAGCGGCGGCACGAACTGCGGCAGCGTGGACCGGGCCGCGATGAGCACCGCGCTCGGCGGGGTGGGGCAGAAGATCGAGAACGTCGTGAACGCCGTGCACGCCAGGGCCCCGCAGGCGCGCGTCCTCCTGGTCAGCTACTTCACCCTCCTGCCCGACACCGGTGGCTGCACCGGCGTACCGCTCACCGCCGACCAGCGGACGTTCGAGCGGGGCGTCGCCGCCCGCCTGGGACAGGCCTACATCGACGCGGCGAACCACACCGGCGCGACCCTGGTCCGCCTCGCGACCGCCAGCCACGGTCACGACATGTGCGCGGCCGACCCGTGGCTGGAGAAGTACAAGCCGGCCTCGGGCCGGGCCACTTACCACGCGAACGAGGCCGGGATGAAGGCTGCGGCGGCCCTGGTGAAGTCCGCCCTGGGTGAGGGCGACTAGCCCTGGGGTGAGGGCGACTGGAGGGTTACGACGATCTTCCCCCAACGGCCTTTCCCCGCAAGGTCGTTGAACGCCCTGCTCAACCGGCCGATGTCGTAGGTCTCTTCGACGACGGGCCGGACCTCGCCCCGGGCGACCAGGTCGAGGACGCGGGTCTGCTGGGCCGCCGAGGAGTGGGCGACGTAGACGAAAGGCGTCCTGCGGCGGCTGAAGCGGGAGGTGAGCAGGCCCGGGAGGTCCTTCTGCGGGTTGGCGTTGACGAACGCGCCGCGCGGGGACAGCTTCCGCCGGACCTGGCCGAAGCGGAGGGTTCCGGAGAGGTCGAGGACCGTGTCGTACGCGCCGGTCAGGTCGTCGAAGGACGTGTCGCGGTAGGAGTGGGCGGTCGTCGCGCCGAGTTCCTTCAGGCGGGGCAGGGAGTCCGGGCCGCCGATCGCGGTGACATCGGCGCCGAGGGACGCGGCGATCTGCACGGCGTACACCCCGACCCCGCCGCTCGCACCGACGATCAGGACCCGGTCCCCGTCGCGTACGGCGGCCTTGTCGAGGCTGGTGAGGGCGGTCTCGGCGCCGATGGGGAGGGCGGCCGCGTCGGGAAAGCCGAGGGCGTCGGGCAACTCGGCCAGATACTCCGCGCGGACGCTGACGTACTCGGCGAGCGCCTTCTCGCCCCTGGTCAGATGCGGCCCGCCCATGACCCGCTGCCCCGCCCTGAAGCCCCGCCCGTCCGAGCGGACGACCCCGGCGAACTCCAGCCCGAGAACGACTCCCCGCTTCCGGGTCCTGCGGGCCAGCGAACGCGGGTCGTCGTCCAGGACGAACCCCTTCTCCCACGCGCTCAGCGCGACGGCCTTCACCTCGACGAGGATCTCGCCCTCGGCGGGGCGCGGGGTGGGCACCGTACCCAGGTGGAACTTCTCGGCACCCTTCCCGGCCGGGTCGATCAGTACCGCTTCCATCACGCCAGTCCCGACGTGGGAAAGAGCCGCAGCAGTACGTCCGTCGCCTCACCGGCGGTGAGGCGCCCGGCGGCCACCGCCTCGCACAGACGGTCCGCGGCGCCCAGGAACGCGGCGGTCACCGCGTACGCGCTCCGCTGGTCGAGGCCGAGCAACTCGATCACGAGCCCCGCGTAACGCTCCGCGTCATCGACGTGGACGGCGGCCGCGGGTTCGCCGGCGGCGATCAGGGCGGCGGCGATGTCGGCGTGCAGGGCGCCGTTCTCCAGGGTGCAGGCGATGTAGGCGTCGCAGAGGGCGCGCAGTGCGTCCGTGGTCGCAGCAGTCGGGGCGGTAGTGGTGGCCGTCCGTCGGTGCGCGGCCATCACCTCCATGACTGCCTCCTCGTACTCGGCCCCCACGCGCCGGAGCATCGCGTGCAGCAGCCCGGTGAGGGACGCGAAGTGCTGGTACGCGATCGGCTTGCTGACCCCGCACGCGTCGGCGAGCCTTGCGAGCGTCAGCGCCCCGGCCCCGCCCTCACGCGCCAGGCGCAGGCCCGTCTCCAGCAGCAGCTCCTTCCGCTCCGCCGCCGAAACCCGACGTCGCTTCACCACCCCGGCTCCGGCGCTCTCGCCCATGTACCTCACCGATCCGTCCGAGCTTACCTACCAACCGTAACTTACCAGTAGTAGCTTGTGGCGGGCAAGGAGACGAGGGCCGAGGCGGCCACTGGCCTCTGGGTGATCCGGCGGGTGGCCCGGGCCTATCGCCCAGGACGAGTTGAGTGTCCGTACTCAGGTCCGGGGTGCCCGTGCGTTGCGAGCATCGGTGCACCGGCGCGAACGAGGGCGTCGGGTGTCTTCAGCCGAGATCGTTCGAGCCAGTTACGGAGTACTCGACATGTCCCGTCGTATCGCCCTGTCCGTCGTCGCCGGTGCCGTCGTCCTCGCAGGAGCCGGAGCCTTCGCTCTCGCCTATGCCGGGGACCAGGCGCCCGCGCTCGCGGACAGCACCGCGCGCTACACCGCCCCGGAGGGCGCCCGGGACGGCTCGTTCAGTTTCTCCACCGAGGTCACGGCGTCCTCGGGCGTCAAGAGCGTCAAGGTGCTGGCCTGGCCGGAGAAGTCCGGGCTCGCCGCGAAGCAGCTGACCGCCGAGGAGATGAACGAGGCGGAGTCGGCCCGTTGCGAGGCTGCCGGTTCGGGCACCGTGCGCTGCGCGTACACGGCTGCCGTGACCGTCGGCGATGCCGCTTCCTCGCCGCGCGGTACCTGGCATGTCGCCGTGCTCGCCACCGCCGAGGACGGCACCACCACGCTGGACACCGAGGCCGTCGACTTCACCGTCGGCTGACCTGACCTGACCTGGGTGATGACGTCGGCGGCGGGCGGTCGTCAGTCCGTCGGAGGCGTCAAGTGGTCGGTGAGGCAGGCGAGGTAGAGCGCGAGGGTGGTGTGGTGGTCGCGCAGGGGGCGGCCGGTGAGTTGCTCGATCTTGTTCATGCGGTAGACGACCGTGTTGCGGTGGATGTGCAGGGCGGCCGCGGTGCGGACGAGGTTGTAGCCGCTCTCGCACCACGCGGTGATCGTGTCCCGCAGGGTGGGCCAGTCCGGCTGGGTGCGCAGCCGGGCGGTGGTGGAGTCGAGGAGGCGGGTGCGGGCGGGCTGGCCGAGCGCGGTGAGGAGTTGGTGGACCCGTAGGTCGCCGATGGGGTGGACGGGTCCGCCGTCGGGGCGGCGCGCTCCGAGGCGGAGCGCCTCGCCGGCGTCCTGGTAGGAGTCGTGCAGGGCGTCGACGGTGGCGGCGGGCTCGCCGATGCCCGCGCGGGCGGCGAGACCGTCCTGGGCGGCGATGGCGTCGATGACCCGGCGGCAGTCGAGGACGACGGAGTCCACCGGCCGGCGGGCGGTGAGCCGGTGCAGGACGCCGACCCGGCCGGGCGCGGTGGCGGCGACGATGTCCTGCGGGTCGGCGAAGACCTCGCGGACCGTGCGCAGGATCTCGGAGCGGACCAGCCCGAGGTCCCGGTGCGGGGCCCGCGGCTGCGCGGTCACCTCGAAGGCCACGGCGATCCGGCGCAGGCGCAGGTCGAAGCCGAGATCGGCGGCCCGGAAGACGAGACTGTCGGCCTCGATGACCTGGGGGTCGTAGGCGGCGAGGTCGGTCAGGAGCTTCTCGGCGGCGCGCTCGGCGAGCAGCCGGGAGCGGAGCATGACCGATTCCCTCAGGAGGATCTCGGTCTGGCGTTTGACGAGCAGTCCGAAGCGCCGCACCTGCGCGGGGGTGCCGGTGATGCCGACGGTTCCGACCGCCTGTCCGCCCGTGACCAGCGGCAGGGTGACGCCGGGCCGCACTCCGCGCAGCGCCTGGGCCTGCGAGGCGTTGTGCGTGGCGGCCTCTTTGGTGCGCATGACCTCGACGGACGCCTCGTGGAACGAACCGACGCGGCTGCGGTCGCCGCTGCCGATGACCACACCGTCGGCGTCGGTGATGAGCACGTTGTAGCCGATGACCGCGGAGGTGTCCCCGGCGATCTCCTGGGCGAGCGAGGGGCTCAGCACGGTCGGTCCTCCCGCCGCGGGGCGTGACTGGGATGGACGGACCGTACAGGGCGGCGCACGATTCCGGCCAGACATTCGTACGGAGTGAACAGTGACGCCGTGCGGGGGTGATCCCTAGCGTATGGGCCCAATCCCACCCCGCCCCGCGACGGAAGGGCTCAGCCCATGTTCCGTGTCCGCCCCCTCGTCGTCCGCCCCCTCCGCGTCCGCCCGCTCGCCTTCGCGCTCGCTGCGACGGTCCTGATGTCCCTGACCGCCGCCTGTGGTTCCGGCGGCGACGACGCCCCCACGAACGTGTCGGCGAAGACCGCCGCGCTGGGTACGCTCACGCCCGGCGTCCTCAAGGTGGCCGTCCAGCCGTACGCGCCCTACACCTCGGTCCAGGGTGACAAGATCGTCGGCCTGGACGGCGACATCCTCGCCTACGTCGCCAAGAAGCTGGGCCTGGAGATACGGCCCCAGGTCACCGACTTCGCCGGCATGCTCGCCGGCGTGCAGTCGCGCCGCGTCGACATCACCGTCGGCGGGGTCGCCTGGTCCGCCGACCGGCAGAAGCAGGGCCTGTTCACCGACCCGCCGTACTACTCGCCGCCCGCGATGGCCGTCCGCGACGGGAAGACGTACAGGACGGTCGCCGACCTGAAGGGCCTGAACCTGGGCACGGTCGAGGGCTATGTGTGGGTCAAGTCGATCCAGGCGGTGCCGAAGGCGGAGCTGCACGCCTACCCGGACGCCAACGGAGTCTTCGACGACCTCGGCGCGGGCCGTATCGACGTCGGCTTCCTCGACCCGCTGATCATCATCGCGGCCCAGAAACAGCGCCCCGACCTGAAGATCACCACCGAGTACCTGACCCCGCCGACCGCCGCCGAGGTGAAGAAGCAGCCCGCCTACGCCTACTTCCAGCCGTACCAGACCGGCTTCTACCTGCCGAAGAAGGCCACCGAGCTGGAGCGGGCGATCTCTCAGGAGATCGACGCCATGTACACCAACGGCGAGATGACCAAGCTCGTGAAGAAGTACGGCGGCGACCCCGAACAGTTCCTGAAGCCGGCCGCGGACGTCGCCACCGCCCGACGCGGGGTGGACCGGCCGGCCGACTGGAACCCGCCCGCCCTCGGACAGTGAGGGGCTGCTGACATGTCCGGTCTTCCTCACACGCACCTGTACGCGTCCGGTCTCTTCCAGGTCCCCTGGTCCGACTACCGCGGCGACCTCGTCGACGCCCTCGGCCGTACGGTCTCGTACACCGTCGTCAGTTTCTGCGGCGCGGTCCTCCTCGGCCTGGCCGTCGCGCTGTCGCGGCTGAGCGGGGCCTGGCCGCTGCGGGCCGTGGCCGCGGTCTACACCGAGGTGTTCAAGAACGTCCCGCTGCTGGCCATCATCTTCCTGACCTACTTCGGACTCGCCTCCGCGGGCATCCGGCTCGACGTGTTCAGCGCGGGATGCCTGTCACTGATCGTGTTCTACGCCGCCTACCTCTCCGAGATCTTCCGCGCCGCGATCAGCGGGGTGCACGGCGGGCAGACGGAGGCCGGTGAGGCGCTCGGCATCGGCAGGGCGGGCATCTTCCTCCATGTCGTCCTGCCGCAGGCCGTCCGCCTGGCCCTGCCCGGCACCAGCACCATGCTGGTCGACCTGCTGAAGTCGACGTCCCTGCTGGTGACCGTGTCGGCCGCGGAGCTGATGTCGGAGGGGCGGCTGATCACCTCGGCGACGTTCCGGGCGCTGGAGGTGTATCTGGTCATCTCCGCTCTCTACTTCGCCCTGTGCTACCCGCTCTCCCAACTCCTGCTCCTGCTGGAGCGCGGGGTACGGGCCGGCGTACCGCTGTCCCCGGGGCGGCGGCGCCGGGTGCGGGCGGCACGCGTGCTGCTCGCGACCGACCTGGACGCCATCAACGTACGGAAGGAGGTGGCCGGATGACCGAGCCCGTCACCACCCACAACACTGTTGCGCGGACCGCCGCCGAGGCGGTCGTGCGGATCGAAGGGCTGCGCAAGTCCTTCGACGGCAGGCTCGTCCTGGATGACGTGGATCTGGAGGTCGGCCGGGGGCGGATCGTCAGCGTCATCGGGCAGAGCGGCGGCGGCAAGACGACGCTGATGCGCTGCGTCAACCTGCTGGAGAAGCCCGACGGCGGCACGGTCGAGGTGGCCGGTGAGGTGGTCCACCGCGAGGGCCGGACCGTCTGCCGGGATCTGCCGCGGCTGCGGCGCACGGTCGGCATGGTCTTCCAGAGGTTCCATCTCTTCCCGCATCTGACGGCCGTGGAGAACGTCGTCCTCGCCCAGCGCAAGGCGGGCGTCCCGGAGCAGGAGGCGCTGGAGCGGGCGGTGGCGCTGCTGCGCCGGGTCGGTGTGGCCCACCGGGCGCTGGCCCGGCCCGAGCAGCTGTCCGGCGGTGAGCAGCAGCGGGTCGCCATCGCCCGCGCGCTGGCACTGAAGCCGGAGGTCCTGCTGTTCGACGAACCGACCTCCTCCCTGGACCCGGAGGCCACCCGCGAAGTGCTCAGCGTGATGCGGGAGCTGGCGGCCGAGGGCATGACGATGCTGCTGGTCACCCATGAACTGCCGTTCGCCCGCGAGGTGTCCGACCAGGTCGTCTTCGTCGACGGCGGCCGGATCGTGGAGGAGGGCCCCGCGGCCGACGTCCTCGACCACCCCGCCCACGCCCGCACCCGCGCCTTCCTCGCCGCCTACGGGAGCGGGGCATGAACGGGCCCGTGGTGGTGATCGGCGGAGGTGTCGTCGGGCTGTGCACGGCGTACTACCTGGCGGAGGCCGGGCTGCCGGTCGAGGTGGTGGAACGCGGGGAGCTGGGCTCGGGCGCGTCACGCGGCAACGCGGGCTGGGTCTGCCTCAGCCACTCCACCCCCGTCCCGGCACCGGGCGTGCTGCGCTACGCGCTGCGCTCACTGGGCCGCCCGGACTCCCCGCTGTACCTGCGGCCGCTGCCGGACCCGGCGTTCGTCCGGTGGCTGTGGCGCTTCTGGCGCAGCAGCACACCCGCCGCCTTCCGGCGCGGGTACACGGCGATCGCCGAGCTGAACCGGGACACCTTCGACCTGTTCGACGGAATGCGCGAGGCGGGCGTGGAGACGACCCTGACCCGCCCCGGCATGGTGCACGCCTTCCTGTCGGCGGCGGAGGCCCGCCATCACCTCGCCGTCCAGCGGGAGATGGCCGACGGCCGCTACCGGCTGCCCGACGACGTGACCACCGGCGACGAAGCACGCCTGCTGGACCCCGCCCTCGCGCCGGGGGTGCGGGCCGCGTATCTCGTCGAGGGGGAGGGAGTGGTCGACCCGGAGGCCTTCGCCCGCGGGCTGGGCAAGGCCCTGTCGGCCTCCGGAGTGAAGATCCATGAGCACACGCAGGTCACCGGATTCCGCACGACCGTCGCGGGACGGGTGACGGCACTGACCACCGGCCACGGCGACGACATCCCCTGCCAGGCCGTCGTCATCGCGGCCGGCACCCGCTCCCCGGCCCTCCTCCACCACCTCGGCCGCCCGCTGCCGCTCCAGGCGGGCAAGGGCTACAGCTTCTCCGTCGACCTCGACCCGGCACCCCGCCACACCCTCTACTTCGGCGAGCGCCGGGCCGTCGCCTCACCCATCGGTGCGACGACCCGCATCGGCGGCACGATGGAACTCAGCGGCAACAACAACCGCCTCGACTGGCGCCGCATCGTCGCGGTCGCCCTCGCCAGCCGCCACTACCTCGGCGACTGGTTCGACGACCCCGACGACCTGGTCGCCCTGATCCGCGACCCCTGGGTGGGCGGCCGCCCCTTCCTCCCCGACGGCCTCCCCGTCATCGACCGCGTCCCCGGCCACGACAACGCCTACGCCGCGACCGGCCACGGCATGCTCGGCATCACCCTCGGCCCGGCCACCGGCCACCAACTCGCCGGGTACATCCGCACCGGCGAGCGGCCGCGGGCGCTGCGGGCGTTCCGGTTCGACCGATTGCGTGGATAGGTGGACAGGCGGATAGGCGGATAGGCGGATAGAGCGGTCAGCCGGCACGCAGCGTGCCCGGGCCGCCATAGTCGCGTAAGACAGAACCGTAGGCCCCCGGCCTCCCCACGGCCCCCGCACGTCCTCCCCAGGAGACACCATGCCGCACCCCACGCCCTCCCCCGACGGCTTCGCGGTCCCGGTCGTCGACATCAGCGCCTACACCCAAGGCGGCACCCCGGCAGCCAAAGCCCTGGTCAGCGAGCAGATGGACGCCGCCTGCTCGACGGTGGGCTTCGTCCAGGTCCTCGGCCACGGAATCCCGTACGACATCATCGGCGGCCTGGAGGAGGCCGTGGACGCCTTCTTCTCCCTCCCGCCCGAGGCCAAGAAGTCGTACCGCGTCGAGGGCGCGAACCGCGGCTACAGCCCGCCCAGGAGCGAGTCGCTGAGCCTGAGTCTGGGCGTCGAGTCGGCCAGCCGTATGAACGACTTCTTCGAGGCGTTCAACATCGGCACCGAGGCCCGCTCGTTCACCCGTCTGGACCTGTCCGAGGACGACTACGGCATCAACGTCTGGCCCGACATCGACGGCTTCCGTGCGAAGGCGGAGGCGTACTTCGCGGAGGCGGGCCGGGTCGCCCGCACCCTCACCACGGTCTTCGCCGACGCCCTCCGCCTGCCGCACGACTTCTTCGCCGCGCTCACCGACCACTCGGTCGACGTGCTCCGGATGAACAACTACGCCCTGCCGCATGGCACGGTCACCCTGGACGGCGATCTGACGGGCATGGGCGAGCACACCGACTTCGGCCTCGTCACCGTCCTCTGGGCCGACCAGGTGGCCGGTCTCCAGGTCCTGGGCGCCGACGGCGTCTGGCACGACGTCTCTCCCACGGACGGCGCCCTGCTGGTCAATCTCGGCGACCTGACCGCCCGCCTGACCAACGACCGCTGGATGTCGACCTTGCACCGCGTCAAGCCGCCCGTCATCAACGGCACCATCGAGCGCCGCCGCTCGGTCGCGTACTTCCACGACGGCAACATCGACGCCGTCATCTCCACACTCCCCAGCCACCTGGACGCCGCCGACGGCCTCGCCTACGAGCCCATCCTCATCCGCGACCACATCAAGGCCAAGCTCGCCGGCTCCCGCCAGGGCAAGGCGAACACCGCCGCCGTGCGCGAAGCGGCCCGGGTGCTGGCGGCGGCGGAGGACGGTCCGCAGCAGTGATCACGCGCGCATGACGCCGGGCGAACCGGCCCGTGGCCTCAGCCGGGTTCCGCGGCTTCGGCGGCTTCGGCGGTCCAGGTGATGTGCGGGGGCTCGACCCGTGCGCAGCGGGGCCCGCCCTGTTCATCGGTCAGCCCCAGGCGTCCGACCAGCAGCCCGCCGCGTGCGGCGGCGGCGAGCACGTCGGCGGGGAGGACGTCGAGCATCAGCTTCGCGCGGCGGAACATCGTGAAGACGCCCGACGCGTCGACCGTGCCCCACGACAGATAGATGAACCGCCGCCCCAGCCGATGCTGCACCCAGGGACCCGTGACCTCGACCCCGGCCGGCGAGACCCGCGCGGTGCACTCCAGCGTCCAGGTCGCGGACGCCGCGTCCCCGGGCTGTGGCGCGAGGAGCTCGGCCGGACGGTCGCGGCGTTGCACGGCGACGTGAATGTTGCCGTACGCAGGGGTTCTGCCGTCGGCGGAGGCGGGGCGGCTGAGACCGGGCAGGTCGACCGCGTCGATGCGGATACGCATGCCGGCCATCATCCCGCTCCGCTCTGTCGTCCAGGCCGACAGGGTCGGTCAGCCCTGGCGGCCGGCCGAGGGGCCCGGCTCACCGGTGGAGGGCCTGACCGCGCGAACGACGGCTGAGTGCATGCCGTCGGCGACCGGGTGGGTCGGGGTGATCTCGACGTCCGTGAAGCCGGCGGCCTCCAGTCCCTCCCGGTACTCGGCGAACGACAGCGCGCCCGCGATGCAGCCGACGTAGTCCCCGCGCTCGCCTCGCTGCCCGGGCGTGAGGGCGTCGTCGGCGACGACGTCGGTGACGCCGATACGGCCGCCGGGCTGTCGATGATCGCCTCGCGCGGGGAGGGCGGCGAGACGTGCGTCTGTGAGCTGACCCCGGCCTTCGACCTGTCCCAGCCGACGATCTCCCACCACCTCAAGCCGCTGCGTCAGGCCGGTCTCATCGACTGCGAGCGCCGTGGCACGTGGGTGTACTACTGGGCGCTGCCGACGGCTCTCGACCGGCTCGCCGCGTTCCTCAGAACGCCGACCGCGGCCGAGGCACTCGCGTGAGCGCCTCCCGGTGGACGGCCGGCCCTGCGACGCGGGCCCGCGTCAGTCGGGGCCGCTCCAGTCGAAGGGGAAGTGCTTGCTCGACTTGCCGGAGCGGTCCCAGGAGAAGCCGAACGCGTTCGCCTGGTCGACGGTGGCCCGGCCCCAGGTGGCGACCTGGCCCGGCCCGACCTCGGCGCCCGGGGCGTTGTGGACCTGGACGCGCCCGCCGTCGGTGGTGGTCGGGCCGGTGAGCGCCTCGGCGGCCGCCGTGACCCGGCCGGGGACCTCGGCCCGCCAGGTGGCGAGGTCATCGGCTATCTCCACGTGGATGGGTGCGACGTCCATCCCGCGCATCTCGGGGTGGAACATCTCCCCGAACCGCGCCGGCCAGCCGCCCGCCTCACCGCCGAAGACGGCCCCGAGAGCACCGCGCTGCTGTTCGTCGGCGCGTTCGTCGAGGAACACCGCGGCGTACGGGTCGCTGTGCTCGCCGGCCCAGACGTTGCCCGTGAAGGAGCCGAGCATCAGGACGTTGAGGCCGTCGAGCCGGACGTCGCCGTAGCTGCCCTCCCGGATGTGCCAGACCAGGACGCCTTCGCAGTCGCCGTAGGTCGGGGGCTGGGCGAAGGTGCACGGGCAGGGGATGGCGCACTTGCACACATCGAACCAGTCGCCGGTCAGATGCCAGCGCGTCGGGGTGGTGGCCTGTTCCGTCATCTCGCTTCCCTCCTGCCGAGCTCCAGGGAGCTCACTCGGAGTGACGAGACCGCGTGCGCCGAGCCCGGTCCCGGGAACGGGACACGGTCTCCCTTCCAGCTTGCACCTCCCGCCCCCTGCGCGGAACCCGGTTCAGGGGGTGACGATCGCGAAGTCGGGGTCGGGGTCGTCCAGGACGGACAGCAGGGTCTTCAGGGCCGTCGGGTCGCCGGTGTGCCGGACGCCGTCCAGGCCCTTGCCGGCGAGCATGCCCATCAGCTGCGGTTTGGTGAGGGCCAGCCCCAGGTCCGTGCCGTCGGCGGGCTGGGTGGTGCGGGCGTGGATGAGGACGCCGTTGTGGAGGGTCATGCGGTACATCTCGTCCAGGTCGGTGAAGTGCCAGTGGACGGTGACGTCGGTGTCCCACGCCTCGGGGCCGTTGACGCGGATCGCGAGCGAGTCGAAGACCTGCTCGACGCTGAGGGCGCCCGCCATGCTGCCGGCTGCGAGGCGTGTCTTCTTGACGCCGTGGCGGAGTTCCGCGGCGCCCATGAGGTAGTTGTTGCGCCAGGTGGCGCACTCGGCGCCCTGGGCGAGCCGGTCGAAGGTCCGGGCCAGCAGCTCCTTCGCGTCGGTGCGCTCCGGCGCGGCGAAGACGGCGTGCTTCAGCAGCTGCGCGGCGAAGCGCGGGTCGCCCGAGTCAAGGTAGCCGCGGCCCTTGTCCAGTACGGCGTCGATGCCGCCGATGCAGTCGACGTACCGCTGGGCGGTCTCGACCGGCGGGTGTTCCCACAGGGACGCCGGATTGCCGTCGTACCAGCCCATGTAGCGCTGGTAGACGGCCTTCACGTTGTGGCTGACGGAGCCGTAGTAGCCGCGGGCGTGCCAGGCGCGGTCGAGGGCGGGCGGGAGTTCGAGCATCTCGGCGATCTCGATGCCGGTGTGGCCCTGGTTGGTCAGGCGCAGGGTCTGGTCGTGGAGGTAGCCGTAGAGGTCGCGCTGTTCGGAGAGGAAGGTGCGGATGCGGTCCTGGCCCCAGGTGGGCCAGTGGTGGGAGGCGAAGAGGACGTCGGCGTCGTGGGCGAACAGGTCGAGGGCCTCGTTGAGGTAGCGCGACCAGATGCGGGCGTCGCGGACGACGGCGCCGCGCAGGGTCAGGATGTTGTGCAGGTTGTGGGTGGCGTTCTCCGCCATGCACAGGGCCCGGCGCTCGGGGAGCAGGAAGTTCATCTCCGAGGGGGCTTCCGTGTCCGGCGTCATCTGGAAGCGGAACAGGACGCCGTCGAGCCGCTCCTCCTGGCCGGTGTGCCGGATGGTGAGGGTCTCGGGGACCAGGCCCACGGTGCCGGTGGAGGCGGTGAAGCCGAGCCCGGTGCCGACCAGGCCGCCGGGGCCCCGGTCGAGTTCGGCACCGGTGTGGTACATGCCGCGCCGCAGCATCGCCGTACCGGCGTAGACGTTCTCGGCGACGGAGTGCCGCATGAAGCCCTCCGGCGCGACGATCGGGACCTCGGTCCCAGGGGCGACGACGCCCTCGACGCCGCCGAAGTGGTCGATGTGCGAGTGCGTGAACAGGACGGCGGTGACCGGGCGTTCGCCGCGGTGCGCGCGGTACAGGTCCAGGCCCGCCTTTGCGCACTCCGCCGACACCAGCGGGTCGACGACCACGACTCCGCGCTCGCCCTCGATGAGGGACATGTTGGACAGGTCGTAGCCGCGGATCTGGTGGACGCCGTCCGCGACCTCGTACAGGCCGGCGCGGGCGCAGAGCTGGGACTGACGCCACAGGCTGGGGTTGACGGAGTCGGGACAGTCGCCGTCCAGGAACGCGGTGTCGTCGAAGTCCCATACGACCCGGCCGTCATCCGTGGTGATCGTGCGGTCCGCCGGCGGGGCGACCAGGCCGCGGTCGGCGTCCTCGAAGTCGGTGCGGTCGGCGAAGTCGGGCAGGGCGGCGGTCATGAGCGGGCTCCTTGGGCCTAGGCGACGACGGCCATCTCGTGGGGGGTGTTGTTCAGGCGGCGTCCCGCGCTCTCGGCGCAGGTGACGATGTCCTCGATGCGGACGCCGAAACGGCCGGGCAGGTAGATGCCGGGCTCGATGGAGAAGCACATGCCGGGTACGAGCTGCTGCAGTTCGCCCTCGACCATGTACGGCGGTTCGTGCGTGGTGACGCCGATGCCGTGGCCGGTGCGGTGGATGAAGTGCTCGCCGTACCCGGCGTCGGTGATCACCTCGCGGGCGACGCGGTCGATGTCCTGGCAGGCCACTCCGGGGCGTACGGCCTCGAAGGCGGCCTGCTGCGCCTCGCGCACGATGTCGTGGACCTTGAGTTCCTCGGCGGTGGGCTCGCCCACGTGCACGGTACGGGTGGTGTCGGAGCCGTAACCGTCCTTGAGGCCGCCGAAGTCGAGCACGACCGTGTCGCCGTCCTCGATGACCCTCTCGCCCGCCTCGTGGTGGGGGTTCGCGCCGTTCGGGCCGGAGCCGACGACCGTGAAGTCGACCTGGCTGTGGCCGTGTTCACGCAGCAGGCGGGCGAGGTCGGCGGCCACGTCCGTCTCCCGGCGCCCGGCGAAGCGCACCCGCAGGATCTCGCCGTACGCCGCGTCGGCCGCCGCGCCCGCCGCCGCGAGCCGGGCCACCTCGTGCTCGTCCTTCACCGCGCGCAGCATGGGTAGTGCGGTGGTCAGGGCCTGGTAGGCGGTGCGGGGCAGGGCTTCCAGCAGGCCCAGCAGATGCAGGGCCCAGGCGGAGTCGGAGACGCCGTAGCGGCCGCTCGGGCGCAGCAGGCCGGCCGCTGCCGCGTACGGGTCCTGGCCGTCGCGCCAGTCGGTCATCCGTACAGCGCCCGCTCCGGGAGCGGCTTCCGCGTCGGGGCGTTCCAGGGCCGGTACCAGCAGGTGCGGTTCGCTGTCCGGGGTGAGGACGAGGAGCGTGAGGCGCTCGGTGATCGCGGTGGGCCGGTAGCCGGTGAGCCACACCAGGTCGGGGCCGGGGGTGACCAGGAGCCCGGCGAGCCCGGCCCCGGCCGCGTCGCGCGCGGCCCGGCTCATCCGGGCCGCGTAGTCCTGCGCGGTGAACGCCGGGGGTGTGGCCGCGGGTATGTCGCTCATGGTGCCGCCTCGTCTGCGTGTCGGGTGCCGCCCTGCTCATTGGATGCGGAGGGGGTGCGGGGCGCCCGCGGATGTACGGCCGTACGGGTGACCGTGTCGCCCTGTGCGAGCGCCCCGCCGACCATCAGGCCGACGGCGAGGGCGGTGACGATCGTGACCAGCTTCAGCAGGTCCTGGAAGCCTTCGATGACGTAGCCGCCGGCCAGGGTGGTCAGGCCGCGCATGCCGAGCGAGCCGACGGTCAGGGTGAAGAAGCCCGGCAGGATCAGGATCAGCCGGGGCGGGCGATCCGGAGGGCGTGCGATCAGCGTGGCCGCGGCGGACAGGACGACGGCGGCGACGAACGTGCCGCCCGTCTCCCCGACGAGCTTCGTGAACGCCGACTGCACGCCGACGGTGACGTAGACGAGCAGGAGCAGGGGCCAGAAGAAGCGCACGGGGATCGCGAAGGCGAAGAGCGTGCCCGCCGTGAACACGACCCACGCCAGGAACAGCGCCCAGCGGGGGAGGTCCGCGTCGGCGGCGATGTCGAACAGGGCGTGGGTGGAGGTGCCGGTGACCAGGACGCCGAGCAGGACGCCGAGATAGAGCTGGACCAGGAGGAAGACGGCGTAGACGAGCCGGATCGACCCCGTCGTGATCAGACCCGCCGCCAGCTCCACGGCCGCGGCGCTCAGGTAGTCGCCGGGCACGAAGTAGAACAGCGCCGGGAGCATCAGCAGGACCGGGCCGCCGCGCGCCGGGTCGTCGGCGAACACCTCGATCGTGACGACGGAGACGGCGACCGACACCACCAGGGGCAGGATCCGGGCCAGCACCGGTACCCGGTCCGCCGTGACGGCGAGAGCCGCCGACAGCGTGCCCAGGACCGCCGTGGCGGCGATCTCGTACCAGGTCGGCTGCATCAGCGGGGCGAAGCCCAGCGCGAACAGCACGATGCCGAGGAACTTCAGCCACCACGGGTACGGCGCCGGGGCCGTCTCGATCGCCGTGAGCCGGCGGTCGGCCTCGGTGATGCCGATCCGGCCCGCATGGACCTCGTCGAGCAGGGGCTTGAGCGCGGCGACCTGGTCGAGGCGGAAGACCTCAGGGAAGCCGTGCACGGTGACGGTACGGGTGCGGCCGCCCGGCGCGGTGACCGTCAGCGTGGCCGCCTCCGGCACCAGGAGCAGGGACGCGCCGCCGCCGAAGGCCCGGGCGCTGTCCGCCACGGCCCGCTCGACGAGGTGCGCGCCCTCGCCGGAGGAGCGCAGCAGGAGGCCGGTCAGCCGGGACAGGAACGCCGTGAGGTCGTCGAGAACCGCGTCGTCGACAACCGCGTCGTCGACAACCGCGTCCTCGTGCTGCTCCACGCCCGTCTCCTCGCTCCGGGGCCAGGAGTTCCAGCCTGCACGGGCGGTCCGCGGTCGGCATCCGCGGTCGGCATCTGGTCTCGGCATCAGCTGTCGGCATCTTGGGCGGGTGCCACCGCCGTATCACCCGAACGGCCCACTCGTGCTGCGTCCCGACCCGCTCGCAAAGAGGCTGGCGACGACCTCGCTCACGCCACCCGGGAGGGCCTGATGGCATCGATGGACGTTCCGGCGGACGTTCCGAAGCAAGCCGTGCGGACGGAGGTGAGAACGGCCGCCGCGCCCACCCTGACCTGGATGACGCTGGCGCTGATGACCACCGCGTCCGTGGCCAGCCTGCGGGCCGCGCCCACGATGGCCGTCTACGGCCTGGCCTGCGTCTTCCTCTACCTCGTCCCGGCGATCGTGTTCCTGCTCCCGACCGCGCTGGTCTCGGCCGAACTCGCCTCCGGCTGGCCGGGCGGCGTGTACCGGTGGGTGAGCGAGGGGCTGAGCAAACCGCTCGGATTCCTCGCCGTGTGGTGCCAGTTCGCGATGACGATCTTCTACTACCCGAGCCTGCTCGCCTTCGTCGCGAGCACCATCGCGTACGTCATCGACCCGTCCCTGGCCTCCAACGGGCTCTACACCGCGATCGTCATCATGGTCCTGTACTGGACCGGCGTATGGGTGTCCTCGCGCGGCACCAAAGCCCTTGCCGGACTGTCCAGTTGGGGCCTGATCATCGGAACCCTCATCCCCGGCACCCTCCTTGTGGTCCTCGGCATGGTCTTCCTCGGCCAGGGCAACGCCTCCGCCGCTCCCATGACGGCCGAACACCTCCTGCCGGCGTGGACGGGGCTGGCGAGCCTGGTGCTGATCGTCAACAACTTCCTCTCCTACTCCGGCATGGAGATGAACGCGGTCCACGTCTCGTCGCTGAAGGACCCGGCGAAGGAGTACCCGAAGTCGATGTTCCTGGCGATGGGCCTGGTCCTGCTCATCTTCATCCTGCCCGCGCTGGCGATCAGCTGGGTGGTGCCGGGCAACCAGCTCAGCCTCACCGCGGGCGTGATGCAGGCGTTCGACGCCTTCTTCTCCCACTTCCACGTCGGCTGGATGACCCCGATCGCGGCCGTGATGCTGGTCTCCGCGGCCCTCGGCGGCATGCTCACCTGGCTCGCCGGGCCGTCGAAGGGCCTGCTGGAGATTTCCCGCAGCGAGGGCTATCTGCCGCCGTTCCTCCAGAAGCTCAACAAGTACGGCATCCAGCAGAACATCCTCGTCACCCAGGGCGTCGTCACCACGGTCATCGCCCTGCTGTACGCGCTGATCCCGAACGTTTCCAACGTGTACTGGATCTTCTCGACGATCACCACACAGGTCTATCTGATCGTCTACCTGCTGATGTTCGCCGCCGCGATGCGGCTGCGGAAGACCCAGCCGGACCATCCGCGCGGCTACCGCGTCCCGGCCCTGCACCTGATGTGCACGGTCGGCCTGCTCGCCTCGATCGCCGCGCTCGCCATCGGTTTCGTACCGCCGTCGCAGTTCGGCAGCGGCAGTGTCTGGGCGTACGTCCTTCTCATCGGCGGCGGTCTGGTCATCCTCGGTCTGCTGATCCCGTGGGCGTTCCTGAAGTTCCGCAAGCCGGGCTGGCGTACCCAGGAAGGTGATGCCGCATGAGCCCCACCAGGTTCGCCTCCGAGCACAAGTGGATCTACCTCGGTGCCATCGTCGTACTCCTCGCCCTCGCCGTCATCGGAGTCATCCAGTACGAGAGCGTGAAGACCGACAACGAAGCGGCGGAGAAGGCGAACAAGCTCGCCGACGCCGCCGAACAGGCCGGCTGGCCGCGCCCGGACACGGGGACGATCGAGCGGACGCTGGGCACCGACGGCGGCATCGTCTGCGACGACCCCGCCAGTGCGCTGGAGTCGGCCCTGTGGAAGATCAACGTCTCCAACGGGGCCGCGTTCGTCGGCCAGCGTCCGGTCATCGGGGACGCCCGCGCGCTGCGTGCGGAGGCCAAGATCCTGGAGATCTACTGCCCGGACAAGCTCGACAAGTTCAAGGACAAGATCGACGACCTCAAGACCGACGACACGGTGAGGCGAGACGCATGAGTGAACTGGCCGACCGGATCGCCGCGTTGATGCCCCGCGCGAAGCAGGACCTCACCGACCTCGTCGCGATCCCCTCCGTCGCCGACCCGCGCCAGTACCCGCCCGAGGAGTGCCACAAGGCCGCCCAGTGGGTCGCCGACGCCTTCTCCGCCGCGGGCCTGAGGGACGTACACCTCGCCGAGACCCCGGACGGCAGCCACGCCGTCATCGGCCACCGCCCGCCACCGCCCGGCGCGCCGACCGTCCTGCTCTACTGCCACTACGACGTCCAGCCCCCGCTCGACGACAAGGCCTGGACCACCCCGCCGTTCACGCTGACCGAGCGCGACGGCCGCTGGTACGGGCGCGGCACCGCCGACTGCAAGGGCAACATCGTCATGCACCTCACCGCGCTCCGGGCACTGGGCGAGGACATTCCGGTGGGCCTGAAGTTCGTCGCGGAGGGCTCGGAGGAGCAGGGCACGGGCGGTCTGGAGGCGTACGTCGCCCAGCACCAGGAGCAGTTCCTCGCCGACGCGCTGCTGGTGTGCGACACGGGCAACGCGGAGGTCGGCACGGGTACGGCGACGATCACCCTGCGCGGCCTGGCCAACCTCGTCGTCACCGTCGAGACCCTGGCCGGCGAGATCCACTCGGGCATGTTCGGCGGCCCCGCACCGGACGCCCTCGCGGCCCTGATCCAGATGCTGTCGACCCTGCGCGACCCGGCCACGGGCGCCACCCGGATCAACGGCCTGGACTGCGACGGCACTTGGGAGGGCGTGGGCTACGACGAGGAGACCTTCCGACGGGACGCCGGCGTCCTGGCCGGTGTCCACCTCACCGGCACCGGCACGGTCGCCGACCGCCTCTGGGCCCGCCCCGCCGTCACCGTCCTCGGGATCGACTGCCCGCCGGTCGTCGGCTCCGCGGCCGCCGTCCCGGCCACCGCCCGCGCCCGCGTCAGCCTGCGCGTTCCGCCGGGCACGGACGCGGACGCGGCCCGTGAGGCGCTCACCAAGCACCTGACGGAGGCCGCCCCTTGGGGCGCGCGGGTCTCGGTGGAGACGGAGGGCACCGGCTCCCCGTTCCGCGCCGCCACCGACGGCCCCGCCTACACGGCCCTGGGCAGTGCGATGGAACAGGTCTACGGCAGACCGCTCGCCTTCCTCGGCCAGGGCGGCTCCATCCCCCTGTGCAACGTCTTCGCGTCGGCCTACCCCCGTGCCGAGATCATCCTGATGGGCGTCGAGGAGCCCCGCTGCCTCATCCACGCCCCGAACGAGAGCGTCGACCCGACGGAGATCGCACACATGGCGCACGTCGAGGCCCTGTTCTTGCGGGAGTTCGCGAAGGGCGCGGCGCACAGCCAACGGGAGGCGCGGTGATCACGCCGCTGCTCACAAGCCGTGGTGCGTGGTGAGCAGTCGCGCTTGTGCGGCCGCTCGTTCTCGGCCGGTGGGCGCCAGGCGGAACTGACGTCAGTCGGCCAGGACCACAGCCGAAGCCCGCAAGGGCGATCCCCTTGCGGGCCTGGCAGACCGTTCAGGCCGGGACGGAGCAGGAGCCGAGCCACCCCGGCCGGACCTCACCGGACGTACTTGGCGGGCTTCGTGGCGGTGCTGAGCAGGTACTCCAGGGGTCCGCGGCGGAAGAAGCGGGACCAGACGGTGGCGAACACTATCGCCCCGAGGACGTACATGAGCAGCGGCACCCACGACTGCTGGGTGCTCGTCCCGGCGGGCGTGGACAGCACCGACTGCGCGAGGAAGTGGCCGACGTAGGCGGTCAGGGACATGGTGCCCACGGCGATGACCGGTTTCGCCAGGCGGCGCAGCCGCGGCAGGCGGTCCATCGCCACCGTCGCGCCCACGATCACGAGGATCGCGACGCCGACGCTGCCGATGATGTCGAACGTGGTGCCGCTGTGCGGCCCGGCGGACAACAGTTCCGAGAACGACCGCTGGGGCTCCATGAGCCCGCTGCCCATGGACGCCGCCCCGGATCCGCTGGACGACGAGCCGTCCTCCGCCATGCTCCGCAACGCGTTCTTGCCCGCCAGCAGCAGGGACAGGCCGTAAGCTCCCACGACGAGGCCGGCGCCGAGCACCGCCAGGCGCCGCTGGACGGCGGCCGCCGACAGGTCCATGCGACCCAGCGCCATGCCGGCGATCACGAACGGCATCCAGGTGAGCGCCGGGTAGAAACCGGTGAGCAGCAGATCGAGCACTCCCACCTCGCTGAGGTGGCGGAGCGGGTCGTAGGCGTTGACGCTCTGCTGGACGGAGTCGCTCAGCCCCGTGGTCAGGACGAACGCCAGCTGCGGCATGACGAGGGCGAGCCCCGCCGCGATCATCGCGAGGGCCCCCGCGCTCAGCCGCACCAGAGGCAGCGCGAGGAGGAAGTAGACGCCGTAGAAGCCGAGGATGATCACGCCCCCGTACTCCATCGCCATCACGGTGCCCAGCGCCAGCAGGATCACGGCGCGGATCGCGATCCGGGCCTTCGCCTGCCGGCCCGCCAGGCCGGTCTTCGGCTCGAAGCGGCCCGCGATCAGCATCAGCGAGAACCCGGCGAGGGTGGCGAACAGGACCGACGAGTGGCCGTCGGCCATGTACCGGACCCAGCTGCCGACGCCGTGTGTGGCGGACAGCGGCGGCCCGATGTGCACGACGTACATGCCGAACACCGCCAGCGCGCGGGCCAGGTCCACCCCGACCAGGCGTCCCACCGAGGGACCGCCGGGGGTCTGCCCGGCGGACCCGGGCGAGGTCCTGGGCGGTGGAGGCGGGTTCTCCTGCGGAGCAGGTGTCTCCTTGGACGGCTGTATCTGTGTCATACGGAGAATCTCGCGTGGACGTCAGAGGGCGGACCATCCGGCAGGCTTCGGTGACACCCCCGCCGACCGGCCGGGACCGCCCCGCCGACCGGCGGTACAGCGCGGGCGGCCCCACGGACACACCCCACCGGGCGAGAACCGCCGACACCATCCGCCGAGCCTCGCCCACCCGCCCGCCGACAGGCCGGAGCGCTCCCCCCGAACGGCTGGAACCGGCCTGCCGGGTGGCGGGTGTCCACAGCGGCCGCACCGCCGCGCACCGCGTCGGACGTACTGTCGACGGCAGGCGATCACCGTACGAGAACGGGCGCCCCGATGCGAGGTGCAGGGGGGCAGGGGTGCAGGGGTGCAGGGGCCCATGGGTCGCCGAGAAGCCGGACAGAACAGACAGTGTGACGAGTGTGAGGCGGGACGCCGGTGATCCGGGTAGTGGTGGTGGACGACGAGGCGCTGGTGCGGTCCGGGTTCGAGCTGATCCTGAACGCCTCCGAAGACATCCAGGTCGTGGCGACCGCGGCAGGAGCGCAGGCCACTGACACCATCCGGCGCGAGCACCCGGACGTCGTGCTCCTCGACATCCGCATGCCGGACGTGGACGGCCTGACCGTCCTCAGCCAGATCCAGACGCTGCCCGAGCCGCCGACGGTGGCCATGCTGACCACCTTCGACACCGACGAATACATCCTGACCGCGCTGCGCTCGGGAGCCGCGGGCTTCCTGCTCAAGGACACCGAGCCCGAACAACTCGCCCACCTCGTACGCACCCTGGCCGCCGGCGGCGTGGTGATGTCCCCGAAAGCCTCGCGGGTTCTGCTGCGCGGCCATCCGGGGGCGGGGGCACCCCAGGACGCGGACGTGGCGCGCGTGAACCTGCTCAGCGACCGCGAACGTGACGTCCTCGTCCTGATCGCGGAAGGACTGTCCAACGCCGACATCGGCACCCGCATCCATCTCAGCGCGGGCACCGTCAAGGACCACGTCAGCTCGATCCTGACCAAGCTGAGGGTCTCCAGCCGCGTCCAGGCGGCGCTCCTCGCGGAGCGCGCCGGACTGCTCAGCGACGACGGCGCGGACACCCCACGGAGCAACGGGCGATGACCACGGGTCAGGCACGGTGGCGGCGGGTGCCGCCCTGGGCCGTCGACGCGGGCCTCGTCGTGCTCGCCGCGCTCGACGCCTGGATCAACCTCTACGGCGAGGCGACACCGTTCATATGGGCCTGCGCCGCCCTGGGCTGCGCCGCCCTGTTCCCGCGCAGGCGCTTTCCCCTGGCCGTCTTCCTGCTGACGCTGCCCATGACCCTGTTCATGGACGTGGCGGTCGCGCCGATCGCCGCCCTGTACACACTGGCCACGCGCACCCGCAACCGCCCGCTGCTGGCCGGCTGCGCCCTGCTGAACGCGGCGGCGGCCACCCTCGCCTGGCCCCTGTCCGACACGTTTTCCGGTGACACGTTTTCCGACGACCGGACCTGGACGCTCATCCAGTTCGTCTACACGCTGGCCACGGCCTTCGCCCCGATCCTGTTCGGCCAGCTCTTGCAGGCCAGACACGAGGTGGCCCGCCAGCTCGTCGAGGTGGAAGTGGCCCGCGAACACGAACGCGCCCTGTACGCCCAGACCGTCCTCGCCCGCGAACGCGCCCAACTGGCCCGCGAGATGCACGACGTCGTCTCCCACCAGGTCAGCCTCATCGCCGTACAGGCCGGAGCCCTTCAGGTCGCCGCGAAGGACCCCGCGGCCCGCGACGCCGCCCGGACCATCCGCACCCTGAGCGTGAACACCCTCGACGAACTCCGCCACATGGTCACCCTGCTGCGCGCCTCAGGCGGCAAGGAAACCGAACTCACCCCCCAGCCCACGCTCGCCGACCTCCAGCAGCTGATCGCCAACAGCGGCATCGAGACCACCCTGACCGGCGAACTCCCGCCCCACATCGACACCACCGCCCAACGCACCGTCTACCGCACGGTCCAGGAAGCCCTCACGAACGTACGCAAGCACGCCCCCGGCGCCCGCGCCGAGGTGCGCCTGTGGCACGACGCGCAGCACTTCGGCGTCACCGTCACCAACACCGCCCCCACCCGCCCCTCCGTCGCCCTGCCCAGCGCCCGGCACGGCCTGATCGGCCTGAGAGAACGCGCCGAACTGCTGGGCGGCACCCTCACCGCCGAACCCACCCCACAGGGCGGATACGAGATCGGACTACGGGCCCCCACCCGACCCGCCTGAACACAACCCGCCCGACGATGATCCGGTCACCTGGACGGGCACGCGGAGGGCACGGAACCTTACGTATGCACAGAGTCGTGCCGGTGAGAGCACCACCGCGCGTATGTCGCCTGGTGGGGAGAACGACTGTTGAAGCGGAGTTGCGGTCGCATACATGTGGCCCCGGACGGGACATGGCTGGAGCCGCCGTCGGGGAACGGAGTCCGCGTTGGGCGTGGTCTGTCGAAGCGCCTGGGCCGATGCTCAGAAGGTGAGCACCACGCGTCCCCGGAGGCCCCCCGCTTCCAGCAGTCGGTGCGCTGCGACGGCCTCCTCGGCCGGCAGGGTTCGCGCGATCCGCGGCGTGAGCCGGCCTTCCTCCGCCAGCTGCCGAAGGCGGTCGAGCTTGCCGCGTTCGCGTGCGTACTGCGGCACGAAGGTGTTCCGGGTCTCGATGCCGCGTTCGCTGGGCATCTGAACGCCGCCGACCGACGACGCCACCCGGCCGCCGTCCCGGACCGCGCGGATGGCGAGGCCGACGATGCCCGCGGTGTCGAGGAGCCCGTCGACGCCGTCCGGCTCCTCCTTGCGCACCAGGTCGGGGAAGTCGGTCCCGCGCGTCAGGACGACATCGGCGCCGAGGCCCCGCACCAGCTGCTCGTCCTTCGGCGCCGCGTCGGCGAGCACCCGCAGCCCGTCCGCCTTGGCCAGCTGGACGGCGTAGCCGCCGACCGCGCCGGCCGCTCCGGTGATCGCGACGGTGGCACCCTCGGGCAGATCCAGCAGGTCCAGTGCCATGTGGGCCGTCAGCCCGTTCATCGGGAGGGTGGCCGCTTCGATGTCGGTCGCGCCCGCCGGTGCCCGGACCACCGAGTCCGCGGGGACGACAAGGTGCTCGGCGTACGCGCCGTGCGTTCCGGAGGTGGCGACGACGGCCATGACGCGGTCGCCGACGCCGAGACCGGTGTCGACTCCCGCGCCGATCTCCTCGATCACGCCGGCTGCCTCCATCCCCGGAACGTACGGCGGTTCGGCGTCGGAGACGAAGGCGATGCCTCGGCGTACCAGCGTGTCGACGGGGTTGACCGTCGCCGCGTGCGCCCGTATGCGTATCTCGCCCGGCCCTGTCTCGGGTATCGGCAGGTCCAGGACCCGCAGTACTTCGGGTCCGCCGAATTCGGTCAGTCCTACAGCCTTCACGGTGATCTCCTCCTCAGGGACGGATACGGGTCATTCGACCGGCGCTCCTCCGGACAGGCGGACCTCTTCGCTGTCGAGGGCGGCCTGGAGACGGCGCAGTACGGTGTCGTCGATCCGGCGCTCGTCGCGGAGCCGGACGACGGTGGCGCGTTTGCCGGCGATGAGGGCCAGCCGCAGTGCGAGATAGTCCTGGTGCTGAAGCACGGCGGGGTCGTCGTGGGCGCCCGCGCTCCGGGCCCGGACTGACGCCAGAGTGGCCTCGTACTCCTGCCGGAGCCACTCGGCGATCTTCGGATCGGTCCGCAGGTCGGCGGCGAGCAGCGGCATCGCCTTGATCGCCTCCTCGATGGCGGTGGTCTCGGCGAGGTCGAGTTCCTCGTCGACGGAGGTGTCGGGCGGCAGCTTCGCCCAGCGCACCGCCACCGGCAGCAGCAGTCCCTGCACCACCAGGGTCACGAGGATGACGCCGGAGGTGACGAAGACGATGAAGCTGCGGTCGGGGAAGGGCTCGCCCGAGTCGAGGGTCTGCGGGACCGAGAGCACCATGGCGAGGGAGACCGCGCCCCGGAACCCGGCGAGCCCGTTGACCACGCGGGTGCGGTGGCCGACGCGGAGCGTGCGCTGGCGGGGGCTGCGGTCGAGTGCGCGGATCAGGTAGGTGGAGGCGTACAGGAACGCGAAGCGTACGGCGACCAGCACCACGCAGATGACACCGACCGCGATCAGCGCGTCCCGGAGGTCGGCACTGCCCAGGTCGCGGACGGCGTACTGGAGTTCCACTCCGACCAGGACGAACAGCGCGCTGTTGATGAGGAAGGTGGCCAGCGGCCAGAACGCCAGTGCCTGGGTGCGGTGGTGGGCCGGGATGATGCGCGGGGCGACCTGGGACATGATCAGGCCGCTGACGACCACGGCGAGGACGCCGGACGCCTCGATCAGCTCGGCGAGGAGGTAGGCCGTGAAGGGCGCCAGGATCATGACCAGGTTGCCCAGCAGGGGATCGGTCAGGCGGCGCCGCAGGTTCATGTTGACCCACGCGACCGCGACACCCACGGCCGCGCCGCCGCCGTACGCGAGCAGGAACAGCCCGCCGACGTGCGGGACGCCGAGGTGCTCCTCGCCGGCCGTGATGCCGACGGCGAGACCGTAGACGACCAGGGCTGTGCCGTCGTTGACCAGGCTCTCCGCGCGCAGGATGGTGACCTGGCGGCGCGGCAGGGCGCGGGCCAGGACACCGACCGCGGTCGCGTCGGTGGGAGCCATGGCGGCGCCGAGCACCCACGCCGGTCCCCACGGCAGCCCGAGGGCGTGCCCCGCCGCGGCCACCGCCCAGGCGGTGAGGATGACGAGGACCGTGCTCAACTGCACGATGCCGCGCAGATTGGCGCGGATCTCCCGCAGCGAGGTGGTCAGGCTCTCCCAGTACAGCAGCACCGGGAGGAACAGCAACAGCACGACCTCCGGGGGCAGTTGGGCCGCCCGGATCGCGGGGACGAACCCCAGCAGCACGCCCGTCACGAGCAGGACGATGGGCGGGGCTATGCCGAGGCGCTGTCCCAGGGCGTTGCCCACCAGCACGGCCACGCCCAGGACCACGACGAGTTCGAGACCGAGCAAGGGGGTTCTCCAGCAGTGGTGAAAGGACTGCGGTTCAGCGCGGCACGAGCTTCAGGGTCGTGTCCCGCGAGGCCACCATGGGGTTGATGTAACTGCTTCGCCCCGGAAGGAGCGGACGTAGAGGTCGTCGCCGTCACGGACGACCCAGATCGGCACCGGTGCGCGGGACGTGCCGTCGGCGCGCGAGGGAGACATCCCAAGCTCCTCGGCGTGCTCGATCCGGGTCAGCTCGGCGCTCGTCCAGGTCGTCATCGGTGAGCCTCAGGGGGTGAGGAGGGCCTTGATGGCGCGGCGTTCGTCCATCGCCTTGTAGCCCTCGGCGACCTCCTCCAGGGGGAGGGTGAGGTCGAAGACCTTGCCCGGGTCGATGTGGCCGGTCAGGACCAGGTCGATCAGTTCGGGCAGGTAGCGGCGCACGGGCGCCGGGCCGCCGCGCAGGCCGACCTGGGAGAAGAACAGCTCCTGGCCGTCCACGGCCACCTCGTGGGGGACGCCGACGAAGCCGACGTTGCCGCCCGGGCGGGCGGAGTGCAGGGCCTGGCTCATGGACTGGGCGGTGCCGACGCACTCCAGGACGGAGTCGGCGCCGATGCCGCCGGTGAGTTCCTTGACGCGGGCGATACCGTCCTCGCCGCGCTCGCTGACGATGTCGGTGGCGCCGAACTCCAGGGCGAGCTTCTGCCGGGACTCGTGCCGGGACATCGCGATGATCCGCTCGGCGCCGAGCTCCTTCGCGGCGATGACACCGCACAGGCCGACCGCTCCGTCACCGACCACGACAGCCGTGGAGCCCGGCTTCACCTCGGCGGCGAGGGCCGCGTACCAGCCGGTGCCCATCACGTCGGACACCGCCAGCAGGCTTGGCACCAGGTCGTCGGCGGGGTGCGCGTCGGTGGCGACCAGGGTGCCGTGGGCGTTGGGGATGCGCACGTACTCGGCCTGGCAGGTTCCCATGAACTCGCGGTTCAGACAGGAGGACTGCCAGCCCTTCTGACAGTGCGCGCAGGTGTTGTCCGAGGTGGCGAAGGAACCGACCACGAACTGCCCCGGCTTGACGTTGCCGACCTCGCTGCCGACCTCCTCGACGACACCGACGTATTCATGCCCCATCGGATGCGGGTTGCCGACGGGCTCGATACCGCGATACGGCCACAGGTCCGAGCCACACACACAGGTGGCGACCGTACGGATGATCGCGTCCGTCGGCTTGAGGATCGTGGGCTCGGGGACGTCCTCCACCCGGATGTCACCAGGGGCGTGGATCAGGGTTGCGCGCATGCCGTGTCTCCTGCTGCGTCGTAGAGAAATGCGGAAGCGCGGACTGCCGGGGAAATGGAATTCCTTTGTGTCGGCTCTGCCGCTGCTCGCAAGGCCCGCACTTAGGAGAATTCCACCCCGGATGCAAGATATCCAGGGACAAAACCTTCCTACCCAGCCGAGTGGCGGCCGGCCGCAGACTGGCCAGTATGACCAGCAACGCGCACCTGAAGGAGCTGGGCCAATTCCTGAAGGCCCGCCGGGCCGAGCTCGGCCCCCGTACCGTCGGCCTGCCCGAGGCCGAGGGACGGCGGCGCGTGACCGGCCTGCGCCGGGACGAGGTGGCCGCGCTGGCAGGCATCAGCACGAACTACTACACCCGACTGGAGCAGAGCCGCGCCACCCCCTCCGCGTCCGTGCTGGCCACCCTCGCCCGGGTCCTGCGCATGAGCGACAAGCAGCGGGACCGGCTCTTCGACCTGGCCGGAAGGGAGACGGGCCCGCCCCGGCGACGGGCCCCGCAGAAGGCGCACCCGCGGCTGCGCACCGTACTGAACGAGCTCAGTACGACCCCCGGCCTGGTCCTGGGCCCCTACCTGGACATCCTGGCGTGGAACCCGATGGCCACCGCCCTGTTCGGCACCGACTACACGCAGATCCCCGATGGGCAGCGGAACTACATACGACAGCTCTTCACCGACCCGGCCATGAGATCGCTGTACGCCGACTGGGAGAGTTCGGCCCGCAACGCCATGGCCGTGCTGCGGCGCTGGGCCGCGGTCCGTCCCGACGACCGGAGGCTGACCGACCTCGTCGGTGAGCTGTCGCTGCGGGACGACCGGTTCCGCCAGTGGTGGGGCGGGCGGGACGTGGCGCCCCGCACCGGTGGCGTCAAGGTGTTCCGCCATCCGGTCGCCGGTGAGCTCACCCTCGGCTGGGACGCGCTCAGTCGCGAGGCCGACTGCGACCAGCAACTGGTCGTCTGGGCCGCAGAGCCCGGCTCGCCCGCCTATGAGGGATTGCGCTTCCTGTCTTCCTGGTCGGCGACCTGCGCCATGAATTCGTAAAACCGGCCGGTGGTGCCCGGCGTAAAGCCAGGGAGAAATCCTTCCTACCTTTCTCGCTGAATTCCGTGCCATGCTTCCAGAGCAGGATTCACGCAGCAGTTTTCCGAGGAGCAATACCCCGCCATGTCTTCCATTTCCCGCCCCACGGTCGCCGTCGCATTCCACTCCGGATACGGCCACACCGCCGTCATCGCCGAGGCCGTGGCGCGCGGCGCCGCGGCAGCCGGTGCCGACGTGATCTCCATACCGGTGGACGCGATCACCGACGAGCAGTGGGCACAGCTGGACGCCGCCGACGCGATCATCTTCGGTGCCCCCACCTACATGGGCACCGCGTCCGCCGCGTTCCACACCTTCGCCGAGGCCAGCAGCAAGCGCTGGTACACGCAGACCTGGGCCGACAAGATCGCCGCCGGCTTCACCAACTCCGGTGCCAAGAACGGCGACAAGTCCTCGACCCTGGGCTACTTCTTCACGATGGCCGCGCAGCACGGCATGCACTGGGTGAGCCTCGGTGTCCAGCCGGGCTGGGCCTCCAGTGAGGGCGGCGAGGACGACATCAACCGTCTGGGCTACTTCGTCGGTGCGGGCGCCCAGACGCCGGTCGATGCCGGCCCCGAGGCCGTGCACAAGTCGGACATCGCCACCGCCGAGGGTCTCGGCGCCCGTGTCGCGCAGCAGACCGCGTTCTTCCTCGCGGGTCGGTCCGTCCTCGCCGCCTGAGCACCGCACATCACCCCGCACATCACCCCGCACAAGGAGCACCTGTCATGTCCGATTCCCCGAACGTCGCCCTGGTCCGCCGGCTCTACGACTCCGGCATGGCCCCGGACGTCGTCGCCGAGGTCATCGACCCCGAGATCGTCTGGGACATCACCCCCGGCTTCCCCTACGGCGGCGTCTACAAGACCTGGGCCGGCGCCGGAGGCGACTTCTTCGGCCGGCTCGCCCCCCGCTTCACGTCCTTCGGCGCGGTGGCCGAGGAGTTCTACGGCGCCGACGGTGACCACGTCTTCGTACGCGGCCACTACCACGCGGTGGCCAAGTCCGGCGCCGCGTCCGACGCCCGCTTCATCCACCTGTGGACGGTCGGCGACGGCAAGCTCACCCATCTGATCCAGGCCGCCGACAGCCACGTCGTGCAGCTGGCCGCGAACGACAACTGACCCCCGGACCGTCTCGTAGGGAGCACATCATGGCGAAGATCCTCTTCCTCATCACCGCCGCCGACCACTGGACCCTGGCCGACGGGTTCGAGCAGCCGTCCGGCTTCTGGGCCGAGGAGGCCATCGGCCCGTACGGCGTCTTCAAGGAGGCCGGCTACGAGATCGCCGCGGCCACCCCGGGCGGCGTCGCGCCGACCGCCGACGCGCTCAGCCTCACCCCGGACTTCAACGGCGGTGAGGAGGGCGCCGAGAAGATGCGGGCCGCGCTGAAGGAGGCCACCGAGCTGGCGGATCCGATCCGTATCGAGGACGTGGACATCGACGACTACGACGTGGTGTTCGTGCCCGGCGGCTGGGGCCCGATGGAGGACCTCTCCGACGACCCCGCGGCCGGAAAGCTGCTCAGCGACTGGCTCGCCTCCGGAAAGCTCGTGACGCTGGTCTGCCACGGCCCCGCCGCACTGCTGTCCACCGTGGACGCGGACGGCAAGTCCCCGTTCGCCGGGTACCGCCTGACCGGCCTGTCCAACGCCGAGGAGATCCAGAACGGCCTCGCCGACCGGGCGAAGTGGCTGCTCCAGGACCGTCTCGTCGCCGACGTCGGCGCCGACTACCACAAGGGCGAGGAGAACTTCGCCCCGCACATCGAGGTGGACCGCACCCTCATCACCGGCCAGAACCCCGCCTCGGCCGTTCCCCTGGCCCACGAGGTCGTCAAGGTTCTCGGCTGAGCCCCGCAGGCCGACTCCCCGCACCATCGCTCATCGCATCACAGAAAGAGGTAGTACCGATGGACAGCAACGCGACCCTTCCCGGTGTCGGCCAGACCTGGCTGGCGGACCTCGGCCCGGACACCCCGCTCGGCCACTTCACGGTGGAGATCACCTTCGACTCGCAGACCCAGGTCAGCTTCGAGGTGACCGGCGGTGCCATCAAGGGCCGGAAGCAGACGATGGAGTACACCACCACCCAGCTCCGCGACGGCCTCTTCGTCGTGCGCTGGACCGAGCCCGACGCCGGTGACCACGTCACCCACATCGAGGACTACACCGAGGGCACCTGCATGGCCAGCTCGGTCATCGGCGGCGAGTTCGTGCAGCTGCACGGCAAGTGGTCCCGCGTCCGCTGATTCCGCGGGGCAGCGCGTCAGCTTCGTGGTGAGGACTTCCAGGGACAAAACTCTCCCCCTGACAACACCGCTCTCCGATGTCAGGGTGAGGGCATGAACCGCGATCCTCACCGCCACGATCTGGGGGAATTCCTCAAGGCACGCCGCGCAGAGCTCGACCCGGCCGCCGTCGGTCTGCCCGCCGGCGGCTCCCGTCGCGTCGCGGGCCTGCGCCGTGAGGAGGTCGCCGTCCTGGCGGCCATCAGCACCGACTACTACGCCCGCCTCGAACAGGGCCGCATTCAGCCCTCGCAGTCCGTACTGGAGTCCCTGGCCCGCGTTCTGCACCTGGACGAGGACCAGCGCGCCTACCTCTACGAGCTCGCGGCCAAGGACGACTTCCGCCCTCCCCGCCGGCAGCCGCGCCCCAGGACGCAGCCGCAACTGCAGCGCATGCTCGACGACATGGCACACACGCCCGCCTTCGTGATCGGTCCGCGCACCGAGATCGTCGCCTGGAACGCCATGGGCGCCGCCCTGATCACCGACTTCGGGCAGATCCCCGAGAAGCAGCGCTACTACATAAGGCTGCTCATCACCGATCCCGCGATGCGTGAGCTGTACGCGGACTGGGAGGGCGTCACCCGGCTGGCCATCGCCCAGCTGCGGATGCACAACACCAACAACCCCGGGGACACGCAACTCGCCGCCCTGGTAGGCGAGTTGTCGGTCCGGGACGAACAGTTCCGCCAGTGGTGGGGTGCCCACAACGTCGCCGTCCGGGACACCGGGGTCAAGCACCTGCGCCACCCGGTCGTCGGAGACCTCCACCTCGACTGGAACGCGGTCACCTGGGCAGCCGACACCGATCTCCAGATGATCGTCTGGACCGCCGAGCCGGGCACCCCGACCCATGACAGCCTGCGCCTGCTGGCGTCCTGGGCGGCGGACCCGAGCCATGCGGTCAGGAGCAGTTCCGCCTGACCGGCCCCGGCGGTCCCTGCGAGTATTCCCTTCAAAGGGGGAGCCTTTCTTCCTACGCGCCCCGCGCCTAGGAAGAGGCTCTCCCTTCTTCGTGTACGGCATTCCTGGCACGCTCTTCACGAGGCCGACCGCGCCGCGCGCACCCGCCCCCGGTCCGCCCCTCTTCCCACCGGTTCCTCAGCGTCGAGGCGTCCGACCTGCCTGCTCATCCGCCAGGAAAGAGACCCACCCCCCATGTCCCTGACCCAGTCCCACCCCGGGACCCTGCCGCTCGCCGCCCCGGAGCCGCGCTGGACCGCCCGCCTCTGGGCCGTTCTCGCCGTGCTGTGCCTGGTGCTGTTCCTGGACGGTCTCGACGTCTCCATGGTCGGCGTCGCCCTGCCCTCCATCGGCCACGACCTCGGCATGGCCACCGGGTCGCTGCAGTGGATCATCAACGGCTACGTCCTCGGCTACGGCGGCCTGATGCTGCTCGGCGGCCGTACCGCCGACCTGCTCGGCCGCCGCCGGGTCTTCCTCGCCGCGCTGGCCGTGTTCGCCGTCGCCTCTCTGCTCGGCGGTCTGGTCGACGACGGCACGCTGTTGATCGCCACCCGCTTCGTGAAGGGTGTGGCCGCCGCGTTCACCGCGCCCGCCGGTCTGTCGATCCTCACCACGACGTTCCGGGAGGGCCCGCAGCGCAACCGGGCCCTGTCGGTCTTCAGCCTCTTCGGCGCCCTGGGCTACTCGTCGGGCCTGATCCTCGGTGGTCTGCTCACCGGGATCGGCTGGCGCTGGACCTTCCTGATGCCGGTACCGCTCGCCTTGCTCGCCCTGGTCGTCGGTCTGATCCTGATCCCGCGCGACCGCCGCACCGGGACCGGCGGCCAGGACCCGGCCGGCGCGGTCACCCTGACCGCGGGCATGCTGCTCGCCGTGTACGCCGTGGTCACCGCCCCCACGACGGGCTGGACCTCCGCGGCGACGCTCGCCGCCTTCGGCGTGGCTCTTCTTCTGCTGCTCGCCTTCGTCCTGATCGAGCAGCGGGTCCGGCACCCGCTGGTCCGCTTCGGCATCCTGCGCAAGGCCACCACCGTCCGGGCCAACCTCAGCATCGTCGCGCTGATGGGCTCCTATCTCAGCTTCCAGTTCATGATGACGCTGTATCTGCAGGACGGCCTCGGCTGGTCGCCGCTGCGGATGGCGTTCGCGCTGCTGCCCGTCGGCCTGATCGTCGCCGTCGGCTCGCCCCTCACCGGCCGGCTCGTCAACCGCTTCGGCACCGCACCCCTGATCATCACCTCGATGACCTCGGCGACCCTCGGCTACGTCTGGTTCCTGGCCGTGGCCGGCTCCTCGCCGGGCTACCTGCTCGCGATGTTCCCGTCCCTGATCCTGCTCGGCGGCGGCTTCGCGTTCGGGTACAGCGCGATCATGTCCCAGGCCACCGAGGGCATCGACGACTCCGAACAGGGCCTCGCCTCCGGCCTGGTACAGACCTCCGGCCAGGTCGGTGCCGCCCTCGTCCTTGCCGTCCTCACCGCCGTACTCGCCGGAACGGGCGACAGCGGCGCCGACTTCACCGCCTACCGCCCCGGCCTGAACCTGGTGACCGGTGTCGCGGTCACCGGGCTGCTCCTGAACCTGGTTCCGGTGCTGCGCCTCCGCCGCCGTTGAGCCTCGACAGCCGGAAACCTGACCCGGGAGCCGCCCGGGTCAGGTTTCCGTGAACGGCGGTCACGCCAAGTGCTTGGTGAAGAACTCGCGGCGCGATCGAACCGATGCGCGTCAGCAGCGGGAAGTTCATGCACGCCATGGTGCTGGTCAGGGTGAACTGCGTGATGGTGTTGGGGTGGTAGCCGCGCGGTGTGGAGTAGAACTCGCCGAACTCGCGGCCGACGGGGTCGGTGTTCTCGTCGAAACCGGTCAGAGTCCTCCGCGGGCGACAACGCGAGCATCCGGATCCCGCCCAGCGACGCCGCCGACCAACCCGCCGAACGGTTCGACCGCGTCAACGCGATCAACCTGCGCGGAGTGTGGGCCGGTATGAAACACGAACTGCGGCACATGCGCGCCCAGGGCAGCGGCGCCATCGTCAACTGCTCCCCCCTCGGCGGCCTGGTCGGCCTGCCCGGCCGGGCCTCCTACCACGCCTCCAAGCACGGCGTGATCGGCCTGACCACCAGCGCCGCCCTCGAATACGCCCCACGCGGCATGATCACCAAGGGAGAACTCGACCGCGCCGAGGCCGAGGCCAACCAGCCGATCAACCGCCTCGGCACCGCGGAGGAGATCGCCCAGGCGGTCCTCTGGCTGTGCCGTCCCGGCGCGAGCTTCGTCGTCGGCGTCGCCCTGCCTGTCGACGGCGGCTACGTCGCCCGATGACGACGGCGCCCAACAGCGCCTCGTCGCCCAGCCGCATCCTGAAGCGGTCTTGGCTTCCGCCGCCGTAGCGGAGGGGTCGGTGGCCTGCTCGTCCGAGGTGCAGCAGGCGGTGACGCCACAGCACGCGTCCGTCGACGCGACCGAGACGCCGGGCTCGGCGGCGGTGGATGGCTTGACTGCGCGGATGATCGCGGAGTGCATGCCGTCGGCGACCGGGTGGGTGGGGGTGATCTCGACGTCCGTGAAGCCGGCGGCCGCCAGCCCCTCCCGGTACTCCGCGAAGGACAAGGCGCCCGCGATGCAGCCGACGTAGTCGCCGCGCTCGGCCCGCTGCCCGGGCGTGAGGGTGTCGTCGGCGACGACGTCGGAGACGCCGATGCGGCCGCCGGGCTTCAGCACGCGGAACATCTCGGCGAAGACGGCGGGCTTGTCGACGGACAGGTTGATCACGCAGTTGGAGATGACGACGTCGATGGCGGAGGCGGGGAGAGGGATGGCCTCGATGGTGCCCTTGAGGAATTCAACGTTGGTGGCGCCCGCCTTCTGCGTGTTGGCCAGGGCGAGTTCGAGCATCTCGTCGGTCATGTCGAGCCCGTACGCCTTCCCGGTCGGCCCGACGCGCCGCGCGGACAGCAGTACGTCGATCCCGCCACCGGACCCGAGGTCCAACACCCTCTCCCCGTTCCGGAGTTCGGCTACGGCGGTGGGGTTGCCGCAGCCGAGGGAGGCGGCGAGGGCCTCGGCGGGCAGGGCGTCACGCTCGGCGGCGGCGTAGAGGGTGGAGCCGAAGTTCTCGTCGACCTCGACCGGCTCGGGCCCGCAACAGGCGGTACCGCCCTCGGTGACCTGTACGGCCGCTGCGGCGTACCGCTGACGGACGGTTTCGCGCAGGTCGGTGGACTGCTCGCGCATGGCGTCACTCCTGGATGAGACGAGGCGTGGCGCACGTATGGCGCCGCCCCGAACGGCCTGTATTGAAGTTAGTTGATACAACCTTGCGCCTTGGATCGAAGAACGTCAACATAGAGGCATGTCGAAACAAGAGCTTGAGGTGCTCGGCCAGGACGCCGACTGCTGCTCCGGAGTGTCCGCGGCCCCCCTCGACGACGAGCGGGCGGCGGAGCTCGCCAAGGTCTTCAAGGCCCTGGGCGACCCGGTCCGGCTGCGCCTGCTGTCGATGATCGCCTCGCGCGGGGAGGGCGGCGAGACGTGCGTCTGTGAGCTGACCCCCGCCTTCGATCTCTCCCAGCCGACGATCTCCCACCACCTCAAGCTCCTGCGCCAGGCCGGTCTCATCGACTGCGAGCGGCGCGGCACGTGGGTCTACTACTGGGTGCTGCCGTCGGCGCTTGACCGGCTTGCTGCCTTCCTCACGACCCCGACGACGGCCGAGGCGGTCGCGTGACTGCCTCGCTCGGACGCCGTGCCGTGGCTGAGGCCGTCGGCTCGGCGGTACTCGTCGCGATCGTGGTCGGCTCCGGCATCCAGGCCACTGAGCTGTCGCGAGACGTGGGTGTGCAGCTGCTGGCCAACTCGCTGGCCACGGGCTTCGGCCTGGGCGTGCTCATCGTCTTGTTCGGCCCGGTCTCCGGGGCCCACTTCAACCCCGCCGTGACCCTCGCGGCCTGGTGCTCGGGACGCCGCGAAGCCGACGGACTCGCCGTGCGTGACGTGGCGGCGTACGTCCCCGCCCAGATCGCCGGAGCGATCGCGGGCGCCGTCCTGGCCGACGCCATGTTCGGCGAGCCGCTGGTGCGCTGGTCGACGCACGACCGCTCGGCGGGACACCTGCTGGGTGAGACCGTGGCCACCGCCGGCCTCATCCTCCTGATCTCCGGTCTGGCCCGGGTCGGCCGCGACCGCTTCGCCCCGGTCGCTGTGGCGTCGTACATCGGTGCGGCCTACTGGTTCACCTCCTCGACGTCGTTCGCGAACCCGGCGGTGACGATCGGCCGGGCCTTCACGGACACGTTCGCCGGTATCGCGCCCGGCTCGGTCGCCCCGTTCATCGCGGCGCAGGCGGCAGGGGCCGTACTCGGACTGGCGCTCGTGGCGGCGGTCTTCGGCCGCCGGGCCGCCACGCGGACCGATGTGTCCGCCGCGCGGAGCGAGCCCGAACTCACCGCCCCCACCCTCCCCTGACCCGCCACCCAGAGAGACACGACCCCATGAACGCTCCCGCCTCCCCCAAGCCTTCAGTCCTCTTCGTCTGTGTCCACAACGCCGGCCGCTCCCAGATGGCCGCTGCCTTCCTCACGCACCTCGCAGGCGACGCGGTGGAGGTCCGCTCGGCCGGCTCGGCCCCGGCCGACACGGTCAACCCCGCCGTCGTCGAGGCGATGAGTGAATCGGCCATCGACATCTCCGCCGAGTCCCCGAAGATCCTGACCGCCGAAGCCGTCCAGGCATCGGACGTCGTGATCACGATGGGGTGCGGCGACACCTGCCCCGTCTTCCCCGGGAAGACCTACCTGGACTGGACGCTGGACGACCCAGTAGGGCAGGGCGTCGACGCCGTACGCCCCATCCGCGACGAGATCGAGGACCGTGTCCGCGCCCTGCTCACCGACCTCGGTGTGCAGCATCGCGCATGACGCCATCAGGGCTCGTGAACTGCCGCTTTGCGTAAGCGACTTGACGGTCATTTGCTTGGACTGTGGTGCGGGTCACGCGAAATGCGTCTCGCCATTCGAGATGCGGCTGATCGGGGGATCCGGGTTGGCGCCGACGATCCCTCTGGAAGGCAACTTGACCTCGACTCAGGGCATGCGGAGGGCGCGCCGCCCCCGAATTGGACTAGACAACAAACAACCCCCGGGTCAATGACCTGGGGGTTCAAATTGGAGCGGGTGACGAGAATCGAACTCGCACTCTCAGCTTGGGAAGCGACGGCGCTTGGAAGGTCATGTGATCGTTGACCTGCCCTTATGTGGCTCAGTGGCCGCCTCGCGAGAGCTGGGTCGTACCGCTGTCGACCGTGGTTGTCCGCTCTTACGGGCACGCTATGGGCACGGTTCCGGAGCGCGGCGGGCCGAGCGCCGTGGTGGACGGGTTCCGTGTCCGACTCGGTCGGCTCGTATGTTCGGCCGGGGGAGCGTTTCGCGAGTGTAGAGCCAGTCGGTGAAGGGTCTCGCCCACACCTGGCTCACTTGCCGGCTTCAGGGCCGTACCACTGGCGCGCCTGGCCGGTGACGGCGGCGATGCACTCGAAGTCCCGGTCGCGGTGCAGCAGAGTGAGCCCCTTCAGCTCGGCCGTGGCGGCCACCGCCAGATCGAGGGCGCTGCGATGTTGTCCGCGCTGCGTGAGAAGCTCCTGGACCTGCCAGGCGCGGTCGTCGACCGGCACCCGGCCGGAGAGCAGGCGCATGTCTTCGATGCCTTGTGCGCGGTCGGCCGGGGAGCGCGCACGGCAGAAGAACTCCAGCTCGGTGATGGGGCAGGTGGCGATGAGTGCGGCGGCTGCCACCTGGTCCCATCCGCATTGTTCGGCGTCGCCGCGCAGTAGTCGGGCGAGCGCACTGGTGTCGATCAGGTATCGCGCGGCGTTCACCAGCGGTAGTTCCCCTTGTCCTCGAAGAGATCGAGATCGAAGGCGCCCTCTTCCGCCGACGCCGCAGGCGGGTGAGTGCCAGGGCGCGCCGACGGTTCTCCAGCACTTCACGCAGGGCGTCCTCGGTGCACATGACAATCAGGGTGCGCAGTCACAGCTGACCCTTAGAGTGAGCTCATCGCCGCCTGTGGCGGATGTGCCGGGGGCGATTCTCAGGGGAGAGAGTCAGGGGGCCATTGATGTCCGTTTTTCGTGTCGGGTGGGTTCGAAGACGTGCTGCGGCGGGACTGTGCGGAGCGGTGTCCACTGCCTCTCTGCTGCTGGCGCCCGTGCCCGCGGCGACGGCATCGGACAACGGTCCGGCGACGGTAGGGACGGTGTCGTCGACGGACGACGCGGCACTCCGCACCGGGCGGAGCGTTGAGCTGGGAGACGACGGACGCGTCGAACTCGTCGACGGGCGTGACATCCGGGTGACGGCGGATCCGGAGGGCGCCGCCCCCGCACCGCGCTACGCCATCGCCTCGGTCGACGGCACGGTGTCCGTGCGCCCGACGGGGAAGTCCGTGGCCGACCGCACGACCACGACCGCGAAGCTCACGCCGCCCGCGCGAACCGAGGCCGCGCAGAGCGCCCCCACGACGACGTACGCCGCCGCGGCAACCTATGCGGTCAAGCTGAGCATCACCAACGCCGATGTCCGGTCCAAGTTGTTCTACGTCTGGGACCGCAAGACCTGGACGTTCTATGCCGTCGACAGCGACACCGCCGGCGCCTCGTCGACCGTGAAGCTGCCACCAGGTGACTATTTCTCAGTCGCGTTGCACAACGACTGGCAGGAGCCGAGCTATCTGCTCACTCGCACCTTCTCGGTCGGTTCGGCCGCCAAGACGGTCACCTTCGACCAGCGCGCGGCCAAGGAGACCGCGATCCGAACCGACGACACCACCGCGACCAGGGACGCGGCCGCCGTGTGGATCAGCGTCCCGGGCGGCGACCTGGCGGGCTTCGCCGGATCGGGAGCCGACAAGGTGTATGTCACTCCGTTCTCGGTGAGCGGCGTCTCGCTGCGCCTGCACGAGGTGCTCGGCAAGAAGGGCGCCTCGGCGAGTGTGCCGAGTCCTTACCGCTACGACCTCACCCACAGCTTCACCACCACCGTGCCTGCCTCGCCCATCGCGACGGTTCGTGCCTCGGCCCTGGCGAAGACCGTCACGAAGGTGGGTGCCCCGGGTACCCGGACGACGGCCTTCCTGCAGAGCGTCCCGTCCTTCGGCGAGTGGACGGGCGTCTACATCGGCGGCGCGGTGCCGGTTGCCGGTTCGGTCACCGAGTACGCCACACCAGGCGTCACCTACAGTCGGCTGCTGTCGTACGGCACCGGCGAGCTGAGCCTGAACCTCCCGGACCGGACACTGGCAGCGGGGACCAACGTGGGCGAGAGTCTGGGCGCGGCCCCGCTTCAGCCGGTTCGCAGGGAGTGGGGCGGCTCGCAGCGGAACTTCGGGAAGATCGTGCTGTCGGAAGACAACGCCTTCAGCGACGCGGTCGGCCACACGGCGATCGACGGCCGCGCGACGTACTCGTACCAGCTCACCTCCTCCGACGGCGTCACTTACGCACAGGCCACGGGCCTCGACGCGTACCACTCGCTGACGTCGTCGGCCCTGCCGTCGCTGCAGCAGACATACACCCTCGACCAGACCGTCCACCGCCGCGTCCCGTACGCCCGGCTGTCCACGGACGTCCACAACGAGTGGACCTTCCGCTCGTCCTACGCCGAGGGCCGGGAACTCCCGCTGATTGACGCCCGGTTGAGCATCCCGGGCCTCGACGGGTACGGCCGCGCGGCCGCCGGTCCGGTCCAGGTCCAGGCGAGTGCGACCACCCGCGCCACCGACGCGGCAGTGGCGAACACCCGGATCACCGGGCTCGCCTACTCCACGGACGACGGCGCCACCTGGACAGACCTGGCCGTCGCATCGGACGGCTCGGCAACACTCGACCTTCCCGCCACCGCTTCCTTCGTCTCGCTGCGTGTCACCGCCGCCGACGACCAGGGCGGCAGCCTCCGTCGCACCATCACGCGGGCGTTCGCGGGCCCGGCGACCCAGGGCGACGAGACGGCGGGCGCGACCCGCATCTCGAACGTCGTGGTCAACGGCGGCAAGCGGGTCGAGCTCACCGACGCCCCGCTGCAGGAGTTCAGGGCGAAGTTCACCGCCACCGACCCCGCGGGGATCTGGGGCGGTGACATGTACCTCTACAAGGGTTCGTACGGCACCCCCGACGCCGTTCTCTACGGCACCTGGCCGGCGGCCTGCACCAAGGTCAGCACGACCACCTCCACCTGCGAGGCGCACTTCGCCTACATCCAGCCGCGCTGGGCGCTCGGGCGCAACTCCCTGGCCGGGACCTGGAAGTTGGCCGCCTGGGCCGAGTCGGCAGATGGGACAAGCCATGTCGACCTGCACGCCGCCAAGTCGGTGCCCGTCGTGCGCGACGCGACCGTGACGGTCAACGCCGCTCCCGAGCCGGTGGCCAAAGGCAAGACCCTCACCATCACCGGCAAGTTGTCCCGCGCGGACTGGGAGACGCTCGGTGGCTACCACGGCTATTCCGGCCAGAAGGTGACGCTGCAGTTCCGGAAGAAAGGGACGTCCACGTACACGAAGGTGAAGACGGTCACCACTGACAGCTCCGGAAGCCTGAAGACCACGGTGAAGGCGTCGGTGGACGGGTACTGGCGCTACACCTTCGCCGGTTCGTCCACCACTGCACCCATCACCGCCTCGGGCGACTACGTCGACGTCCGCTGACCTCGCCGGGTCCCGGTGCTACGGGCCGGGACCCGCCGACAGCCCTCAATCAGGTGCGTGACGCCCACAGACAGCCACCATCACAGCGATTGCGGAATCGTCGGGCCACCGGCCGGGTTGCACCGCTGTTGACCGTGATCTTCTGGTGTTACGGGTGCGCTATTGGCACAGGTGCCGCATCGCCTTCCGGCATGCGCGCCTGGACCCGCGGATGTTGGTGACATATTCTTCTATGTACATCACCAACATTGCGAGGGACCATATGTCCGTAACCCAGATCGACATCGACGATGACGCCCTGGAACGTGCGATGGCTCTGTCGAAGGTCAGGACGAAGAAGGAGGCCGTCAACCTCGCTCTACGCTTCTACGCCGAACAGCAGGAGCGTGCCGCGCGCATCAGCCGCCACTTCGAGCGTGCGCGTGAGTGGGGTGCCGTCGAGGACGCCGAGCGCCTGCACCGGGCGGAGAAGGGCAGTCGGTGATCTACCTGCTCGACACCTCCGGCCTGGTCCGGCTGCTCCGTGACCCGAAACTGCAATCGGCCTGGTACGACGCGATCGATGCCGGGGCCATCGCGTCCTGCTACGTGCAGCGCGCCGAATTCCTCCACGGCGCTCGGAACGGACGCGAGTACGACGAGATCACGGAGATGTTCACCGACCTGTATCCCGATGCGGCTGTACCGAAGAACGCGGGGCGCTGGATCGGCGCAGTGCAACACCGTATGGCCCAGGCAGGGGAGCACCGCAGCGCTTCGGCTGTGGACCTCGTCATCGCCGCGACCGCAGCCCATCATGGACTGACTGTCCTGCATGACGACGCCGACTATCGCGCCATCGCCCGGCACGCATCCGACCTGACCGAGCACAACGTCCACGACATCGCCTGAGGGATACCGCGCCGCGGCGGGATCGTTGAAGTCCTGTCCATCGGGCAGGGATTTGGGTAACCGAAAGGACTGTGGCGTCCATACACGCCATCCGCCTCTCCAGGGGGACGGGCAGGCTGAGGGCTCACAGGCGTGACTGATGCGGTTGATGCAGCGGAGCCGCAGGCCAGAGGTGCCGTTCGCGGCGGAAACGAGAACCCGTGCCCTCCGCGTGCCCAATCTTCCGTGTGCCCAGCGGCCGGTTCCTGCGGAGAAAACCTCGTCAACGCACAAGCCCCAGGCCGCTGACCTGGGGCTTCAAGAAGAGCGGGTGACGAGAATCGAACTCGCACTCTCAGCTTGGGAAGCGACGGCGCTTGAAGCGGGGAAGGGCATCTGACCTGCGCATACGTACCCCTGGCGTGGTGCCCGGGGGTGCACGATCGAACCGTGGTTGACCGTGCTTCACCGGTCTTATGGGCACGCTGTGGGCACGGCACTCAGCGACGGGTGGGTGCCGCACTGAAGTGGCCCACCTTTTGCGTGAGGGTCGTCCGTGCCGGAGCCGACTACGCGGGGCCGTTGCGTGTGCACATGGATAGCTAGCTCTTTCTGGGACGTCGCACGCCAAGGCGCTCTATGGCCACCCTCCGCCCGAGCTCGCCTGCCGATGCGGAGGGGAGTGGCCAGCGCCTGAGCTTGCGTCGGGAAACTGATCGGTTTACTCTTCTGGAAACCGATCGGTTTCTTATTCTCCGGGAGAGAGTCATGACCGTTTTGAAGGGCGCGCACGTCTTCGTCACCGGCGGCAGCCGCGGTATAGGCAAGGCGTTGGTGGAGGAGCTGTACGCGCGCGGTGCCGGCAAGGTGTACGCCACGGCCCGCGACCCGCGCACGGTGACGCACCCGGACGCCGTCCCCGTGGCCCTGGAGGTCACCGACCCGGCCTCCGTGGCAGCCGCCGCAGCACAGGCGCAGGACGTCACCGTGCTGATCAACAACGCGGGTGCCTCGGTCGGCGCGTCCTTCCTCGACTCCCCGGTCGACGACATACGCCGGGAGTTCGAGACCAACTTCTACGGCCCGCTCCTCGTCGCCCGCGCCTTCGCGCCGGTCATCGAACGCAACGGCGGCGGCCACCTCCTGAACGTGCACTCCGTGCTGTCCTGGATCGCGCTCGGCGGCTCCTACAGCGCCTCCAAGGCCGCCCTGTGGTCGCAGACCAACTCCCTGCGCCTCGAACTCCAGCCGCGCGGCATCGCCGTCACCGGACTGCACGTCGGCTACGTCGACACGGACCTCGCGGCCGGCGTCGAGGCACCCAAGTCCGACCCCCGTGACGTCGCTGCACTCGCCCTCGACGGGGTCGAAGCCGGCGCGTACGAGGTGCTCGCCGACGACATCTCCCGGCAGGTCAAGGCTGGCCTGGCCGGCGATCTGGCGGGGCTGTACCCCCAACTCGCCAAGTAGAGCAGTTTTCTGAGAACCGAAAGGGCATTGCGATGAGTGCGAATTCAGAGACGAAGAAGTTCTACGCCCTGAACATGTTCGACGTGGTTGACCTGGAGAAATACCTGGCGTACTTCAGCCGCTTGCCCGAAGCGGCTCCAAAGTATGGCGGCCGAATGGTGGCCTTCGGCCGCTTCCGGGACAACGTGGCCGGTGACCTCACACCGCGGCAGGTTCTGTTCCTCGTCGAATGGGAGTCCGAGGAAGCGTTTAACAGCTTCCGGGACGATCCCGAATTGGCCGACCTGCATCCGCTGCGGGAGAGCGGGACGGCGTCCTACATCTGGCAGACGTTCGATGGTTCAGACATGACCGACCCCACCGACGTTTCGCTCGACGACGTCCTGGCGGTGCTCAAGCCTTAGCCAAGGTCTGTCGTGAGGGCCCACCGGCCGCGTCGGTGGGCCCTTTGGCTTTCCGGAGGGCGTCAGCCGGCCAGCTGGTTCATCTTGCGGATCTGCTTGTCGAAGACAGTGGCGGGAGCGAGGCGGCGCAGTACGCGCGCGCGTCCGGCCAGGGGGCCGGCGGTGTAGCGCGGCCTCGGCTTCGAGTCGGTCGCGGCCGCCACGATCGCCTTGGCGACGACGGCGGGGGCGTCGCCGCTCCTGACCGCCTCCGCCATCAAGCGGTCGACGGTCTGCCGCCGCTTCGCGTACGCGTGCAGGGGGGTGTCGGGCTTCGCGCTGTTGGCCTCGAATCCGGTCCTGGTGTAGGCGGGTTCGACGATGAGCGCCCGGACGCCGTGGTCACGGACCTCGTGGTCCAGGGACTCGGTGTAGCCCTCGATCGCGTGCTTGGAGGCGGCGTAGGCGGCCATGTAGGGCTGGGGCAGGAACCCGAGCACGGACGAGATGTTGATGATGCGCCCGCGTCGCTGAGCGCGCATGTGCGGCAGAACCTCGTTCACCATGCGCATGACCCCGAAGACGTTCGTGTCGAAGACGGACTGAGCCTGCTCGACGGAGGTTTCCTCGGCCGCCCCCAGCGAGCCGACGCCCGCGTTGTTGACCAGGACGTCGATCCGCCCGAACCGCTCGGTCACCTCCTGGACCAAGGCGGTGACCGAGGTGTCACTGGCGACGTCGAGGCCGAGGAACGTCACGCCGTCGAGCGGGGTGACGCGTGAGGTGTCGCGGCTTGTGCCGACCACGTCGAATCCGGCCGCGACGAGGGCGAGCGCGGTTTCCTTCCCGATGCCGGAGGATGCGCCCGTCACGAGTGCCACCGGCCGACCTGTCGTCATCATGGACTCCCGCACTCGCTCGAAACCGATCGTTTTCCGCTACAGTAAACCGATCGGTTTCCATGTGCAAGGTCGGGCAGGAGGTGGGGTCATGGGCGGGATCACTGCGCAGGAGCGGCGTGAGGACGTCATTCGTGCGGCGATCGCCGAGTTCGCACGCGCCGGCTACCGCGGCACCACCACGGCGACGATCGCCGAGCGCGTTGGCGTCACGCAGCCGTACCTCTTCCGGCTTTTCCCGGACAAGAAGGCGATCTTCGTTGCCGCTCTCGAACGGAGCGCGGAAGACACTCGCCTGGCTTTCGAGAGGGCGGCCGACGGGGTGGAGGGAGGTGGGCGAGCCCGGCAGGCGATGGCGGACGCCTATGCGCAGCTGATCTCTACGAGCCCCGAAACGCTCCTGATGCAGATGCAGGGATACGCCACCGTGGCGGCCGCCGAGGCCCGCGGCGACGACCTGATCGGTCAGGTCGTCCGGGCCGGCTGGATGAAGATCTGGGAGACCGTGCACCAGTCACTCGGCGGTGACGCCGATGAGACCGCGAGCTTCTTCGCCTGCGGCATGCTCTGCAACACGCTTGCGGCCATCGGGCTTCCCTCGGCTGCCGGGCGGTGAGTGGAGGGTTTCGGGCGGTGGTGCGTCAGCGCACGTCCGCCGCATCGAGCAGGGTGGTGACCGTGGGTGTGACGAGCCCGGTCAGGTTGTCGGCCTGAATCCCCGCGCGGGCGCTCGCTCCGTCGAAGACCAGGGTGAGCTGTCGGGCCAGCAGATCGGGATCGCCCGCCCCGCCCTGCTCGGCCTCGGTGCGGAAGAAAGCCGTCAGGTTCGCCTTGACCTGGTGGGCCACGCGGCTCGCGGGGTGCTCCTGGTCCTTGAGTTCGACCTGCACGGCCAGATATCGACAGCCCCGGAAATCGGGCGCCCCTGCCTGCGATTCCACCTGATGGAAAACGTGCAGGATTCGCTCGCGGGGTGGCCGGCCGTCGTCCGCCGCGGGCAGGAGGGTCGCCGCGTAGGCGGCGGCGCGCTCCTTCAGGCTTGCCGCCAGGAGCTCGTCCTTGCTCTCGAACAGCTGGTACATGGAGCGCTTCGACACTCCGGCCGCCTTGCAGAGCGCCTCGACGCCGATGCTGACGCCGTCCCGGTAGGTGAGCGTGGCCGCCGCCTCCAGCAGGCGCTCCCTGGGGCTCAGTTTCACTTCGGTGGTCATACCGTGAGGTTAACCCGGACCGGACGAAATGAAAACCGATCGGTTTCCATGGGTTTGAGGGGGGTCTTCGGCAGGTCTTCGCACGGTCCTCGGAAGGGGCTCGGCGACGGCCTGGGGGAATGGGCCGTCGCCGAGCCGTGATGGTGTGCGCGCCTGCCGTCCCCGTCAGGGCGACGCACACCGGGGCCACTCCGAGTAATGGCCCGTCCTGGGTGACTTGCGGTCATGCCGACGACGTACGCGTCTCTCGGCCGGTGGGTGCGGCGCGCTTCGCCGGAGGATGCCAGCCGCCGGTGACTTCCTTGACCGGCTTGTGGGGGAAGCGGCGTTGGGCGTACTCCTGGGCGTGGGAGCCCGGCAAGACGTACAGGGTCTCCTTCTTCTCCTGAAGCGGTCGTAGCACCGTGTCCATGAAGCTCTTGCGGTCGTCCAGGTACGGGCCCAGGACGTCCTCGCCGGCGGGGCAGACGGCGAGGCAGTAGCCGGACTTGTAGCCGGGAGGGTGGCTCAGGCTCTGCCACATGGAGGCGCTCTCGGAATCGCTCACCCGGGAGCGGTAGTCGGCGGCGTCCTCGCTGTCGGCCACGGTCTGCGCCCAGTCGGTGAACCCGCTCATGAACTCACGGTAGTTGTGGGTGGTGCAGGCCAGGCCGTCGAAGGAGCCGTCCTTGGCGATGGCGCCGACCGGGCAGGCCGCGACGCACAACTTGCAGTCGATGCAGGGGTTGTAGTCCAGTGCCTGCCCGTACTCGCTCACCTCCGCGTCCACCAGGACGGTCACCAGCAGGATGAAGCTGCCGAACTTCGGGTGGATGACGTTGCGGTGCAGGCCCATGACGCCGAGGCCGGCGGCCACGGCGACCGTCTTGTGCGCGACCACCCAGATCCGCTCACGCGGGAAGCGGTCCATCTCCTGCGGGAAGCCGACCGACGGGTTGAGTGCGCGGTAGCCGGCGTCCTGGAGTGCCTGGGTGACGCTGCGGGCGGCGTGGTTGGCCTGTTCGTCGGTCTGGTGGAACTCCTGGTTGGCCACACTGCGGGCGGGGGAGCGGCAGTTGTCGCGGTTCATCCGGACCGCCATCGCGATCAGGGTGCGGGTGCCGGGCAGCGCGGACTGCGCGTACTCGCGCTCGCCGGCCAGGTCGGGGTGGTCGAGGCTGACCGCCGCGACGTCGTCCGCCCCGGCGGCCAGACACAGCTCGCGCAGCCAGGCCGCGTCGATCATGGGCGGTGGGTTCGCGACGTCGCCCGCCGCGCGCCGGGCGAGGACGGCCTGGACCGACGGGTGGGCGGCCAGCTTCGCCGGAAGCCTGGGGGTCGGGGTCGGGGCCGGGGCCGTCGTCCGCTCGTCGGCGTCGCGCGCGGCAGTCATCCGTACTCCTGAGGATTCGGGTGCGAGGCTCGCCTGCACGGCGAGAAACCGATCAGTTTCACCACCGTAAACCGATCGGTTTCCGCGCGCAAGTCCTTGCGGTGAGCTGCTGGAGTTTCCCGGGGCGCCGAATGCCGGGCGGGGCGCGCCGGGTGCGTCAATGGCCGCAGCCACCCGGGCGGCGCGATACGTCAGCGCATATGTGCCGCATCGAGCAGGGCGGTCACCGTGGGGGCGACGAGCCCGGCTTGCGTGTCGGCCTTGATTCCCGCGCGGGCGCTGGCGCCGTCGAAGACCAGGATCAGCTGACGGGCCAGCAGGTCCGGGTCGCTCGCCCCGCCCTGTTCGGCCTCGGCCCGGAAGAAGGCGGTGAGGTTCTCCTTGACCCGGCGGGCCACCTGGCTCGCGGGGTGGCTAGGGTCCTTGAGCTCGATCTGTGCGACGAGGTACCGGCAGCCCTGGAAGTCGGGTGTGCCCGCCTGTGCCTCCGCCTGTTCGAAGACATGCAGGATCCGTTCGCGGGGTGGACGGTTGTCGTCTGCGGTGGGAAGGAGCGCTGTCACGTAGGCGGAGGCGCGTTCCTCCAGACTTGCCGCCAGGAGTTCGTCTTTGCTCTCGAACAGCTTGTACATGGAGCGCTTGGACACCCCGGCGGCTTTGCACAGCGCGTCCACGCCGATGTGGACGCCGTCTTGGTAGGTGAGCGTGGCCGCTGCCTCCAGCAGCCGCTCTCGGGAGCTTGGCATTGCTTCGGTGGTCATATGGCGAGGTTAACTCGATTCCGTTCCAGCGGAAACCGATCGGTTTACGGCGGGTGTCGTGAGGGAGCGGTAGAAGCAGGGAGGCGCCTCGATGGGGGTGCGTTCGAGCGTCGGCACCCCCATCGCGGTCTCCCGCTCAGTTCTCCGCCTCAGTGGGCGAGAACGGGCTCACCCTCCGACGGTGCCAGAGCCGAGTTCGGCATCAGGAACGCCGTCAGCACCGCACCGACCACGAAGATCCCGGCGCCCCACGCCAGGGTGGCCGTGTAGCTCTCGACGCCGGCCTGGGCCATGGTCAATGCGCTCGGCTTGTGCGAGGACAGGTAGTCGGTCGCGGCCGACGAGGCGACGGTGGTCAGCAGCGCCGTACTGATCGAACCGCCCACCTGCTGGCTGGTGTTGATCAGTGCCGAGGCGACACCCGCGTCCTCGTGGTGGACGCCGGAGGTAGCACCCTGGAACGAGGTGGTCATCACCGCGCCGATACCGAGGCCCAGCAGGATCATGCCCGGCATGATGTCGGCGACGTAGGCGCTGTCCAGCGTGAGCCGGGTCAGCAGGGCCATGCCGGACGCGGAGACCAGGAAGCCGGCGACCACCACGACCTTCGGGCCGACCCTGGGCAGCAGCAGCGAGGGCACCGTGGTAGACGAGGCGACGATGCCCCCGACCATCGGCAGGAAGGACAGCCCGGCCTCGATCGGCGAGTATCCGATGCTGGCCTCCAGGTAGTAGGTCAGGAACAGGAAGATCGAGAACATCCCCATACCGAGGACGAACACGGCCAGGAACGAACCGCCCCGCGTCCGGTCCAGCACCACGCGCAGCGGCAGCAGCGGATGCGCGACCCTGCGCTCCAGCCAGGCGAACACCGCGAGCAGCACCACGCCGCTGATCATGGAGCCGAGGGCGACCGGGTCGGTCCAGCTGGTGGATTCGACGTGTGCGAACCCGTAGACGATGCCGAAGAGCGCGGCGCTGACGACGACCGTGCCGGGAATGTCGATCTTCGGCCGCTCGGCGTGCGCGGGCTTGGCCAGCAACAGCAGCGCACCGACCAGCGCGACGCCCGCGAAGACGACGTTCACGTACATCACCCAACGCCACGACGCCCACTCGGTCAGCATGCCGCCGAGCAACAGGCCGACCGCGGCACCCGCACCGGACAACGCACTGAAGATGCCGAACGCCTTCGGCCTCTCGGCCGGGTCGGTGAAGGTCACACTCAGCAGGGAGAGCGCCGCGGGCGCGAGCAGCGCGGCGAACAGGCCCTGAGCGACCCGGGCCGCGACGAGGATCTCGAAGCTGCCGGCCGCACCGCCGACGACGGACGCGGCGGCGAACCCGAACAGGCCGGTCACGAATGTCGTACGTCGCCCGAACAGATCCCCGAGTCGGCCGCCGAGCAGCAGCAGGCTGCCGAACGCCAGGGCGTAGCCCGTGATGACCCACTGCCGACTGCCGTCACTGAAACCGAGATCATGCTGCGCCTCGGGCAGCGCGATGTTCACGACCGTCGCATCGAGCGTGACCATGAGCTGCGCCACGCCCAGCACGACGAGCACCCACCAGCGCATGGCATGCGAGCCGCGACGGCCCGAGTCTGTTTTCCCGGAGGCGGGTGCTCCGCGGTCGAAGGTCGTAGACATGTCTTCCCTTTGCTGCTGGTCGAGGGCAGGACATCGGCTGGAAACCGATCTGTTTCCATCTAGGGAAACAGATCGGTTTCCTGTGTGCAAGTTGAAACGGGGTGCTTCCGGCCCGGGGGTGACCCGGCGAGGTCGAAGTCCGCGCAGGCTGACGGCGCCGTCGACAAGCCATTGCTGCCCGTGTCGCGACACGGCTGATCTGCCCACGAAGCGGCGGGCGATAGAGATGAGTGATGTGCCAGCCGTCAGGCACTTCGGTGTCGACAGGGTGCTTGCGGCCCGGTGGACGTGCTGGTGGTGTGCGCCCGCCCGTGCGCTTCTACGGCCGCATGGGAATCAAGGAATCCGACGCGCCGGCCGACGACCCCGCCGACAAGCCCGTAGTCGCCGCCGCGGACTGAGTCCTGCGGGTGGGGTGCCGGTGACTCCTCTGCACCCCACCGGGGCTCACTTCGCCGGCTGCTCCCCCCGCCCGCACGCACGGCGATCGTGGCGACGATGGTTCGCGTCCTCCTGGGCCAGCAGCCGCAGCAGTCTGACAACCGGCTCGAACAGCACGCTGAGGACCACCGCCCGTTCGGCGAGGGCGATCTGGTCCTCGACCCCTTCGAGCTGTGCGAAGTCCAGGTCCGCGGTGGAGGTGGCGAGCCGTGCGTAGGGGACGAGGTCGGCGGCCGTGTAGTCGGTGCCGATGCGGCTCAGTGCCGCGAGGCTCTCGGCGAGCGCCGGGCGGTGCGGCGACGCGTCGGAGATCTGCCAGCCCATGCCCTCGATGAGAGCCTCGACCCGCTCGACGGCTCCGCCGGACGTCGCCTCCTCGGCGGCGCCCTCCTCACCCTCACCGCCCTTCACGTTCGCCTCCGCGGAAGGAACGGGCAGGGCGTGATGGACGACGGCCAGGGTCTCGAACGCGTCCAGCGGCTGCTCGACGGCATCGAGCACCTCCCGGGTACGGGCGACTGACAGCCCGCCGAGCTGGATGAGGGAACGGATCAGACGGAGCCGCTGGAGGTGCTCCTCGTCGTACTCGACCGTGGTCGGGTTCAGTGCGCGGCCCTCGGGGAGCAGTCCCTCCCGTCGGTAGTACTTGATGGTCGCCACCGGCACCCCGGACCGTCGGCTGAGCTCCGAAATCCTCATGCGCTCCCTCACGCTCAACTGTCCCTCCAGTATCGCGTTACCGGGGGTTGCCCCACCGGGCTCGATAGTGCCACTATCAGGCACTCGATAGTGGAGCTATCAAGTGCTCCTCCGGTGTGCCCTCTTTGCGCACCCGGCCTCGACTCACCTCGTACGCCCCGTACACCCCGACAACGGAGGTCCACGCATGTCCGAGCGCAAAGGCAGAACCCACTGGAAGCGTTTCGCCATCGGCGCGGTGCCGACGGTGATCGCCACGGCGGCCGTCGCCGTCTCCATGGCCCAGGGCGCGCTGGCTGCTTCGTTCAGCATCTCCGGCTCCGACTTCAAGGTCTCGGCCGGGAAGTTGAGCGGCTCCGGGTTCGGCAACTACGCCACGGTCGACGTCGCCAAGAACGGCAAGCACGTACCCGTCGCCGTGTCGTCCATCAAGGACGCGACGATCGTCGACATGTGCCAGTCCGTCCCGGTGGACATCCCCGTGCTCGGGACCTACACGATGTCGCTCAAGGCGGGCGGAGAGGGCACCGCCGTCAAGGCCAAGAACCTGTACATCGACATGACCGACCTCCAGGCCAAGAAGGGCACGTTCAACAACGTCGACATCGGCGTCGCCGTGGGCGCCATGACCAAGGGCCAGGTCAACCCGAAGGACCATGTGGACCCCAACGGCTATGCGCAGCAGGCGGATTCGGTCGAGATCATCGACGCCCACCAGACGGTCTGGGCCAGCTCGGCCGGCACGTTCGAACTGTCGGGCCTGCACATGAACATCGCGGCCGGCCGCCACGACTGCTTCTGACCTCCCTCAATTCCCCTCGCCCGCCGACGATTTGGGAACCTCCACATGACGAGTGTCGGCGCACCCGCGCACCCTCACAGCGGCAAGAGCAGCAGCGGCTTCGCCCGTGCTCGCCGGACGTTCAGGACCTGGCGGCGCACCCGCCCCTTCTGGGCGGGCCTGCTCGTACTCCTGGCCGCCGCGCCGATCATCTACTTCCCGTACTTCAACCTCTCCCTGGGCGCCCTGTCCGTGGCGATGTCCACCACCGCGGGGGCGGGGTCCCTCGTCATCGGCCTGACGTTGATCGTCCTCGGCGGACTCCTGTGGTTCCAGCCGATCATCAGGTTCTTCGCCGGCTGCGTGGCCGTCTTCCTCGGTGTCCTGTCGCTCCCCATCTCCAACTTCGGCGGATTCTTCGTCGGCACACTGCTCGCGAGTACGGGTGGACTCCTGGCCCTGGCGTGGGGCCCGGTGAACACGACCGAGGACGCCGAGGCCACCGAGGACACCGAGGGGCCGTCGGGGAGGACCGGGGAATGACCGACCCGTCGCCCGGCCTCCGCGGCGAGGCCGCAGCACCTCACTACGCGCGGTCGACGAGAGGCCGTCACGCCCTTCCCCGTACGTCCGCGCTGACCCGACTGCGCCTGCCGCTCGGGAAGGCCCTCGCACTCACCGCGCTGCCGACCGTCCTCGTCCTGGCGAGCCAGCGTCCGCCCGCGGCCGACACGAGCGCCACCGCGGCTCATTCCACTCCCGAAGAAGAGTCCGTCGGCGGCGTCGACTGTTCCCGCGCTGACGACACCGCGGCCCTTACCCCTACTCCCTCCGCTGCTCCCGGCACGCCCAGCGCCCCCACGAGCGATGAACCCGTCGAACCGCCGGAGCGCGCGACCGACGAGGAAACGACCCCGGCCCCGACTCCGACCGCCTCACCGAGCGCGACCCCCGCCACCACCGGTCTCGCGGACCTCCTCGGTTCCCTCCTCCACGGCGACACCGAGGAGCAGAGTTCATCACCCGACACGAGCCCCTCACCGATCCCGGCCGTTCCGACGCCGACGACGTCGGAACCGTCCGACGCGCCGCCGACCGCAGCACCCCACGCGTCGCCCACCCGCGGCCACCGGACCACCGAGCCGTCGTCTCGACCGTCGGCCACCACGGGGGCCTCCCGCGCCTGTGACATCAGCGATCTCAAGGCTCCCGAGGACACGACCGCCGGTCGATTCGCCGCCGAGTCCTGGAACATGAAGGGAAGCCGCCTCGAACTGCGTGACCTCGTCTTCGGTGGCGTGGTAACCGTGGACACGGCCGCCGGGCCCAAGCGGGTGCTCAAGTTCTCCGCGGCGGCCGTCACGATCCGCGGCTTGAAGATGGCCGTATCCGTCGGCCCGCAGATCCAGCACATCGACGGAGCGCCCGGCTCGACGTCCACGCTGCACGGCGACCGCATCACCATGTACGTCGAGAGCCTGGCCGGCACCCTCTCCGGCGCCGAAGGCATCCCCCTGCCCCCGGTCCTCCGCCTCCACCTCACCCCCGACACCGTCCCGGAGTGGCTCTACGACACGGTCGGGAAGCTGGGCCTCAAGCTCCGGCTCGTCCTCGACGAAGCAGATATCGACCAGGCCGGACAGACCGGCGGGCGGCTCGTCATCCCCGGGATCCACGGGTACGGAACGCCCCGCTGAAGCTGGGGGCCTGCCGGGGTTGCGCTGGAAAACCGATCGGTTTACCTTAATGGAAACCGATCGGTTTCTCATTCTCGGGTGAGAGTCCTGACCGTTTTGGTAATCCCTCACCTACAAGGAGCCGGCGAGATGCCCAGTCAAGAGTCACGTCCCACGATTCACATCCCGGGGACCACCAGCCACACGATCCCCCCTCGCGACGGAAGGGAGGGTGAACTGCGCTACCTCAAGGCGGGCACCGGCGCTCCTCTGGTCCTGCTGCACACCGTGCGCACCCAGGCCGAGCACTTCCGCCACCTCATCCCGCTGATCGAGGACCACTACACCGTGTACGCCCTGGACCTGCCGGGGATGGGCTACTCCGAGATCGTGCCCGGGGCGTCGTACGACGAGCCCGCGATGCGTGCGGGCGTCGAGCGGCTGCTGACCGAACTCGACCTCCGCGACGTGACGTTGGTGGGGGAGTCCATGGGCGCGGTGCTCGCCCTGACCACCGCCGCCGATCTCCCGGAGCGGGTACGGCGCGTTGTCGCGGTGAACACCTACGACTTCCGCGGCGGCATCGCCCGCTCCAGCCTCCTGGCCCGCGTGGTGGTCAGCGGTGTCCTCGCGCCCGGAGTGGGCCCGGTGATCGCCGGGGTGGAGCCCAAGCCCGCCCTCCGCGCGATCCTTCAGGGCGGCCTCGGCGACAAGAGCGCGCTGCGCGAGGACTACGTGGACGAGCTCCTCCGGGTGGGTACCCGCCCCGGCTACCCGACCGTCGCCCGGTCCGTGTACCAGGCCCTGCCCAGCCTCATCGCGGCCCGCCCGCGCTATCCCGAGGTCAAGGCGCCCGTCCACCTCGTCTACGGCGAGAAGGACTGGTCCCGCCCCTCGGACCGGGAGGCCAACAAGCGGCTGCTCCCCGCCGCCGAGTTCACGCAGGTGCCGAAGGCCGGCCACTTCATCGCCCTGGAACGCCCCGACGTACTCGCCGACCTGCTGAACGCGGCGGCCTGACGACCGGCACCACTGACTCTAGGAGCGGAGCATGGCGGAGATCCGGATCGAGCTCGACGTACCGGCGCGGATGCGCGACGGCACGGTACTGCGCGCGGATGTCTACCGGCCCGGCGGTACAGGGCCGTGGCCGGTGCTGCTGAGCCGGCTGCCGTACGGCAAGCGGACGCCCATGATGACCGTCATGCTCGACCCGGCGGCGGCCGCCCGGCGCGGATTCATGGTGGTCATCCAGGACACGCGCGGCCGGTTCGCCTCCGAGGGGGAGTGGGAGCCGTTCACGTACGAGGAGAGCGATGGCTACGACACCGTACGGTGGGCCGCCGCCCTCCCCGGCTCGAACGGCTCGGTCGGCATGATCGGCGGCAGCTACTTCGGCAACACCCAGTGGACGGCGGCGCTGTCGAAGCCGCCGGAGCTGAAGGCCATCGCGCCGATGATCACGTGGTCCGATCCGGACGACGGGCTGTGGACGCGCGGTGGCGCGATCGAACTCGGCATCACCGTCCCCTGGTCACTGCTCCAGGGCGCCGACACGCTGATGCGTCGTCATGCCACCGATTTCGACGGGCTCGTGAGCGGCCTCACCGGGCTCATCCAGGACTTCGACGGCCTGGCGAACGGCGGTTACGAGGAGCTGCCCGCCGGCCGGTTCCCCGCGTTCGCCCGGCACGACCTGCCTGAACTCGGCTATGAACGCTCCCGCCGCGAGCCGGAGTGGGCGACGTCCAGCCGCGTCGCCGGCCGGCACGACGAGGTCGATCTGCCCACCTTCCAGGTAGGGGGCTGGTACGACATCTTCAGTCAGGGCACCCTCGACAACTTCACCGCCATGCGCCGGGCGGGCCGATCCGCCACCCTGATCATGGGCCCCTGGACCCACACCAACTGGGGGCACGTGGTCGGGGACGTCAACTTCGGGTTCACCGCACACTCCGACTTCATGGGCATGCGCGGACGCCTCACGGACATGCAGTTCGACTGGTTCCGGCGCACGATCGGCGACGGCGAACCGCTGGAGCCGGACAGGGGAAGGGTGCTGCTGTTCGTCATGGGCGTCAACCGGTGGCGCGAGGAGACGGAATGGCCCCTGTCGCGCGGGGTGGACACGGACTTCCACCTGCGCGCGGACGGACGCCTGACCCCTGAGCCACCGCCCATCGCTGAGCAGGCCGAGGAGTTCACCTACGACCCGCTGGACCCGGTACCCACCACCGGCGGGGCCATCCTCATGGGTGGCGGCCTCCTTATGGCCGACGATTTCCCTCCCGGTCCACTCGACCAGGCTCCCGTGGAGGCGCGCGAGGACGTCCTGGTCTTCACCACCGAACCGCTCACCGAGGACATCGAGGTGACCGGCCGCGTCAAGGCGGTGCTCTTCGCCGCCACCGACGGCCCTTCGACCGACTGGGTGGCCCGCCTGTGCGACGTCGACGAGCACGGTGTCTCCCGCAATGTGACCGACGGCATCGTGCGGGTGCGGGCGGCGACGCCGGGGGAGGTGTCCGAGCGCGTGGTGGACCTGTGGTCGACCAGCATCGTCTTCCGGGCAGGCCACCGCATCCGGATCCAGGTCACCTCCAGCAACTTCCCCCGCTGGGACCGCAACCTCAACACAGGCGAACCCGAGGACAGCGCGACGACGGCCCGAGTGGCCCGGCAGCAGGTCTTCCATGACTCCGCCCGGCCGTCCCGGATCGTCTTGCCCGTAGTGCCTCCGACTTGACCGGATGCTGCCTCCGTTTTACTGTGGAACCAGTACGGAGGTAGCCTCCGTTTTATCGAAGCCGTCTTGTGGAAGCCACAGGACCGCGTGACCAGGAGGGCACATGAGCGCCAGCGGCCAGCAGGGACGCAAGCCCCGTGCGGACGTCCAGCGCAACCGTGTCGCCCTCCTGGAAGCGGCGCAGCGTCACTTCCTGAAGTACGGCGTCGGTACGTCCCTGGAGGCGGTCGCCAAGGAGGCGGGCGTCGGGCCCGGCACCCTCTACCGGCACTTCCCCACCCGGGAAGCGCTGCTGGCGGCCGTACTGCAGACGCGCTCCGAAGAACTGGTCGCGCGCCAGGAGGAGATCGCCCGCCTCGGTGACGCCGACAAGGCGCTGGAGCAGTGGCTGCGCGCGCTGGAGGAGTACTTCAGCGCGTTCAGCGGACTGCCCGAGCCGCTCATGGCCGCGGCCAGGGCGCAGGACCCGGACAACCCGCTCACGCTGCCCTGCGACACCGTCATCACCGCCACCGAGGGGTATGTGCGGGCCGCTCAGCGGACGGGGTGCGTACGCCAGTCGGTGAAGGGGTACGACCTGTTCCTCGCGGCCATCTCCGTCGCCTGGCTCAAGGGAGCCGGCGCCGCGGAGGAGGAGTCGCTGGACCGCGTTCGCGCGCTCATCGCCGCCGGCTACCGCGAACAGGAGCCCCAGGCGTAACCCTTCGCCCGACGCTCACCCGAACCTCCAGGGGTCCCTGGACTTCGGGCGGTGCCCCGCGCCTTCGTTCCGCTTGATCACATCGCGCCGCCTCGGCAGGGTCGGCGCGCCCTCTGGAAGGACAAATCATGAAAATAACTGTTATCGGCGCCGGTGCCATCGGCGGCAACCTCGCCCGCAAGCTCAGCGCAGCCGGTCACGACGTCCAGGTCGCGGACGCCCGCGGTCCCGAGGCCATCGCGCCGGGCGTACTCGAGACCGGCGCCCGTGCCGTTGCTCTGGAGGACGCCGTCAAGGACAGGGACGCCGTCGTCCTGGCCATCCCCTTCGGAGCGGCGGGACAGCTGGCCGACCTGTTCGCCACCGTCCCCGCCGAGACGGTGGTCATCGACACCTCCAACTACTACCCGCATCTCAGCGGCCGGATCGAGGCGGTGGAGGGCGGCGCGATAGAGAGCGAGCACACCGCCCAGCTCCTCGGCCGCCCCGTGGTCAAGGCATGGAACGCCGCCCTGGCCGAGACCCAGCGGACGAAGGGCCTCCCGGCGGGCACTCCGGGCCGCATCGCCATCCCGGTCGCCGGCGACGCCGAGGAAGCCAAGCGCGTGGCCATGCGCCTGGTGGACGACACCGGATTCGACCCCTACGACGCCGGCCCGCTGGCCGAGTCCTGGCGTCAGCAGCCGATGGGCCCCGCCTACTGCACCGAGCTGACGCTGGAGGAGCTGCCGGCCGCCCTGGCCGCGGCCGACCGCGTCAAGGACGCGACAGTGCGGGAGAGCATGGGGGAGCGCTTCGCCGCCCTCGGTGCCGAGCCCACCCTGGAGGACGTCGTCGAGATGAACCGCGCCGCCCACCGGTGACCACGCCTGCCGTCGGCCCCGTACGAGAAGCCCCCGACAGCCCCTCTCGTACGGCGTGCCGCGGCGCCCCCCTTCCTTTCTTCCTCCTCTTCTCGCCTCCTTCGAAGGAGCGCCCATGACGCCCCGACAGATGCTCCTGTGCATGCAGTTCACCAGCGGCTACGGCGCCGAACCCGGCGCATGGCGCCTGCCGGGGGCGAATCTGTCCAGCTACACGGACATGGACCAGTTCGTGCGGTACGCGCAGGCGGCCGAGCGCGGCAAGATCCAGCTGCTGTTCTTCGCGGACACCCCGGTCCTGGACGTGGACCTCGAAGACCAGGCCCCGCACTTCCCGATCGACCCGCTGCTGGTCATGACCGCCATCGCCCGCGAGACCGAGCGGATCGGCCTGGTCGCCACCGCCTCCACCACCTTCAACGAGCCCTACACGCTGGCCCGCCAGTTCAAGGCCCTGGACGTGATCAGCCACGGCCGGGCCGGCTGGAACGCGGTCACCACCTCGGACCCCGCCGCCGCGGCGAACTTCGGCCGCCCCGTTCCGCCACGCGCTCAGAAGTACGAGCGGGCGCACGAGGTCGTCCAGATCGTGCAGGCCCTGTGGGGCAGTTGGGAGAAGGACGCCTGGGTCCGGGACGTTGACGGCAAGAGGTTCGCCGACATGGACAAGATCCAGCCGGTCGGCCTCCAGGGCCGCCACGTCGCCGCCCGCGGCCCGCTGCCCATCCCGCCGTCCGAGCAGGGCCAGCCGGTCATCTTCCAGGCGGGCGGCGGCGGTTACGGCCTGGAACTGGCGGGCCGGTACGCCGACGGCGTCTACGCCAACCCGCACACCGTCGAAGACGGCCAGGCCCAGCGCAACGCCCTGCGGGACGCCGCGAAACGCGCCGGACGCGACCCGGACGAGGTGAAGATGTTCGCCGGTTTCATGCCGACGATCGCCTCCTCCCGTGCCGCCGCCCTTGAACGGCGCCGTTTCCTGGACGAGTCGGTCGACCTGCGCCAGCGGGTGCGCTACCTCGGCGCGATGATTGGCCTGCCGCTCGCCTACGACCAGATCGACGAGCCCCTGAACGCCCGGCAGTTGGCCGACGCCGTCCCGAGCCCGCACGACCCGCGCTCCGCACACGCCCTCCAGGTGGCCCGGGATGGATGGAGCCTGCGCGACGTCATCGCCCACGGTGTCATCGACTACCACCCGGTCGTGGCCGGCACCGCCACGGACGTGGCCGACCACATGCAGGAGTGGTTCGAGGCCGGAGCCTGCGACGGATTCTCGCTGGCCATCGACGGCTACCACGACGGCGTCGACGCCTTCGTCGACCAGGTCGTCCCCCTCCTCCAGGAACGCGGCCTGTTCCACCTCGACTACGAAGGCCCCACCCTGCGCGACCACCTGGGAGCCCGGGACCAGTACGGGCCCGACCCCCGCCTCACAGAACCGCCGCGGCCATGACCGCCACCCCGATATCCGACGCCTCCGCCCAACAGGCGCTGCGTGACGCCATGGCTGCCGTCGCCTCCCCGGTCGCCGTGGTCACCGCCCTGGACGGCAGGCGCCCGCACGGCACCACGGTCAGCGCTTTCACCTCCCTGTCTCTGGCACCCCCGATGATCCTGGTGTCGCTGGACAACGAGTCACAACTACTGGCGATCATCCGCCGCACCCGCCGCTTCGGTCTCAATGTCCTGGGCTCCCACCAGATCGACCTCGCCACCGCGTTCGCACGCACAGGCCGGGACAAGTTCCAGGGAATCCCGTGGTCACCGAGCGAGGACCTGCCCCGTCTGCCCGGCTCGGCGGCATGGCTCGCCGCCGAGGTCGACGCCTACGTCCCCGGCGGGGACCACACGGTCCTGCTCGCCCATGCCGTCGCCGCCGAACGGGGCCCGGGAAACCCGAACCCCCTCACCTACCACCAGCGTTCCTTCGGCACCCACACACCGCTGGCCACACCGTTGGACACCTGAAGCAACAAGGACAGACCGACCATGAAGCTCTCCCTCGTCGAACTGGCCACCGTGACCCCCGGCGGTGACAAACCGCAGGCGCTCCAGGACGCCGTGAACGCCGCCCGTCAGGCGGAGGACCTCGGCTACCACCGCATCTGGTACGCCGAACACCACGACGCCGCCAGCGCCGCGTCCTCAGCGCCGGAGATCCTCATCGCCCTGGCGGCCCACACCACCTCACGCATCCGGGTGGGATCCGGCGCGGTGCTGCTCAACCACTACAGCCCCTACAAGGTCGCCGAGACCTTCCTCCAGCTCGAAGCCCTCACACCGGGCCGCATCGACCTCGGCCTCGGCCGGGCCACGACCGGCCCCGTGGCCGACCTCGCCCTGCGCCGCGACCGCAACACACCGCCCGCCGACGACTTCGAACTCCAAGTCCAAGAGGTACTCGCGCACTTCGACCGCCGCTTCCCGGCCGACCACGCGTTCGCACGCCTGAACCCGACGGCCGGCATCCCCACCCGACCCGAGGTATGGATCCTCGGCTCCTCCGGCACCAGCGCCCTGATGGCCGCGGAACTCGGCCTCGGCTACGCCTTCGCGGGCTTCATCAACCCAGGCGGAGCCACCCGAGCCCTGCTCCGCCACGGCGCGTACGCCGGCCACGGCGGAATTCTGTCCGTGAGCGCCGTGGTGGCCGACACCGATGCCGAGGCACAACGGCTGAACTGGTCCAGAACGGCCCTGATGGCGCGCCTGGCCCGCACCGGCACCGCCGCGCAAGTCCCCACCGTCGACGAGGCCGCGCGAGAACTCACCCAAGCCGAGAAGGACGCGCCCACGGTCATCACCGACGGCCACTGGCCACGCCAGATCGCCGGCAGCCCCTCCACCGTCCGCGATCAGCTCGAACAGATGGTGAAGGCCACCGGCGTCGAGGAAGTAATGATCCAGGACATCATCTCGGACCCCCAAGCCCGGGCGCACTCGCGCGCCCTGCTGGCCCAGGTGCTCGACGTCACCCCCGTCTCACCGGCCAGGTAACCCCAGCTGATACGGCGACAACCGGCCGGACCATTCTCGAAGGGACCGCTTTGCCCACCCCCACCACCTCGTGCTTCACCGATCTCGCGCGGACCCGGCACTCGCCCCGGCAGTTCCTGCCCACTCCGCTGCCCGCCACAGCCATCCGCGGCGTTCTTGAAGACGCGCAGACAGCCCCCTCGAACAGCAACACCCAGCCATGGAACGTCCACATCGTCTCCGGCACGGCACGGGACGCCCTGAGCAATGACCTCCTCACGGCGTACGAGAAAGACCGGACCTCCCCCGACTTCACTTCCGGCTATGGCGAAGGCATCTACCGGGAGCGGTCGCACCAGCACGCGGCCATCGTCTATGGGGCCCGTGGCGTCGAGCGCTCGGACCGTGAGGGCAGAAAGGAAGTCATCCGCGAGAACCTGAGGTTCTACGGAGCCCCACACGTCGCCCTCCTCTTCATGCCGCTGCTCGGCGACGGGGTGCGAACCGCCGGGGACATCGGCATGTACGCCCAGAACTTCCTGCTCTCGCTGACCGCACGCGGATACCACGGCATCCCGCAGGCCGTCCTCGGCGTCTACGCCGACACGGTGCGCAGGTCCCTCGGCGTCCCCGAGGAACTCAAGCTGCTGTTCGGCATCGCCTTCGGCTTCGGCGATCAGAAATCACCCATGCATGACATCGGTATGGGACGCATCCCGCTGCATCAGAGCGTGGTCGTGCACGACACCTCCGGCGTCCTCGACAACCACTAGGCCCAAGAGCGCCCAGGTCAGTTACACGCGGGGCTAGAGCAGGACGATTTCGATGGCGAGGGCGCCGAGGGCTTCTTTCTCGGGCGGGTAGATGGCGCGGATGTCGGCCAGTTGCTCGTCGCGGGTGGCGGTCGGGTTCACGTTGGCCGCCCCTTCGCCATCGAGGAGCGCCGCGAAGTCGACGTACTCAGTGACCCGGCCGACTCTGACCGCGCAGGTCGCATCGGTGCCTTTGATACGGAAGCGGATGATGTCGCCGGCGGCGAGGTCGAAGTACTGGCGGTAGAGGTTGAGTTCGCGGACACGGGTGATGGCGTCGGTCATGGGGCGGGAACGCTCCTGGGGGCTGGGACGGTCATCAGGGCGGGGCAGGAGCGGTAACCGTGTGCGGCGGTAGTGCTCGCCGGCTTGCGGGCCTGTTCGCACCACTGTTGACAGTGGTTGTCCGTTCTTGCGGGCATGTTCTGGGCAAAATGTGGCATCGTCCATGTTGGTGACATACGCTTCTATGTACATCACCAACATGGAGTAGGAGGTGCTCGTGTGTCTGTGACCCAGATCGACATCGATGACGATGCCCTGGAGCGCGCCATGGCTCTGGCCAAGGTCAGGACCAAGAAGGAGGCGGTCAACCTGGCTCTGCACTTCTACGCCGAAACGCAGGAGCGTGCGGCGCGCATCAGCCGTCACTTCGAGCGTGCGCGTGAGTGGGGTGCCGTCGAGGACGCCGAGCGTCTGCACCAGACGGAGAAGCACGGCCGGTGATCTACTTGCTCGACACCTCCGGCTTGGTCCGGCTCCTGCGCGACCCAAAGCTGCAATCGGCCTGGCACGACGCGATCGACGCCGGTGCCATCGCGTCCTGCTACGTGCAGCGAGCCGAGTTCCTGTACAGCGCCCGGAATGGCCGCGAGTACGACGAGATCGCGGAGATGTTCACCGACCTTTATCCCGATGCGGCGGTACCGAAGAACGCGGGGCGTTGGATCAGTGCGGTGCAGCACCGCATGGCCCAGGCGGGGGAGCATCGCAGCGCGTCGGCGGTGGACCTCGTCATCGCCGCCACCGCCGCCCACCACGGCCTGACTGTCCTCCATGACGACGCCGACTACCGTGCCATCGCCCAGCACGCATCCGACCTCACCGAGCACAACATCCACGACGTCGCCTGAGGGGTGCTGTACAGCGGCGGGATCGTTGAAGTCCCGTCCACCGGGCACGAGTTGGGCAACCAGCAGGACTGCGATGTCCGCCCACGCCATCCGGCACGTGTGCAGAGGGACCGGCAGGCTGAGGGCTCGCAGGCGGGACCGACGTGGTTGATGCAGTGAAGCCGCAGGTCAGGGGCACCGTTCGCGGTCAGATCCGGTGAGGCTCCCATGACCGCCGAGAACCCGTGCCCTCCACGTGCCCGATCTTCGTGCGCCCAGCGGCCTGTTCCGGCGGAGAAATCCTCGCCAATACGCAAGCCCCAGGCCACTGACCTGGGGCTTCAAAAAGAGCGGGTGACGAGAATCGAACTCGCACTCTCAGCTTGGGAAGCTGATGTTCTACCACTAAACTACACCCGCGTAAGACGCCGGTCAGGACCGGTGTCGGAACGCTCTGTCACTCTACCTCATGCCAGACCCCCGGCGCCGAAGCCGAGGGGTCTGTGTGCGTTGAAGGGGTGCGATGGGGCTGCGGGGGACCGGAGTTGGGGCGTACGGTGGAGGGGTGGAAGAGGGCCTGGGCGGGGTCGGAGTGCCGCCTGGAGAGCCGTCCCTTCGATCCCGTAATGTGGCATTTGTCGTCCGGCGAGCAGCAGCCGGACGAGGCTCTTGGGGAAGGGACTCCAGAACTTGATGGAGCGCACTGTCGTCCGTTGTGCCGATGGGCACGTGTTCAGCACCGCTTCGTTCCCGATGCAGCAGGCCGAGCGGCTCGGCCCCGGGCGGCTCGTCCGGTGCCCGAAGTGTGCCCGGCTTCGCAGCGTCGTTCCGGTGACCTTGGAGAAGCAGCAAGGGAAGCGGTACGAGAGGTCGTGAAGGAGTAGCACCCCGGCGCGCGGACCGTCCGATTGTGGTCGGTCCGCGCGCCTTGCGTATCCTCGGGGCGTGCTTCTCTCAGACAAGGACATCCGGGCCGAGATCGACGCCGGGCGGGTACGGATCGATCCCTACGACGAATCAATGGTGCAGCCGTCGAGTGTCGACGTGCGCCTCGATCGCTTCTTCCGGGTGTTCGAGAACCACCGCTACCCCCACATCGACCCCTCCATCGAGCAGGCGGACCTCACGCGCCTCGTGGAGCCGGAGGGCGACGAGCCCTTCATCCTCCACCCCGGCGAGTTCGTGCTCGCCTCGACGTACGAGGTCATCACCCTCCCCGACGACCTGGCGTCCCGTCTGGAGGGCAAGTCCTCCCTCGGCCGCCTCGGCCTCGTCACCCACTCCACCGCCGGCTTCATCGACCCCGGCTTCTCCGGTCACGTGACGTTGGAGCTCTCCAACCTCGCCACGCTTCCGATCAAGCTCTGGCCGGGAATGAAGATCGGCCAGCTGTGCCTGTTCCGGCTGTCCTCCCCCGCCGAGTTCCCCTACGGCAGCGAGCGCTACGGCTCCCGCTACCAGGGCCAGCGCGGCCCGACCGCCTCCCGCTCCTTCCTCAACTTCCACCGGACGCAGGTCTGAACGCCATGAGCGACGTACGGGAGAACCTCACCTACGAGCGGTTCGGCACCGCCATCCGCGAACTCGCCCAGACCATCGCGGACGACGGCTACGAGCCCGACATCGTCCTCTCCATCGCGCGCGGCGGCGTCTTCGTCGCGGGCGGCCTGGCGTACGCCCTGGACTGCAAGAACATCCACCTCGTGAACGTCGAGTTCTATACCGGCGTGGGCACCACCCTCGACATGCCCGTCATGCTCGCCCCCGTCCCCAACGCCATCGACTTCTCCTCCAAGAAAGTCCTCATCACCGACGACGTCGCCGACACCGGCAAGACCCTGAAACTGGTCCGCGACTTCTGCCTCGACACCGTCGCCGAGGTACGCAGCGCCGTCATCTACGAGAAGACGCAGTCGCTGGTGAAGTGCGAGTACGTGTGGAAGCGGACCGATGACTGGATCAACTTCCCGTGGTCCGTCGAACCCCCCGTGATCAAACGCGCCGGGCAGGTGCTCGACGCCTGAGCCGTTTCTGATCCGCCGCGGAAGCCTTCCCCAAGAACTGCGTTCAAGAGACGTGGCCCGATCACACCCCCTGCGGATTCGCGGTCCACGCGACGGCCGACTTCATCGCTGCCGGGCAGTGGGGCGGGCGGCGGCGCTCGGGGCCGGCCTGTGCTTTCTGCTCGACAGGCGGAGGCGGTGGTTGGCACCCTGGTGCTCGGTGATGGAGTGGGCCGGGGCGGATGTGCGGGAGCGCGGGGGACAGGGTGGAGTTCGGGGTCTCGTCCAGTGACGGGTTATGGCTCAGCGAGGGTGTGGGGCGGGCGCCGGCCGAGTACTGCGGGAGGTATGTCGTCTGGTCACCGGACGGACGCCTGCTGGCCGTTCCTGACGACCAGCGGACCGTGCGCATCCTGGACACCGAGAGCGATACGGACCTCACGGTTCTGCGGGCCAACGGTACGAACAGTTACGTCAACACCGTGTCCTGGTCCCCGGACGGCTCGCGGCTCGTCGCCGCCTGCGGGCACGACGGTGTCCGGGTGTGGAACCTCGACCGGCCCGGTCCCCCTTGGCATCTGACCGCCCACACACGGTGGGTGGGCCAGGTCGCCTGGTCCCGTTCCTCGGATCTGTTCGCCTCCGGCGCCCAGGACGGTACGGCGATGGTCTGGGACGCACGCGGTGAGGAGCTCATGTGCGAGTTCCCGATCGGCGGATACATCAACGGTCTCGCCTGGTCACCGGACGACGAGGTGCTGGCGGCTGGATCATCGAAGCAGACCGTCACCACCTGGGAGGTCCCTGACGGAGTCTTCGTCAGCTCGGCGCGCGCACCGGACATCGTGACCTGCCTGGCCTGGTCCCCGGACGGCGGAACACTGGTCGCCGGTGCCGGCGAGGAGGCCAGGTGCCTGGCAGTCGACGACGAGGGCTTTCTCCAAGGCGTCGTGAACCTGGAGGGGCATACCGACCACGTTCAGCAGGCCATGTTCTCGGCGGGCGGCAAGCTCCTCGCCACGGCGGCGGATGACCACACCGTCCGGCTCTGGCGCACGGACGACTGGACCACGGTCGCAGTCCTGGAGCTGCCCCACGCCGAGGACGATCCGGATGCCGACCCCGATCGTGACAGCGGCTTCCTGGCCGCTGGGCACTCGAGCGACTGGGGCAACTGGAGCAGAGAAGCAGCCAGACCGGCCCTGGCGTTCCACCCCACCCTCCCGCGCCTCGCCGTCTGGACCAACCAGTCCGGTCTTTCCCTCTGGGACTACGACCTGGACCGTCTCCTCGCCCAGCAGGGGGCCGATGAGTCCGTCCGGTACATGACGGCGAAGGTCGTACTTGTCGGCGACTCGGGGGTCGGGAAGACCGGACTCGGCTGGCGACTGGCCTACGACGAGTTCCGGGAGCACGCCTCGACGCACGGGCAGCAGTTCTGGGTCGTGGACGACATACGGACGCAGCGGACGGACGGTACGGACTGCGAGGCGGTGCTGTGGGATCTCGCCGGGCAGCATGTCTACCGGCCGGTGCACGCGATCTTCCTGGACAACGTCGACCTCGCGCTCGTGCTCTTCGACCCGTCCAACCGGCAGGAGCCGCTGAAGGGCGTGCGGTTCTGGCTGCGGCAGCTGTCCGGCGGGCATCGGCTGCCCCCGGCCGTCCTGGTGGGGGCGCGGGTGGACCGGGGTGCCCCCGCGATCCCCCGGTCCGAATTGGAACAGTTCTGCCAGCGGCACGAGATCAGCGGCGGATACGTCAGCACCAGCGCGGCGACCGGCGCGGGCGTCGCCGAGCTGATGGAGCTGGTGCGGGGCCAGATCCAGTGGGAGCGGATGACCACCACGGTCACGACCGTCACGTTCAAGCGGATCAGGGAGTTCGTCCTGGCGCTGAAGGAACGGCCGGACCCCGCGGGGGTCCTGGTGTTCCCCGCGGATCTGCGCCGACAGCTCCAGTCGACGGACCCCGACTGGGAGTTCAGCGACGCCGAGATGATGACCGCGGTCGGTCATCTGGAGAACCACGGCTATGTGTGCGTGCTGCGGAACTCCCACGGCGCGCAGGCCGTCCTGCTCACCCCCGGGCTGCTGGTCGAGCTGGCCTCGTCGGTCTTCCTCCAGGCCGACAAGCACCCGCAGGAACTCGGCGCGATCAGCGAGGCCGCGCTGCTCGGAGGGGAGCATTGGTTCCCCGAACTGGAGGAGTTGTCACCGGCCGAACGGCAGGTCCTCCTCGACGCCGCGGTGGTCCGGTTCCTGGAGCACAATCTCTGCTTCCGTGACACGCTCGGCGCGGAGATCCTGCTGATCTTCCCGGGGCTGATCAAGCAGAAACGGCCGCTGTTCGACGCCGTGGAGACGGCCGACGACATGACGTACGTCGTCCGCGGCCAGGTGGAGAACGTCTACCCCGCTCTCGTGGTGCTGCTCGGCCACACCCCCACCTTCACCCGGGTCAACTACTGGCAGAACCAGGCCCAGTTCGAGATGGGCAGCGGGCAGATCTGCGGACTCCGGCTCCTCCAGGAACGTGAGGGTGAGATCGAGCTCGTCCTCCATTACAGCGAGGACGTGCCCCCGTACGGCCGGAGCATGTTCCAGGGCCTGTTCGAGAGCTTCCTCTACCAGCGAGACGTGACGGTGACCGTTTTTCCGTCGGTGGTCTGTGCCAACCGGCACAAGCAGGATCGTACGGCGGTGATCCACTCCCTGCGTGACGAGATGCGGACCATGTTCTGCTTCCGATGCGGAGACCGCATCACCCTGCCCGAGATCGAGGGACCGATCGCTTTCGGCGCGGAGGACACCCGGCGCGTCGGGCGGGACCAGGCTGCCGCGCGGCTGCGCAGCGCGTACGAGACGCATCTGGTGCGAGTGAAGAGCTTCCGCGCCGACCGCGCGGTGCCCCGCTGCTACATCAGCCATCTGCCCGAGGACGCGGGGTGGTCGGAGCAGCTGGCCCGTGACCTGCGACAGGCCGGTGTGCTGGTGGTGGCCGACGCCCACGAGGTGCGGGAGGGCGACGTCGTACTCGCGGTCGTCACGCCCGCCTACGGGCACGCTTTCGTCCGGTCGGCGGGCGGGCTGGCCGCCGACGCCGCCCTGATCCGCGCACGCCGCCGGGCCCCCGACGGCCGGACGCCCAACGTCGTACCGCTGTTGCGCGCCGGCACGGTCGAGACGGCCTGCCCGGCGGAGCTGCGCGGACTGGTGGCCGGCGAATTCCTGGACGACACCCGGTATGCCGTCGGACTGTTCGACCTGGTGCTGACGCTGTACGCCATTCCGTTCAACCAGCCGGCGTTCAAAGCGCTGCGGGACGCGCTGCGGCTGGAATGGGTACGACAGGAGGCGGACCGCGCGGTGCTGACGGGGCCGGCGGCCGAGCACACCGCGGACGTCTACCTGTCGTACTCCTGGAGTGAGGAGAGCAACGCCCTCGCCGACGAACTGGACGCCGCTTTCCAGGCGCGGGGCGTCACCTTGGTGCGGGACCGGCGGGATGCCGGATTCAAGGCGTCCATCAGCCGGTTCATGGAGCGGATCGGGCGGGGCAAGTGCGTGGTCCTGGTGATCAGCGACGCCTATCTGAAGTCGCAGAGCTGTCTGTTCGAGCTGCTGAAGGTCGCCGCGCACGGGGAGTTCCGGGACCGGGTGTTCCCGGTGGTGCTCCCCGACGCGCGGATCCAGCGGCCGCAGGACCGTGTCGCCTACGTGCGGTACTGGGAGGAGCAGATACGGGAGCTGGACGAGGCGCTCAAGTCCGTGTCGGCGGCCCATCTGCACGGTTTCCGGGAGGACATGGACCTCTACACGGAGATCCGTGCCCAGCTTCCGCGGCTCGCCGACGTCCTGCGGGACATGAACGCGCTGACCCCCGACCAGCATCGCGCGGCCGGCTTCTCCGTGATCTTCGAGGCGGTGATGGCCCGCCTCGAATCCTGACTGCGCCGCGGCTAGAACGTGCCCAGCTTCACGATCGACAGCAACGCGATCAGCTGGATCGCCGACGCCCCCAGCGCCTTGGGCCACGGCAGGTCGTGGGACTTGGAGACCATCAGGGTCAGCAGGGCGCCCGCGGCCACCCAGGTCGCCCAGCCCAGGCCCTGGACGAAGGTCGCGTCGCCGCCGAAGAACATGGCGAAGACCAGGCGGGGGGCGTCCGTCAGGGACATGATCAGCATCGACAGGCCGACCGTGGGCTGCCAGGCGCCGTCGCCGCCGAGCTGGCGGGCCAGGGTGTGGGTGACCACGCCCAGGATGAAGGACGAGATCACCATCGCGACGGCGGTCGTCAGGACGATCGGGACCGCGTTCGAGAGGGTCGCGTTGATCGCGTCCTTCCGCGCGCCGTCGAAGCCGAAGACCGCCAGCAGGCCGTAGAGGAAGGTGACGATGAGGGCGGGGCCCCACATCGTGTAGTCGCGCATCTGGAGGAAGGTCTGGTTGGGGGACGTGACGATGCCCCTCAGCAGGTCCTTCCAGTGGAGGCGGGGGCCTACCGGGCCCGACGGGGGCGGGGGCTGGGTCGAGCCCGCGCGGTAGGTGCCGCCCTGGTTGTAGGGGTCCTCGCCCACCTGGAAGGCCTGGGTGTGGCCCGGGTGGTTCGCCGCGTACGGGTCATGGCCCTGGCCTGCGCCCTGCTGGGGGCCGTATCCGCCGTCGCCGAAGTACTCCGGCTCGTCGTAGCCGCCGGCCCGGGGGGTGCCGCCGTACTGCTGCTGTCCCGGGTACGGCTGCTGCGGCGCGGGGTAGCCGCCGTACGACGGTCCCTGCGGGGCCTGCTGCCCGTACGGAGGTTGTTGCGGTCGCGTGTGAGGAGCGCCGTTGTCCCGGCCGCGTCCGATCCTGAATCCAGCCACGCCTTCGAACGTACCTGGTCCTGGAGATCGGCGTGCCGGGCCCGGTGGTCCGGGCCCGGCTTTGCTGCCGAGCTGTGACATCCCCTAAGGATTTCCCTTAAGGGGGTTCTACTGAGTTCTACTGGAGCATTCCGCTGATCAGGCCGTCGCCCTGCACCGACGTGACCCCTGTCGTCGTCACGCCCTTCACCGTGCCCGGCAGGCGCAGTGAGCCCACGGTGCCCGTCACGAAGAGGTCGGCCTTGCCGTCGCGGTCGGTGTCGCGCAGGCGGACCGTGGCGCCGAAGTAGTCGTCCGCCTCCAACGCGCCCGGGATTCCGGCCGAGTTGCGGGCGAAGGTCTGCGAGCCCGTCCCGGTCAGGCCCGACGCGCGGCCGTAGAGGACGTGGACGATGCCCGCGTACTCCTTGCCGTTGACGGTCTCGCCGTACGCCCCGACCGCGAGGTCCTTGTAGCCGTCGCCGTTGACATCGCCGGCCGAGACGCTGTCGCCGAAGTAGTCGTACGCCTCCGCGGTGTTCGCGATGCCGCTGGTGTTCTGGGTGATGCGGGCGGACGTCGACGGGCCGGACCTGGCGCCGTACCAGACGGAGACGCGGCCCTTGTAGCCGCCGTACAGGGACGTGCCGATGGCGATGTCGCCGTAGCCGTCCTTGTCGAAGTCGGCGATGACGCCGTCGCCGCCGCGGTCGGTGCTGCCGCCGTTGCCCGACTGGGACTCCAGGCGCAGGGTCTTGCCGGAGGAGAGGGTGGTGCCGCCCTTGACGAACCAGGCCTCCGACCAGATCTCCTCGGGGGTGACTCCGTCGCCGATCAGGACGAGGTCGGTCTTGCCGTCGCCGTTCACACTGCCGGCGATCACAGCGGTGGAGGAGAACGAGGTCTTGTCGAGGGTGGAGACCGTGCCGTGGACGCCGGTGCGGTTGATGACGCCGCGGTAGACGTACGTCTTGCCGTACGCCACGACCGCCAGGTCCTTCTTGCCGTCGCCGTTGAAGTCGCCGACGGCCAGGTCCGAGCCCATGCGGGCGTACGAGGTCTTCGCCTTGGCCGGGACGGCCGTACCGCCCGACAGGCCGCTCGCGCTGCCCCACAGGACGGTGACCGCGCCCTGGTCCGTGCGGCCGTCGACGTTCTCGCCGGGCGCGGAGACGGCGAGGTCGGCATAGCCGTCGGCGTTGAAGTCTGCGGCGGCGCGGTCGGTGCCGAAGCCGTCGTCGGTCTCGTCGGCGCCGGGGACGCCGGAGCTGGACTGGCTGATGAACTGGGTCTTGGTGCCGGGGCCGGCCGCCGTGCCGAAGGTGATCAGGACACCGCCGCCCTTGGTGTCCGCGTTCCAGGCGGCGGCGTAGTCGCGGTAGCCGTCGCCGTTGAAGTCGTCCGCGTACTTGGCGGCCGCCGCCGACGCGGGCGTCGTGCCGGCGAGGGTGAGCAGACCGCCCGTGAGCGTGGCCGCCACGGCCGTCGCGAGGGTGGTTCGCATGAGATGCATTTCCGGGTGCTCCAGGGAGGGGGGACAGAGGTCAGTCGAGGAAGCCGCCGCCGTATTCGGGCAGGTGGAGCGAGCCGGTCGTCGTCGGGGTCGTGGTGGTGCCCGGGAGGAGGAGGCCGTCGCCTGCCGCGCCCACCGTGAGGTCGGCCTTGCCGTCGCGGGTGAGGTCGCGGAGGCGGACCGCGGCGCCGAAGGAGGTGGAGGAGTCGGCGGGGCCGAGGACCGTCGCGGGGATCCAGGTGGAGCGGGTGCCGGTCAGGCCGCCGGAGCCGCCGCGGAAGAGGTGGACGCCGCCCTGGTCCTCCTTGCCGTCGACGTCCTCGTGCGGGACGCCGACCGCGAGGTCCGCGTAGCCGTCGCCGTTGGTGTCGGCGGCCGAGACAGAGTAGCCGAAGTTGTCGTCCGCCTGCGGGCTGCCGGTGACGCCGGAGGAGGCCTGGTTGTACGTCATCGAGCCGCTCGGGCCGGACGAGGTGCCGCGCCAGACGCTGACGATGCCCTTGCCGTCGTTGTTGTCGGGCAGGCCCACCGCGATGTCGCCGTAGCCGTTCCTGTCGAAGTCGCCGATCACCGCGTTCGTGGGGGCGCTGCGGTACGTCTTCGAAGCGCCCGAGGTCAGGCCGCCCGTGGAGCCCTTGAGGAACCAGATGCGCGGGACCGGCTTGTTGTCGATGAACTGGTCGCCGAGGATCACCAGGTCGGTCTTGCCGTCGCCGTTGACCTTGCCGGCCGCGAGGCCGGAGGAGTACCAGCCCTGGTCCTTCTTGTCGATCTTGCTGACGCGGCCCGTGGTGCCGGACTTGGTGAAGCCGCCGCGGTACAGCCAGGTCTCGTCGCCGCCGATGACCGCCAGGTCGGGGGAGCCGTCGCCGTTGAAGTCGCCGGTGGCGAGGTCGCGGCCGAAGTAGCGGCCGGCGCCGGACTTCGGGGCGAGGTTGGTGCCGCCGGAGAGGCCGGACCGGGAGCCCCAGACGATGGTGACCGTGCCGCGGTGGACCGCGCTGCCGACCTTCTCCATGGAGTTGCCGACGACCAGGTCCGCGTAGCCGTCCTTGTTGAGGTCGGCGCTCGCGAGGGAGTCGCCGAACATGTCGTCGTCCTCGCCGGTGCCGGGCACGCCCGGGCTGTCCTGGTGGACGACCTGGGTGTGCGAGGTGTCCAGGCCGCTCGCGTTGCCGTACACGACGGTGACGGCGCCGCCCGTCCAGCCGCCGGGGCCCGAGACGCCACTGGAGTAGTTGCCGTACGCCAGGTCGCGGTAGCCGTCGCCGTTGAAGTCGTCGTAGTGCTTGGCGACGGCGGCGGAGGCCGGGGCGGCGAGGAACAGCGGGGTGAGGCCGGTCGCCAGCAGGGTGGTGGTCAGGGCTGCGGCGGTGCTTCTGCGCACGGTGGGCTCCTGGGACAGTCGGTCGGTGATCAGGAGACCTCTGCCGATCGGCAAGGGTTGTACGGGAGTTCGGATCGTGCGCTTGCCCACCGACGAAAAGGGTGTCAGGGGGTCAAGGGGTCAGGAACGCGGACGTCGAGAAGGTGAGCGTGGGCTTCGCGCTCACCACGCCCTTCTTCTCGCCGGCGTACACGGCCACCGTGTCCTTCGTCTCGCCCCGGTACGTGCGCACCACGAGGTCCGCGCGGCCGTCGCCGTCGAAGTCGGCCACGGTCAGGACGCGGGTGGTGCCCACGGCGGGCGGGGCGACGGTGATCATGCCGGACGCGGACAGGCCCGCCGTACGGCCTCGGAAGATCTTCAGGCGGGAGCCGCTGGAGACGAGGTCGTCGCGGCCGTCGCCGTCGAAGTCCCCGGTGTCGAGCATGGAGCCGGGGGAGGAGAGGGTGGCGCGGGTGGGGGTGGGGAGGTCGTAGCGCAGGGCGGTGCCGTTCATCGCGCCGACCGCCGCGTCCAGCGCCTTGCCCTCGCCGAAGCGGCCGAGGGCGGTGTCGATGCCGGCCGGGAGGACGGTGCCGGTGCGGGTGGGTCCGTCGGGGCCGCCGAGGACGAGCGCGGAGCGGGCGGTGCCTTCGGCGGTACGGACGATCAGGTCGTCGTACCCGTCCAGGTTTACGTCGACGGCGGGCGCCGTCGGGACCTCGCCGGGGGCCTCGATGGGGGCGCCGGCGGCGTGCGCGGCGCCCTTGCGGGTGAACGGGCCGCGCAAATACGTGAGTTGGGAGCCGGAGGCGTGCAGGACGAGGTCGGCGGCCTTGTCGCCGTCGAAGTCCCCGCACACCGGCTGGTCCGGCCAGTCGTTGCCGGCGCGGGCGCGTCCCGGGACGGTGAGCTTGACCGCCTTGCCGGTCAGGCCGGCCGGGGAGCCGAAGAGGATCTGCAACGGCACAGGGGGCTGGCCCTGGCCGTCGAAGGGCGGGTCCGTCGACACCACCAGGTCGGTGAAGCCGTCGCCGTCCAGGTCGCAGGTCGCCTCCGCTTCGAAGACGGCGGGGAGTTGGCCCCGGGTGGCGGCCGCCTGCTTCGCCGGGCTGAGCAACTGCCGTGCCCCGGACATGAGTCCGCGCGCGCCGCCGTAGACGATGCCGATACCGGCGTCGTCCGCGTGCGCCTGCGCCTTCACCAGGTCGTCGAGTACGAGGTCACGGTGGCCGTCACCGTTGAAGTCGTCGTCCACCTCGCTGCCCTCGCCGCGCGGGACCGGGAGCTTCGCGGGCGCGTCCGCGGCGTGCACGGACGGGGAGTGGTCCGCGCTCCCGGCGTCGTGCTGGGTGGGGCCGCAGTCGGCGAGGAGGAGGACGCCGCAGAGGAACGCCGTGACCGACCCGGCTCTTCGCACACGCACCGCACACCTCGTCAGCATCATCGACAACGAACCCCGGTAATGATGCACGCGTTCGACGGTGGGGTTAAGGGGGAGGGCGGGGAGATGGCCGAACTGGGGGCGGGGAGATGGCCGGGCAAGGGATGGGGGCTGGTACGGGGATGGGCGGGGAGCTTTGAGTGACGTGCGGTGGTGCATGACCGAGAATGCGCGGAAGTCGGAACCCCGGGGTGCGGTGGCCCCCGTCGTCGTACGGCTGGCTCAGTACACGAAGGCCGACCTGGACGAGATCTCCGGCGGGGCCCGAGATCCTTTCGAGGTCGCCGAGTTCGGGGTGCGGTCGCGGGACAAGGATGTGCACTTCGGGGTTCTGCGGCAGGGGCGGCTCGTGGCGCATGCCGGGCTGGTGGAGGTGGCGGTCAGCGTCGGGGACAGGTCGTTGCGGGTGGCGGGGCTCGGTGGGGTGATCGTCGCGCCCGGGATGCGGGGGCACGGGCTGGCGCGGGCGGTCGTGGGGGCCGCCGTCGCCCATGCGCGGGGTACGGAGGCGGAGTTCGGGATCCTGTTCTGTCTGCCGGACCGGGTGCCGTTGTACGAGAGGCTGGGGTGGCGGGTGCTGGACGGGGGGATGCGGGTCGAGCAGCCCGGCGGGGTGATCGACCATCCGCTGCACACCCTGTGGATACCGCTGGGCGAGGACGACGAAGCCGTATGGCCGGACGGGCCCGCGCGGCTGTGGTCGTTGCCGATGTAGTCACGTCATCGGAAGCCCCCCACCAGGTGCGGGCGTCAGCGGGTTTCGCGTACCTCGCGGTGGATCTCCCACGCGTCCGCGACCGGGCCCAGGTGGGCGAGTTTGTCGGGGTTGATGACGGTGCGGATCGTTTCGATGCGGCCGTCGAGGAACTCGAGGACCATGGCGTGGAGGACCTTGCCGTCGCGGTCGCGGAAGATCGCGCCCGGTGCGCCGTTGACCTCGTGGGGCTCGAAGGTGATGGCGGCGCGGGCCATGCGGGGGAAGACGGCGGCCAGGAGGCGGGCCACGTTCTCCGCGCCGACGACGGACCTGGCCAGCTGCGGGGCCTTGCCGCCGCCGTCGCCGACCAGGGAGGCCTCGGCGGCGAGCAGGTCCTGGAGGCCGAGGACGTCGCCCTCGCGGAGGGCGTCGAAGAACCGTGCGGCCAGTTCCTCGCGTTCCTTGCGGTCGGCCTCGAAGCGGGGGCGGCCCTCGGTCATATGGCGCCGGGCCCGTACCGCCAGCTGTCGGCACGCGGCCTCCGAGCGGCCCACGGCCTCCGCGACCTCGGGGAAGCCGAAGTCGAACACCTCGCGGAGGACGAAGACGGCCCGTTCCAGGGGGCTGAGGCGCTCCAGGAGCAGCAGGGCCGCCATCGAGACGGAGTCCGCGAGTTCCGCCGCCCGTTCCGGGTCCTCGTAGGGGTCGTCGAGGAGCGGCTCGGGGAACCACGGGCCCACGTACGCCTCGCGGCGGACCCGGGCCGAGCGGAGGACGTTGATCGAGACGCGGGTGACCGCGGTGGAGAGGTAGGCCTTGACCGATCGTGGCTCGGTCGTCGAGGCCTCGTAGCGCAGCCAGGTCTCCTGGACCGCGTCCTCGGCCTCGCTCACGCTGCCCAGGATCCGGTAGGCGATCGAGAACAGGAGCGGTCGCAGCTCCTCGAACTCCTCGGTCCTGGTCATGCCTGTTCCCCCTCGGCCGCAGATGTTCTCCCACCCTGCCTCGTCAGCCGGTGAAGGACTCGGGGCCGAACCGGCCCCACGCGATGAACACCGCGAGTACGAGGTAGACCGCGTTCAGCACCGCGAACTTGGCTTCGCCGAGCCGACCGTGGGTGATCATCGCACCGACCATCAGCAGGATCCAGCAGATTGCGGTGACCGGTACCAGCGCGGGTGCGATGTCGGTCACGGCGGGGAGGATCAGGCCTGCCGCGGCCAGCAGTTCGACCACCCCGAGGGTCCGGAGGAAACCGGGGCCCACATGGGCCGTCCACTCCCCGCCGGGGGCCACGGCGAGCTTCTCCCGGGGCAGGAACGTCTTGGTGATGCCGCCGGCCAGGGCGACCGCGGCGAGCAGTGCGGCACCGATCCACAGGGCGAGATTCATAGTCGACTCCTTGTGTGTTGCGTGTAGTTGCGTGTCGTTGTGGGTTGCGCGTCCTTGCGCGTTGCCTGCCTTCGCCCTCTACGACAAGTCGGCGACCGCGCCTGTGACATCGCCCCGATTCATTGACAGCGAGCCCGGCGATAGTGCATCTGTTCGATCATGGAGAAGCGGGGGAAGGACGGCGCGCCCGTACGCGCCGGACTGGTCTGGACGGTGCGGCTGGGCGCGTCGGCGGGGTGGGTGTCGACCGCGGTGGCCTGTGTGTGGCTGCTCGGGGCGACCGCGATGGTGCGGCCGTGGGTCCAGCCGTTCGTGTGGGGTGCCGTGGCCGTGGGGTGCGCGGTGGTGCGGCTCGTGGCGCTGTGGCGGTTGCGGGGCGCGGTGCCGGACGACGAGTTCTCCGACGAGTTCTGGGTCAAGGGGCGCACCGGGCTGCTCTGGCTGCTCGTCGCGTTCGTCAGTGGCGCGATGTTCGTCGCCCTGCTGACCTCCTCCAACTCGGGCGAGAAGCTCGACTCGCTGCGCGAGGCGGGGGCCGAGGTCAGTACCGCGACGGTCGTGGAACGCGGGTCGGTGCGGGAGGAGTTGAGCGACGACGTCGTCAAGGGGTACGCCTCCCGGCTCGTCGTCTCGGTGCCGGTGCCCGGCGGGGCCGAACGGCTCACCGTGCGCGGCGCCTACACGTACGAGAAGCCGGGCAAGGGGACCGAGGTCGATGTGCTGTGGGCCCGGTCGGATCCCGGCCTGGGCGGTTACGTCAACGAGACCAAGGATCTGGACACCCTCGCCGTGAATCGGTGGAAGGCCTTCCAAGACGACGAGTTGGGCAACGCGGCTCTCTTCAGCTTCGTCCTCGTCATGTTCGTCTGGCTGTTCTTGGGAGCCGTGTTCACGTTCTCGCCCGACCACGGCGAGGTCCAGAAGCTGGCCTGGTCGGCGCCGTTCCAGACCGTGCGCACCGCCCTGACGGCGGCGATGTTCTGGGGCTGGGCCCCGATTCTGCTGGGACATGAGCCGAATGTGCCGCAGATGCTGTGCGCGGCGGGCGGCTTCGTCCTCGTCCCGCTGACGTACCTCGGCACGTCGATCCGCGGCTTCAACTGAGCGACGACGACGCCCCCTGCCGAGGGATCGGACAGGGGGCGTCGGGACTGCCGTACGAACTGCCGTAAGAACTTCCGTAGGGACTGCCGTAGGAACTACTTCACCGGCTCCGGCTCCGGCTCGCTCTCCGTCTCGGCTGTGTCCTCGGGGTCCACCGGGGTCTTGACGGACTCCAGCAGGAGCTGGGCGACGTCGACGACGGTGATGGACTCCTTGGCCTTGCCCTCGTTCTTCTTGCCGTTGACCGAGTCGGTCAGCATGACGAGGCAGAACGGGCAGGCGGTGGAGACGATGTCCGGGTTGAGGGAGAGAGCCTCGTCCACGCGCTCGTTGTTGATGCGCTTGCCGATCCGCTCCTCCATCCACATCCGCGCGCCGCCGGCGCCGCAGCAGAAGCCGCGCTCCTTGTGGCGGTGCATCTCCTGCTGGCGCAGGCCCGGGACGGCCGACATGATCTCGCGCGGGGGCGTGTAGATCTTGTTGTGGCGGCCCAGGTAGCAGGGGTCGTGGTAGGTGATGAGACCGTCGACCGGGGTGACCGGCAGCAGCTTGCCCTCGTCGATGAGGTGCTGGAGCAGCTGGGTGTGGTGGATGGTCTCGTAGTCGCCGCCGAGCTGCGGGTACTCGTTGCCGATGGTGTTGAGGCAGTGCGGGCAGGTGGCGACGATCTTCTTGGCCGACCGCGGTTTCTTGGACTCGGGCGTCACATTGCCGTCGTCGTCCATCTCCTCGCCGAACGCCATGTTCAGCGCGGCCACGTTCTCCATGCCGAGTTCCTGGAACAGCGGCTCGTTGCCGAGGCGGCGGGCGGAGTCACCGGTGCACTTCTCGTCGCCGCCCATGATGGCGAACTTGACCCCGGCGATGTGAAGCAGCTCCGCGAAGGCCTTGGTCGTCTTCTTCGCGCGGTCCTCCAGGGAGCCCGCGCAGCCGACCCAGTACAGGTACTCGACCTCGGAGAGGTCCTCGATGTCCTTGCCGACGACGGGCACCTCGAAGTCGAGCTCCTTGAGCCACTCAAGGCGCTGCTTCTTGGCGAGGCCCCAGGGGTTGCCCTTCTTCTCCAGGTTCTTGAGCATCGTGCCCGCCTCGGAGGGGAAGGCGCTCTCGATCATGACCTGGTAGCGGCGCATGTCGACGATGTGGTCGACGTGCTCGATGTCGACGGGGCACTGCTCGACACAGGCGCCGCAGGTGGTGCAGGACCACAGGACGTCGGGGTCGATGACGCCGTTCTCCTCGGCGGTGCCGATGAGGGGCCGCTCGGCCTCGGCGAGAGCGGCGGCGGGTACGTCCTTGAGCTGCTCCTCGGACGCCTTCTCCTCGCCCTCCATGGTCTTGCCGCCACCCGCGAGCAGGTAGGGCGCCTTGGCGTGGGCGTGGTCCCGGAGGGACATGATCAGCAGCTTGGGAGACAGCGGCTTGCCGGTGTTCCAGGCGGGGCACTGCGACTGGCAGCGGCCGCACTCGGTGCACGTCGAGAAGTCGAGCAGGCCCTTCCAGGAGAACTGCTCGACCTGGCTGACACCGAAGACGTCGTCCTCGCCGGGGTCGGTGAAGTCGATCGGCTTGCCGCCGGAGGTCATCGGCAGCAGCGCGCCGAGGGAGGTGGCGCCGTCGGCGTTGCGCTTGAACCAGATGTTCGGGAAGCCCAGGAAGCGGTGCCAGGCGACACCCATGTCGGTCTTGAGGGCGACCGTGATCATCCAGATGAAGGAGGCCGCGATCTTCAGGCCGGCGAAGAAGTAGGTGAGCGTCTGGAGGGTGGAGAGGTCCACGTTCTCCAGCGCGTGCACCACCGGGTACGAGATGAAGAAGGAGGCCTCGTAGCCGTCCACGTGGTGCTGGGCGCCCTCAAGGGCGTGCAGCATGAAGATGCAGACGCCGACGATGAGGATGATCGTCTCGACGAAGTACGCCTGACCGGTGTTGGAGCCCGCGAACCGGGACTTGCGGCCCGCGCCGCCCGGACGGTTGAGCTGCCGGATGACGATCAGGGTCACGATGCCGACGATCGTGAGGGTGCCGATGAGCTCGATGAAGAGGTTGTACGGCGCCCAGTCACCGATGATCGGCAGCAGCCAGTCGGCCTGGAACAGCTGGCCGACGGCGTTCACGATCGTCAGGAGCAGCGTGTAGAAGCCGATCGCCACGAACCAGTGCGCGATGCCGACGACGCCCCAGCGGTTCATCCTCGTGTGGCCGAGGAACTCCTTGACCACGGTGATGGTGCGCAGGACGGGGTCGTTGGTCCTGGCCCCCGCGGGGAGGGGCTGGCCGAGCATCATGAAGCGGACGATCTGCACGATGGCCCGGCCGAACAGGGCGACGCCGACCGTCATGGTGACCATCGACACGATGATCGCGGCGAGTTGCATTTGGGGGCTCCTCGGGCCTGCGAGGGGGTTCTTCGAGATTACTAAGCGGTAACTTATGCAGTCCGACTGAGACTACCCGTATCTTCCATCGCACTGTAGCCAGGGGCGAGGTGATCTGGATCGCTGAGGCTTGCCTGAGTGGCGTGGCCGGGCTGGTCAGGGGAGCTCGCGGAGGGGGTCGAGGACGAGACGGCGTACGGGGTGGGAGTGGGCGTAGGCGCGCATGTCGTGGCGGTACGCGCGGGCGCCTGTCGGCAGGAGCACGGCGAGTACGGCGGCGGTGCAGGTCGTGGCGGAGACGACGCCCCAGGGGTGAAGGGCGGCCAGGTAGGCGTAGAGGCCCACGGCGGGGGCCATCGACAGCAGCGCGTAGAAGACCGAACCGGACCAGATGGCCGACGGCTCCTCCATGAACGGCATGGAGAGGATGCCCAGCCAGCCGAGACCGATCACCCCTGTCACCGTCCAGCCGAGCCACTGGGGTCCCCAGGCCGTGGTCATCGCGTGCCATGCGGCGAGGGCGGAGAGGGCGAACCACATCAGGAGCGTTGCGTAGAGCGCCGGGCTCATGGCCTTGCGGTACGGGGTGTCGTGCCTGGCGTTGGACGGCGGGACGTCCCAGGTGGCGTGGCTGGCGGGCTCCTTGGCGTGCAGGAGGGCGAGGCAGGCGCGGAGGCGGAGGCTGGGCGGGAGGAGCTGGAGGAAACCGCGTAGGTCGGGGTCGAGGCCGGCCGCGGCGAGCAGGGCCATCGAGATGTCCAGCGCTTGCGCCTGGGTCGGGCCTGAGAGGTGTCTCTCCTCTATCTGCTCGGCGAACTGCGATGTCTTGACGCCGAGGCGAGGGCCGTCGGCGAGGAAGAACAGCGCGGGGCCAGCGAGCCCGGCGACGTCTTCGGCGACCTCATCGGGCACGCGCACTTCGGGCAGGACGGATACGCCGATGACCGTGATGGCGGCCGTGATGCGGGGATCCGGCGCTGGGAAGTCCTCGGGCACCCCGTAAGGGAGCGCCGCTTCGAGGACGTAGGCGATTCTCCCGGCGATCCTGATCAGGGAGTCGTCCGGGCCGTGCGCGAACGGACGCCAGACCCAGGGGAGTATCGGCTTGTCCTCGTCGGTGGGCGCGGTGTGCAGCGCGTCGGCGATCTCCGGGACGGTCAGCAGTTCCCCGAGGTGGTAGGGGATTGTTGCGTCCGAGTCGGAGGCTTCCCAGAGGCATCGGTTCAACGCGAGAGCGGCCTTCGGCGTTCGGATGCGCCACAGCATGTGCACCGCGCTGTCGTAATGGCGGGCCGACCTCTCGAAGTAGGGCACCGCCAGGTCGCCCATGGTGCCCAGAGCCGTCCAGGCGGTGTCTCCGAGCTGTCGCCTCATGCCGGCCAACTCCTGAGCGGCCCTCGGCAGATTCGTCGCCGCCAGCGCGGCAGCGGCCGCCCGATTGCCGGACCGGGCCTGTGCCACAAGGAAGCCGAACAGCTCCCCCCGGCGTCGATCCCCCGCCACCAGCCCGAACGCGGCGACGACCTCGTCCCCCGCCTCTCCCGCCCGCAGCCGCCCCTTGAACTCCGCCAGCACTTCCCGCTCGAACCCCTCCTCCAGGCGCTCGGCATCCGCCAGGCACAAGAACCCGAGTACGGCATCCCGCGCGTGCACCCGACGTACCACCGCCGTGCAGTCCCGCCCCACGACCCCGCACCACAGCCGTACGGTCTCCCGCCACACTCCCGGGTCCGCCTCGTACCGACGTATCAGCCCCTCGGCGTCCTCCCTGAGCGCGACCGCCGCCAGGTACTCCTGCAAGGTCAGATGCGCGAACTGATACCGATCCCCGCCGTCCACGGCCAGCAGCAGCCCGCTCCGCTCGACGATCTCCCTGAGCACGGCGTCCGCGAGCCCCACCTCCCGCCCCTGCTCCTCCAGCACGGCTCTTACGACCTTCAGTACCTCCCCCTCCGGCAGCGCCAGCCGGTCCCGTGTCCCCGCTGGGACGTCTTGGGCGGTCAGCGCCAGCCGTTGCAGTACCGCCTTCTTCAGCGGACGCGGGAACGCCGACTCGCGGCGGCGGAACAGATCGTCGACGACCTGGCGGTAGAACTCGGCGCGGGTGTGCGGCAGGGCTTCCCCGCTCTCGGCGTACTTGAAGTCGTAGAGGTACGCGATCAGCGTCAGCAGCAGCGGATTGCGCGCCAGCTGCATGATCTGAGGAGTGTCCCGCAGCGCCCCCACCAGCTGGTCCACATCCCCCGCCTGCCACGGCCAGCCGCCCAGGAACCGCCGGATCAGGTGCTCGTCGAAGTCCTGGATCCGCAGTGTCTGGTCGAAGTCGACGAACTGGCCCTCGTACACCGCCGCCCGGCAGGTCACCACCACCCGGCACTTGCGGTGCGTCTCCGTGAACTCCTTGATGAGTTCGACGACGCGGGGGCGGAGGTCAGTCGCCACCTCGTCCAGGCCGTCGAAGTACAGGGCGACATCGCCTCGGCCGAGCGCGGCCGACACCCAACTCCCCGCCCCCGGAAAGCGATGCCGCGCGAAGTGGCGTACGACGTGCTGCTCCAGGCCGATCTCCGGGTCCAGGTTCAGGCGGTGCAGATCCAGCAGGACCGGAACGGCCCGCCCGTCGCCGACGCCCTCCGACTCCACCCGCTGCCGGGCCCACGCCCACGACTCGTGCCGGAGCAGCAGCGTCTTGCCCGCCCCCGGCGCCCCCAGCACCACGCTCCGCCGCGCCCGCCGCAGCGTCGTCGCGACCTCGGTGCGGTCCGGGCCGCCCCGCAGCGGTACGTACACCGACTCCATCGGCAGCTTCAGCGCCTCGTCCGCCTGGAAGCTGACGGGGAACTCCCGGTGGCGCTCGTACAGCTCGCGCGTGTAGTTCGCCAGCGCCCGCCGCCGTAGCAAGCGGCTTCCCGCGAAACGGCCGTACAGCAGGTCCAGCAGCTGCTTCGCCCTCGCGGTCAGCCAGTCTTTGAGTGCCAGGACGAGAATCCCGGCCAAGAAGCCGCCCAGCCCGATCAGCACGCCCCACATGGAGCCTCCCCCGTGCCCCGCCCTGTTCGCGAGCCGCTCCAGATTCCCACGGTGGACGCCACGCGGGGAGAGGTTCCGGTGACCCACCGCAACCCGACAACCGATCCGATCGTGTTATTCGTACCGAATTGCTACATTCAGCCCTAAATTGGATCCGTGCTCTACGGAATCGCCGCCGCCACCTCCGCCCTGCTCCTCACCGCGCTCCTCGCCGCCCTGCTCCGTCTCCCCGCCCTGAAGCTCGGGATCGTCGAGCGGCGGCGGCAGCGGAAGGTGCCGGTGGCCGGGGGTGTGGCCGTCGTGGTTGCCACGTGTCTTGTCGCGGTGGCCGGTGACCGGACCGGTGTCGCGCCGCTCGGGGACGGGGTCGGGGAGCTGCTCGTCGCCGCGGCCGGGGTCGCCTCGCTGGGGTTCCTCGCCGATGTGCGGCGTGTGAAGCCGCGGTTTCTCGGCGCTGGTACGGCCGTCGCCGCCGCGCTCGTGGTGCCGTACGGGGAGACCGGGGTCGGGGGTGGGGTGCTCGCCGTCGGGTGGATCGTGTTCGTCGTGCTGGGGTTTCGGGCGCTTGATCATGTCGACGGGCTCGCCGGGGCCGTCGGGGTGCTCACCGCCTTCGGGGTGGGGGCCTGTGCCGCCGCCGAAGTCATGGACGGGCTTGCCGTGTTGCTCAGTGTGCTGGCCGCCGCGCTGACCGGGTTTCTCATGCACAACTGGCCGCCCGCGCGCGCGGGGCTCGGTTCGTGCGGGGCGATGTTCGCCGGGTTCCTGCTCGCCTCGGCGGCCGTGACGGCACGGGCGGGGTACGGGCTCGCCTCCACCGCGGCCGTGTTCGCCGGGCTCGGGATCGTGGTCGCCGCCGATGTGCTGTTGGTGGTGCTGTCCCGGCGGGGTGGGGGGAGGGGGGTGCGGCTCGGGCATCGGTTGCGGCGGCTCGGGCTCACTCCGCAGGGGATCGTCGTCGTCCTCGGACTTGTTGCCTTCTCGGGGGTACTCGTCGCCGTTCTCGTGCACCTCGGAACCATCGCCGCGTCCGGGGCGCTCTGGGTCGTCGTCGGTGCCCTCGTCGGCGTGATCGGACTGCTGCGTATCAAGCCCTCCAGTGCGGCTCGATCCGCGTCTCCGCAGGTCAGAGGCCAGTTGCGTGTAAGGAACGGATAAGAGTTGAGTGGCCTCGACTCAGGTCTGTTGACCGGGCGGCGGACGTCATGCACACTTGAGTCCGTTCCACTCAAGTCAGCTGGAGGAAATCACCATGGCACGTGCGGTCGGCATCGACCTGGGCACGACTAACTCCGTCGTCAGCGTTCTGGAGGGCGGCGAGCCCACCGTCATCACCAACGCCGAGGGTGCCAGGACCACGCCGTCCGTCGTCGCCTTCGCGAAGAACGGTGAGGTGCTGGTCGGCGAGGTCGCCAAGCGCCAGGCGGTCACGAACGTGGACCGGACCATCCGTTCCGTGAAGCGTCACATGGGCACCGACTGGAAGATCGAGCTCGACGGGAAGCCCTTCAACCCGCAGCAGATCTCCGCGTTCATCCTGCAGAAGCTGAAGCGGGACGCCGAGGCCTACCTGGGCGAGAAGGTGACCGACGCGGTCATCACCGTTCCCGCCTACTTCAACGACTCCGAGCGTCAGGCGACGAAGGAAGCCGGCGAGATCGCCGGTCTCAACGTCCTTCGTATCGTCAACGAGCCCACCGCGGCCGCGCTCGCGTACGGCCTCGACAAGGACGACCAGACGATCCTCGTCTTCGACCTCGGTGGCGGCACCTTCGACGTGTCCCTCCTGGAGATCGGCGACGGCGTCGTCGAGGTGAAGGCCACCAACGGTGACAACCACCTCGGTGGTGACGACTGGGACCAGCGCGTCGTCGACTACCTGGTGCAGCAGTTCAAGGCCGGCCACGGCGTGGACCTCGCCAAGGACAAGATGGCGCTCCAGCGTCTGCGCGAGGCCGCCGAGAAGGCGAAGATCGAGCTGTCCTCGTCCACCGAGACCTCGATCAACCTGCCCTACATCACCGCCTCCGCCGAGGGCCCGCTGCACCTCGACGAGAAGCTCACGCGCGCCCAGTTCCAGCAGCTGACGGCCGACCTGCTGGAGCGCTGCAAGACGCCGTTCCACAACGTCATCAAGGACGCCGGCATCTCCATCAACGAGATCGACCACGTCGTCCTCGTCGGCGGCTCCACCCGTATGCCCGCCGTCGCCGAGCTCGTCAAGGAGCTGACCGGTGGCAACGAGGCGAACAAGGGCGTCAACCCGGACGAGGTCGTCGCCATCGGCGCCGCCCTCCAGGCCGGTGTCCTCAAGGGTGAGGTCAAGGACGTCCTGCTCCTCGACGTGACCCCGCTGTCCCTCGGTATCGAGACCAAGGGCGGCATCATGACCAAGCTCATCGAGCGGAACACGACGATCCCGACCAAGCGGTCCGAGATCTTCACCACCGCCGAGGACAACCAGCCCTCCGTACAGATCCAGGTCTACCAGGGCGAGCGCGAGATCGCGGCGTACAACAAGAAGCTCGGGATGTTCGAGCTGACCGGTCTGCCGCCGGCCCCGCGCGGTGTCCCGCAGATCGAGGTCGCCTTCGACATCGACGCCAACGGCATCATGCACGTGACCGCGAAGGACCTCGGCACGGGCAAGGAGCAGAAGATGACCGTCACCGGCGGCTCCTCGCTGCCGAAGGACGAGGTCGACCGGATGCGCCAGGAGGCCGAGAAGTACGCGGAGGAGGACCACGCCCGCCGCGAGGCCGCCGAGACCCGCAACCAGGGCGAGCAGCTCGTCTACCAGACGGAGAAGTTCCTCAAGGACAACGAGGACAAGGTCCCCGGCGAGGTCAAGACCGAGGTCGAGGCCGCTGTCGAGGAGCTGAAGGCCGCGCTCAAGGGCGAGGACACCGCCGAGATCCGCACCGCCACCGAGAAGGTCGCGGCCGTCTCGCAGAAGGTCGGCCAGGCGATGTACGCCGACGCCCAGGCGGCCCAGGCCGCGGGTGGCGCCGGTACCGAGGCCCCCAAGGCCGACGACGACGTCGTCGACGCCGAGATCGTCGACGAGGACCGTAAGGACGGTGCCGCGTGACGGAGGAGACCCCGGGCTTCGACGAGAAGCCTGACGTCCCCTCCGGCGCCACCCCCGACGACGCCGAGTCGAAGGCCGCCACCTCGCCCAACGGCGAGGGGGCGGCCCCGGCCGGGGACGCAACAGCACAGATCGCCGGTCTGACCGCGCAGCTGGACCAGTCCCGCAAGGCGCTCGAAGAGCGCACCACGGACCTCCAGCGGCTCCAGGCCGAGTTCCAGAACTACCGCCGCCGCGTGGAGCGGGACCGGATCACGGTCAAGGAGATCGCCATCGCGAACCTCCTGACCGAACTCCTGCCCGTGCTCGACGACATCGGCCGCGCGCGCGAACACGGCGAGTTCGTCGGCGGATTCAAGTCCGTCGGGGAGTCGCTGGAGACCGTCGCGGCGAAGATGGGTCTGCAGCAGTTCGGCAAGGAGGGCGAGCCCTTCGACCCGACGATCCACGAGGCCCTGATGCACAGCTACGCGCCCGACGTCACCGAGACGACGTGCGTGGCGATCCTGCAGCCCGGGTATCGCATCGGCGAGCGCACCATCCGCCCCGCGCGGGTGGCCGTCGCCGAGCCGCAGCCCGGCGCGCAGACGGTCAAGGCCGAGGAGGACTCCAAGGCCGACGACAAGGACAACGGCCCTGAGGAGGGCTGAGGTCGACACTGAGCAGGACACCGGAAAGGGGGCGCGTCGAGGATGAGCACCAAGGACTTCATCGAGAAGGACTTCTACAAGGTCCTCGGCGTCCCCAAGGACGCCACCGAGGCCGAGATCAAGAAGGCGTACCGGAAGCTCGCCCGCGAGTACCACCCGGACGCCAACAAGGGCAACGTCAAGGCCGAGGAGCGCTTCAAGGAGATCTCCGAGGCGAACGACGTCCTCGGTGACCCCAAGAAGCGCAAGGAGTACGACGACGCCCGCGCGCTCTTCGGCAACGGCGGCTTCCGCCCGGGGCCGGGCGCGGGCGGCGGCTCCTTCAACTTCGACCTGGGCGACCTCTTCGGAGGCGGCGCCCAGGGCGGTGGCGGCCAGGGTTCCGGCGGTTTCGGCGGCGGCATCGGGGATGTCTTCGGCGGTCTGTTCAACCGCGGCGGCGCGGGGACGACCCGTACCCAGCCCCGCCGCGGCCAGGACATCGACACCGAGGTCACGCTGAGCTTCACGGAGGCCATCGAGGGCGCCACGGTCCCCCTGCGGATGTCCTCGCAGGCCCCCTGCAAGGCATGCTCCGGCACCGGCGACAAGAACGGCACACCGCGCGTCTGCCCGACCTGCGTCGGCACGGGTCAGGTGGCGAGGGGCTCCGGCGGAGGGTTCTCCCTCACCGACCCCTGCCCGGACTGCAAGGGCCGCGGACTGATGGCCGAGCACCCCTGCTTGGAGTGCAAGGGCAGCGGCCGCGCCAAGTCGTCCCGCACGATGCAGGTCCGCATCCCCGCCGGGGTGACGGACAGCCAGCGCATCCGGCTGCGCGGCAAGGGAGCGCCGGGCGAGCGCGGCGGCCCGGCCGGTGACCTGTACGTCACCGTCCACGTCGACGCCCACCCGGTCTTCGGCCGCAAGGACGACAACCTCACGGTGACCGTCCCCGTGACCTTCACGGAGGCGGCCCTCGGCGGCGAGGTCAGGGTCCCGACCCTGGGCGGACCGCCGGTCACCCTGAAACTGCCGCCCGGCACCCCCAACGGCCGCACCATGCGCGCCCGCGGCAAGGGCGCGGTCCGCAAGGACGGCACCCGCGGCGACCTCCTGGTCACCGTCGAGGTGAGTGTCCCGAAGGACCTGACGGGGAAGGCTCGTGACGCACTGGAGGCGTATCGCGAGGCGACCGCGGACGAGGATCCGCGGGCGGAGCTGTTCCAGGCCGCGAAGGGAGCATGATCGAGATGGACGGCCGTCGACGCAACCCGTATGAACTGACCGAGGAGACCCCGGTCTACGTCATCTCGGTGGCGGCCCAGCTGTCCGGCCTGCACCCGCAGACCCTCCGTCAGTACGACCGCCTCGGCCTGGTCTCCCCCGACCGCACCGCAGGGCGGGGCCGCCGCTACTCGGCCCGCGACATCGAACTGCTGCGCACCGTCCAGCAGTTGTCGCAGGACGAGGGCATCAACCTCGCCGGCATCAAACGCATCATCGAGCTGGAGAACCAGGTAGCCGCCCTCCAGTCCCGCGTAGCCGAGATGGAGGCCGCCCTGGAGGGCGCCGCCGCGGCGATGCAGCAACGGGAGGCGGCGGTACACGCGTCGTACCGACGGGATCTGGTGCCGTATCAGGAAGTGCAGCAGACCAGCGCGCTGGTGGTGTGGCGGCCCAAGGGGCGCCAGGACTGACGTGAGCAGTAGGTGAAAGGGGCCGGGCGCCATCGCGCCGGGCCCCTTTCTTTTTGCTGGTCAGGCCGCCGGGGTGGCCGACACCTCGGCGGACAGCGCGGACTCCACGCCGTACACGCTGACGGTGGCGACGGCGTAGTAGTACGTCGTGCCGTTGGTCAGCCCGGAGTCGGTGTAGTCGCTGCTCTGGGTCAGGACGGCCGACTCGGCGTTCTCCTTGGTGACCCCGGGGGTCGTCGAGCGGTACACGCGGTAGGCGACGACGGCCGGGTTGCCCGGGCTGTTCGGCGGGGTGCCCCAGATCAGCCGTACCTGCCCGTCACCCGGGATGACATCGGACACCGCGGTGGGCAGCGGAGTGTCCGACACCTCCACCACCTGCGGCTTGAACGAGTTCGAGGGCGCGGACCGCACACCGTACGACGACACCGCGACGACGGCGTAGTAGTAGTCCCGCTCGTCCTCGGCGACCGTGGCCGTGAACGTCCCGGTCGAACCGCCGAAGTGGTTGGCGGCGACGGTCGTGTCCACGGGGGTGGTGCGGGAGCGGTACACCTCGTACGACGACACCGGGACGTACCCCGAGTTCTCGAAGCTCATGGAGAGCTGGTCGCCCACGATCTGGGGGTTCATGATGGAGGGCTTCCGGGGAACGCTGCTCGGTCCGACAGGCCGCGTGGCGTTGACGGGGGTGCTCACGCTCGACTGGTTGCCCGCCGCGTCCACGGCCGTGACCATGTAGGAGTAGAGCTGCCCGGCCTCGGCGCCGGTGTCCCGGTAGGCCGTGGTGGACGACGACCCGATCAGGGTTCCGCTGAGCGGTGAAGTCCCGCGGTAGACGTTGTACTTCACCGTGTCCGCACCCGGCTTCTGCCAGGTCAGCGTGATCCCGCCCTCGTCCGCCGAGGCGACCGTGAGGCCCTCGGGCTTCAGCGGCGCGACGGTGTCCACGGTGGCCGACACGACGTTCGAGTACGGCGACGCGGCGCCGGCGGCGTTCAGCGACCGCACCTTGTAGGTGTAGGGCACGTTGGCGGTCACCTCGGAGTCCGCGTACGCGGGGGAGTCGACCACCGCGAGGAGCCCGAAGTTCCCGGTGTCCCCGAAGGCGCGGTACACCTCGTACGACTTCACACCCGAAGCGGCCTGCCAGGTAAGGGAGTTCGCCTTGTTCGACGACGTCGCCGTCAGCCCCTGCGGTGCGGCGAACACCGTGGTGACGGGCTTGTCGGCGGTACCGGGGGAGGTGTTGCCGGCCTTGTCGTAGGCGCGGATCTCGTAGTAGTAGGTCTCGCCGGTCGCGGGCGGGGTGTCGGTGTACGAGGTGGCCGTGGCGGTGGTCGTGGCGACCTTCGTCCAGGAGCCGCTGCCTTTGAGACGGCGGTGGACCTGGTAGCCCGCGAGGTCCATCTCCTTGTTCTTGGACCAGGTGAGCTTGGCCTTGCGGGTCGCGGCGTCGTACGCCGCCGAAGTCCCGGTCGGGGTGAGGGGCTTGACCTTGTCGACGGACGCCGACGTGCGCGGGGTGTACGTGAACTTGACCTTGGCTGCGCCGGTCCAGTTGACGTAGTCGACGCGAAGGGTGTGCTTGCCGCTGGGGATGGTGACGTTGACGGTCTTGGAGACGGTCGACGAGGTGTTCTTCCAGAGGCTGATCTTGCGTACGCCGTCGACGTACACGCGAATGCCGTCGAGCCCGGAGGCGGCGAGGGAGAAGGGTCCGCCGGAGCCGAAGTCCCGTGTCACCGACCACCGCACGCCGAAGTTGTTCGACGGCAGACCCGAAGTCGGGGCGCCCGTGCCCCAGTTCTGGTCGATGGCGTTGTCGCAGTCCGTCTTCTTCGGGGTGCCCGAGAAGGTGGTGTTCGCGAAGAACTGCCGTTTGAAGACGGGAGAAGTGCACGTCGTCGCCGCGGATGCGGGTGTGACGGTGAGCAGGGTGCCCGCGGTGGCGAGCACGACGGCGGTGGAGGTGATGGCCGCCGTACGTCTGGCTGGGTTCATTCCGTCCCTCGGTCGTGTCCGTCGGTGACGCGCGGAGAACGCGCCGCCGACGGACACGACCTGTGGGGACGGGAGTTGGTTGTAATCGATCTCCTGTGAATTACCGGAGCCGGTGACTCACCGGTAGACCATGACCTCCACGGAACCCGACTCGCCCGTACGGCCGTACGCGTCCACAGCGGACACGGTCACCGTGCACGGGCCGGTGTACTGCGGGGTCCAGGAGAGGGAGTCCGACGTCGTGGTCCGCGTGCCGCTGGAGCCGCAGGCGCCGCTGATCTCCCAGGAGTACCCCTGGAGCACGCGTCCCTCGTCACCGGCGCCGGGCTTGATGCCGACCTGGATGGGGACCCGGGTGCCGCCCTCGGAGACCACGGTCAGCTGCGGGGCTGTGGGGCCGGTCGGGGTGGCGGGGGTGAGGCGGTCGACGGTGAGCTGGGCGCCGGGTACCGACTCGACTCCCGAGGCGTCGACGGCGGCGACGTAGTAGTACGCGGCCCCCTTCGGCGCCGAGGTGTCCTCGTACGACCAGGCCGACGCCCCGGTGCTGCCCAGGAGCGCCCAGGCGCCGTTCGCGGAGGTGCGGCGGTAGATGTGGAACCCGGTGACCGTGCCGTCCTCCGACGGCGTCCACGTGAGATGGGTGGACGCGTCGCCGGGCTCGCCCTCCAGGGCGGTCGGGGCGGGCGTCGTGGACGCGACGGGGCGCGTGACCGTCACGGCCTCGGAGACCGGAGAGAGGTTCTGGGCGGCGTCGACGGCCTGCACGGTGTACGAGTACGCCGTACCGGCGTCCGCGATGACATCCGTGTACGACGTCCCGAACACGGGCTGCGGCCCGTCCGGGTCGCTCTGCCCCACCGGCGCGGCCCACACCAGGTAGTGGTCCACGTCCGTCGACGAAGACGCCTGCCACGTCAGGGCGTTGCCCGCGGTCGTCCCCGTGGCCGCCACTGCGGTCGCGGCGGCGGGCGCGGTGCGGTCGGCGGTAGTGACCAGCTGGTCCGCCGTCCCCGCGGACTCGTTGCCGGCCTTGTCGTAGGCGCGGACCTCGTAGTAGTACGCCGCGCCGGTCACCGGGAGGGTGGCGTCGGTGGCGGAGACGGACGTCGTGGTGGCGACCTTCGTCCAGGCGGAACTGCCCTTGAGGCGGCGGTAGACGCGGTAGCCCGCGAGGTCCATCTCCTTGTTCTTGGCCCAGGAGACCTTCGCCTTGCCGGTGGCGGAGTCGTACGAGACCGAAGTCCCGGTCGGGGAAAGGGGCTTGGTCTTGTCCACGGTCGCCGACGTCCGGGGTGTGTACGCGAACTTGACCTTGGCGGCGCCGGTCCAGTTGACGTAGTCGACGCGGAGGGTGTGTTTGCCCTTGGGGATGGTGACGTTGACGGTCTTGCTCACCGTCTTCGTCACGTTCTTCCACAGGTCGATCTTGCGGACGCCGTCGACGTAGACGCGGATGCCGTCCAGGCCGGAGGCGGCGAGGGTGAAAGGTCCGCCGGAGCCGAAGTCCCGTGTCACCGACCAGCGGACGCCGAAGTTGTTCGACGGCAGGCCGGAGGCGGGTGCCCCGTTCCAGCTCTGGTCGATGGCGTTGTCGCAGTCGGTCTTCTTCGGGGTGCCGGAGAAGGTGGTGTTCGCGAAGAACTGCCGCTTGAAGAGCGGGGAGTTGCAGGTCGTCGCGGCGGACGCGGGCGCGGCGACCAGGGTGAGCAGGCCGCCCGTGGTGGCGAGCACCACGGCTGCGGCTGCGGGGAGGGTGGGTCTCATCTGGGGTCAGGCTCCGCTCGGCAGGGACACGCTGGAGTCCACGTTGCTGAAGGTCTCCGAGCCGTCCGCGGCGACGACCGAGAGCACGTAGTAGACGGTCGTGCCGCGGGGCACGGTGGAATCGACGTAACGGGTGACCGTGGGCGCCAGTGGGGTGTCCGTCACGCGGACGTAGGTGCTCGTCGCGGGGTCCCAGCGGTACACGTTGATGCCGGTGGCCTCGGTGGCCACCGAGTCGGCGCAGTCGATGTACATGCCGCCCTCGCTGCCGAGGACCGTCCATGCGGTCAGGGTGCAGGGCGCGGTGTCCTCGGGGATCACCGTCGGGGTGAGGTCGAGTTCGGTGACGGCGACCTTGGATACGGGCTGGCTCCACGCGGTGACGTCGGGATCGTTCGAGTCCTCGTAGGTACGGGAGTTGCCGTAGATGTCGACTGCGACCACGACGTAGGTCGTGGACTCGCCGTCCGCCCGCTCGGGGCCCACGACGAACTCGGAGGTGCCTGCCGGTGCGCTGCCGATGTACTCCGGGTCCTGCCACGAATTCGGCTGCTCGTAGATCCAGTACTTCGCGAGGTCCGTGGCCGTGCTGTCGTCCCAGTCCAGCCTGACGCCGTACGCCAGTGGCTCCGCGGTCAGGCCGGTCACGTTCGGCGGCGGGATCTCGTCGCCGGGGCGGGTGACGGTCAGGTCCGCCGAGCCCGTGGACCAGCGGCCCGCGGTGTTCTTCCGGATCATGACGTAGTGGTACGTGGCACCCTGGTCGCCGTCGTAGTCGACGCAGGAGCGGACCGTGTTGCCGGCCGCGTCCGTGCTCGTCTTGCGGCTGCGGCAGGCGGTGAGGTTCTCCGAACTGATCTCCACCGGGGAGGTCGTCGACCGGTAGACCTCGTAGTCGGCGGTGTCGCCCCCGGCCGCCTCGGTCCAGGTGAACACCGCGCCGTAACTCGGCACGGTCGCCGTCACGTTCTGCGGCGGGAGGATGGTACGGGTGCTGCTGACCACGGCGGAGGTGGCCTGGTTACCGGCCTTGTCGGCCGCGGTGACCTTGTAGTTGTAGGCGGTGCCGTAGCTCGCGGTGGTGTCGGCGTAGGCGGTCGAGGTGGTCTCGGCGAGCTGCGTGTACGAGGTCGCGGTGGCCTTCTTGCGGAGGACCAGGTACGTGACCGCGTCCGTGGAGGCCGTCCAGGTGAGGTTGTTGGATGCCTCCACGCCCTCGGCGGTGACGACGGGAGCGGCGGGCGCGGTCGTGTCCCAGGTGCTGATCGGCCCCACGTCGGTGCTGCCGGAGGACTCGTTGCCCGCCTTGTCGTAGGCGCGGATCTCGTACATGTAGTACTGGCCGGTCTGCGGCGGTACGTCCGTGTACGTGGTACCGGTCGTGGTGGCGACCTTCGTCCAGGCGCTGGTGCCCTGCACCCGCCGGTAGACGCGGTACCCGGCGAGGTCCATCTCCTTGTTCTTCGCCCAGCCGAGGATGGCGCTGGAGGAGTACTCCTCGTCCCACCAGTCGGCGGTGGGGTTCGCCGGCGCGAGCGGCTTGACCTTGTCGACGGACGCCGACGTCCTCGGGGTGTACGTGAACTTGACCTTGGCGGCGCCGGTCCAGTTGACGTAGTCGACGCGGAGGGTGTGTTTGCCCTTGGGGATGGTGACGTTGACGGTCTTGCTCACCGTCTTCGTCACGTTCTTCCACAGGTCGATCTTGCGGACGCCGTCGACGTAGACGCGGATGCCGTCCAGGCCGGAGGCGGCGAGGGTGAAAGGTCCGCCGGAGCCGAAGTCCCGTGTCACCGACCAGCGGACGCCGAAGTTGTTCGACGGCAGACCGGAGGCGGGGGCGCCGCTCCAGGTCTGGTCGATGGCGTTGTCGCAGTCCGTCTTCTTCGGGGTGCCGGAGAAGGTGGTGTTCGCGAAGAACTGCCGTTTGAAGACCGGGGAGGTGCAGGTGGTCGCGGCGGAGGCGGGCGTGATGGCGAGGAGTGTGCCCGCGGTGGTGAGGACGACGGCGGTCGCGGTGGCCGCGGTCGTGCGTCTGGCTGGGTTCATCGGTTCTTTCGGTCCAGGTGGTTACGAGTGGTCAACGGAGGGCGAGGGCCCGGAGATCTCTCTCCGGGCCCCCTTCTCTTTGTGCGTGCGGGCTCAGAGCCAGGAGTCCCAGATGCCGTACGCCGTCGGCGTGGTCGCGGCCTCCGCGCCGGTCGCGTCCAGGCGGACCACGCGGTAGTAGTACAGGCCGAGCGTGTCCTCGTGGACCGTCTTGTCCATGTAGAACACGGCGTCGTACATCGTGCCCTCGGTGAGGGTGACGTAGGAGGTCGACGTCGGGTCCCAGCGCTCCACGCGGTAGGTCGCGAAGCGGGAGCAGTCGCCGAGGCCGGAGCTCTCGGAGCAGCCGACGTAGAGCTCCGGGTACTGGTCCTCGTTGATGTCGGTCCCCGTCCAGCCCGGCGGGCGGGTGTCGGGCAGGGTGACGGACAGCTCGGCGGGGTGGTAGGCCTCCGGGCCCGCGTACCAGGGGATCAGAGGGGAGCCGTCGGTCGCGGCCACCTTGTATGTGTGCGCGGCGCCGTCGGGGACGGTCGGGCAGAGGATCTCGGTCGCGGCCAGGGAACTGCCGGTCCAGCAGTTCTCCTTCCACTCCGTCTCACCGGTCTCCGGGTCCGTCACGCCCTGCCACACCTTGTAGCCCGTGACGTCGTCGTCGGCCGGCGGCGTCCAGGTCAGGCGCACCCCGAGCGGGATCTGCTCGGCGGCCAGGTTCTCCACCGGGGCCGGGCGCACGGTGTCCGGCGTGGTCGCGGTGGCGGCGGGACCGGGCCCCGACTCATGGCCGTACGGGTCGATCGTGACGACCGTGTAGTCGTACGTCGTCTCGGAGGCGCCGGAGACGTCCCAGCAGACGCCGTTGATCTGCCGGGCGCCGGCGTAGTCGGGGGCGTCGCCGGTGTTCCAGGTCCAGTACGTCTCGGGGTCGGTCAGCGGCAGGTCCTGCGAGCTGTTGGGCTTGCAGGCGGTGACCGTGCTGCTCTCGCCGGTCGCCTTGTCGGTGCGGGTGATCCGGTAGGTGAGGAGCGGGTCGCCGTCGCCGAACGTCCACGGGTCGGCGCTGCTCCACTCGATCATCACCCCCTCGTCGAACCGGCTCGCGGTGGTGCGGAACGGCGCGATCGCCTCCGGCCGGTCCGCCATCGTCAGCGTGACCTCCACGGGCGCGGCCGCGTTGCCCTTCGCGTCCACCGAACGCACCGCGTACCGGTAGCTGTCGGCGACCGCGACCCGCTGCTGCGGCACGGCGTCGGTGCCCGTGGTGGTGGTCGGGGTGGTGGCCGAGGAGTCGTCCGTGGCGCCGGGCAGCGCGTCCAGCCAGCCGCCGGTCACCGCGTCGTACTGGAGGACCTGGTACGAGGCCGCCCCGTCGACCGCCGACCACACCACGTGCGGAACGCCCGCCGTGTACTCGACGTGCGCGTCGGCCGCGGTCGCCGGCGGCGTCAGGTCCGAGGTGGTGAAGGTGGCGGCGGGCGAGTACGCGGACCAGTTCCCGACCGCGTCCCGCGCCCGGCCCCGGTACGTCACCTTGCTGCCGTCGGCGGCGTAACCGGTGTCGCAGATCGCGCCCTTGGTGCCGGTGTAGACGGTGGTCCAGGTGTTGGTGGAGGTGTTCAGCCGCTGCATCTCGTACAGCGCGATGTCGGCCTTGTTCTCGGCGGTCGTGATCAACTCCGGGGCCGCGTAGGGCTGGTCCACCGGGCACGCGTCCATCTCGACGAACGGCGCGGCGGGCGGGGTGGTGTCCACGCTCGTCACCGCCTGGTCGGCGGTGCCGGCCGAGACATTGCCCGCCTTGTCGTAGGCGCGGACCTCGTAGTAGTACGTCGCGCCGGTGGGCGGCGGGCTGTCGGTGTACGACGTGGAGGTGGTCGTCGCGAGCGCCTTGCTGCCGAACGAGGTGCCCTTGAGGCGCCGGTAGAGCTTGTACCCGGCGAGGTCCATCTCCTTGTTCTTCGCCCAGCCGACCTTGGCCTTGTTGCCGCTCTTGTCGTACGAGACGGAGACCCCGGCCGGGGTGAGGGGCTTGACCTTGTCGACGGACGCCGACGTGCGCGGGGTGTACGTGAACTTGACCTTGGCGGCGCCGGTCCAGTTGACGTAGTCGACGCGGAGGGTGTGCTTGCCGGACGGGATGGTGACGTTGACGGTCTTGGAGACGGTCGACGAGGTGTTCTTCCAGAGGCTGATCTTGCGTACGCCGTCGACGTACACGCGAATGCCGTCGAGCCCGGAGGCGGCGAGGGAGAAGGGTCCGCCGGAGCCGAAGTCCCGTGTCACCGACCACCGCACGCCGAAGTTGTTCGAGGGGAGGCCGGTGGCGGGGGCGCCGCTCCAGCTTTGGTCGATGGCGTTGTCGCAGTCCGTCTTCTTCGCGGCGCCGGAGAAGGTGGTGTTCGCGAAGAACTGCCGCTTGAACACCGGAGAGTTGCAGGTGGTCGCGGCGGACGCGGGCGTGATGGCGAGGAGTGTGCCCGCGGTGGCGAGCACGACGGCGGCCGAGGTCGCGGCCGTCGTGCGTCTGGCTGGGTTCATCGGTTCCTTCGGTCCTGATCGTCAACAGCAGGCAAAGCCGTTGATGATCAGGACCCACCGGAACGTCGATTGGTTGTACGGCGGAAGCGGATCTCCGGGAAACGGGCTGAGCCTCAGGGAAACAGGTCGAGGACCAGGTCGGCGGCCTCCGACCACAGCGACTCCGCGCCCGTGCCGAACGCGGCGGCCAGCGCGTAGCCGACGGCCGCGTCCATGGCGTCCGGCTTGGCGTCCGACCGCCACTCGGCCTGCTTCACCTCGCCGTCGCCCTTCGAGCGGAAGTCGCCCAGCCGGCGCCCGTCGCGCAGGAGGCGGCTGGCCGGCATGGAGTGCGGGACCAGCCGCCAGTGCCGGCCCGCGTGCCGGACGTCGACCCGGTACGAACTCCGGGTCAGCCGCCCCCGGCCGGGGGACAGGGCCGCCGCCTCCCCTCCCACGGTGAGGACGAGCAGACCGGCGTTCCGGGTGCCGATGGGGATGTCCCCGTTGGCCTTGGTGCCGGTCGCCCTGCTCAGCACGACCCGCGGTATCGCCTCGCCCTCGACGACGACTTCACCCCGCCAGGTGTTCAGGCGGACGGTGAGCGGGCCGAACAGGGCGTCCGTGACGGGGCTCTCGGTGATGGTCATACCGTCCTCGTGGGGTCGTCAGGAGTTCGGTGCTCTGCCTGTCCAGTCGCCTGTCGGCAGGGGATCGGTTCCTTCCGGGGTGGCGGACGGGGTCAGGACGGGGTCAGGAGGTCGTCCCGGTGGACAGATCCAGCTCGGTCGCCACGACGATGTTCGGCGAACGGGTCCACTCGTAGTGGGAGTTCCAGTTGTCGTCGACGGCGTCGATCCAGAAGCAGCGCTCCTCCCCGTCCGGGGTGGTCTGGTACTCGTACGACGTGGTGTCGGCGGACAGCCACTCCACCTCGCCCGCGTAGCAGACCTGCTCCTCCTCGTCCCCGATGAGCTCACCGCCGTAGACGACATAGCGGTGCAGATCGGGCGTGGGGTTCGCGTCCCAGCTGAGCGCGAAGCCGTACTCGGTCGGCGTCGCCACCAGCCCGGTCACCGCGGACGGCGGGGTGTCGTCCCGGCGGTAGCCGGAGACCGCGGCGGACCGCGCGGACACATTGCCCGCGGCGTCGACGGCCGCCACCCGGTAGTAGTACGTGACCCCCTCTTCACCGGTCAGGTCCTGATAGGCGAGCGTGGCCGTACTCCCGATGGCGCTGTACGTGCCGGTCGAACTCGCCGCCCGGTACACCCGGTACGACGCCGCCCCCGGCACCGCGCTCCAGCCGAGCGCCAGCTCGTCGGACTGGCTCGTGACCTCCAGGCCGGTGGGCGCGGCGGGCGCGGTGCGGTCGACCGTGGTGACCAGCTGATCCGCGCTGCCGGACGACGTGTTGCCCGCCTTGTCGTACGCGCGGACCTCGTAGTAGTACGCGTCACCGGTCACCGGAAGGGTCGCGTCCGTGTACGACGTCGAGGTGGTCGTCGCGAGCGGCGTACTCCCGAAGGACGCGCCCTTGAGCCGCCGGTAGAGCTTGTACCCGGCGAGGTCCATCTCCTTGTTCTTCGCCCAGGAGACCTTCGCCTTGCCGGTCGCCGAGTCGTACGACACCGAGGCGCCCGTCGGCGTCAGCGGCTTGACCTGGTCCACGGTGGCCGAAGTGCGGGGCGTGTAGCCGAACTTGACCTTCGCCGATCCGGTCCAGTTGGCGTAGTCGACGCGGAGGGTGTGCTTGCCGGAGGGGACGGTGACATTGACCGTCTTGCTCACCGTCGTCGACACGTTCTTCCACAGGTCGATCTTGCGTACGCCGTCGACGTAGACGCGGATGCCGTCGAGCCCGGAGGCCGCGAGGGCGAAGGGGCCTCCCGAGCCGAAGTCCCGTGTCACCGACCACCGCACGCCGAAGTTGTTCGACGGCAGGCCCGAAGCCGGGGCGCCCGTGCCCCAGTTCTCGTCGACGGCGTTGTCGCAGTCCGTCTTCTTCGGGGTGCCGGAGAAGGTGGTGTTGGCGAAGAGCTGGCGCTTGAAGACCGGGGATGTGCAGGTCGTCGCGGCGGAGGCGGGCGTCATCGTGAGCAGGGTGCCCGCGGTGGCGAGCACGACGGCGGTGGAGGCCAGGGCCGTCGTACGTCTGGCTGGGTTCATTCGATCCTCTGATCGGGACTGGAACAGCGGCTGGAGGCCGCTGTGATCACGACTCGCGAGGATTGGCATTGGTTGTACGGATCTTGGTCTCCCCATGGGCTCCCGTTGAATGGAGAGTCCGTAAAGGGCGTTTGAAGGTGGTTCCGTCTCTTCTTCACATGTGATGCGGAGCGTGGCGTTGCTTACTCGTTAAGTGGTTCCGCTTGACGGCGGAGGGGAGGGCCGCGTTGGCTTTTCGGACACCATGGTCGCAATTGCGCCCGCGTCCCAAAAGGCACCAGAAGTGAGCTTCCCAATGCGTCGTACCGCCATATGTCTGGCCGCGTCCTCGATGGCCCTCTCGCTCTCCGCCTGCGGGGCGCTCGGGGTGTCCAGCAGCAGTGCCGACGCGAGCCCGACCAAGGGCGACGACATCACGGTGGGCGTGCTGATGCCGGAGACGACGAACACCCGGTACGAGAAGTTCGACTACCCGATCATCAAGGCCAAGGTCGCCGAGCTCACCGAGAAGAAGGGCAGGACGGTCTACGCCAACGGTGAGGCGGACGCCGCCAAGCAGGCGTCCCAGATGCAGAAGATGATCGACGACAAGGTCGATGTGATCCTGCTCGACGCCGTCGACTCGCACGCCATCGCGGGCACCGTCAAGAAGGCGAAGGACGCGGGCATCCCCGTCATCGCCTACGACCGTCTCGCCGAGGGCCCGATCGACGCGTACGTCTCCTTCGACAACGAACTCGTCGGCGAGGTCCAGGGCCGCACCCTGGTCGAGGCGCTCGGCTCGGACATCGACACCTCCGACAAGATCGTCATGCTCAACGGCTCGCCCTCCGACCCGAACGCCGGCCAGTTCAAGGCGGGCGCGCTCTCCGAGCTCAACGGCAAGGTGACGCTCGCCGAGACGTACGACGTCGACGGCTGGAAGCCGCAGACCGCCAAGAAGGACATGGCCCAGGCGATCAAGTCGATCGGCGCGAGCAACATCGCCGCCGTCTACTCCGCCAACGACGCCATGGCCGCCGCCGCCATCGAGGCGATGGAGGAGGCGGGCATGACCAAGATCCCGCCGATCACCGGCCAGGACGCCGAGCTGGAGGCCGTGCAGCGGATCCTCACCGGCGACCAGTACATGAGCGTGTACAAGTCCTACCCGCTGGAGGCCGAGGCCGCCGCGGAGATGGCCGTCGCCAAGGTCCAGGGCAAGGACATCCTGTTCGAGTCCCTCACCCAGGACAGCGTCGACAGCCCGACGACCAAGGACATCCCGGCGCAGCTGGTGTCCGTGTCCGCGCTGACGAAGAGCAACATCAAGAGCACGGTCGTCGCGGACGGCATCTTCAAGGTGTCCGACATCTGCACGGCCAAGTTCGCCACGGCCTGCGCGGACGCCAAGCTCAAGTAGCCGTCAGCGGCAGCCGCTTCGGCTGCTTCGGTTACTTCGTCACCACCGGCTTCATCGGCACCAGCACCCCGTTCGGCGCCCGCCCGATCGGTACGGTGCTGGTGAAGCTGGACGGGTCGTTGTCCCCGGAGACGCGCAGACCGGTGATCTCCGCGTTTTTGGGGACGTCGTACCAGAGCTCGACCTCCATCAAGGTGTGGCCGCCCATCTTCACCTTCTCCGACTGGCGGCGCACCGCCATCGCGAAGGAGTCGGGGCGGGCCCGGTCCCCGGTGACGCCCGCGAGGTGCTGCCGTTCCGTCTCGTAGACGTGGTAGTTCGGGTCCTTGTTCTCCACCCGCAGCCGGACCGAGCAGAACTGCCCCTGCGGCGGCGCGTCGGCGTGCGAGCCCGTCACGCCGGTGATCCCGCAGCGCAGGGACAGGACGGTGAAGGTGAGATGCCCGTCCTTGTGGGGGCGCGAGGGCGCCTGGGAGGGCGACGCGGAGGACGGGGAACCGGTGGAGCCCCCGTCCCCGTCCCCGCCGCAGCCCGCGACGCAGGCCAATGCGGTCAGTGCGGTCAGTGCGGTCAGGACCAGGTGAACCGGGCGCGCTGTCGGCATAGCGGCGATTGTGCGCCCTCGGCCCCGGAAAAGGGAGAAGGCCGACGCGCCCCGGTCACCGCCGTCACCGCCGTCACCGCCGTCACCGCGCTCGCCGCCCTCACGCCACCCGCGTGAACTCCACCGTCACCTCCGGCGGCCCGCCCGGCACCCCCCGATAGATGCCCTTGTGCGGGGTGACGTCGTCGTAGTCCCGCCCGCGCCCCACGACGACGTGCGACTCGTCGGCCCGGGTCCGGTTCGTCGGGTCGTAGCCGCACCAGTCGCCCGCCCAGTACTCGATCCAGGCGTGGCTCTGCCCGGCGACCGGCCGGTGCAGTTCGGCGTCCCGCTCGGGGTGGAGGTAGCCGGAGACGTACCGGGCCGGAAGCCCGACGCCGCGCAGCAGGCCGAGGGTGAGGTGGGTGATGTCCTGGCAGACGCCCGCGCCCTGCTCCCAGGCCTCGGCGGGGGAGGTGTTCACGCTCGTGGCGCCGGGCAGGTAGGTGACCCGGTCGGCGACCAGCGCGGACACGGCGACGGCGGTCTCGTGCGGGTCGAGCCCGGCCGAGGCCTTCCGCGCCTTCTTCACCAGCTTCGCGGGGACCGTCGTACGGGCGGTGGGGCCCGCGAACTCCAACAGGCGGGAGTTCCTGGTCCGTTCGGCCACCACCTCCCACGCGGGGGCGGCCGGCAGCGGGTCCGCAGGGGACGTCTCGACCAGGCTGGAGGCGGTGATCGTGAGGTCCGCGTGCGGGTCCATCAGGTCGAAGCCGGTGACCTGGGTGCCCCAGTAGTCCCAGTACGACCAGGTCGAGGCGGCCGGGGTGACGGTGACCCGGGAGTCCAGCGTGGTCTGGCCGGGCAGGGTCAGCGGGGTCATCCGGACCTCGTTGTGCGAGGAGACGGCGGCCTGGGCGTACGAGACGCGGGTGACGTGCTTGATACGGAGGCGGCGGGTCATGCTCACGCTCCTTCCTGGGCCCACTCGACGGGCCCCTGGTACGGGAAGAACCGCTCCGCCACCGCCTCCGCCGAGGTCATGCAGGCCTGCTGCAAGTCCCTGAGCAGGGCGGGGAGTTGATCCTGGAGGGCGCTGAGGTCGAGGTATTCGAGACGGGTGCGCAGCCGGCCGATCGGACGGCGGGCGGGATCCTGGCGGGGCCGGCCGAGCGCGCTGAGGCACTCCTCCGCCGTGGTCAGCGCGTGCAGCGCCGAGCGCGGGAAGTCCCGGTCCAGGAGCAGGAATTCGGCGACCCGCGCACTGTCCCCGAACCCGCTGTGCACGCGCGCGTACGCCTCATCGGCGCCCGACGCGCTCAGCAGTGTCGTCCAGTCGGGCGCGTGCGCGGCGTCCAGCACCCGTACCGACAGCAGCCGTACGGTCATGTCCACCCGCTCAAGGCTCCGCCCCAGCACCACGAACCGCCAGCTGTCGTCGCGGCTCATGGTCGAGTCCGCGAGCCCGAAGAACAGCGCGGCACGCGCGCGTACCAGCTCCAGATAGGCGTACGGGCCGGTCCGCCGGGCCGCGCGCCGCTGGTCGGCGAGCGCGTGCCAGGTGGAGTTGAGGCACTCCCACATCTCGGAGGACACGGCCTCGCGGGCACTGCGCGCGTTGAGCCGGGCCGCGCCCAGCGCGCCCTCGATGGAGCAGGTGGAGCGGGCGTCGAAGGCGAGCTGGTCGAGGACCTGCTGCATGTCGACGCGCTGGTCGCCCGCGTCGACGCCGAGGATCGCGTACAACGACCGGCAGGCCGCGTCCTCGTCACGCCACGGGTCCTCCAGCATCCGGTGGAGGTAGGCGTCGAGGATGCGTCCGGTGGCATCGGCCCGTTCGACATAGCGCCCGGTCCAGGTCAGCGCCTCGGCTATCCGGGAGAGGATCACATCGCTCACTGCTGCTGTGCCCCTTCCTGTACGAAGGTGGGGTTGCCGTCGGGTCCGAGCTGGCGGGGCGCCACCTCGGGGAGTCCGCCGGTGCTCTGCTCCTCCAGATGTTCCGCCGGCCCCTCGGCCAGTACCCAGGTGTCCTTGGAGCCGCCGCCCTGGCTGGAGTTGACGATCAGGTTGCCCTCCTGGAGGGCGACCCGGGTGAGACCACCGGGCAGGACCCAGACATCGTTGCCGTCGTTGACGGCGAACGGTCTGAGGTCGATGTGGCGGGGTGCCATGCGCTCACCGGCGAGGGTGGGGGAGGTGGACAGGGCGACCGGCCGCTGCGCGATGAACCCGCGCGGATCGGCGATCACGGCTTTGCGAGTGCGTTCGAGGGTGTCCTTGTCGGCCTTGGGCCCGATGACGATCCCCTGCCCGCCTGCCCCGTCGACGGGCTTGATGACGAGCTGGTCGATCTGGTCGAGCACGGCGTCCAACTGCCCCGGCTCATCGGGCCGGAAGGACTCGACGTTGGGAAGAATCGGTTCTTCCCCGAGGTAGTACCGAATGAGATCCGGTACGTAGGTGTAGAGCAGCTTGTCGTCCGCGATGCCGTTGCCGACGGCGTTCGCGAGTGTGACGTTCCCCGTCATCGCGGCGCTCATGATCCCCGGGCAGCCGATCACCGAGTCGGGCCGGAAGTGCAGCGGATCGAGGAAGTCGTCGTCGAGCCGCCGGTATACGACATGGACGGGCACCTCGCCGCGTGTGGTCCGCATCCACACCCGGTTGTTGCGGCACACCAGGTCGTGCCCCTCGACCAGCTGCACGCCCATCAGCCGGGCCAGCAGCGCGTGTTCGAAGTAGGCGGCGTTGCTGGGCCCGGGGGTGAGCACGACGACCCGGGGATCCTGCGTCCCCTGCGGCGCGGCGGCGCGCAGCGCGGAGAGCAGCCGCTGCCCGTACGCGTCAACGGGGAGCACATGCTGCTCGGCGAAGAGCGAGGGGAAGATACGGGTCATCGCACGCCGGTTCTCGATGACGTACGAGACCCCGCTGGGCACCCGCACATTGTCTTCCAGTACCCGGAAGTCGCCTTGTTCGTCCCGTACGAGATCGATGCCGGCGACGTGGATCCGTACCCCGCCGGGAGGCTCGACCCCGTGGGCGGCCCGGTGGAAGTGGGGGGAGTTGAGGAGCAGCCGCCAGGGCACGACACCGTCCTCGAAGGCCCGGCAGTGCCCGTAGGCGTCGGCGAGATAGGCCTCCAGGGCCCGCACCCGCTGCGCGACCCCCCGTTGTATGAGATCCCACTCGATCGCGTCGAGAATCCGGGGCACGAGGTCGAGCGGCCACGGCCGCTCCTCGCCCGCGAAGGCGTACGTCACACCCCGGTCGGTGAAGGCCCGGGCCATCTGGTCGGCCCGGAACCGCAGTTCGCTCGGCTCGATCGGCTGAAGTGCCGCCAGCACCGGCTCATAGGCGGTCCTGACCTCACCCGGCCGCACAAACATCTCGTCCCACGCGTCGGCCAACGCGTATGCGTCAAATATGTCCGCCATGAGGGGACGTTAGATGCGGGAGGTAACGGGCCGATCACTGGCCGATTTCCGGCAGCGCACGCGGAGAGCGGAGTTCCCTTTGCGGGAACATGGGGTGGGCTCTTCGCGGGCCCTTCGCAGGCTGTTCGCGGGGTCTTCGCCGGCTCTTTGCTGATCGTTGGCGGGGCTTTGGCGAACCGGTCCGAGGGGCATCAGCTTGTTGCAACTCGACGGCCGGAGGCGCGTATATACCGCCGTATATCGGTGGTTTCCCTCGGTCACAGGGGGCGGAGCCGTGTTGCGGAGCAGGTCCGGTCCGCGCATAGTTGCGGAGCCGAAGGGGTGTGCTGCTGCCACGAGCGTCGGCACACCGGGCACGAGAGGCTGGAACCGGGGGTGGACTGGGCGATGGCCGGGCACGGGACGGAGGAGCATCCCCACGGTGCCGACCGACTGTGCGAGGCCGGGGATCGCGTGTATTCCCGGGCCGTACGACGGGGCCGCGTGCCGCGCGTGGACGCGGAACCGGTGCCCTGCCTCCTGGAGTTGGCGCTGCTGCACCCGGACCCGGACGACATGGACTACCTCGTCCCGACGTCCCCGCAGGAGGTCATGACCAGGCTCCTGCGCGGGGTCTACGACGAGGTGAGCGAGAGCCAGCGGCGGATGGGCTCGGCGGTGGCGGCGTTCGAGTGGTACGCGGGCCTGGGCCCGCAGGCGCTGACGTCCTCCGGGGAGGGCGGCTCGGCGATCCGGGTCCTCGACGGCCTGTCCCGCATCCAGGCCGCCATGGACGCCGCGACGGAGGCCTGCACGACCGAGGTCCTCACCGTCCAGCCCGGCGGCATCCGGCCTGAGCATGAGCTCACGGAAGGCCTGCACCGCGCGCTGGCCCTACGCGCCCGGGGCGTCCGCATGCGGGACCTGTACACCCACGTGGCGAGGCACGGCCAGGGCCTGCTGAACTATTTGGAGCTGATGGGCGAAGCGGTGGAGGCCCGTTCGTTGGACGAGGTCATCGACCGCCTCATCCTCTTCGACCGCACGGTCGCCTTCATCCCCGCGAACCAGGACCGCACGCTGGCGCTGGAGCTCCGCCACCCGGCGCTGGTGGGGTTCCTCGCGACGGTCTTCGAACGCCTGTGGCGCCTGGCGATCCCGCTGACGGCCCCGTTGCCGGACACGGGCATCGAGGGCATCTCCCACCGCGAGCAGTCCATCGCCGCCCTGCTGGCGGAGGGCCACCAGGACGCGGTGATCGCGGAGCGTCTTGGCATAAGCGTCCGGACGTGCCGGGCCCATATCGCGAGGTTGTCAGAAACCCTGGGCGCTGCGAGCCGCACCCAACTGGGCGTCCGCATCGCCCAGGTCGGCCTGGACGGCCCGACCCGCTCGGCCGAGATCGGCGGGCACGGGCTCACTGTTCCTGATCAAGGATCCCCGAGCGTCCGATGAGGTAACCCGGCTCACTCGACTCTTCCTCCCTGCTTGAGGATGCCTGACTCCGCGATGAGGTAGCCGAGTTGGGCGCGGCTGTCGCTGCCGAGGGTGGAGGCGAGTTTGGCGATGTGTTCGCGGGCGGTGCGGATGTTGAGGCCGAGGCGGTCGGCTATCACGGCGTCGGTGTGGCCCTCGATGAGCAGCGCGGCGATGGCCCGTTGGCGGGGGGTGATGCCGTTGAGGGTGGGTTGCTGGACGGCCTCGGGGTACATCGGAGTCGCCAGGCGCCAGAGGCGGTCGAAGGTCGTGACGAAGTAGTCGATCAGGGCGGGGTGGCGGACCTCGAGGGCGAGTGTGCGGTCCTTGCTGGCGGGGATGAAGGCGACGGTCCGGTCGACGACGATGAGACGGTCGGTGATCTCGTCCAGTGTGCGGGCCTCGGCGTCGCCGGTGAGCTGTTCGTAGCGGGCGACGACGGCGGCCGAGTGGCGGACCGTGTGCTGGTAGAGGGCGCGGATCCGGCCCCCGCGGTCGAGGAGGGCCTGGTCGCGCTCCAGGCTGGCGGCCAGCCGTTCCGCCGGGGCCCTGTTGTGGGGCTGGATGGCGAGGAGTTCCGTGGTCGCGTCGGCCATCGTCTCGCCTATGGCCCCGTTGATCCGGTCGAGCCCGCTGAGGACGGTGATCGGTGGGGTGCTCAGGGCGGCCGTGACCTCACTGTCGAGGCGCATCAGCGGTGCGAAGAACTCCGCCATCCGCTCCTCTCGCCTGCGCTCGCGCGCGATCCGCTCTTCGGTGGTGCGCAGGAGGCGGTGCAGCGCGACGGCAGGGGAGACGGGCTCCAGGTCGTCCCCGTCACCGACGGCAGGGTGCAGCAGCCCGAGATCCAGCAGGCAGGGAGCCGTGTCGAGGTCGGCGCGGCTCACGCTTCCCAGGCGCAGGGCACGTCGGTACAGCTCTGTTCCTGCCGCGCAGAGTTCATCGACACCGTGCTCCGGGTGCGACGCCGGGGTCACTCGACCGTTCCCTTCGTGATGTTCGGTTGCCGGCGGGTTGGCCTCAACTCTCGTGATCGTGGTCCAGGATCCCCGACTGAGCTATGAGAAACCCCAGCTGGGCGCGGCTGCCGCTGCCGAGGGCGGCCGCCAGTTTCGCGATGTGGGCCCGGCAGGTGCGCACGTTCATACCGAGCCGTCGGGCTATCGCCTCATCGACGTGGCCTTCGATCAGAAGCTTGGCGATGGAGCGCTGGACGCCGGTGATGCCGTCGGTGGGGGGAGCGTACGGGGTCTCCTCAAGGAGGGGAACAGCCCGCTGCCACTGCTGGTCGAACACCTTGACCAGATACTCGACCAGACCTGGATGGCGCAGTTCGAGCGCGACCCTGCGGTCGTCCCGGGCGGGGATGAACGCCACCGTGCGATCGAAGATCATGAGGCGCTCGATGAGCTCCTCCAGGGTGCGTATCTCGACGTTGCCCTGCTGCATCTGCTCGGCGTACGCGAGGGTTCCCTGGCTGTGCCGAGCCGTGTGCTGGTAGAGGGTGCGCATCGTGATGCCGCGTTCGATCACATTGCGACCGAGTTCGAGCGCCGCGTTGAGGGCGTTCTCGCTGCGCCCGCCCCCCGGCTGGACGGTCAGGATCTCGGACTGGCACTCGGCGGTGGCCTGTTCTATGGCCGCGTTGATCCGGCTGAAGCCCTCCAGCACCGTGATGGCATGGGTGGTGGGCCGTGCCTGGGCGCTGATCGCCATGAACGGTTCGAAGGCGTCGGCCAGCTCGACGGCCACATGCCTGCGTTCCTGGATCTCGCGCTCGATGGGGTGAAGGCGTTGTGCGAGAGCCGCCACGGGCGGAACCGGACGCAGCCAGTTCGCATCGTCGGGATCGGTGTGCAGAAGACCGAACTCCTCGAGGCACGGTGCTGGATCGACCTCTGCGCGAGAGATGCGCCCTAGGCGCAAAGCGTCGGCATAAAGACGCTTTCCCTCGACGCATAGATCTGCCAGACCATGTCGATGTGTCCCCTTTGTGCTGCTATTCGTCAAATCTCCACCCCCCAGGGTCCTGAACGTGCAGGAACATGATGCATCGCTTCTGTGGCTTTGACGTGCCTGGATGAGCCATCGTCTTCAGGGCGGGGGAGAAGACTTGGGGAAGTGAGGACGAAGCCCACTATGTGCAAGAGAATGCTTCGCTCGGTACTTGCTGTGGCCTTCTCGGCAGGGTTGGTCTTCGGCACGATCGGCACGCTGGACCTCCACTGGGACACGGCGCCGGCTGATTCAACCACTCAATCGGCGGTGACCGACCTTCATTGGGACGCCATTGAGGCGGTCACGCTGACATGACCACCCCTCCCGACGACCGGTCCTTCCGACGCGAAATGGCCACCGCCTACCGCTCCGGCTGGCACTTCATCGACCTGGTCACCGCGATCCCCCACGCCGGTGACTCGCTGATGGTGACCGTGTTCGGTGAGCCGGTCGTCGTGACGCGGGACGAGGACGAGGACGTGCGGGCGTACCGGTGTCTGCGGCGGCCTCGGGGGGCGCCGCAGCCTGTGCGGTGTGCCATCCGGTACGGAATGATCTTTGTGAATCTTGACCAACGAGACCATCGGCTGGTGGAACCTGAATCCCCCACCCATCGGGCCATCCCAGCCACCCCCCGCAGTGCCTGACGCGATTCCCCCGTCGTAACAGATCGCGCAGGTGCTTCCCCCCGCAGCGGCGTCACCGTGACCTGAACACGGTGACGCCGCTGCAGTTTCTGGGGACATTTCCGGGTATCGACCCAATCGGCCACTGGCCGGAAATGATCGTCTGCCCCACATCACCCGCGCCCCAGCGCCCGCGTCACCACGATCTCGATCACCACCCGCGACGGATTCGGCCCCGGCGCCCGCTCGTACCGTTCCGCGTACCGCCGCTCCGCCTCCGCGACCCGCGCCGGCTCCGTACGGACGTACGCGCGCCCCTCCAGCGTCGCCCACCGCCGGCCCGCGACCTGGCACACCGCCACCCGCGCCCCCTCCGGCCCCGCCGCCAGCACATGCCCCACCTTCGTGCTCGCCTTGTTCGTGATGACCCGAGCGATTCCGGCCTCGGGGTCGTATGTCACTCCGACCGGGACCACGTGCGGGCTGCCGTCCGGGCGCAGGGTCGTCAGGGTGCACAGGTGCCGCTCCCGCCAGAAGCTGAGATACGCGGTGTCAGAAGCTGCGAGCGCGGTGGTGTCCGCGAGGGTCGCGAGGTCTCGGGTGTACGTCGTCATGTCCCGGACGTTAGTCCCCGCGCCCCGGAAGTTAGTCCCCGCAAGGGTCCCCGCACCACCTTGAGTGGAATAGACTCAACTTTGTGTACGTTGACTGAGTCAGTCCCAGGAGAGCCGCCCGAGCCACCCAGGCCGATATCGAGGAGGAGTACGCGAACGTGGACGCCGAGCTGACCAACCGGAGCCGGGACGCGATCAACGCGGCCGAGAAGCGGGCCGCCGCCGCGGGCCACCCGGATCTCACCCCCGCCCACCTGCTCCTCGCTCTGCTCCAGGGGCAGGAGAACGAGAACATCGTCGATCTGCTCGCCGCCGTCGAGGCCGATCAGGCCGTCGTGCGTGCCGGGGCCGAGAAGGTGCTCGCCGGGCTGCCCAGCGTGGCCGGGTCCACCGTCGCGCCCCCGCAGCCCAGCCGCGAGCTCCTCGCCGTCGTCGCCGACGCCGGTGCCCGCGCCAAGGACCTCGGTGACGAGTACCTCTCCACCGAGCACCTCCTCATCGGTATCGCCGCGAAGGGCGGCCAGGCCGCCGACGTACTCTCCTCGCAAGGGGCGAACGCCAGGAAGTTGCAGGACGCGTTCCAGAAGGCCAGGGGAGGACGCCGGGTGACCACACCCGATCCGGAGGGGCAGTACAAGGCCCTGGAGAAGTTCGGTACGGACTTCACCGCAGCCGCGCGGGAGGGCAAGCTCGATCCCGTCATCGGGCGGGACCAGGAGATTCGGCGGGTTGTCCAGGTTCTCTCCCGGCGTACCAAGAACAATCCCGTCCTCATCGGCGAACCCGGCGTCGGCAAGACCGCCGTCGTCGAAGGGCTTGCCCAGCGGATCGTGAAGGGGGACGTGCCTGAGTCCCTCCGGAACAAGCGGCTCGTCGCGCTCGACCTCGGTGCCATGGTCGCCGGGGCGAAGTACCGCGGTGAGTTCGAGGAGCGGCTGAAGACCGTTCTCGCCGAGATCAAGGACTCCGACGGGCAGATCATCACCTTCATCGACGAGCTGCACACCGTCGTGGGGGCCGGGGCCGGCGGTGACTCCGCCATGGACGCCGGGAACATGCTGAAGCCGATGCTCGCGCGCGGTGAGCTGCGCATGGTCGGGGCGACGACCCTCGACGAGTACCGGGAGCGGATCGAGAAGGACCCGGCCCTTGAGCGGCGGTTCCAGCAGGTGCTCGTCGCCGAGCCGACCGTCGAGGACACCATCGCGATCCTGCGCGGACTCAAGGGACGGTACGAGGCCCACCACAAGGTCCAGATCGCCGACAGCGCGCTGGTCGCCGCCGCCACCCTCTCCGACCGGTACATCACCTCCCGCTTCCTCCCCGACAAGGCCATCGACCTCGTCGACGAGTCCGCCTCCCGCCTCCGCATGGAGATCGACTCGTCTCCCGTCGAGATCGACGAACTCCAGCGCGCCGTCGACCGGTTGAAGATGGAGGAGCTCGCCCTGGAGAAGGAGACCGACCCGGCCTCCCGCGACCGCCTGGAGCGACTGCGCCGCGACCTCGCCGACAAGGAGGAGGAGCTGCGCGGCCTCACCGCCCGCTGGGAGAAGGAGAAGCAGTCCCTCAACCGGGTCGGTGAGCTGAAGGAGAAGCTCGACGACCTGCGCGGCCAGGCCGAACGCGCCCAGCGCGACGGCGACTTCGACACCGCCAGCAAGCTGCTCTACGGCGAGATCCCCACCCTCGAACGGGACTTGGAGGAGGCCTCCGAGGCCGAGGAGGAGGCCGCCAAGGACACCATGGTCAAGGAGGAGGTCGGGCCCGACGACATCGCCGACGTCGTCGCCGCCTGGACCGGTATCCCGGCTGGGCGTCTGCTGGAGGGCGAGACCCAGAAACTCCTGCGCATGGAGGAGGAGTTGGGGCGTCGGCTCATCGGCCAGACGGAGGCCGTGCAGGCCGTCTCCGACGCCGTACGCCGTACCCGCGCCGGTATCGCCGACCCCGACCGGCCCACCGGCTCCTTCCTCTTCCTCGGTCCGACCGGCGTCGGAAAGACCGAACTGGCCAAGGCCCTCGCCGACTTCCTCTTCGACGACGAGCGCGCGATGGTCCGCATCGACATGAGCGAGTACGGCGAGAAGCACAGCGTCGCCCGGCTCGTCGGCGCGCCTCCCGGCTACGTCGGCTACGAGGAGGGCGGCCAGCTGACGGAAGCGGTGCGCAGGCGGCCGTACAGCGTGGTCCTGCTGGACGAGGTCGAGAAGGCGCACCCCGAGGTCTTCGACGTCCTGCTCCAGGTGCTGGACGACGGGCGTCTGACGGACGGTCAGGGCCGCACGGTCGACTTCCGCAACACCATCCTGGTGCTGACGTCCAACCTCGGCAGCCAGTTCCTCGTCGACCCGATCACGAGCGAGGCGGAGAAGAAGCAGCAGGTCCTCGAGGTCGTACGGACCAGCTTCAAGCCGGAGTTCCTCAACCGGCTCGACGACCTCGTCGTCTTCTCGGCCCTCAGCAAGGACGAACTCGGCCGTATCGCCCGCCTCCAGATCGACCGGCTCGCCAAGCGCCTCGCCGAACGCCGCCTCACCCTGGAGGTCACCGACGAGGCCCTGGCCTGGCTCGCCGACGAGGGCAACGACCCCGCCTACGGTGCCCGGCCCCTGCGCCGCCTCGTCCAGACCGCCATCGGCGACCGCCTCGCCAAGGAGATCCTCTCCGGCGAGATCAAGGACGGCGACACGGTCCGGGTGGACACCTTCGGCGACGGCCTGATCGTCGGACCGGCCACCGGCAAGACGCTGTAGGGGCAGCATGCACGCGCAGGCTCGTCACCCCCATGGGTGGCGGGCCTGTTCAGCGTGGAGGGCACGAAGCTAGTATTCGATATAACGGAGATAAGCGATTCACTTGCTCACAAGGCTGGGAAGCGGGGTGCAGAGCATGCTTTTGAGCTTCCGGGTGGCCAATCATGGCTCACTGCGTGAGCCGCAGGAGCTGAACCTCGCTCCGGTCTATGAGGATGACCGGCCGGCTCTGACGGTGGCGGCGATCTACGGGGCGAACGCGTCGGGGAAGTCGACGGTGCTGGACGCGTACCGGTTCTTTCTGCGAGCGGTGGAGCAATCGCAGGCCCAGTGGCTGCCGGGCGCCCGCATCGAGAGGCGGCCGTTTCTCCTGGACCATGAGAGCCGGAGCGAACCGTCGACGTACGCCGTGGACGTGCTGATCGGCGGTGTCCGGCATGTATACGGTTTTGCGATCTCGGACACCGAGATCGAGGAGGAGTGGCTGTACGTCTATCCCAAGGGACGCAAACGGATCCTCTTTGAGCGTCGCCGGGCGGATGTGACGTTCGGGAATTCGCTCTCCGGTGAGAGGGCCGCGGCAGAGCGGGTGATGCGACCGAACAGCCTGTACATCTCCGCTGCCGCGCAGATGGCGCACGAGCAGTTGGGAGCGGTCTGGAAGGCGTTGAGCGGGGCCGTTGTCGTGAATGACAGCATGCGCCATGCACTCACCCGCCGCGGTGCGGTTCTCGCCGCTGTCTACGAATACCTTGAAGAGGCGGGGCTGGCGCGCGGTGACACCGTCCTGGCGGCCGCCGACCTGGGCGTGCACGGTGTTCGTCGGGGTGGCCCGGACGAATCCCTGATCAAAGCATTTGTGGGAGCCGAGGGATGGGACGAACAACCGGACGACGTCAAAACCGCTGCGGTGGCGTCACTGGAGTTCGTGCATCGAGTGGGGGACGAGGAGTTTCCACTGCCGGCCGAGCATGAGTCCGCCGGGACCAAAACCTGGTTGAACCTGATCTCCTGGGGGTTGCTCGCCCTGGGCAGGGGCAGCCAGGTCTGGATCGACGAGGTGGATGTCAGCCTGCATCCACTCCTCACCGCGAAGCTCGTCAAACTGTTCCAGAGCCCACAGCTCAACCCGCGCGGCGCACAGCTGATCTTCACCACGCACAGCGCCTCGCTGCTCGGCACCATGCTGGGGGAGGAGGTGCTGCGCCGCGACCAGGTCTGGTTCGTCGAAAAGAACGCGGACACCGGCGCGTCCGAGCTCTATCCGCTCAGTGACTTCAAACCGCGCAAGGGGGAGAACTTCGAGCGGCGCTATCTGGCGGGCAGCTACGGCGCGGTCCCGCTCCTGCCCGACTCGGCGCTGGAGGATGTGGTCAGGCAATTCTGGGGGGCACATGGCGAGGCCGTTTCCGCGTGAGGGGTCGGGCCGTCGCCGCGGTCCCACCCGCAGATCGGCGCAGACGGTGCTGGTCGTCTGCGGCAGCAAGGAGACCGAACGCCAGTACCTCCAGGGACTGCGCGAGCACCTCCGCAACCCTGCCGTCTCCGTCGTCGTGCGGGGCAAAGCGTGCTCACCGAGCCAGCTCGTCGACTACGCCAAGAAGCAGCGCGTCCTGAGCAAGGGGAGCTTCGACGAAGTCTGGTGCGTCTTCGACGTGGATCAGTTCGTCGACGTGGCCGACGCGGCCGTCGCCGCGCGCAAGGCCGGCATCCGGGTAGCCGTCTCCAATCCTTGCTTCGAGCTGTGGCTGCTGCTCCACTTCGCCCCGCAGACGGCGCACATCCCGACGTACAAGAAGTTGCTGCCCCTGCTGCAGAAACATGTCCCGGGGTACGACAAGACGCGCGTCGACTTCGCCCTGTACCGTGACGGCCGGGCCGACGCCGTTGAGCGAGCCCGCAAGCTGGATCCGACCGGTGGGGACCACGCACGCAACCCGTCCACCGGCATATGGCGGCTTGTCGAGCGTATGGAAGAGCGCTGAGGGAAGCCGGATCGAGTCAGCTCATGGCGGACAGCTCCGCCAGGGCTTGCACCCCCCCTCCCCGCATGGGGGAGGATGGCGGAATCCGTACGAAGGGAAATTCACGGTGACCATCGACCCGTCCTCGATTCCGAACTTCGGGGGCAAGCCCGAGCCGCAGCCCCAAGGACCGGCGGGCCCCGTCGTCCCGGATCAGGACCTCGTGAAGCAGCTCCTGGAGCAGATGGAGCTGAAGTACGTCGTCGACGAAGAGGGTGACCTCGCGGCGCCGTGGGAGCAGTTCCGTACGTACTTCATGTTCCGGGGTGAGGGTGACCAGCAGGTCTTCTCGGTGCGGACGTTCTACGACCGGCCCCACGAGATCGACGAGAAGCCCGCGCTGCTGGAGTCCATCGACGACTGGAACCGCCGCACGCTGTGGCCGAAGGTCTACACGCACACCCACGACGACGGCACCGTCCGTCTGATCGGTGAGGCGCAGATGCTGATCGGCACCGGCGTCAGCCTGGAGCACTTCGTCTCGTCGACGGTCAGCTGGGTGCGGGCCGCCATCGAGTTCGACAAGTGGCTCGTCGAGCAGCTCGGCCTTGAGCAGGAGGTCAACGAGGCGGACGAGAAGCCCGAGGACGACGAATAGACCCGACAGCGTCCGAAGGTCCCGCGTACTACAGCGGCGTATCGGCGAGTACGACCAGATACGCCCCGTAGCCGCACGAGAGCCCGGCCAGGGCACCGGCCACCAGCGCCGCGTGCCAGGGCCGGGCTCTCGCCGTCCGCACCAGGGCGCGCGCCAGCGGCAGCAGCAGCGGGAACGCGGGGAGCAGAAAGCGGGGCTTGGACTCGAAGAACCCTGAGCCGCCGAGTGTGATCAGCAGGAGTACGCCGCTGTAGACCAGCAGCGGCAGCGGGGCCCGGTCGGCGAGCAGCAGGGCGTACAGCACCACCGCCGCGGCGACGATCAGCAGCGCCACGGGGTAGAGCAGGCGGTCGCTGCTCAGCAGCAGATGCCGTACGAAGCCCAGGGCGCCCCGTCCGAAGTCGAAGCGCGAGCCCCACCGCCGCTGCACGTCGAAGTAGCCGCCGAGCGGGTCGCCCTCGCGGTGGCCGACCCACAGCACGTACGACAGCCAGCCGAGCGGGGCGAGCGCGATGCCCGTCCACAGCCTGTGGGTAACTTTTCCGCGCCTCAGGAACACTTCGTGCCCCGCCGTCACCAGCACCGCCGCCGCGACCGCGAAGCCGTTGGGCCGGGCCAGTCCCGCCAGCGCGGCCAGGGTGCCCGCCCACAGCCAGCGGCCGGTGAGCACGGCGTACAGCGCCCAGGCGGCGCACGCCGTGAGGACGGGTTCGGTGTACGCCATCGACAGCACGACCGAGTGCGGCAGCAGGCCCCACAGCACGACCGCGGCGGTGGCGACCGCGCGGCCGTGGAGGCGTGCCGTGAGGGCGTGGATGCCGACGGCGGCCGCGCTCGCCGCCGTCCAGGAGACCAGCAGGCCCGCCGCGCCCGAGCCGAGCGGCGTCAGCGCGGTCACCGTACGGACCAGCGCCGGGTAGAGCGGGAAGAAGGCGAGGTCGCTGAAGGAGATGCCGGGGTGGGGGTGGGCCGTGTAGCCGTATCCGTGCTCGGCGATCCTCAGGTACCAGCGGGAGTCCCAGGAGCGGGCCAGCAGCCTGAGCGGCCCGTGTCCGGTGGCCCAGGCGGTCGCGGCGAGGACGGCCGTGCCGGTGAGCCGGGCGACGGCGAAGAGGCCGAGCGCCGCCACGAGGGGGTGGCGGCGGAGCGTGCGGCGTTCGTCGGTGCCGGGTTCCGTGACGGCGGGCGGCGGTGCGAGGGTGCTGGCGTGGGTCACATCAGCACATTGCAGAAGAAGTCAGGCATAAGCGAGCATCACGCCCTCAGTGTCTGACCGCCCGGCGCCCGGCCACTCGATGCCCGGTCGCCCGGCTTCCTACCCCGCGAGCTTCTTCAGCCGCTGCACGGCCTCCTCCAGGACCTCCGCCCGCTTGCAGAACGCGAACCGCACGAAGGGCGCCCCGGCCTCCCGGTGGTCGTAGAAGACCGCGTTGGGGATGGCGACCACACCGGCCCGCTCCGGCAGCGCGCGGCAGAAGGCGAAGCCGTCGCCCTCTTGGGACAGCGCGGCGCCGAGGGGGCGGATGTCGGTGGTGATGAAGTACGTGCCGGCCGTCCGGAACACCCCGAAGCCGGCCTCCGTCAGCCCCGCCGCCAGCAGGTCCCGCTTGGCGAGCATGTCCTCGCGGAACGCCGTGAAGTACGCATCCGGCAGCGCGAGCGCCTCCGCGACGGCGTACTGGAACGGCCCCGAGGAGACGTAGGTCAGGAACTGCTTCGCCGAACGCACCGCGCTGACCAGCGACGGGGAGCCGGTCACCCAGCCGACCTTCCAGCCGGTGAAGGAGAACGTCTTGCCCGCCGAGCCGATGGAGACCGTACGGTCGCGCATGCCCGGGAAGGTCGCGAGCGGCAGGTGCTCGGCGTCGTCGAAGACCAGGTGCTCGTACACCTCGTCCGTGACGACCAGCAGGTCGCGCTCGACCGCGAGCTCGGCGATGGCGGTGAGCTCCTCGCGGGTGAGGACCGTGCCGGTGGGGTTGTGCGGGGTGTTGATCAGCAGCAGGCGGGTGCGGTCGGTCACCGCGTCGCGCAGCTCGTCCAGGTCGAGACGGAAGCGTCCCTCGTGCGGGCGAAGGGTGACCGGCACGCGCGTGCCGCCCGCCATCGCGATGCACGCCGCGTACGAGTCGTAGTACGGCTCGAAGGCGATCACCTCGTCGCCGGGTTCGAGGAGGGCCAGGAGGGCGGCGGCGATCGCCTCCGTGGCGCCCGCGGTGACCAGGACCTGGGTGTCGGGGTCGTACGACAGGCCGTAGCGCCGCTCCTGGTGCGCGGCGATGGCCGTACGCAGCTCGGGGACGCCCGGGCCCGGCGGGTACTGGTTGCCGCGGCCGTCGCGCAGCGCCCGCACGGCCGCCTCGCGGATCTCCTCGGGGCCGTCCGTGTCGGGGAAACCCTGGCCCAGGTTGATCGAGCCGGTCTGCACGGCGAGCGCGGACATCTCGGCGAAGATCGTCGTCCCGAACTCGGCGAGCCGGCGGTTGAGGTGCGGGCGTGCGGTGGAGGTCATGCCGGTCATCCTGCGCCCAAGCTCTGGACTTCCTCAACTCTGCTTTGGCTGGTGAGACGCGAGGGCATCTCCATCGCACGCACCACGCGAGGCGCCCACGGGGGGTCGCTTCGGGGGAAACGGAAGGAGGGTGACGCCATGGTTCTCGGCATCATCCTGGCGGTGATCTGCATCGTGTTCGTCGTGTTCCTGATCGCCTCGGCGAGCAGCAGGAGTTCCGCCCGCGGTTCCGCGCGCGGCGGCCGGTCGCACCGCGGCTCGCGCAGCTGGTGGGCCGACGGCGGCTCCAGCAGCAGCGGCTCGTCGTGCAGTTCGTCCAGCTCGTCCTGCGGTTCCTCCAGCTCCTGCGGGGGCGGCTCGTCCTGCGGCGGTGGCTCCTCCTGCGGTGGCGGGGGCGGCTGCGGCGGCGGCAGCTGAGCCGCGCGGGGCGGGGCACACCGTGTCCGCGACGCTCGGCGTCGTCGTAATGGTGCTGTACGGGGCGCTGATCCTGGCCGGTCTCGCGGGGGCCAGGCGCAGGCAGCGGTACGGCCGGTCGCGCGGTTCCGGCGGCAACAGCAGCAACAACGGCAGTGGCAGCAGCGACAGCATGAACAGTTCCTGGGCCGACGGGGGCGGCGGCTCGTCCTGCGGAGGCGGGTCGTCCTGCGGGGGAGGGGGCGGGGGCGGATGCGGTGGAGGCAGCTGACACGGGGCAGCTGAGCTCCACACGTCCGGAACACGAGAGCCGGGCCCGCACGGGGGTGGGGCCCGGCTCTCCGTGTGCCGCGAGCGCCCCGATGCCCCGGCGCACGCCCTGGCGGGCCTGGCGTGCGCCGTAGTTGAACAGTTGAACTGTGGAGCCCTCTGAGGGATGGAAACCCCACGAACTTGGGTAAAAACGCTGTGGCGGCGCCACAGTTCATGATTCTCTCTAAATCACCCAACGCGGCCCTTCGGACGTCCTAGAGAAGCCCTAGAGACAACCCTGCTGATCTTCCGACCGGGCCGACCGGGCCGAATCCCCGCCGGTGTCGCCCCGGGGCCGCCAGAAACCACACCTCCCTTCCTTCTTTCTTTGCGTGCTAGCGGAGCCGATCCATGCTCACGACCCTGAAGACCTCGTACACCGACACGCGCGCGGCCGACCTCGCCTGGGCCCTGGGACGCGAGCCGCTCCCCGCTCTGGCCACGCTCGACCTCGTGTTCGACGGTGCGCAGCTGCAGTTGAGACTCCTCGGAGCGTCCCACCAAGTGCTCATGGAGGAGGAGCGGGGCACCTGTTCGGAGACGGTGGCGTGCATCCCGGGCAGCAGCACCCCGCTGCCGCTGGGCGTCGCCAAGCGGGTCGGCGACTGGGAGTACGAGTTCGCGGCCCGGGTCGAGGTCCTCTCGCCGGGTCAGTTCGCGGGCCGCGCCCAGGAGTTGCTGGCCCTCGTCTCCGACCACCCGCACGGCCTCGCCGGCGTCTTCCCCGGCAGCCCGCACGCCTTCACCGCACTGCTGGCCCAGCGGCACGAGGGGCAGGTGCTGTGGCGGACCTGGCACGCGTACCCGCAGGACGGGCAGTTGGTGGCGACCCGCACGCGCGTGGGGGTCCGGATGCCGGTGCCGGCGGCGCTCCAGCCGGTGGGACACGCAAACGCCTGAAGGCCAACCGGCCTCCAGTTCCACACGTGTGGGTGACGAAGCGTGCACCGGGAGTGACGTAACGTCGCAACGTGATCGAACCGCACGCACCCGCCCCACCCGGCGCCCCGCCGCCCTGGGCCGGGCCCGCGCGGCTTCCCGTCCGGCCCGGGCTCGGCAGGTTCCTGGTGCTCGCGGGCGTCTTCGTCTGCGCCGCGTGCGGACTGGTGTACGAACTCGAACTGGTCGCCCTCGCCTCGTACTTGATCGGCGACTCCGTCACCCAGGCCTCCGTCGTGCTGTCCGTCATGGTCTTCGCGATGGGCATCGGCTCGCTCTTCGCGAAGCGGCTGCGCTGGTACGCGGCCGCCGCCTTCGGCGCGATCGAGGCCGCGCTCGCCCTCGTCGGCGGTTGCAGCGCGATGGCCCTGTACGCCGTCTTCGCCTGGACCGGCGACTGGGGCGGCATCTGGGCCAACGGCTCCCGCTGCCTCCTGGTCGCCTTCTCCCTCGCGATCGGCCTGCTGATCGGCGCCGAGGTCCCCCTGCTGATGGAGCTGATCCAGCGCATCCGCCGCCAGGACGCGGGCGGCGCGGTCGCGGACCTCTTCGCCGCGGACTACGTCGGCGCGCTGGTCGGAGGCCTGGCCTTCCCGTTCCTCCTGCTCCCGCTCCTGGGCCAGCTGACGGGCGCCCTGATCACCGGCACGGTGAACGCGATCGTGGGCGGCGCCCTGGTCCTGGGCCTGTTCCACCGCGACCTGACCTGCCGCGCCCGCTGCCTCCTGGTCATCGGCAACCTCACGGTCCTCGGCGTCCTGGCCGCCGCCGCCCTTCACGTCGACGACTTCGAACGCGCGGCCCGCCAGGCGGTCTACGGCGACGACGTACGCGTGGCGATGCAGACCGGCGTCCAGGAGGTCGTCCTCACCGGCGGCACCGACGGCCGCCCCCTCGACCTCTTCCTCGACGGCCGCCTCAGAGTCAGCGGCCGCGACGAGCACCACTACCACGAGGCCCTGGTCCACCCCGCGATGAACGGCCCCCACGCGCGCGTGCTGATCCTCGGCGGCGGGGACGGCCTCGCCGCGCGTGAGGTGCTGCGCCACGGGGGCGTGCGGCGGGTGGATGTCGTCGAACTCGACGCGGGGGTGGTGCGGCTGGCCCGCGAGGACCCCGCTCTCGCGGCCCTGAACGGCCATGTGTACGCCGACCCGCGCGTCCACGTCACCACCGGCGACGCGTTCGGCTGGCTGCGGGAGGCACCGCCGGCGACGTACGACGTCGTCATCGCCGATCTGCCCGATCCCGGGATCACGGCGAGCACCAAGCTGTACTCCCAGGAGTTCTACGGCCTCGCGAGGCGGGCGCTGGCGGCCGAGGGGCGGCTGGTGGTGCACGCCGGGCCGGTCTCGACACGCCCCCGCGCCTTCTGGACCGTCGACCGCACCATCCGCGCGGCGGGCTTCCGCACCGCCCCGTACTGCGTCGGCGGCCGCGACTCCGGCTTCGCGGCCGGCCCGGACCGTACGGCGGGCGCGAGCCGGGCGCCCCGGGACTGGGGGTTCGTGCTGGCGTCCGTACGGCGGCCGGTGCTGCGGCTGGATCCCGAGGGGCCGCGGCTGCGGACGCTGACGGAGGCGGGGCTTGAGGCGGACGGGCGGGTGGCGGAGGGGATGCGGGTGCGGGGAGTGGCGGTGTCCACGTTGGTGCATCCGCGGTACTGAATCGTCTGGGCAGGTGCGCCAGACGCGCGGTCACTTTCGACCAACGCGGGTGCAGGGCGGCGCCCACTGGGTAGGCTCGCCCACCATGGAGCATGAGGTGTTCGTTCCGGTTCCGGCCGAGCGGCTCAGGGAGGCGCTGGCCGATCCCGTTCGGGTCGCCCGGGCCGTTCCCGGGCTCCAGCAGGACGCCGGCGCCGAGCCCGTCACCGGGCGGCTGAAGGTGCGCGTCGGCGGTCACACCATCACCTACCGCGGCTCGGCCCGCCTCTCCGCCCACGACGACGGCTCCTACGCCGTCGAGGGCGACGCCACCGAGGCCCGCGGCACCGGCGCGGTGAAACTCGCCCTCACCCTGCGGGTACGCGAGGCGGAGGGCGGCTCGGCCCTCACCTTCGACGGGACCGCCACGGCGGACGGGCGGGTCACGGAACTCCCGGCGGACGCGGTCTCCTCGGCCGTGACGCGGTTGCTGAACCGTTTCGCGGAGGCGCTGGGAGTCGCGGCGGGGGAGTCGGGGCGTAAGGCGGGGAACGGAGACTTCGAGGCCGGGCGGGACGCCGAGGACGCGGCGGTGCCCGCGGACGAGCCCGAGGCGCCGGGTGCTGATGCTTCCGAAACCGCTGCGCCGGGTGCCGATGCGTCCGAAGCGGCCGCTCCCGAACCGCTTGAAGCCGAACCGCTTGAAGCCGAACCCACCACCCCTGAGCCCGTCACCCCCGCACCCACCACCCCCGAACCCCCCGACTACACCCGCACCCCCGACCTCCCCGCCGAAGCCGCCCACGCGCGCCGCACGATGATCGGCCGGAGTGCGGAGGAGGTCGACCACGCCCCGCCGCGCGGCCGGTACGCGCCCGTGCCCGCGCCGCAGACCGTCGCCCCGCACTCCGCGCTCCGCTGGGCGGCCCCCGCCGCGGCGCTCGTGGTGGCGTCGGCGATCGTGGTCGGACGGGTGCTGCGCAAGCGGCGCTGAACCGCGAAGCGGAGCCGTGGAACCACGACGGCGAGCCGAGGAGCGGTGGGTGGCCTGAACCACCCCCTTGATCACCGCAGTAGGGTCGTCCCGTGAGTAACGAACCCATCACGCTGACCGCGGGCGACGCGGAGGCGACCGTGCTGCCGGGGAACGGCGGCCGGATCGGCGGACTGCGCGTCGGCGGTACCGAACTGCTGCGGCAGGGCGACCGCTTCGGCTGCTTCCCGATGGTGCCGTGGTGCGGCCGGATCAGGGACGGCCGGTTCCGGGACGGCGGCACCGTGCAGCAGATGCCGCTGAACTCCCCGCCGCACGCCATCCACGGCACCGCCCGCGACGGCGCCTGGCGCACCGCGCGCACGGCGACGGACGAGGCGGTCATCACGTACGACCTGGTCGAGCCGTGGCCCTACCCGGGCCGGGTCACCCAGCAGGTCGCGCTGACTCCGGACGCCCTCACCCTCACCATGTCCGTGGAGACGTACGGCTCCTCCTTCCCGGCCCAGATCGGCTGGCACCCGTGGTTCAACAGGAACCTCGGCGGCGAGGACGTACGGCTCGACTTCTCCGCCGCCTGGCAGGAGGAGCGCGGGGACGACCATCTGCCCACCGGCAAGCGGCTCGACCCCGGGCCCGGGCCGTGGGACGACTGCTTCGGGATGCCCGGCGGGGTGGACGTGAAGCTGACCTGGCCGGGGCAGCTGGAGCTGACCGTCGGCTCGCGCGAGGAGTGGGTCGTGGTCTACGACGAGCAGGCCGAGGCCGTGTGCGTGGAGCCGCAGACCGGGCCGCCCAACGGCCTGAACACCGCGCCCCGCCTGGTCACGCCCCTGGAGCCGCTGGAGGCCTCGACGACCTGGAGCTGGCGCCGCCTCTAAGCTGGCGGCATGACGGACGACGTACGCGGCGAGCTGCTGCAGCAGATCAAGGACAAGGCCGTGGTCCACGGCAAGGTGACCCTCTCCTCGGGTCTGGAGGCCGACTACTACGTCGACCTGCGGCGCATCACCCTCGACGGCGAGGCCGCCCCGCTGGTCGGGCAGGTGCTCCTCGACCTCACCGCCGACCTGGACTTCGACGCGGTCGGCGGGCTGACGATGGGCGCCGACCCGGTCGCCGCCGCCATGCTGCACGCGGCCGCCGCGCGCGGGAGGAAGGTCGACGCCTTCGTCGTCCGCAAGGCCGCCAAGGCCCACGGTCTCCAGCGCCGGGTCGAAGGCCCCGACATCGCCGGCCGCCGCGTCCTCGTCGTCGAGGACACCTCCACCACCGGCGGCTCCCCGCTCACCGCCGTCGAGGCCGTGCGCGAGGCGGGCGCCGAGGTCGTCGCCGTCGCCACGATCGTGGACCGCGCGACCGGCGCCGCGGAGAAGATTGAGGCGGGCGCGGGGGTTCCGTATCGCTTCGCCTTCTCCAAGGATGAGCTGGGACTCGACTGAGTTATCCACAGGGTGAGACCGAGGGGCGGGACCATCCGGTCAAGTCTGGAAAGATGGGGCCGACGATGACGTCGCCCCCTAGGTCAGGGCCGTAAGGAACACGCCAACCCGCACAATCAAGGAGCGGTCAGATGCCCATCGCAACTCCCGAGGTCTATAACGAGATGCTCGACCGGGCGAAGGCGGGCAAGTTCGCCTACCCGGCCATCAACGTCACCTCGACGCAGACCCTGCACGCGGCACTGCGTGGCTTCGCCGAGGCCGAGAGCGACGGCATCATCCAGATCTCGACCGGTGGCGCCGAGTTCCTGGGCGGTCAGTGGAACAAGGACATGGTCACCGGTTCGGTGGCGCTGGCCGAGTTCGCGCACATCGTCGCCAAGAAGTACGACATCACCGTCGCGCTGCACACGGACCACTGCCCGAAGGACAAGCTCGACGGGTACGTACGGCCGCTGCTCGCCGTGTCCGAGGAGCGGGTCGCCCGGGGTGAGAACCCGCTCTTCCAGTCGCACATGTGGGACGGCTCGGCCGAGACCCTGGCCGACAACCTCGCCATCGCGCAGGAGCTCCTTGAGCGCGCCCGCGCCGCGAAGATCATCCTTGAGGTCGAGATCACCCCGACCGGCGGCGAGGAGGACGGTGTCTCGCACGAGATCAACGACTCGCTGTACACGACCGTCGACGACGCCATCCGGACGGTTGAAGCCCTCGGTCTCGGTGAGAAGGGGCGCTACCTGCTCGCCGCCTCCTTCGGCAACGTCCACGGTGTGTACAAGCCGGGCAACGTCGTCCTCCGTCCCGAGCTGCTGAAGGAGCTCAACGAGGGCGTGTCCGCCAAGTACGGCAAGGCGTCGCCGTTCGACTTCGTCTTCCACGGCGGTTCCGGTTCGACCGAGGCGGAGATCGCCCTCGCGCTGGACAACGGCGTCGTGAAGATGAACATCGACACGGACACCCAGTACGCCTTCACGCGCCCCGTCGCGGACCACATGTTCCGCAACTACGACGGTGTCCTGAAGGTCGACGGCGAGGTCGGCTCCAAGAAGACCTACGACCCGCGCACCTGGGGCAAGCTGGCCGAGGCGAGCATGGCCGCGCGTGTCACCGAGGCCTGCGCCAACCTGCGTTCCACGGGTACGAAGCTGAAGTAACCCGAGGTACTTCCGCGAGCCCGGTGCTACGGCACCGGGCTCGTTGTATATGTGGTCCATGCCTGATGTCCGGCTGTCCTCGTCGCAGGGCAAGTGGATCCTGCTCACCACCGTGCTCGGCTCCAGCATGGCGATGCTGGACTCGACCGTCGTCAATGTGGCACTGCCACGGATCGGCCGGGACCTGGACGCGGATCTCGCCGCGCTCCAGTGGACCGTCAACGCGTACATGCTGACGCTGGCCGGACTGATCCTGCTGGGGGGCTCACTCGGCGACCGGTACGGGCGGCGCAAGGTCTTCGTCGTGGGCGTGGTGTGGTTCGCCGCCGCCTCGCTGCTGTGCGGGCTCGCCCCGAACGCCGGGGTGCTCATCGCCGCCCGCGCGCTCCAGGGCGTCGGCGGCGCGCTGCTCACCCCTGGCTCCCTCGCCCTCATCCAGGCCTCCTTCCACCCCGACGACCGGGGGCGGGCCGTCGGGCTGTGGTCCGGGTTCGGGGGGATCGGCGCGGCCGTCGGGCCGTTCCTGGGCGGCTGGCTGGTGGACGGACCGGGCTGGCGGTGGGTGTTCCTGCTGAACGTCCCGGTGGCCCTGGTCTGCGCGCCCATCGCCCTGCGGCACGTCCCCGAGTCCGGCGACGGCCGCAAGCACACCGGCTTCGACGTCCTCGGCGCAGTGCTGGGGGCCCTCGCCCTCGCGCTGGTCACGTACGCGCTGATCGAGGAGGACTGGATCACGGCGGTCCTCGGCGTCGCCCTCGCCGTGGCCTTCGTGTACGTCGAGAAGCGGCGGCCCGATCCGATGATGCCGCTGGACATCTTCGCGTCGAGGCAGTTCACGGCCGTCAACCTGGTCACGCTCTGCGTCTACGCGGCCCTGGGCGGCTTCTTCTTCCTGGCCGCGCTCCAGCTCCAGGTCGTGGCCGGCTACTCGGCCCTCGGCGCCGGTACGGCGCTGCTGCCGACGACCGTCCTGATGCTGCTGTTCTCGGCCCGCTCGGGTGCGCTGGCCGACCGGATCGGTCCCCGCATCCCGCTCACCGCGGGCCCGCTGCTGTGCGCCGCCGGAATGCTGCTGATGCTGCGGGTCGGGCCGGACGCCGCGTACCTCACCGACGTACTGCCCGCCCTGCTGGTCCTCGGCACCGGCCTGGTCACCCTGGTCGCCCCGCTCACAGCCACCGTCCTGGCCTCGGTGGATGTCGCCCGCGCGGGCCTGGCCAGCGGGATCAACAACGCGGCGGCCCGCGCGGCGGGGCTCATCGCGGTGGCCGCGCTGCCGATGATCGCCGGGATGGGCGAGGAGGCGTACCGGACACCGGGCGCCTTCGACGACGCGTTCGGGCGGGCGATGGTGGTGTGCGCGGGGGTGCTGGTCGTGGGGGCGGGGCTGGCCTTCGCGACGGTGCGGGCGCTGCCGCCGGACTGCACCCGGCCGGAGTGCCTGCACCACGGGTCCGTCACGGCACCGCCGCTGGAGGGGCGGCCGGCGCGGAAGCGACTGGCGTAGGCCTGTACGTCGGTCAGGCGCCGGTACGTCGGACAGGCCCTGCGCCCGTTCGTCATATGCGGGGATGGAGGAGACTTGACCCATGTCGATTCACGAGAACCTCCTCGGGGGCCCGCCCCCGACCCACCTCCCCGACGACCCGGAGCCCCGCGAGCTCCTGGCGAACGGCACCGCGCCCGCGGATGTCGCCGCGAAGTACCCCACGTCCTCCCTGGCCTGGGCCCAGCTGGCCGACGACGCGTTCGAGCGGGGCAGCGTCGTGGAGTCGTACGCCTATGCCCGTACGGGCTACCACCGCGGTCTGGACGCGCTGCGCCGCAACGGCTGGAAGGGGCATGGCCCGGTGCCCTGGGAGCACGAGCCGAACCGTGGCTTCCTGCGCGCCCTGCACGCCCTCGCCCGCGCCGCCGGGTCGATCGGTGAGCAGGAGGAGTACGAGCGCTGCTCGCAGTTCCTGAAGGACTCCTCGCCGACGGCGGCCCAGACGCTGGGCTAGGGCTGGGCCAGGACCTGGTCCCTGGGTGCGGCCCGGCTGTGTGATCCAGTCGGGCCTTGCACTCCCCGGGGGTGACCCGTGAGGATGCGGGTGGGGACCGGGGCCCCCGTGTCGGTAACGGCAGGGGCGGACCGCTACCCGGAGCAACAACAGGAGACAGCGATGTCCCACGAGGCTCACGAGCTCGAAGAGCCGTCGACTCCGCATCTCGACTTCGAAGGCACAACGCCGTACGAGGACTACGTCAAGGCGGACGTGCTCACCCACCTCCAGAACACCCTCTCCGACGATCCCGGAGAGATGGTCTTCCTGGTCACGACTCAGGTCATGGAGCTGTGGTTCACCGTCATCGTCCATGAGTGGGAGACCGCCGCGCGGGCGCTGCGCTCCGATGACGTGCCGGTCGCCGTCGACGCGCTCAAGCGCTCCGTACGGGAGCTGGAGGCCCTGAACGCCTCCTGGAGGCCGCTCGGGCAGCTCACGCCGGCCCAGTTCAACTCCTACCGGGCCGCGCTCGGCGAGGGCTCGGGCTTTCAGTCGGCGATGTACCGGCGGATGGAGTTCCTGCTCGGCGAGAAGTCCGCGTCCATGCTCGTACCGCACCGGGGCGCGCCGCGTGTCCACGCGGAGCTGGAGAAGGCGCTGCACGAGCCGAGCCTGTACGACGAGGTGCTGCGGCTGATGGCGCGGCGCGGGCACGCGATCCCGCAGCCGGTGCTGAGCCGTGACGTCTCGCAGCGGTATGTGCCGTCGGCGGAGGTCGAGGCCGCCTGGACGGCCGTCTACTCCGGTGACGCCGGGGACGAAGTGGCCCGGCTGGGCGAGGCGTTGACCGATGTCGCCGAGCTGGTGTGGCGCTGGCGGAACGATCACCTTGTCGCTACCCGACGCGCCATGGGGTCCAAGGCCGGTACCGGTGGTTCGGCGGGGGTGGCCTGGCTGGAGAAGCGGGCGCAGAAGAACGTGTTCCCCGAGCTGTGGACGGCGCGGTCTCATGTCTGAACTCGACTTCAAGGCGCGGGAGTTGGACGCGGGTGACCAACTCGCCGGTCTTCGCTCGCAGTTCGTGCTCGACGATGTGGTCTACCTGGACGGGAACTCGCTGGGCGCGCTGCCCGCCGCCGTCCCCGGGCGCGTCGAGGACGTCGTGCGGCGGCAGTGGGGCGAGTTGCGCATCCGGTCCTGGGACGAGAGCGGCTGGTGGACCGCGCCCGAGCGGATCGGTGATCTGATCGCCCCGCTGGTGGGGGCGGCGGCCGGGCAGATCGTGGTCGGGGACTCCACAAGTGTCAATGTGTTCAAGGCGGTTGTGGCGGCCGTCCGGTTGGCGGGGGACGGGCGGGACGAGATCGTCGTCGATGCCACCACCTTCCCGACCGACGGGTACATCGCCGAGTCCGCCGCCCGGATGACCGGGTGCACACTGCGACCCGTCACCCCGGCCGAGGTGCCGGGGGTGTTGAGTGAGCGTACGGCCGCTGTCCTGCTGAATCATGTCGACTACCGCACCGGCCGGTTGCACGACCTCCCCGGACTGACCGCCGCCGTGCACGCGGTGGGGGCGTACGTCGTCTGGGACCTGTGTCACAGCGCGGGCGCGCTGCCGGTCGGTCTTGACGAGCACGGGGTCGATCTCGCGGTCGGCTGCACCTACAAGTACCTGAACGGCGGGCCCGGTTCACCGGCGTACCTCTATGTGCGGTCCGGGCTCCAGGACCGTTTCGACTCGCCGCTGCCCGGCTGGAACTCCCATGTGGAGCCCTTCGGGATGCGGTCCGAGTTCGAGGCGGCGCCGGGGGCGTTGCGCGGGCGGGTCGGTACGCCGGACATCTTGTCGATGCTGGCTCTGGAGGCGGCACTCGAGGTGTGGGACGGCGTCTCGGTCGAGGCGGTGCGGGCCAAGTCGCTCGCGTTGACGGACTTCTTCCTGGAGTGCGTCGGCGCGTATGTCGACGAGGGGCGCGTCGAGTGTGTGACTCCGTTGGCGCATGCCGAGCGGGGGAGCCAGGTCGCGCTGCGCTGCGCGGATGCCGGGGATGTGATGAAGCGGCTCATCGAGCGGGGTGTGGTCGGGGACTTCCGGCATCCGGATGTGCTGCGGTTCGGGTTCACGCCTCTGTACGTCGGGTTCCGCGATGTGGAGCGGGCGGCTCGGGTGCTGGGTGAGGTCGTGGCTCCGGGTCTCACGGGAACAGCCGGCTGACCAGCGCGGCGACTCCGCTGACGGCGGTGACCACGGCGGAGACGCCGCCGGCTCCCGCCGTCAGGGAGTCCAGCAGGCTGCGGAGGACGGTGCGGTTGGGCTGTCCTTGTCGCAGCTGGCCGCTCAACGCCTCGGTGAGTTCGCGCAGTTGGCCGGGGTCGGGGAGGGCGGCGGCGTACTGGGTGATCCGGAGCTGCAACTCATCGATGGACCGCGTGAGTTCGGAGGTGTCGTCGCCCGTCCCGTAGTAGTTCCGTACGTCCTTCCCGTGGTTGATCACACCGCCGCTGACGGTGTTGCCGTGGAAGCTGTAGTCGTCGCCGCGTTCCATGTGCCGTGTCTCCTCGGTTCGTCGGGCGGTCAGGGCCGCGGGGCGTTCCGTCCTCCGCCGGACCGTCCCGCGTTGTGGCGGACGTTCTGGCCGTGGTTGATCACACCGCCGCTGACGTTGTTGTTCCGGAAGCTGAAGTCCCGGTTGTCGTTGAAGTTCTGGACCAGGTTCTGCTGGAGCTGCGCGAACTGGTCGGAGTCGATCCCCTTGGCGCGCAGGAAGTCCCCGACCGTGTTCAACAGGTGCTGCTGGGTGGTGAACAGGGCACGGGTCAGGTCCCGCCCGACGTAGTACCGCCCCTCGTCGTCGCCGCTCGCGTACTCGCGGATGCTCAGCGAGGCGCCGTAGTCGAACCGGTAGCCACCCCGGATCGTGCTCCGCTGCCGACGCCGCTCGACCGCCGACCGGCACCCCTCCACCGCCCGCCGCACCACCGCGCGGGGCGCCGCGACGAGCGCGCGCGGCACCCTCGGCAGGGCGTGCCCGAGCGCGACGGCCGCCGCGCCGACGGCGGTGCGGTGGGGCAGGTTGTCGACGGTGTAGTACCAGGAGCGCATCGGCAGCAGGGCGTGCGCCGACCACTCCAGGTACAGCGTGCCGTGCACGACGACCGCCCGCAGATACATGGTGAGCACCAACTGACCGCTCCAGGACGGTACTTCGATACTCACGTACGATCGTTTCGTCGCCCCGAGTCCGTCCGGCATGGTGCGCATCACCGGGCCCGGGATACGGCTCAGCGGCGGCCGTTCGCGGTCCGGGAGCAGCCGGGGATCGCGGGCCACGCTCAGCCCGTCGACGAACAGCCGCTCCTCCACCCGCAGGTTGTTGAGGCCGATCATGCGGGCGGCGGAGATGAGTACGTCGTACAGCTCGCCGATGTCCAGGGGCTGCGGGGTGCGGCGCTTGCCGTCGGGCCGGGTCGAGCCGTGGCGGATGTCGACGGGCAGTTCCCAGGTGTCGATCTGGTCGCCGCTGCCGGCGAACGGCCAGTACCCGGAGCACACGATCAGGTTCCCGGACGGCCGTTCGGCGACGGCGTCCAGCCGCTCGCGGACGCGCTTGCTGAACGCGGGCGGTGTCCGGGCGGGGTCGTGGCGGCCCGGGGCGAGTCTGCGGCGCAGCACCAGATACGCGGTCACCCACAGGTCGACGGCGAGGGTGAGCCACGCGAGGACGAGGAGGACGGTGGCGCCGACGGCGTACGAGTGCCACCAAGTGCCGCTGAAGTCGGCCCCCTTGATGTCGTCGACGGTGTCGAAGCGGGCGTGGACGCCCATGCCGAGGAGGGTGAGCAGGGCGACGAGCGCCGCGCACAGCACCAGGTCCCGGACGAGCCTGCGGCGCCGGGCGGAGAGTGCCCAGCGGGTGACGATGCCCAGGTCGGCGCCGAAGACGGGGGCGAGGGCGCGATAGGGCTCGTCGGCGACCTGACGTACCACCACATCCGCGAACCACGGGTCGAGTTGGGTCGCCGCGGCGAGATAGCGGGTCGAGGAGGAGCGGGCGTCGTCGTCGACGGGCGGCGGGTCCGCCTGGCGCACCGGGCTGGTCGGCAGATCCGGATCCGGGGTGAACGGGCGGGGGTTGAGGCGCGAGGGATCGCCGGGATGGGTGACCCCGTACCCGTTGCGGTGGAACTCCACCTTGACGGACCCGAATTGCAGCACGTCCCCGTCGTCCAGCCGCACCGGCCGCTCCGGCGGCAGCCGTACGCCGTTGTAGAGGACCCCGTTGCTGGAGTGCAGGTCGCGCAGCCACACCCCGTCGCTGCCGCGACGTAGCTCCGCGTGCCGTTTGCTGACGTCAGGGGAGGCGAGCCGGATGTCTCCGTACCGTCCGACGACATGCACTTCCTGCGTCAGCTGAAGCCGTGCGCCCGAGAGTTGCCCCGGCGTCCGCACGACGAGATAGGGCACCCGGTCCCCGTATCCGGCCATGCCATTGATCCCCCGTTCCGCAGCCCCCGTTCTGCGATGCGGAATATGTTCCTCGTGCGCCAATGCGCCCCGCAATCCACAAAATTGGGGGTTGCGGAACAGCGGGGCTGCGGAGGCCTCCCTAGGCGGTGACGTACGCACCGGCCGCGGCGGCGGCGAACGCGGCGCGTGCCGCGCGGTCGGCGGCGGCGGGGTCCGGCGGGGTGCCGGTGGTGAGGAGAGCGTAGTAGAGGGGCGCGGAGACGGCGCGTACGACTTCGCGGGGATCGGTACGGGCGGGCAACTCCCCTCGCTGGATGGCCTGTTGGACACAGGGAGCCCACTCGTCGATCCGGACGGCGTAGAAGCGGCGCAGGGCCTGCGCCGTACGGTCGTCGCAGGTGGCCGCCGCGATCACCGCGCGGAACAGGGCGCCTTGGCGGGGGTTGGCGAGGGTGCGCTGCACGAGGCGGGCGTTGGCGAGGAGGTCGCCGAGGGCCGAGCCGGTCTCCTCGCGGGGCAGCGACTGTTCGGCCATGTCGGCGAGGAGATCGGCGACGAGTCCGGTGACGGAGCCCCACCGCCGGTACACGGTCGTCTTGCCGACCTCGGCTTTGCGGGCGACGTCCGCGAGATCGAGGTGCGCGAACCCCCGCTCCGCGAGGATGTCACCGGCCGCCTCCAGCACGGCCGCACGGACACGCGCGGTACGCCCTCCGGGACGGACGGTGCCGGGCTCGGCGGACATAACGGTCTCCAAGGTGCTGACGGTACGGGACGGAGGTCAGCGTAACGAAACAGCAGAACCGTTTAAGCCTCACCGTGCGTGACATCCGTGTGTCCGCGCACGTCACGGGCCTGATACCGTCCCCGCCAACGGCCGAATCATCTCCAGGTCCGCCACAACTCTTTCGTCCAAATCCGTTTCATCGCTGAGAGGTTGGAGCATGCCGGACGACTCCGCAGCAGCCCGGACCGCCGCCGAGGAGGAGTCGGCCTTCTCCCATCCGCCGGTCGACCCCGACGTCAGCGCGGCGTACGGGGACCACCCCGACCAGGTGATCGACTTCTACGCGCCGAGAGGCGAGATCGCGGGGCCGGGTGACCTCGCGCCGCTGGTGGTCGTGGTGCACGGGGGCGCGTGGCGGGCGCCGTACGACCGGCGGCACATCACGCCGTTCGCGGACTTCTTGGCGCGGCGGGGGTTCGCGGTGGCCAATGTGGAGTACCGGCGGGGAGCGGCGCCCGAGGGAGCCGATGGCGGAGTCGGCGGTGGGGCGGTCGCGGGGCGGTGGCCGGACACGTTCGACGACGTGGCGGCGGCCTTGGACGCCCTTCCCGACCTCGTACGGGAGTTCCTGCCGCAGGCCGATCCGCGGCGCATGGTGATCACCGGCCACTCGGCGGGCGGCCACCTGGCCCTCTGGGCAGCGGCCCGCCACGTCCTCCCGGAGGACGCCCCCTGGCGCACGGCACGCCCCGCCCCCCTGCGCGGCGTGGTGGCCCTGGCCCCGATCGCCGACTTCGCGATCGCCGGAAAGCTGGACGTGTGCGGGGGCGCCGCGCTGCAACTCCTGGGCGGTGAGGGCCACTTCGCCGAACGCCAGCCTTACGCCGACCCGGCCCTGCTGCTCCCGACGGGCATCGCGACGACCCTGGTCCAGGGACGTACCGACGTGGACGTACCGGAGGCCGTCGCCGAGTCCTACGCGGACGCGGCGGCGAAGGCGGGGGAGGTGGTGGGGGTGACGTTGCTGGAGGACGTGGGGCACTTCCCGCTGATCGACCCGGCGGCGGACGCGTGTGCGGTGGTGGTGGAGGAGATCGCGCAGTTGGCTTGGTGAGGGGTGACGGGCGGTTTTTTGGCTCGCGGGGGACCCGTAGTACTTGAGAGGGACGTGCGGGAACCCCTCTCACTGGGGACGACCGCTGTACGGCCCGGCGCCTACGGTTCTGTATGTGACCGAGACGACCCACATGCAGACACCGCTACCGGGGGGCGGGGCCAAGCCGCGCAGCCCGGAGTACCGGCTCGCCGCGAACGCCCTGCGCGGGCTGCGGCAGGATCTGTTGCACGACGCCTTCGCCTACCGGCCGCTGCCCCGTATGCGGGTCGACGGCCCGCTGACCCGGCGGCTGCCCGCCCGCCTGAGGGAGTACGTGGCGTGGACCCCGCATGCGGTGATCGCCACGATCGCCGTGCTCGCGCTGTTCATGGGCACGGCCGACAGCGACGGCGCGGAAGCGCTGATAGGTCCGCTCGCCCTCGTACCGATCCTGTTGACGATGCTCCGGCCGATGGGGGCGTTCTGGCTGTCGCTGGCCGCCACTCCGGTCGGCCAGCTCCTCGGCAAGGGCTATGAGGGCTACCCCTGGCAGCCCGCCGCCTTCGCCTGCCACCTGACCGTGCTGACGGTCGTGGCCATACGCACCAGGCCGCGCACGGCCGGATACATGTGGGCCCTCACCGCGGCCTACGGTTTCGTGGCGGACGTGGTCTTCGGCCAGAACTACTACTACAGCGACGACACCGCCCCCATGCTGGTCATCTCCGCGCTGATCCTCCTCGCCGTGGCCGTCTGGCACACCCGCCGCGAGGCCCAACAGGAAGTGACCGCCCAGCAGACGGTGACCGCGCAGGAGCGCTCGCGACGCACGCTGCTGGAGGAGCGGACCACGATCGCCCGCGAGCTGCACGACGTGGTCGCCCATCACATGTCGGTCGTCGCCATCCAGGCGGAGGCGGCCCCCTACCGGGTGGAGAACCCGCCGCCCGAGCTGGAGCGGGCGTTCGCGACAATCCGGGAGAACGCGGTCGCGGCCCTCACCGAACTCCGCCGGGTCCTGGGCGTGGTCCGCGCCGAGGACTACGAGGCGCCGGACGCCCCGCAGCCCACCCTCGCCGACCTTGACGGGCTGCTCGCCAATGTGCGGGACACCGGCCTGGAGGTGGAGAAGACGGTGACGGGAGCGGTACGCGAACTCCCGCAGGGCGTCGAGCTGTCGGCGTACCGAATAGTCCAGGAGGCCCTCAGCAACACCCTGCGCCACGCGCCCGGCGCGAGCGCGAGAGTGGAGATCGGGTACGTCCTGGGCGGCCTGGGCCTGCGGGTGGTCAACGCCCCGCCACCCGCGCCGGCGTTGCTGAAGCCCTCACCCGGAGCCGGACATGGCATCACGGGCATGCGGGAGCGGGTGTCGATGCTGAACGGCGAGATGACGGCGAACCCGACGGACGACGGGGGATACGAGGTGACGGTGTTCCTGCCCGTCCCCCTGGCGAGTGAAGGTGAGGCATGACGCACGACGGCACGATCCGCGTACTGATCGCGGACGACCAGATGATGGTGCGCGAGGGCTTCTCCGTCCTGCTGAACGCGATGCCGGACATCGAGGTCGTCGGCGAGGCGGTCAACGGCCGGGAGGCGGTGGAGCGGGTCCGTGAACTCGCCCCGGACATCGTGCTGATGGACATCCGGATGCCGGAGCTGAACGGGATCGAGGCGACACGGGAGATCGTCGCGTCGGACGGGGCGGCGAAGGTGCTGGTGCTGACGACGTTCGACCTCGACGAGTACGTGTATCAGGCGCTGCGGGCGGGAGCCTCCGGCTTCCTCCTCAAGGACGCCTCGGCACGTCAACTCGCCGAGGGGGTACGGGTGGTGGCATCGGGAGAGGCATTGCTGGCCCCCTCGGTGACCAAGCGGCTGATCACGGAGTTCTCGAAACTCTCCGAGGCACCGCGGCTGATGTCCGGGGCGCACGCGGCGTACGGCGAGCTGACCGAGCGGGAGACGGAGGTGCTGGTCCTGATCGCGCAGGGCCTGTCGAACGCGGAGATAGCGGAGCGGCTGGTGGTGGCGGAGTCGACGATCAAGACCCATGTCAGCAGGGTTCTGGTGAAGCTGGGGCTGCGGGACCGTACGCAGGCGGCGGTGTTCGCGTACGAGGCGCGGTTGGTGACGCCGGGGTAGGGGGCAAGAGGGGGCAGGGTCGGTCAAGTGTGGTGAAGGAATGGGGAATTGGAGAGGGAACGGCGACCGGAGTCCCCGTCTGCGCGATCTGTTGGCGGCTTGTTGGTGGGCCCGAGTTGGATCTCAAGTGCTGCACGGGGGTGCGGACGGCGGACCGTTCGCAAGTGGTGTGCAGCCCGATATCCCACTGCTCGACGAAGGGCCCAGCATGCGCAAGTTCACGCGTTCCGCGTCCACCGCGATCGTCATCGCCGCACTCACCGGCGGCGCGGCCGTCGCGACGGCCACCCCGGCCGCCGCGGCCGACTACAAGTGCACCACCAGCAAGAAGTCGATTGACGACCCGTCGTACAGCGGCCCCTGGGCCGACAACTGGGACTTCACGGTGAAGGTGTGCGCGAAGCGCTCCGGCTCCACGGTCTACAGCTACGCCAAGGTCAGCTGGGACGGCCCGGTGTACGCCCAGGCGGACGACACCAGCAAGTTCGAGGACGCCTACTTCAAGGTCCAGATCAAGAAGTCGCAGTCCGGCACGGACCCGGTGAAGAAGTCGAAGAACTACGGCGCCATCGAGGCGAAGCTGGAGAACAGCGACTCCACCGCCAACTACAACGGCTCGTACACGACGCCCACCCTCAGCTACAAGATCGGCTCCAGCAAGGGCCTCGGCGACGGCGAGCTGCACCTCAACTGGAACAACGATGGCAAGGGCGACAGGAACTACCAGTTCAGCGCGTCGCCGGTGGTCTGAGCAGCTCGCACCACACGTATTTCCCCCGGTTCCCGAACCGGGACAGCGGCTGCCACCCCCAGTGGTCGGCCCAGGCACTGACGAGAGCGAGCCCCCGCCCGCCCTCCTCCCCGGACAGGTCCCCCAACCTGCCCGGGGGGTCGGGCGGTTCGGGATCCGCGTCCCAGGCACCGATCCGCAGGGTGCCGGCGGAGTAGCGGACGCGGAGGGCGGCGGGGCCGTCGGTGTGGAGCACGGCGTTGGAGATCAGCTCGGCGGCGAGGAGTTCGGCGGTGTCGGTGAGGGTGATCAGGCCGTGCATGGTGAGGATGAGCCGGAGGGTGCGGCGGCAGATGGGGACGGCGCGGGGGTCGTTGGGGATGTAGAGGGAGTACTCCCAGGGTTCGTCGGCGGGTTCGGGCATGCGGGAACTCCGTTCGGGAGGTGGGGGTGCGGTGGCGGTGCCGCGGAGCGGTGCACTTCCGCAGAGTGAGCTTCGCGTCACTGACAGTACTCCCTAATATTAGGGTGACGCAAGCAGTTGCCGTACTCTGGCCGCTGAACGATGGGTGCCCGACGGGCAGTTGAGGCGAGGGAGGTGCCGAGTGCCGCCGAAGAGGCATCTCACGGCTCGCAGGGTGCGGCTGGGGGCAGAGCTGCGCAAACTGCGCGAGGCGACCGGGATGAAAGCGCGGGAGGCCTCGGAACTGCTAGGGGCCGACCCCGTCCAGATGAGCCAGATCGAGTCCGGTGTCGCGGGCGTCAGCGCGGAGCGAGTGCGCCGCCTCGCCGCCCACTACGACTGCACGGACGGGGAGTTCATCGAGGCTTTGGTGGCCATGGCAACCGACCGCACGCGTGGCTGGTGGGAGGAGTACCGGGGCGTACTGCCCCCCGTCTTCCTCGATGCAGCCGAGGTCGAGCACCACGCGGCGTACCTGCATGAGGTGGTGATCACTCATGTGCCGGGGCTTCTTCAGACCGCCGACTACGCCCGCGCGGTCTACACGTACATGAGGCCCGGCCTCCCCGACAGCGAGCTGAACCCGCGAGTCGAGCACCGGATGCGGCGGCGCGGTGTCATCGAAGGTGACGCACCGACCCCGTACGAGACGGTCATCCACGAGTGCGCCCTGCGCGTCCGTGTGGCGGACCGCCCGGCCTCGCTCGCTCAACTCCGCCAGATCCTGGACCAGATCGAGCAAGGGCATGTGACCGTACGGGTCATCCCCTTCGACCAGGACGGGTTCGGCGGTATGGGTGCCTCCATGCTGTACGCAGGCGGCCCCGTGCCCCGACTCGACACCGGACTGCGCGATGCGCCCACCGGCACCGCGTTCATCGACGCGGAACCACAGCTGGAACAGCTCCGTGCGCTCTTGCGTAGGGTGAAAGTCGCTTCGCTGGACCCCACAGCGTCTCGGGACTTCATCCACCGCTTGACCAAGGAACTGTGATGAACTGGCGAAAGTCCACCTACTCGGACGGCGGCGACGGCAACACCTGCGTCGAGATAGCAGAACTCCCGGCCCACATAGCCGTCCGCGACTCCAAAGCCCCGGCCCGCGCCACCCTCACCCTCCCCACCGCCTCCTTCACGGCCCTCATCAACCACCTGAAGGAAGAAGCCCCCTCATGGAGCAACGAGTCACCCTGATCACCCTCGGCGTCTCCGACCTGGCCCGCAGCAAAGCCTTCTACGAAGCGCTCGGCTGGAAGGGCCAGGAAGTCCAGGAAACCGTCTTCTTCCAGGCGGGCGGACTCGGTCTCGTCCTCTGGGGCCGGGAGAAGCTCGCGGAGGACTGTGGTCTGACCCCCGGAAAGCCGGACGGCGGCTTCGGCGGCATCGCCCTCGCGCACAACGTGCGTTCGGAGGCCGAGGTGGATGAACTCCTCGCAGCGGTACGCGCCGCGGGCGGCACCGTGACGAAGCCCGCCGCCGTCAACGAGATCGGCTTCTACTCCAGCGCCTTCACCGACCCCGACGGCCACGCCTGGGAGATCGCCCACAACCCCGGCTTCCCCCTCGCGGAGGACGGCACGATCACGCTCCCCGACTTCGGTCAGCCCTGACGGTCCGAAGGAGCCTACGTCCTGACCCGCCCGCAGGGACCCCAATTGGCAGATCCGTTCCACACCCCGCCCACAAAACCGCAGGTCGCGTGCGGCGGACGTGGAACAGATCTGCCAATCACCGTGAGACGGGCCTGGTCAGGACCTCGGCGCCCGGGCTAGCGTCCCCGCATGGCAGCCTTCGACCCCTGGGAACCGGCGTTCCTCGCCGACCCCTACCCCGCCTACGCCGACCTGCGCGCCAAGGGCCGCGTGCACTACTACGAGCCCACCGACCAGTGGCTCGTCCCGCACCACGCCGACGTCTCGGCGCTGCTGCGGGAGCGGCGGCTCGGGCGGACGTATCAGCACCGGTTCACGCACGAGGACTTCGGGCGGACGGCACCCCCGGCCGCGCACGAGCCGTTCCACACCCTCAACGACCACGGCATGCTCGACCTGGAACCGCCGGACCACACCCGCATCCGCCGCCTGGTCTCGAAGGCCTTCACCCCCCGCACGGTCGAACAGCTCAAGCCGTACGTCGCCCAGCTGGCCGGAGAGCTCGTCGACGGGCTGGTCGAGAAGGGCGGCGGGGATCTGCTCACCGACGTGGCCGAGCCGCTGCCCGTCGCCGTCATCGCCGAGATGCTGGGGATCCCGGAGGCCGACCGGGCGCCGCTGCGGCCCTGGTCGGCGGACATCTGCGGGATGTACGAGCTCAACCCGCCGGAGGACGTGGCCGCGAGGGCCGTACGGGCCTCCGTCGAGTTCTCCGACTACCTGCGCGCACTCATCGCCGAGCGGCGCGAGCACCCCGGCGACGACCTGATCTCCGGGCTCATCGCCGCCCACGACGAGGGCGACCGCCTCACCGAGCAGGAGATGATCTCGACCTGCGTCCTCCTGCTGAACGCGGGCCACGAGGCGACCGTCAACGCCACCGTCAACGGCTGGTACGCCCTCTTCCGGAACCCGGGTGAGCTGGAGAAGCTCCGCGCCGACCACTCCCTGATCCCGTCCGCGATCGAGGAGCTGATGCGGTACGACACCCCGCTCCAGCTCTTCGAGCGGTGGGTCCTGGACGACATCGAGATCGACGGCACGACCGTCCCGCGCGGCGCCGAGATCGCCATGCTCTTCGGCTCCGCCAACCACGACCCGGCCGTCTTCCAGGCCCCCGAACGCCTCGACCTCACCCGCAAGGACAACCCGCACATCTCCTTCAGCGCCGGTATCCATTACTGCATCGGCGCGCCGCTCGCCCGCATCGAGCTGGCGGCATCGATGACGGCCCTGCTGGAGAAGGCACCGACCCTGCGGCTGGCCGCGGAGCCGGAGCGGAAGCCGAACTTCGTGATCAGGGGGTTGGAGGGATTGGGCGTCGAGGTGGGGTGATCACCCGTTCGGATGATCGCCGCGCGAATCCGGTCGATTGTCTTTCGTGGCTCGTCAAGCTGGTGCCTGCCTGCGAAGGGAGGCACCATGACGGTTATGGCAGAGCGCGCGTCGTCCCAGTTGTCCGTGGATGTGTTCGATCGGATCGCCGAATTCGCTGCCCGTGAGGACGAGACCGTCAGCTTCGAGTTCATCGGCGGACGGATCGGGGTCAAGAAGGTGACGAACGGCAGCCACGGCGAGATCGCCATGTGGTTGGTCTTCCAGTGCAAGCTTGCGCGACCTGACCTCACGCTCTACACAACGAACCAGGGGCTGAGAGTCGAGGCGTATCGAAACGGGCGTGCCCGGCCTGACGCCCTGCTCGCGCCGGTCGGCTATTTCAACGGCCAAGGCGACTGGGCCAGGCCCGAGGGCGTGCTGATGGCGGTGGAGATCACTTCGTACGACTCGGACACCCACAACCGCGACCGGGTGGAGAAGCCCCGGGCCTATGCGGAAGCGGGCATCCCCGTCTACCTGCTGATCGACCGGGACAATCTGTCGATCCTTGTGCACAGCGACCCTGACCTGGAGGACGGCTACCGCGACATCCACGTCGTCAAACTCGGCGGCCAGGTCGCCCTCCCGGACCCCGTCGGCATCGACCTCGACACCGAGGAGCTCAAGCAGTTCGTCGACTGAGACGCCGCCGTCACCGCCCGAGGCGCCGGACCACGGCCCATACGGCGAGGGCGGCCGCGGTTCCGCCGAGGACCGCCAGCGGCAGCTCGGCGTAGAGCACGCTCCAGTCCGGGCTCCGCTCGAACCGCCAGAGCCGGCCCCGTACGTCGACCGCCCACACCGCCAGCCCCGCACCGGCCCCGACGGCCGCGGTCAGACACCCTGCCGCGGCCTGCGCGCGTTGTCCCATGCCCGGAACGGACGCGAGCGGGCCGTGGAGAGGTTCCCGGGGCTGTCGCGGAGAGGTTCGCGGGGCGCCGTGGAGAGGTTCGCGGGGGCGTCGCGGGGAGGTTTCCGGGGTCGTCGTGGAGAGGGCCCGGGTCGCCCGGGAGACGTTCCCGGGTTGTCGCGGAGAGGTTCGCGGGGTCGCCCTGGAGAAGTTCGCGGGGTTGCCGAGGCGAGGTCCCCGGGGGCCGCCGCGCCCCGGATCCCCGGCGCCCCCGGCGTCCCCAGTCCCGTCGGTCAGCTCGTCATGTCCCGTCGCCGCAACCCCGCCAACCCCACGGCGACGAGCGCCACCGCGATGGCCAGCAGAGCCGTCACCGGAGTCCAACTCATCTCCCCGCCCGGCAACTTCGGCAGATGCCCGAACGGTGACACGTCCAGCACCGCCTGCGGAGCGTCCAGCGCCGGGCCGACCCAGCCGATGAGCAGGACCGCGCCCGCGACACCCCATGCCGCCGGAGCCGCACGCGGCAGCAGGCCGTACAGGGCGACCGCCAGTCCGCCGATCACCCATACCGCGGCCACCTGCACGAGGCACGCCCCGAGGATGGCCCCGACCTCCTTGCCGTAGCCCACGGCGAAGCCGAGACCGGTGACGAGCATGATGAGCACCGCCCCGCCGAAGGCGACCAGGAGGTGCCCGGCGGCCCACCGCAACCGGCCCACCGGTCCGGCCAGTACCGGCTCCGCGCGGCCGGATGTCTCCTCGCCGTGCAGCCGCAGCACCGAACCGACCACGGACAGGGCCGCGATGAGGCCCATCATGCCGACCATCGACGCGAGGAAGGCGTCGGTCAGTCCGCTCTGGCCGCCCATGCGCTCGAAGATCTCGCGGGCGTTCTCGTTGTCGCCGACGAGGTCGGCCACGCCGTCCGTGAGGCCGCCGTAGACGACGCCGACGACGAAGAAGGCCAGCGACCAGCCCAGCACACTGGCCCGTTGGAGCCGCCAGGCCAGTGCCCCCGCGCTTCCCAGGCCGCCCACGGCGGGGCCCGGGCGGGTGGGGAAGAAGCTCATGCCGAGGTCGCGGCGGGCGGTCAACTCGTAGGCCACGCCTGCCTGTACGGCCACCGCTACCGCGAACAGCAGCAGTACCCACCAGCGTTCGTCGGCGTACGGCCGCAGGTTCTCCAGCCAGCCGAGCGGTGACAGCCAGGTCAGGACCGAACTGCCGTCGTCCGTCGCGGAGTCGCCCGCCGCGCGCAGGACGAAGGCCGCGCCGAGGACCGCTGAGGTGAGGCCCCGCGCCAGTCGGGCGCTCTCCGTCAGCTGGGCGACGACGGCCGCCATCGTGGCGAACACCATGCCGACCGCCGCGAGTCCGAGGCCCAACGCGAGGGCCCCGACGGCTCCTTGACCGGCGAGGCCCGCCGTCACCAGCAGGGCCAGTACGGCGTTGGCGACCCCGGCGGCCAGCAGCGCCGCCGTCAACGAAGCCCTACGGCCCACCATCCCCGAGGCCACCAGCTCCTGGCGGCCGCTCTCCTCCTCGTCGCGGGTGTGCCGGACCACGATCAGCAGGCTCATCGCCGCCGCGACCAACCCCGCGTACACGCCGACGCGCCAGGCCGTCAGTGCGCCCAGGTCGGTGTCGAAGACCGGGCCGATCAGGGCGCGGAAGGAGGCGTTGGTCTCCACCTGGTGGATCAGGTCGGCGCGTTCGGCATCCGTGCCGTACAGGCCCTTCAGGGTGTTCGGCATGGAGAGGACCATCAGCGTGTTCACCGCGACCCAGACCGGGAGCATCAGACGGTCCCGGCGCAGGGAGAAGCGGAGCAGGACGCCCGTGCCCGCGAGGGAGGTCATCACGACGCCGCCTCCTCGTCCTGGTAGTGGCGCAGGAAGAGTTCCTCAAGGGTGGGCGGGGTCGAGGTCAGGGACCGTACGCCCGACTCGCTCAACTGCCTCAGCAGGCCGTCCAGTTGGTCGGTGTCGACCTGGAGGCGGACCCGATGGCCCTGGACATCGAGGTCGTGCACTCCCGGCAGATGTGCCAACCCGTTGGGAGGGCCCGCCAGTTCGGCCGACACGCTCGTCCGGGTCAGATGGCGCAGCTCGGCGAGCGAACCCGTCTCGACCGTACGGCCGTTGCGGATGATGCTCACCCGGTCGCACAACTCCTCGACCTCGCTGAGGATGTGGGAGGAGAGGAGGACCGTACGGCCCCGGTCGCGCTCCTCCTCCACGCAGCGCTGGAAGACCTCCTCCATCAGCGGGTCGAGGCCCGAGGTCGGTTCGTCGAGGATCAGCAGGTCGACGTCCGAGGCGAACGCGGCGACGAGGGCGACCTTCTGGCGGTTGCCCTTCGAGTAGGTGCGGCCCTTCTTCGTCGGGTCCAGCTCGAAGCGGTCGATCAGTTCGGCGCGGCGGGCCGTGTCGAGGCCGCCGCGCAGACGGCCGTACAGGTCGATGACCTCGCCGCCGGAGAGGTTGCGCCACAGGGTGACGTCGCCGGGGACGTAGGCGATCCGGCGGTGCACATCCACCGCGTCCGCCCACGGGTCGCGGCCGAGGACCCGCGCGGCGCCGGAGTCGGCGCGCAGCAGGCCGAGCAGGACGCGGATGGTGGTGGACTTGCCGGCGCCGTTCGGGCCGAGGAATCCGTGCACCTCGCCGGCCTCGACGTCCAGGTCGAGTCCGTCGAGCGCGTGCGTCTTGCCGAACGACTTGTGGAGGCCGGATACCTCGATGGCGCGGTTTGCCTTCGTCATGTTTCCGAACGTACGCTTCTTTCAGAAATTTGTGAAGTTAAGGAAGCGTATGAAGCCCGGTTAGGGTGGTGACCATGGCAGATGCGGTGGAGCGTGATCCGGAGGCCGTCTCGAAGTTCGTGGAGACCTTCGCGGCGCAGCTCGTGGAGGCGGGGATGCCCCGGATGCCGGCCCGGGTGTTCGCCGCGCTGCTCTCCTCCGACGAGGGTTCGCTGACCTCGGCCCAGCTGGGCGAGCTTTTGCGGATCAGCCCCGCCGGTGTCTCCGGGGCGGTGCGCTATCTCGCCCAGACCCACATGGTCTCGCGGGAGCGGGAGCCGGGGTCGCGCCGGGAGCGGTACCGGGTGCACGGGGATCAGTGGTACGAGGCGCTGACCAACCGGGAGGCCGTGCTCAAGCGGTGGGAGGTGGCCCTGCGGGAGGGCGTCACGAGCCTCGGTGCCGAGACGCCCGCGGGACGCCGCATGGCCGAGACGCTCGCCTTCTTCGAATTCGTCGACGGCGAGATCTCGGCCATGATGGAGCGGTGGCGTGCGCACCGCCAACAGCTGTTCGGCGACTAGGAGTTACCCGACCAGGAGTTACCGCTCCTTCGTCTCCTCCAGCACCGTCCGGCCCAGCAACTGGTACCTCTCCGGCGACCGGCGCTTCAAGTACTGCGCGTACCCGATGCCCAGCGCCGCCACCAGCCCCACCAGCCACGGCGTGGCCTTCAGTACCAGCGAACCGGACTCCGTGCCCGCCGCCGCGCCCATGTTGGACACCAGCAGGGCGACCACCGCGAGCATCGCCACGCCACCGACGACCGGGGCGGTGAGGGTGCGGAACCAGTGGCGGCTCTCGGGGTGGTTCTTGCGGAAGTAGACGAGGACCGCGAAGGAGCAGACGGCCTGGACGATGAGGATCGCCATGGTGCCGAGGATGGCGAGCAGGACGTACGTACCGGTGTACGGGTCCTTGCCCGCGACCCAGAACGCGATCAGCAACAGGGCGGTCACCACCGTCTGGACCAGGCCCGCGATGTGCGGCGAGCCGTGCTTGGCGTGGGTGCGGCCGAGGGTGTTCTTCAGGGAGGGGATCACGCCCTCGCGGCCCAGTGCGTACATGTAGCGGGCGGCGCAGTTGTGGAAGGCCATGCCGCAGGCGAGCGAGCCGGTGATCATCAGCCACTGCATGACGACGACCGCCCAGTGGCCGACGTACTGCTCGGTGGGGTTGAAGAAGAGGGCGAGGGGGTTCTCGGTGGCGACCTTGACCGCGTCCGACTCGCCCGTGCCCGTGATGGCCATCCAGGAGACGAAGACGTAGAAGACGCCGACGCCGAGGACCGAGATCATCGTGGCCTTGGGGATGATCTTCTTCGGGTTGCGGGACTCCTCGCCGTACATCGCCGTCGACTCGAAGCCCACCCACGACCAGAAGGCGAAGAAGAGTCCGAGCCCGGCGCTGGTGCCGTGGAAGGCGTTGACGGGGTTGACCGGGTCGAGGCTGAAGCCGTCGGGGCCGCCGCCGTGCAGGGCGACGGAGATCGCCATCGCGGCGAGGATCGTCACCTCGGTCGCGAGCAGGACGACGAGCAGCTTCTCGGCGACCGAGACGCCGAACCAGGTGCCGGTCGCGTTGATCGCGAGCATCAGGGCCGCGAACGCCCACCAGGGGATGTCGACCCCGGTCTGGTCCTTCAGGGTGTCGGTCGCGAAGGTCGAGAAGATGCCGATGAGCGCCGGCTCGAAGACGACGTACGCGAAGGTCGCGAGCAGTCCGGAGGCGAGGCCGATCGTGCGGCCGAGGCCGTAGGAGATGAAGCCGTAGAAGGCTCCGGTGGAGGTGATGTGCTTCGCCATCGACGTGAAGCCGACGGAAAAGATTGCCAGTACGACCATTGCGACGAGGTAGCTCGCCGGGGCGCCGATGCCGTTGCCGGCCGACACCATGAAGGGCACGTTGCCCGTCATCGCGGTGATGGGCGCGGCGGTCGCGACCGCCATGAAGACCACGCCCAGCAGGCCGATGGCGTTGGGCTTGAGCCGGTGGACGGTGCCGCCCTCTTCTGTTCCAGCCGCCGGGGCGACTCCCTCGTCCACTGCCATGGGGCAGGCTCCTCTCCTACTTCTCAACTGGTGCGATGGACCGGAACTCTGTAGGCCGAATGAGTCGGCCAAGGGTCTCGGGGCGTTAAATGTTTGTCAACCAGACCTTTAGAACTTCTGGGAACCCGCGCGGAAATCTCATGGCAACACGTGGCTCGTACGGTCCCCGGCATGACCGTGTACACATCCGTCCTCGGCGGTGAACGCCACCGCTTCGACACCCTCGCCCGCCTCCTCGCCGCCGCGAGCCCCGAACGCTCCGGCGACCACCTCGCCGGCCTCGCGGCGACGAGCGCGCGCCAACGGGTCGCGGCGCGCTGGGCGTTGGCGGAGGTGCCGCTCACGACCTTCCTGACCGAGCCGCTGATCCCGTACGAGACGGACGACGTGACGCGGCTGATCCTGGACACGCATGACGCGGCGGCGTTCGCTCCGGTGGCGGGGATGACGGTCGGCGAGTTCCGGGAGTGGCTGCTGGCGGCGGACGGTCCGTCTTTGAGCGCGGTGGCTCCGGGGCTCACGCCCGAGATGGTGGCGGCGGTGTCGAAGCTGATGGGGAACGCCGACCTGGTGGCCGTGGCGCGGAAGGTGCAGGTGATCACCGCCTTCCGTTCGACGATCGGCCTCCCGGGGCGGCTGGCCACCCGCCTCCAGCCGAACCACCCCACCGACGACCCGGCCGGTGTGGCGGCAGCCCTGCTGGACGGCCTGCTGCTCGGCTCGGGTGACGCGGTCATCGGCATCAACCCGGCGACGGACAGCCCGAAGGCGGTACGGGACCTGCTGGAACTCCTGGACGGAGTGATCCAGCGCTACGCCATCCCCACCCAGTCCTGCGTGCTGTGCCACGTCACGACGAGCGTGGACCTGATGGAGCGCGGGGCCCCGGTGGACCTGGTCTTCCAGTCCATCGCGGGTACACAGGCGGCGAACGCCTCCTTCGGCGTGACGCTGAGTCTGCTCGACGAGGCGTACGAGGCCGCGCTGAAGCTGGACCGGGGCACGGTCGGTCGCAACGTCATGTACTTCGAGACCGGCCAGGGCGCCGCGCTCTCCGCCGACGCGCACCACGGGGTGGACCAGCAGACGGTGGAGGCGAGGGCATACGCGGTCGCCCGCCGCTACGACCCCCTGCTGGTGAACACGGTGGTCGGCTTCATCGGCCCGGAGTACCTCTACGACGGCCGCCAGATCCTCCGCGCCGCCCTGGAGGACCACTTCTGCGGCAAGCTGCTCGGCCTGCCGATGGGCCTGGACATCTGCTACACGAACCACGCGGACGCCGATGACGACGACGTGGCGACGATGCTCACCATGCTCGGCGTGGCCGGGGCGTCCTTCGTGATCTGCACGCCGGGCGGCGACGACATCATGCTGAACTACCAATCCGCCTCGTACCACGACGCGTTGTACCTGCGGGAGGTGCTGGGCCTGCGCCCGGCACCGGAGTTCGAGGCGTGGCTGTCGTCGATCGGCCTGCTGGACGAACGGGGGGCGATCAGGGAGGTGCCGGGCGGGCATCCGCTGACGGCGATCGGAAGGGAACTGGCGGCATGAGTGAAGTAGCTGTAGGCGGTGGCGAGTTGTGGACCTCCCTCCGCCGCCACACCCAGGCCCGCATCGGCCTCGGCCGCTCCGGCTCGGCGCTCCCGACCCGGCACCGGCTGGAGTTGCAGACCGCGCACGCGGCGGCCCGGGACGCGGTCCACTCCCCCTTCGACCCCGACCGGGTCGCGGCCGGGCTGACGGGCATGCCGACGGTACGGGTCCGCAGCGCGGCCGGCGACCGGCTGACCTACCTCCAACGCCCCGACCTGGGCCGCCGGTTGGACACCACCGACCGCGCGCATGTGCCGGTGGGGGAGTGGGACGTGGTGTTCGTCGTCGCGGACGGGCTGTCCAGCCGGGCGGTGCACGAGCATGCGGCGGCGGTGGTGCGCGAGACGGTCGCGCGGCTCGGCGACTGGCGGGTCGCCCCGGTGGTGCTGGCCGAGCAGGCGCGGGTGGCCCTGGGCGACGACGTGGCCTCCGCCATGGGCGCCGCGATGGTCGTCGTCCTCGTCGGTGAGCGGCCCGGCATGTCGGCGGCGGACTCCCTGGGCGCGTATCTGACGTACCGGCCGGTGCCGGGGGTGACGACGGACGCCGACCGGAACTGCCTGTCCAACATCAGGCCGCCGCTGGGGCTGTCGTATGAGGGGGCGGCGGGGAAGTTGGCGGGGTTGATGGGGAGGGCGCGGGAGCTCGGGGTGACGGGTGTGGGGCTGAAGGACGAGAGCGACAGCGAGGCTGTACAGGAGCAGCTACTTTGAGTGGTGATCGACCGCCACGGAAGAAGGCGAGCCCTTCATGTCTCCCAGCTTCGAGGACCTGCTGGACGCCGGTGACGAGTTGAAGGTGCCGCCCGGATTCAGGGTGGAGATCATCCGGGGGAACATCGTGCTGTCGCCGTGGCCCCTGGGCTATTACGCCCGCGTCATGGAGCGTGTATGCCGACAGCTGCGCCCCCACCTGCCCGAAGGGCACGTCATTAGAGCAGGGCCGCTGCTGTATCTCTTCCCGAGGGACGAGCGCGCCTACGAACCCGACGTCTACGCGACCCATCGACGACCTTCAGAACCACCAGCAACCGCCTGGACGGCGACGCGCTCTCCTTCGTTGCCGAGCTGACCTCCCCCTCCACCCGCGACGACGATCTGACCGACAAGGTCCGGGTCTACGGACGGGCCGGCGTCCCCGTCTATCTGGCCCTCGACATGCAGGAGGAGCGTGCCAGCGTGTTCTGGACGCCGTCCGCCAAGGGATACGAATCGCACTGCACGCGGCCGTTCGGGGAGACGCTCCTGATGCCCGCGCCGTTCGACTGCCCGCTCGACACCGACGGCTTTGCATGGCGCCCCCAAGAGAAGTCCGACGGACGGACCGACGACCAGCCCGACGCCTAGCGCGGCATCCGGCGCCCCAGAAGCCCCGTCCGCTCCCGCAGTCGTACGGCCCTGTCCTCGGCGTCGGACAGCGGCACCTGTACGTCCCGCAGCCCTTCAAGGCCGCCGTCCGCGACGACGGGGCGCCGTACCTCGATGCCGGCCCGCTCGGCGAGCACCAGGACGGTCGCGACGAAACCCTCCGACAGCGCGTCGACGACGGCGTGCCGGGTGCGGTCGTGCAGTGCGATCAGGGCGTCCGCGAAGGGGGCGAGGGCGGCCGGGTCGACCTGGCACTCGTCGTTCTCCATCGGCCCGAAGCCCGACGGAACGCCCACCTCCTCCTCGTAGACCCGCACCTGCGCGAGGAACAGCCGGGCGGCACCGTTCGACGGGTTCCACAGGGTCTCGCCGTCGAGTTCGAAGTACTGGCTCATTGGTGTCCTCGGCGTCTTTCCGTGCGATTCGGCGGACCGGCACGGTAACAGCGACCCCTCACCTCCCCGGCAACGTCAGCCCCAGCGCCCCCTCCCACACCGTCCACGTCCGCCGCCGTACCGGCCCCCACACCCCGGAGTCCGCCCGGTACCGGAAGTCCGTTCCCGAGACGGTCACCGTCCGTCCCCGGGCCAGCAGCGGGGACGCCTCCGCGCCCACCGACAGCGGGCGTACCTCCACCGCGGCCGTGCCGGAGTCGCCCGGGGTGACCGAGACCGTCTCGAGCGGCTGGTCGAGGTCGATCAGTGTCACCCCGTCGACCTCGACCCGCAGCCGGGCGGGCCGGGGTGCGGGGGCGTGGAGGTCCCGCGCCGGGCGGGCCGGGACGAGGGTCCGTACGAGGGACTGGCAGGTGCGCAGCCAGGGCCGCCCGGGAGCCGAGCCCAAGGCCCCAGCCTCAGCTCCAGGCTCAGGCTCAGGCTCCTGCTCCGCCTCCGGAGGACCCGGCAGCGCCGGGATCCGCAGAGCGCCAAGGACCACCCCGTCGCTGTCGTCGACGAGCAGGTCGAGCCGCCGCTCGGCCCCGTCCAGGACCGCCCGCGCCGCCGCCACCGCGCCCGTGGGCACCCCCAGGGAACGCGCCACGGTGAGCCCCGCGCCCACCGGCACGAACGACAGCGCACATCCGGCCAGCTCCCGCTGCCGGTGCAGCAGGGACACCGCACGCACCAGAGCCCGGTCGTCGCCGACGACGACAGGCCGCCGGGACCCTCTTCGGGCCAGTACGCGGGCGAATTCCTCGGGGCCCTCCGGCAGGCACACTTTGGTGGTGGCACCCGCGCTGAGCACGTCTTTCGCGATCCGTACGGACTCGCCGTCCGTCCTCCGGGCGACCGGGTCGATGACCACGAGGAGCTGGTCGGAAGTCGCCACCTCGGTCATGCCTCGCTTCCTCGGGTAGCATCTTTGTGCAAGAGCCCCTTGCGCTATTGCGCCAGGGGCTTCGTCTATTCCGGGGCATCCGGGTCCGACGGGTTCGCGGCCGACGCCGGCCGACAGGTGGCCGAAGCTGGTCGCCGGGGTACGAGGCACAAGGCCGTGTCGCGTACGCCCCTGACCTTGGACATGCCCCGCCCGGAAGGGGTGTACGCGCGTGCCCGCACTTGTGCTGCTCGGTGCTCAGTGGGGTGACGAAGGCAAGGGAAAGGCGACGGACCTGCTCGGCGGATCCGTTGACTATGTGGTGCGCTACCAGGGCGGCAACAACGCCGGCCACACGGTAGTCGTGGGCGACCAGAAGTACGCCCTTCACCTCCTCCCTTCCGGAATCCTGACCCCGGAGTGCACTCCGGTCATCGGCAACGGTGTCGTCATCGACCCGTCGGTCCTGTTCTCCGAGCTGAACGGGCTGAACGAGCGCGGCGTCGACACGTCCAAGCTCCTGATCAGCGGTAACGCTCACGTCATCACGCCCTACAACGTGACCGTGGACAAGGTGACGGAACGCTTCCTCGGGAAGCGGAAGATCGGCACCACGGGCCGCGGCATCGGCCCGACCTACGCCGACAAGATCAACCGCGTGGGCATCCGGATCCAGGACCTGTACGACGAGTCGATCCTCGCCCAGAAGGTGGAGGCGGCCCTCGACGGCAAGAACCAGCTCCTCACCAAGGTCTTCAACCGCCGCGCCATCGAGGTCGGCCAGGTGGTCGAGGAGCTCCTGAGCTACGCGGACCGTCTGAAGCCGTACGTCGCCGACACCGTCCTGATCCTCAACCAGGCCCTGGAGGACGACAAGGTCGTCCTCTTCGAGGGCGGCCAGGGCACCCTCCTGGACATCGACCACGGCACGTACCCCTTCGTGACGTCGTCCAACCCGACCGCGGGCGGCGCCTGCACGGGCGCCGGCGTCGGCCCGACGAAGATCAGCCGGGTCATCGGCATCCTGAAGGCGTACACCACGCGTGTCGGCTCGGGGCCGTTCCCGACGGAGCTCTTCGACGAGGACGGCGAGGCGCTGCGCCGCATCGGCGGCGAGCGGGGCGTCACCACCGGCCGCGACCGCCGCTGCGGCTGGTTCGACGCGGTCATCGCCCGCTACGCGACCCGCGTCAACGGCCTGACCGACTTCTTCCTCACGAAGCTCGACGTCCTCACCGGCTGGGAGCAGATCCCGGTCTGCGTCGCCTACGAGATCGACGGCAAGCGAGTCGAGGAGCTCCCCTACTCCCAGACCGACTTCCACCACGCGAAGCCGATCTACGAGACCCTCCCCGGCTGGTCCGAGGACATCACCAAGGCCAAGTCCTTCTCCGACCTCCCCAAGAACGCCCAGGCGTACGTCAAGGCCCTTGAGGAGATGTCCGGCGCCCCGATCTCCGCGATCGGCGTGGGCCCGGGCCGCGACGAGACGATCGAGATCAACTCGTTCATCTAAGGCGCACCAGGACGCACTAGGACGCACCTCTGCCCGTGGGCCGGTCATGGAACTCCTTGACCGGCCCATGGCCTTTTCTGACCGGCCCATGGCCGTTTCCTGGTTTCACCGGGAAGTAGAGGAACGCAACTATCTACGCGGGTAGTTGTGCCCTCCTCCCTCTCCCGTCCCAGGAGCTCCGTATGCCCGTCAGTCCCATGAACCGCCGCGAGTTCGTGCAGAAGTCGGCCGTCACCGGTGCGGCCGTAGCCGCTGCGGGGGCGGTCGGCACCGGTACCGCCGAAGCCGCCGAAGCCGCCGAACGGAAGCCGCGCACCTGGTCGTTCTCCATCCTCGGCACCACCGACCTGCACAGCCACGTCTTCGACTGGGACTACTACAAGGACGCGGCCTACTCCGACAGCAAGGGCAACTCCGTCGGTGTCGCCCGGGTCGCCACGCTCATCAAGCAGCAGCGGGCGGCGAAGGGGGAGGAGCGGGTGCTGCTCGTCGACGCCGGGGACATCATTCAGGGCACCTCGCTCGCCTACTACTTCGCGCGCGTGCAGCCCATCACCGGCAAGGGCGTCAAGCACCCGATGGCCGTCGCCATGAACCACATGCGCTACGACGCCGCCGCCCTCGGCAACCACGAGTTCAACTACGGCATCGAGGTGCTGCGGAAGTTCGAGAGCCAGTGTCGCTTCCCCCTCCTCGGCGCCAACGCCCTCGACGCCAAGACCCTGCGGCCCGCGTTCCCGCCGTACACCGTGAAGCGGATCTGTGTGCCGGGCGCGCCCGACATCAAGGTCGGCATCCTCGGGCTCACCAACCCCGGTATCGCGCTGTGGGACAAGGACAACGTCAGCGGCAGGATGGTCTTCCCGGGCCTGGTCGAGCAGGCGAAGAAGTACGTGCCGAGGCTGCGCGCGCTCGGCTGTGACGTCGTCTTCCTGACCGACCACTCCGGGCTCGACGGATCGACCTCCTACGGCGACGCGCTCCCGTACGTCGAGAACGCCTCCAACCTCGTCGCCGAGCAGGTCCCCGGCATCGACGCGATCCTCGTCGGCCACACGCACGTGGAAGTCCCCTCGTACACCGTGAAGAACGCGGAGACCGGCGAGGACGTCCTGCTCTCCGAGCCGTACTGCTGGGGCTACCGGCTCAGCGTCTTCGACTTCGAGCTGGAACTCGTGCACGGGCAGTGGAAGGTGACGAGCAAGACCTCCCAGACCCTCAACCCCAACACCGTCGAAGAGGACCCGGAGATCAAGAAGCTCCTGGAGGCCGACCACGAGCTGGTCGTGAAGTACGTCAACACCGCGGTCGGCACCTGCACCGAGGACCTCTCGGCCGCCGAGTCCTGCTGGAAGGACGTCCCGATCATGGACTTCATCCATCAGGTGCAGATGGACACGGTGAAGGCGGGACTGTCGGCCAGTGACGCGGCCCTTCCGCTCATCTCCGTCGCCGCGCCCTTCTCCCGCACCGCCGACATCCCGGCCGGCAGCGTGACCATCAAGGACATCGCCGGGCTCTACATCTACGACAACACCCTGTACGGCAAGAAGCTCACCGGCGCCCAGCTCAAGGACTACCTGGAGTTCGCGGCGAAGTACTACCACCAGGTCCCGGCGGGAACGGCCGTCGACACCGCCACCCTCACCAACGCCAACAGCTTCTGGGACTACATGTACGACACCGCCGCGGGGGTCTCGTACGACATCGACATCGCGGCGGCGGAGGGCTCGCGGATCAAGAACCTCACCTACAACGGGAGTTCTGTCACCGACGACCAGGTATTCGTCGTCGCCGTCAACAACTACCGTGCCAACGGCGGCTCCGGGTACCCGCACATCGCCTCCGCCGACATCGCGTACAGCTCCACCAACGAGATCCGCCAGCTGATGATCGACTACGTGACGGCGAAGGGGACGCTGAACCCCGCCGACTTCGCCGTCACCAACTGGAGGCTGACGCAGGGCGGGACGCCTGTGTTCTGACGGGGACACAACGTCCACCGGACGTTTATGAGGACTTGGTAACTCTGGTACCAGACGTACTCATTCGCTTCGGGGGGACCGATGGATACGGAAGGCTGGATCGGCGAGCTGGGCAGGCCGGGGAGCGTGCGGGAGCTGGGCGGGGTGCGGGTGTCCGCCGTGCGCTGCCCGGCCCGGTCGCTGGCCGGGGGCGGCGGGGGACCGTACCATCTGGCGCTGCTGCTGGCCGGGGAGCTCGTCCTCGACCAGGTGGGCCGGACGGCACGGGCCGGCCGCGGGGATCTGGTGCTGCTGGACGGGGGACGGCCGTTCCGGCTGGCGTTCACCGCGCCCCGGAACACGGTCGTCACCGCCCATCTCCATGTCGTCCCCGGCGATCCGGCGCGTTGCGTGGCGCGTACGTTCAGCGGCCGGGAAGGGCTGGGCGGGCTGGTCGCCGGGTTACTGACCGGGCTGGCCCGGGACACCACCCCGTACCGGCCCGCCGAGGAACGGCGGTTGGGGCAGGCGGTGCTCGAACTGGCGGGCGCTCTGCTGGACTTGAGGCCATTACAGGGCCGCCCGGAACAACCCCGCCTGCCGCGGATCCAGGCGTACATCCTGGAACACCTGGGCGACGGCCGCCTCACTCCCGACGACGTGGCCGCCGCGCACCACATCTCGACCCGCTATCTGCACCGGCTCTTCCAGCGTGAGGGGCTGACCGTGGCCGCCTGGATCAAGGCGCAGCGGCTGGCGCGGTGCCGCCGGGACCTGGCCGAGGTGCGCCTCGCCCATGTGCCGGTGCATGTCCTCGCGGCCCGCTGGGGGTTCGCCCAACCCGCCGATTTCAGCCGGGCGTTCCGCACCGCGTACGGCGTCGCGCCGTCGGCGTTCCGGGTGCGCTCCCTGCCAACAAACAGTGCGCGTACCGCCAACGACACTCTCCTCGCGGCTCAGCAGACTCAGGGATGAGGACCAGTACCACCCGTTTTCACATCCATGGGGGAACCGTATGGCTGAGAACGAAGCAGTCGCCGCTGCCGCGGCGGCGAGCGCGCAGAAGCCCGTCGAACCGCGCGGCGGCGCCGGGGTGTTCGACGTCGACCCGGACCAGACCGGGGTGAGCCAGGACCCGAAGCAGGTCGTCAAGGGGGACATCTCCGTCTTCCCCGAGAACGCGGAGGTCTGACATGGGATCCGTCGCGGGGATGCTCGCGCAGATGCGCGCACTCATCGGCACCGGGGAGTATCCGCCCGGCTCCAACAGCAACAAGGTCACCGACTGGTACGGCTTCGACGACGCGTGGTGCGACATGACCGTCAGCTACGCCGCCGCCCACTCGGACAACCTCAGCGCGGTCGGCGGCAAGTTCGCGTACACCGTCGCGCACGCCAACAATTTCAAGTCTCGGGGCCGTTGGCACTACGGGCTCGGCGGGATCCGCGCCGGGGACATCGTCTTCTTCGACTGGGACGGCAGCCGCAGCATCAGCCGCATCGACCATGTCGGCGTCGTCGAGGCGGTGCACTCCAACGGCACCATCACCACCATCGAGGGCAACACCAGCGACAAGTGCCAGCGCCGCAGCCGCAATTCGGCCTGCGTGGTGGGCTACGGCCGCCCCAGCTACGGCGACGCCAGCCCGCTGCCGTCGACCGACGGCATCCTGCGCAAGGGCTCCAAGGGCGCGGCGGTCAAGACGCTCCAGAGCAACCTGAACACCGTCATGAAGTCGGGCCTCGTGGTGGACGGCGACTTCGGCGCGGCCACCGACAAGGCCGTACGGGCCTTCCAGAAGAAGTACGGCCTGACGATCGACGGCGAGTACGGGCCGCAGTCCGCCGCCGTCATGAAGTCCGCACTCAAGGGCGGCACCAAGCCCACCCAGCCGACCCCGCGCCCGCCGGCCGCCGGAAAGCTCAAGGTGGACGGCGAGTTCGGCCCCAACACCACGGCGGCCCTCCAGCGCGCCCTCAACAAACACGGCGCCAAGCTCACCGTCGACGCCTCCTTCGGCCCGCTCACCAAGAAGGCGCTCCAGTCCTATCTGAAGGTGACGGTCGACGGAGCGATCGGCCCGAACACCATCAAGGCCCTTCAGAAGAAGGTCGGTTCGGGCGTCGATGGTCAGTGGGGCACGGACACGACCCGGCATCTCCAGACGGCGTTGAACGCGGGCACGTTCTAGTTCGCATGCCGGGTACGCGGCCCAGCTCTTGCCGGAAACGGTGAGGTTGGGCCGTTCGGCGTTCTTGGAGTCACGGATGTGGACGGCCGCAGCCGGGCACCGGCTGATGGCTGACGGCGGGCTGTTCGGGTGGTGGTTGCGGGGCGCCGGGCGCGGTGTCCGGGCCCGGTGATCCGCCCCCGCCGTTCATGGTTGCCGTATGGATCTTCTTCTCAAGGACCGGCCTGGTGCCGGTGTCGCCCGTGGACGTCGTCGTCTCGGGCTGTTGGTCTCGGTCTCCGCGCTGGCCGGTCTGCTCCGTTGAAGCATGCCTCCCGCACACGCGGACGACGAGGAAGGGAGGAGCAGCCGGCCGAGGGCGCTACTCCCTGACCAGCCCCACGAACGCGGCCCAACTCTCCCCGGACACGGTGAGGTTGGGCCCGTCGGCGTTCTTGGAGTCGCGGATGTGGACGGCGGCGCCGGGGCAGGGGGCTATCTCGACGCAGTCGCCGCCACCGCTGTCGCTGTACGTCGACTTGCGCCAGGCGTAGGCGACTTCGAGGCAGGCGCCGCCGCCGTCGTCGCTATAGCTGGACTTGAACCACCGCAGGGTGTCGGTGCTGTTCATCGTTCCTCTCCTGCCAGTCGCTCGATGAGGTCCAGGGAGTCGTCGGGACTCAGGGCCTGCGATCGGATCTTCGCATAGCGGTGGGTCAGTTGGGACACCTCCACCGGTTCGGTGATGAGGAGGGACTGGTCCTCGACCTCCAGATACACGACGTGCTCATGCTCCTCGGTCACCACGAGATGCATGGGCCCGCGGGCCCCTGCGTACGCCCCGTGCAGCCCCCGGTCCTGCGGAAGCACCTGTACACAGACATTGTCCCTCCGCGCGTCCTCGGCGAGCGAGCGCAGTTGTCCACGCAGGATCTCCCAGCTGCCGAACGGCCGTCGCAGCACGCTCTCTTCGAGGATCAGCTCGATCATCGGAGCCGGGGCGCGGTCGAGGAGCCGCCTGCGGGCCATCCGTGCCTCGACCAGTTCCTCGCGCTTCTCCTCCGACACCGGCGGATAGCCGCCGCCGATCAGCGCCCGCGCGTAGTCCTCCGTCTGGAACAGGCCGTCGACGACATGCGTCTCGTACGAGGAGATGGTGACCGCCTTGGACTCCATGTCCGCGAACCCCCGGAACCGCTTCGGGTACTTCTCCAGCAGCATCCACTTCCGCGCCACCTCGAAGACGGGCGCCATCTCGCCGCCGATCACCTCCTTCAACTTCACCAGCATCTGGTCGCTCGCCGGCTGCGCGCACGTCTCCATCGCACTCACCGCCGACCCCGTGAAGCCCAGCTCCTTCCCGAACTGCTCCTGCGAGAGCCCCTTCTGCTCGCGCAGTGCCTTCGCCAGGGTGGCCACGAGATGTGCCGTACCGCCCGCCGTCGTCTTGTTCTCCGCCCGCGCCATCGCGGTCACCTCCGGACTCAACCGAACTCAACCGGTACCGACTCGCGACGCACGGTCGCCGACCATGACCGACCGATGACGCAGAGTCATAGTTGAAGCTAGCCGGGCCTGCCGACACTGTCCGCATGAATACGCAAAGTGACGAGGTAAACCTCGACGACCCCGAGTGCGTCCCTGAGCTCCCGGACTGGATCCCTGACAGGGGTGTCCAACTCCGCAAGGCGGGCGTCCAGTTCGACGCGGTACGGATCGACGGCGACGAGGGGCGCGATCTGGCCGACCGGCTGGCGCGGATGACGGGGGGTGATCCGGGGCCGGTGCTGGAGGTCGCGAGCGGGCGGCGCTGTGTGTACTTCCTGGTCGCCGCCGGGAGCACCGCCCACCATCCCTGGCCGGACGGGGTGACGAGACTGACCTCGGGGCCGGACCGGGAGACGTTCATTCCCATCCCCGCGCTGGACGACCGGACTTGGCCGTTTTCCTGGCGCTATCCGCCCACCGGCCCGGACCGTCTCGTCCACACGCTGCTGCTGCGGACCGCCCTTCACTCCGGGGAGTGAAAAGTGGGAACTTCCGCCCGGTAAAACCCGGTTGCGGCTTGCGTTCGTCGCTCTGCGTGCCCATAGAGTCACGGCAGCACGAGCAAGAGAACGCCCCCGCGGTGCGCTAACACCCGGGGGCTCGACACCAGGAGCGCGAGCTCCACCAGGAAGGCTGGCGCTCCGGATGCGCATCCATCGTACGACGCCCGCGCGCGCGTTTTCAGTGTTCTCCAACGCCCTTCTCCGCGACCGGAGTATCTCCTGGTGTGCGGTCGGCGTACTGACGTACCTATTGAGTCTCCCGGAAGGCGCCCGCGCCAACATCCGAAGCCTCTCGGATCAGCGCAAGGAGGGGCGGGCCCGGATCGCCGCCGCCCTGCATGAGCTGGAGGAATCCCGGTATCTGCGGCGGGTGGTGAGGAAGAGTCGGGAGAACGGGCAACTCTTCACCGTGTACGAGGTTTTCGATACTCCGTACGACGAAGAGCCTCCGGACGCACCGGAGAGTGAATCTCCGGAAGCCGAGCCGCAAGCTGTGCTGGAGCCCGAGAACCTGGCCTCCGGAGAGTCGGCTGACGCGGCGCCGGGCGAGCCCCCTTCGGGGGAAAGCACCGGGGAGCAAGAACCTCCCTCCCCGCCGCCCGCGCCTCCGGCCGCGCCGAGCGAGCGCACCGCGCTCGCCGCGAAGCTCCTCGGCTCGCTCGGCCGCAGTGAGCCCCGGCTCACTCTCGGTGCCGCCGAGGCGTTGCGGCTCGCGCCGCTCGTGGAGGCGTGGTGGGACGCGGGGGCGAGCAGTGCGCAGGTGCGGGCCGCGCTGACGGACGGGCTTCCGCGTCGGATGTACTCGGCCGCCGCGATCATCGAGAACCGACTGCGCCGCAAACGCCCGGCGCCGCCGACTGCGGCTCCTGTCAAGGTCGTTGAGATCTTGCAGCGCACGCCCGGCGAGAGCGTCTACGTGGACGCGGCCCGGCGTGGGGGTGCGTTGGCGCGGGCCTTGCTGCGGGGGCAGGCGGCGCCTGCGTAGGCGTACCCGAGTACTCAAGCTCCCGGCTCGCGCATGTGCGGGCCGGGTCAACCCAACCGAAAGGAATGCGATGACAGTGTTGCTCGAACGAGCCGACACGGTATACCGCCGGTATACTTGCGTCATGGCTGACACCACCGTCAAGGTCGACCCCGCTGTCCGTGACCGCCTCATGGTGCTCGCCCGCGAGCGCGGAATGACCATGCGTGACCTGATCGCCGAGCTGGCGGGAGCCACCCCCACGAAGGAGGAGCTGCGCAAGCGGTACGAGGAGACGAAGGCGTACTGCGAGACGCACTTCGGGGTGACGTTCACCGACGAGGATCACGACCGGGTGGAGAAGGTCTGGCAGGACCTTGAGGCCGGTCGGCCGGTGGAGAGCCTGTGAGCGCGCCGAGGGCCGCGTCCACCGGCGTCGTCTTCGACGAGTCGGCGCTGCTGGCGTTGGGTTCGGGGAACTCGCTCGCCTCGCAGTTCGTCGCCAACACCGAGCACGGACCCACCCGGCATGTCTACGTGCCCGCGCTCTGCTTGGCGGCCGCCGACGGTATGCGCAAGGGGATCGCGGAGCATATCGGCGCCCTCCCGGCCGTCGAGATCGTCGAGCTGGACTTCGCGGGTGCGTCCACGGTGGGGGCTCTGCTGCGTGACGGCGTGGAGTGGCGGCTCGGTCATGCAGTCCATCTGTCCCGGCCGACCGTCGACTGGCCGGACGGGCGGCACGTCGTGACTGCCGACCCCGACCTGTACGCGGACCTGCCCCTCGTACGCACGATCAGGCTCCCGCGTCCGCGATGAGCCGAAGGGAGGGGGAGGGGGCGCTCGGTGTTTGGGTTTCACCTCTCCCCTCCTGGCCTTACGCTGTAAACGTACGCGTGTCCACTAACGAGAGAAGGTGAGTGCGATGCGCGTCCTGCTCAAGGCGTCCCTGAACACCGAGAAGGCGAACGACCTCATCCGCAGCGGCAAGCTGCCCCAGCTGATGCAGGAAGCCCTGGAGAACATCAAGCCCGAGGCCGCCTACTTCACCCTCGACCACGGGGTCCGCACCTGTTACCTGGTCTTCGACATGCAGGACAGCTCCCAGATGCCGCCGACCGGCGAGCCCTTCTTCATGGATCTCGACGCCGAGCTGGACATGACCCCGGTCATGAACGCCGAGGACCTGCAGAAGGGCCTCTCCGCGCTGCGCTGAGCCTCAGCTGAAGATGATCATCGAGCCCTGCGCCAGACTCCGCGTCGCCGCCGCGTGCAGGCCCAGCCAGACGTGGCGTTCCCGGGCGAAGGGGCTGGGGTCGTACGGGGCGGGGACCGCCGGTTCCTCCAACTCCGTGGGGCCCAGCGGCGGCTGGGGCGGTGCCGGGGGGTTGGCCGGGTCGATGCCGATCACGGGGGCCACCAGCTCCAGCTCCCGCAGGAGGGTCTGGGAGGAGCCCAAGGGGCCGCCGCTGGCGAGGAGTTCGTCGTTGGCGAGGGGGTGCGGGAAGTCGACCGGGACGTACGCGCCCGCGTGGTCGTAGTGCCAGACGAGGTGCGACTGCTGGGCCGTCGTCTCGAACATCTCCAGCAACTGCTCGTAGTCCCCGCCCAGTTCGTCGACCGGGGTCACCGGCAGACCGCAGACCTGGAGGAGGTACGCGCGGCGCAGGAAGTGCAGGGCGTCGTAGTCGAAGCCGGCCACCGGGGCGACCTCGCCGGACAGGCCCGGCATGTACTGGTACACCGGCACCGGTGGCAGACCGGACTCGGTGAGCACCTTGTTGAATTGCGCGAGTTCCTCGGCGAACGGGTTGTCGGGGGTGTGGCACAACACGTCGACGAGCGGTACCAGCCACAGGTCACAGGCCAAAGAGGGCTCCTCGCATAGCACGGTGTAGCGAAGTGGTCAGGGAAGAGTAATCGGTACGGCGGGTCGTGGCTTCCCCCTGGTGTCCCATTGGTGCCCCGTATCCATGCTCTGGTACCCATGCTCCGGCGGCTGACGGCCTATCCGTCGGCCAGCTTCTCGACCACCGCGAGGGAGTGCGCGTTGTAGGCGCTGACGATCTCCCGTGCCGCCGCCGTGTCCCGGGCGACCAGGGCGTCGATCAGCGGGGTGTGCTCGGCCCACAGCCGGCCGCGCAGATCGGTGAAGCGGCGCAGGTGCTGCACGGCGCAGACCCAGGACTGCACGCGCAGCCGGTGCAGGAAGTCGGAGAGGTAGGGGTTGCCGAAGACGGCTCCCAGTTCGCGCCAGAAGCGCAGGTCGTAGCCGATCAGTACGGTGATGTCGCCGGCCGCGGCCGCCCGCTGGGCCTCCTCACCGCGCCGCCGCACTCCGGCGAGGGCGGCGAGGACCCGGGAGTTGTCGGGGTCGTGGACGAACCCCTGGTGGCCGTTGTCGAGGGCGTGGAACATGCCGTCGATGACCAGGCTGCGGGCCTCGATGATGCCGCGGTAGTCGGCGAGGGAGTACTCGTGCACGCGGAAACCGCGATGCTGGTCGGCCTCCAGGAGACCTTGAGCGGAGAGGTCGACGAGCGCCTCGCGGACCGGGGTCGCGGAGACCCCGTACTGCTCGGCGATCTCCTTGACCGTGAACTCCTGCCCGGGCTGAAGACGCCCCGCGAGCACTTCGTCGCGCAGGGCGTCGGCGATCTGCTGCCGCAGGGTGTTGCGGGTCACGGCGCCGGTGCCGGGCATGGTCGGGCCTCTCCCTGATGGCGGTCGGGTGGCGTACACATACACGTACACGTCCATGTGTACGAGCACGCCACCTTACGCGTTCGGGTTCTCGAGGTGTTTACCCGCGTAGCGCCGGTCGGCCCTTGCCGGTGCCTGTCACCCCTGACGGCTACTCCGTGTGCTCGTCCGCCACGGAGAGCGCCGCGTCCAGCGCCGAGAGGCCTTCCTTCAGCTCGGCCTCGGTGACGTTGCACGGCGGCACGACATGGGTGCGGTTCATGTTGATGAACGGCCAGATGCCGTGCTTCTTGGCGGCGGCGCCGAACGCGGCCATCGGGGCGTTGGCCTCACCGGCCGCGTTGTACGGCACCAGCGGCTCGCGCGTCTCCTTGTTCTTGACCAGGTCCAGCGCCCAGAACATGCCGACACCGCGGACCTCGCCGACGGAGGGGTGCCGCTCGGCGAGCGCGCGCAGGGCGGGCTCCACGACGGTCGCACCGAGGTTCTTGGCGTTCTCGACGACACCCTCCTCCGCCATGACGTTGATCGTCGCGACGGCGGCGGCACAGGCCAGCGGGTGCCCGGAGTACGTCAGCCCGCCGGGGTACGGCCGCTTCCCGAAGGTCTCCGCGATGGCGCCGGAGATGGCGACACCGCCGAGCGGGACGTAACCGCTGTTGACGCCCTTGGCGAAGGTCAGCAGATCGGGCACGACCCCGAACAGATCGGCCGCGAACCACTCACCGGTGCGCCCGAACCCGGCCATGACCTCGTCCAGGATGAAGACGATCCCGTACTTGTCGCAGAGCTCACGGACGCCGGCGAGGTAGCCGGGCGGCGGGACCATGATGCCGGCGGTGCCGGGGATGGTCTCCAGGATGATCGCGGCGACGGTGCCCGGCCCCTCGAAGGCGATGGTCGTCTCAAGGTGCTCAAGGGCCCGCGCGCACTCCTGCTCCTCCGTCTCCGCGTAGAAGCGGGAGCGGTACAGGTACGGCGCCCAGAAGTGCACGACACCGGCGGAGGCGCTGTCGGAGGCCCAGCGGCGCGGGTCGCCGGTGATGTTGATCGCCTGCTGCGTACCACCGTGGTACGAGCGGTAGGCGGAGAGCACCTTGGGCCGCCCGGTGTGCAGCCGCGCCATGCGAACAGCGTGCTCGACGGCATCGGCCCCACCATTGGTGAAGAAGATCTTGTCCAGGTCACCGGGCGTCCGCTCGGCGATCAGCCGCGCCGCCTCCGACCGCGCCTCGATCGCGAAGGCGGGCGCGAACGTGGACAGGGTTGCGGCCTGTTCCTGGATCGCGGCGACGACCTTCGGGTGCTGGTAGCCGATGTTGGTGTAGACGAGGCCACTGGTGAAGTCCAGGTACCGGTTGCCGTCGTAGTCCCAGAAGTACGACCCCTCCGCGCCGGCGACGGCGAGCGGGTCGATGAGCTCCTGCGCGGACCAGGAGTGGAACACATGCGCACGGTCCGCGGCCTTCACGGCGGCGCCGACCTCGGGGTTTGGCTGAGGGGTCATGCGGGTGAGCGTAAATGTCCGCGATACGGAAGCGGTATCGGCGTCCTGTCTGTGGACGGGGGGTTTCCGCGACAGGTTGTCGGGCTTGGGGGGTCGGTGCCTTGGCTTGGAGCGGGCGGTGCCTTGTCGTGACGCCACTGGTTCGCTCCGTTACGGAACCGTCGACCCCGCTCCGCCGACCTCCGCGTACGGCCGCACTATCGTGCCCGTATGCCCGCAATATCGTGGGCCGCCGCACAGGGGTGGCGCGCACGGGGGAATTCGGGGGAGGTCCTGCGATGGAGAAGCTGGGGGCGGGGGATCCGCAACGGATCGGGGCGTACCGGCTGCTGGCGCGGCTCGGGGCAGGCGGGATGGGGCAGGTGTTCCTCGCGCGGTCGGACCGGGGGCGTACCGTCGCCGTCAAGCTGGTGCGTGAGGAACTGGCCGCGCAGGAGGAGTTCCGGGCGCGGTTCCGGCAGGAGGTGCGGGCCGCGCGGCAGGTCGGCGGGTACTGGACCGCGCCGGTTCTGGACGCCGACACCGAGGCGGCGGTGCCGTGGGTGGCCACCGGGTATGTCGCCGGGCCCAGCCTTCAGCAGGTCGTGGGGCACGATCACGGGGCGCTGCCGGAGCGGTCGGTGAAGATCCTCGCCGCCGGGCTCGCGCACGCGCTGAAGGACATCCACGCGGCGGGGATCGTGCACCGGGACCTGAAGCCGTCGAACGTGCTCGTGACGATCGACGGACCGAGGGTCATCGACTTCGGCATCGCACGGGCGCTGGAGACCCTGGCCGACGGCGGCCTCACCCGCACCGGCTCACTGGTCGGCTCGCCCGGCTTCATGGCGCCCGAGCAGGTGCGCGGCGACCGGATCACCCCGGCCTGCGACGTCTTCTGCCTCGGCTCGGTCCTCGCGTACGCCGCCACCGGCAAGCTCCCCTTCGGCTCCGGCGGCAGCGGGGTGCACGCCCTCATGTTCCGGATCGCCCAGGAGGAACCCGACCTGGAGGGCGTACCGGAGGGCCTCGCCGACCTCGTCCGCGCCTGCCTGAAGAAGGACCCCGCGGCCCGCCCGACCCTGGACCAGGTCCTGGACCGGTCGGGCGCCGAGGACACGGTGTCGGGCGGACGGTCCCGGGACCCGTGGCTGCCGAGCGCGCTGGTGGCGCAACTCGGGCGGCATGCGGTGCGGTTGCTGGAGACGGAGGATCCGGAGGGGCCCGGGGGTGGACCGGCGGTTGGGGCTGGAACGGGCGTTGGAGGCGGGGCTGGGGGCGGGCCGGGTGCCGGTGCGGGTGCCGGTGGCGGGCCCGGGCCGGGTGCGGGTGTCGGTGGCGGGCCCGGTGCGGGTGCCGGTGGCGGGCCCGGTGCTGGGGCTGGTGTCGGGTCTGGGGTTGGTGCCGGTGCTGGTGTCGGGGCTGGGACTGGAGCCGAAGCTGATAGCGGTGCCGGAGCCGGAGTGGGCCCCGGCGCCGGAGCTGGCCCCGGAGCCGGAGCTGGCCCCGGAGCCGGAGCCGGAGCGGGTGTCGGGGGCGGGCCGGGTGCGGGTGTCGGTGGCGGGTCCGGTGCTGGGGCTGGTGTCGGGTCTGGGGTTGGTGCCGGTGCTGGTGTCGGGGCTGGGACTGGAGCCGAAGCTGATAGCGGTGCCGGAGCCGGAGTG
>NZ_JBEYXC010000003.1:0-228155 GCF_040644695.1 Streptomyces sp. NPDC046909 | reverse complement strand
AGTGGGCCCCGGCGCCGGAGCTGGCCCCGGAGCCGGAGCCGGAGCCGGAGCCGGAGCGGGTGTCGGGGGCGGGCCGGGTGCGGGTGCCGGAGCCGGTCCCCGTGCTGGAGCCGGCGTCGGCCCCGGCGTTGCCGAGGGCGCCGGCGCCGAGCCCGGTGCCGCGCCCCCGGCCGGTTTCGGCTTCGCGCAGGCCTCTCCCGAGCACGCTCCGGCCGCCGCCGAGGACGCGTCCGCCTCGCCCTCGCCGGGGCAGCCGGGGGCGGGGGCGCCGCTGAACCACCTGCCGACGGCCGTCGGGCAGCAGGGCGAGCTGATGCCTCCGGCTCCGGCCGCCCCAGCCACCCCGGCCAGCCCGGCGGGCCACGCACAGGCTCCGCCGCCCGCCCACCCCGCCTACGGCTACCCCCAGCCGCCCTTCCCACCCCAGCAGCACCCTCAGGCGCCCGCCCCGACGCCCGCCTACGGCCACCCTCAGCAGCCCTGGACGCCCGGGACCCCCGCGCCGTACAACCCGTACACCGGCGGAGCCGTCGCACCTGGCTCGACCCCGCCCTACGGCCCTCCCGCTCCTGGTGCCACCCCGCCCTACGGCCCCGCCGCCCCCTACCCGCCGCACCCGCAACCGCAGCCGGAGCCTCCGCGCCGCAACGGCCGCTCCACCGCGGCCCTGGTCGTCGTCGCCCTGGTCGTGGCGCTCGGCGCGGGCGGCTCGGTCTACGCGCTCATGAGCGGTGATGACGGCGGGGACGACAACAAGGCCGGCCCCACCCCCACCATCAGCGCACCCACGACCCCCGGACCCACGCCCACCACCACCCAGCCGTCCCCCTCGCCGACACCGACCACCTCGGCCCCCACGGACGGCGCGGTCCCCGCCGGATACCTCGGCAACTGGACGGCCGACATCGACAACGCCGACGGCCACCACACCCGCCAACTCACCATCCAGGAAGGCGAAGTCGGCGACACCGTGCTCTCCCTCGTCGCCGACGGCCCCGACTACCACTGCGTCTTCCAGGCCGCGCTCACTGAAGAGCCGGGCGCGGACGGCCCGTTGGAGATCGGCCCGTCCACGGTGACCGTCGGGCAGCCCGCCAGTTCCTGCACACCCGGCGGGGCCACCGAGATCACCCTGCTGTCCGACACCGCCCTGGAGCGGGTGAACACCGGCAACGGGGAGAAGCTGACGTACACCAAGAGGTAACCCCAAGTACCCGCCCATGTAAGGCCGTTGCGCCCGCGCAGTCGTACGGTCCCGTCGGTGGAATGGCTGAGCGCAGAGAATCTCGTCGCCGTGGGGACGGCCGTCCTCGGTATCGCCGCCTCCGGAGTCATGGTCTGGTACGAGCGCCGGGTACCGCGCCGCAAGAGGATCGGCTACCGCGTCCAGATGGACAACCCGATAGGCGACGACGTGCGTTCGGGCCGGGCCAACGTGAGGCTAGGTCTCTTCGACGAGGCCCCCGACATGTCCGACGCCACCCTCGTCCTCCTCCGCGTCGAGAACGACGGCTCGCAGGGCATCGACCGCGACGACTACACGGGCCCCTCTCCGCACGGCCTGACCGCGGTCTTCACCGACCGCACCATCCGCGGCGTCTCGGTCACCCAGCCCACCGACCGCGACCACCTCATGGACCACTTCACCCCGGAACGCGGCTTCGGCTACGAGGGCAACCGGCTGCGCATCCCCCGCGTCCCCCTCAACCGGGGCGACCACTTCAAGCTGCTCGTGCTGCTGTCCGGCGGGGACGTCGGCCGCGAGATACGGCTCACCGGCGGCCTGCGCGAGGGCGAGGTGCACCCCAACCGCAGCGCGACCCCGGACGAGACCCCGCCCCTGCTCAGCGGCCCGGCCCGGCTCTTCACCGCGCTGCTCACGCTCTCCGTCGTCGCGCTCGCCGGCATCATCGTCGCCCGCGACGACACCCGCCCCCCGCTCGGCTGCGAACAGGGCGAGCTGAGAATCACCGGCTCCACGGCCTTCGCCCCCGTCGTCCGCACCCTCGCGAAGGAGTACGAGAAGGACTGCGAGGGCGCACACATCACCGTCGAGGCCCGCGGCAGCGAGGCAGGTGTCGTCGAACTCGCGGCCGCGGACCCCGGATCGAACGTGATCGCCTTCTCGGACGGCCCGATGGGCGCCCGGCTGAACCTCCACGGCGAGAAGGTCGCGCTGTCCGCCTTCGCCCTCGTCGTCAACGACGGCATCGACCTCGGGCGCGACGGTCTGACCCGGGCGCAGGTACGGCGGCTCTACGGCGGCGCGATCACGCGCTGGCGGCAGCTGGACCCCGCCCTCCCCGACCTCCCGGTCGTCCTCGTCAGCCGCAACGCCGACTCCGGGACCCGGCAGACCTTCCAGGACCGGGTGCTGGGCGCCTGGGAGCGGGTGGCCAGCACCTCACTGGACTGCGTCCACAAGGACGACCGTTCCGCCCCGGTCGTGCGCTGCGAACTGAGCTCCACCGACCGGGTGTTGGACAAGGTGGCCGCGGTGCCGGGCGCGGTCGGCTACACCGAACTCTCCGTCGCCGCCGGGCACAAGGGCCTGCGGACCGTCCCCCTCGACGGCATCGCCCCCTCCGTACAGGCCGACGACTACCCGTACCGGGGCGTCGAGTACGCCTACACCCCGCGCACCCCGAAGCCCGGTTCACTCACGGCCGCCTTCCTCGCCTACCTCGACGAGACGGCGAGCCAGGACGTGATCCGCGCGCAGGGGCATCTGCCGTGCGCGCGGGAGGCGGCGTCCTGCGAGTGACCCTTGCCGGTTATTGAGGTGTCCACGACCATGACTGGGGTCGGTCACCCCCACCCCGGGAGGGCACATGCGTCCCAACAGGAGAACCGTCCTGACCGCGACAGGAGCGGTGGCATTAGGTACGGCGGTGCCCCAGACCCAGGCCGAGGCGGCCCCGGCCGGCGGCCGACCACCCGCAACCGCTCAACCCCCGAACCGCGAACTCCGCGCCCTCCTCCGGGAGATCGACCCCGCCCGCATCGAGGCCACGGTCCGCAGACTCGTCTCCTTCGGCACCCGCCACACCCTCTCCACGCAGGACGACCCGGCCCGCGGCATCGGCGCCGCCCGCGACTGGCTCCTGTCCGAGCTGCGCTCGTACGCCGAGGCCTCCGGCGGCCGGATGACCGCCGAACTCCAGTCGTACGTCCAGGAACCGGGCCCCCGTATCCCGTCCCCGACCCGCATCACCAACGTCATCGCCACACTGCGCGGTTCGGTCACCCCCGAGCGGATCTACGTCGTCTCCGGGCACTACGACTCCCGGGTCACCGACGTCATGGACGCCGCCTCGGACGCCCCGGGCGCCGACGACGACGCGTCCGGCGTGGCCGTGGTGCTGGAGCTGGCGAGGGTGATGGCGAGGCGGCGGCCCGCCGCGACGATCGTGTTCGCGGCGGTGGCGGGGGAGGAGCAGGGCCTGTTCGGATCGGCGTACATGGCCCAGCAGTTCAGGGCGGCCGGGGCGGATGTGCAGGGCATGTTCACCAACGACATCGTCGGCAGCCCGACGGCCGACGACGGCACGGAGGACCCGTACACGATCCGTCTCTTCGCCGAGGGCGTCCCGTCCTCCGAGACCGCCGAACAGGCCGCGCTGCGCCGCTCGGTGGGCGGCGAGAACGACTCCGCGACCCGCCAACTCGCCCGTTTCGTCAGGGATGTTGCCGACAACGACGCGACCGGCATGAACGTCCGTGTCATCTACCGCCGGGACCGCTACCGCCGCGGCGGCGACCACATCCCCTTCCTCGAACGCGCCTACCCCGCCGCCCGCTTCACCGAGCCCGCCGAGGACTTCGCCCACCAGCACCAGGACGTACGCGTCGAGGACGGCAAGCAGTACGGCGACCTGCCCGAGTTCTGCGACTTCGACTTCACCGCCCGCGTCGCCAAGGTGAACGGCGCCGCCCTGTGGACCCTGGCCCAGGCCCCCGGCACCCCCAGAGCCGCGAAGATCATCACCACCCTGCTCACCAACTCCACCCAGCTGGTGTGGACAAGGGGCACGGAACCCGACCTCGCCGGCTACGAGATCGTCTGGCGGGAGACGACGGCCCCCGAGTGGACCCACGTCGTCCCGGTCGGCGACGTGACGACGTACGAGATCGACCTCTCGAAGGACAACGTCTTCTTCGGCGTCCGCGCGGTCAACACGAAGGGCCTGAGAAGCCCGGTCGCCTTCCCCGACCCGCAGAGCTAGGACGGGATCCCAAGAGCTGGGACGGACCCTAGATCCAGCCCTGCTGCCAGGCGTGATGGGCCGCCGCGTGCCGGGTCGTGGCGCCCAGTTTGGACATCGCGGCGGAGAGATAGTTGCGCACGGTCCCCTGCGCGAGATGGACCTGCTCGGCGATCTCGGCCACCGACGCCCCCGTACGGGCCGCCCGCAGCACCTCCAACTCCCGTTCGCTGAGCGGGCAGTCGGCCTCGCTCAGGGCGGATGCGGCGATGTCCGGATCGACGTACCGGCGTCCGGCGGCGATGTCGCGGAGGATCTCCGCGAGCCGGGCGGCGGGGGTGGTCTTGGGCACGAACCCGCGCACCCCGGCGGCCAGCGCGCGGCGCAGCACGGCGGGCCGGGCGTGCCGGGTGACCATGACGACATGGGTGTCCCGGTGGCCCGCCCGGATCTCCTCGGCGGCCCGCAGCCCGTCCGTGGGCGGCATTTCGAGATCCAGTACGGCGATGTCGGGCCGATGCTCCAGAGCGAGCCGTACGGCTTCGGTGGAGGTCGCCGCCTCCGCGACCACCGTGAGGTCGTCCTCCAGGCCCAGCAGGGCGGCCAGGGCACCGCGCAGCAGGTCCTCGTCGTCGGCGAGCAGCAGCCGGATCATTCGGTGGCCCCTGTCACGGGCAGCGTCGCGGTCACGGTGAAACGGTCCCCGTCCGCCCGTGCCCAGGTCAACTCCCCACCCGCGCCCCGCAGTCGCTCGGCGAGCCCGCGAAGGCCGGTGCCGTCGGCGCTGCCGGGCGGGGCGTCGGCCCCGTCGTTGGCGATCCGCAACCGTGCGCGACCGCCGCTGACGCGATAGTCGACCTCGGCGTGCGCGGCCCGGCTGTGCCGGAGCACATTGGTGGTGGCCTCGCGCATGACGAGCCCGAGGAGCTGACGCACGGGATCGGCCAACTGGGCTTTCAGCGCGTCCGGTTCGAGGTCCATCCGCGCGTCGATCCCGGCCGCCGCGAGGACCCGGGTGGCATTGGCGATCTCGTCGTCCAGGTTCGTACGCCGAATCCCCTGCACCACGGCCCGCGTGTCCCGCAGCGCGTCCGAACACAGCTGCCGCACCTCCTGCATCTCGGCGGCGGCACGGACGGGATCGACCTCGGTGAGCCGAGACGCCAACTCGGCCTTGAGCGCGATGACTTGAAGATGATGCCCCTGGATGTCATGCAGATCGGACGCGAACCGCAGCCGCTCGTCCTTCACCGCCAGCTCCGCCTCCAACTGCCGCGCCCGGTCCAGCCGCCCCGCGATCCGCCACGCCCACAACGGCCCGAGCACGGTCCACACCGTGAACGCGGTCAGACAGGCCGGAAACAGCGCTGCATACGCCAACTCCCCGTCCCCGGAAGCCAGACTCACGACCCCACCGGGAACGAGCGCGACCCCGACGGCACCCCCGACCAGCCACCGCCTCCCGGCCGTAGCGGGCAGACAAGCGGCGACGACCGCCACGGTCACCGCGGGCGCCACCGCCCACAGCCCGTAGTTGTGCCGCGCCAACGGCAGCACGGCGAGCACCCCGGCGGCGAGTACAGCGGTCACCAACCACCCGGACAGGGCCCGCACCCCAGCCGCCCGCTCCTCCATCGCCCCACCGAGCAGCACAGCGGCGGCCACGGCATGCACGGCCAACGCCGGCACCACCGGCACCCGCGCCCACAGCGGCACATCCCCGTCCAAGGCCCATGCCCCATAGGCCACCACCAGCACACACAACACGGTCCCCGGCACGGCCCACCACGTGTAGCGCCGAAAACTCGTGAGCCCCGCCCCGTCCTCCACGCGGCCATTGTGGGACCGATGCCGCCGGAGATGACAGATGTCATACGACGACGTAGGCACTCGGCACTACTGACGCCCTCCGGGCCCCCGCCACTCTGAGGTGCATGAGCGACCCCCAAGGACGACCCCCAAGGAGGAGTCATGCACCACGGATTCGCCCGCCACTACATCGAGATGATCCTCGCGATGCTCGCCGGCATGCTCATCCTCGGCGGCGCCCTGCGCGGCACCCTCGCCCTCACGGACATCCCGTACGGCATGTCCGCCCACCCCGAACTGGTCACCCTGGAAATGGCGTTCACCATGTCGGCGGGGATGGCGTTCTGGATGCGACGCCGAGGTCACGCCTGGCCGGGCATCGCGGAGATGACGGCGGCGATGTTCGCCCCGGCCCTGGTCGTCGTACTGCTGCTGAGCCTGGATGTGATGTCCCCGGACGCAGCGATGGCGTGGGAGCACCTGGCGATGCTGCTGCTGATGCTCGCGGTGATGCTCCGCCGGAGGGCAGAGTACGGGGCATAGAGACTGGGGTGACTGCGCCTACCCAGGGGCGCGGGGAACTGCGCGATCAGCCACAACGCACCCGCACCCGAACAACGACCGCACCCCCCACGGCCCCCCGTCACCGAGCCTCCGGCGGCCGCTGCCGAGGCATGTTCGGCCGCGCACCCCCCGCCCCCGGCGGCAACGGAAACCTCCCCTGCACCACATTCGCGTCCACCCGCGGCGCGCCCCCCACCGCGCCCTGGATCCCGAGCGGCGCGGACCCGGTCCGGAACTCCACCATCCAGTCCGCGGTCTCCACCCGCACCAGCTCGGTCACGTCCTCGGAGAACCTCCGCAGCACCCCGAGACACCGGTCCGCGGCCTCCCCGGCGGTCCCCTCGGCCGGCCCCAGCACCTCCCGGACGCTCTCCGAGGCCCAGTCGAACTGAAGGACCTGGAGCCGCCGCTGCACGGCCTGCGCGGTGGCCACGTCCCTTATCCACCCGGAGGTGACCCCGAAGAACCGGTCCACGGCGACGCACGAGACCGCGAGGAGCAGCGCCAGATACCCCCAGGCGGCGACCCCGCCGACGACCCCGGCGAGATCGAGCAGCGGCAGCGCGGCCCCGACGACGGCACCCGCCGCCGCCCCGCCCCGCAGGGCCCGCGCCCCGCGCCGCTTCCAGACCCGGTCCGCGAGATACCAGGCGGCGGTGTCGAGCGCCCCGCGCTCCACCCACCGGTACAGCTCGTCGAGCCGGGGCGCGGGCTCGCCCCAGTCCCCGAGGGGAAACGTCCGTCCCGTCAGGTCGCCCGGCCGCGGCCCGGCCGCCTCCCCGCCCCGCCCGTCCGCGGGCGGACCCTCGGGCTGCATCTCCGGCTGACCCACCCGGCACTCCCTACTGATCACGGCCGATCACGCTCTGTGACGCATGATGCTGACGCGCCGGGTCTTTCCTACCGCCCAATGGGTGGCGAAGGGACGGCTTTCACTCCTTTTCCGCCCGGAAGTGGGCCTTGATCAGGTATAGGACTCGACGTCATCTCACTCGAAAGAGTGCTGGAGCGATGGCTGGGAGGACCACGTAGGCTCATGTCAGAGCACAAAGACAGCCGACGACACACAGACGTAGAGCGGGAGCTGATCGTGATCCCCGGTGGTGGCCAGCCCAATATGCAGCAGCTGCTCCAGCAGGCCCAGAAGATGCAGCAGGACCTGGCGAACGCGCAGGAGGAACTGGCGCGGACCGAGGTCGACGGCCAGGCCGGCGGCGGCCTGGTCAAGGCGACGGTCACCGGCTCCGGTGAGCTGCGCGCCCTGAAGATCGACCCGAAGGCCGTGGACCCGGACGACACCGAGACCCTCGCCGACCTGATCGTGGCGGCCGTGCACGCGGCCAACGAGAACGCGCAGACCCTCCAGCAGCAGAAGCTCGGCCCGCTGGCCCAGGGCCTGGGGGGCGGCATCCCCGGCCTGCCGTTCTGAGACCCGGGCCCGCCTTTCGAAGAAGGGCGTCCGCCAACTACCGTACGTACTCAAGGCACCCAGGAAGGGCGGCAGTCCGTTGTACGAAGGCGTGGTGCAGGACCTCATCGACGAACTGGGGCGGCTGCCCGGCGTCGGTCCCAAGAGCGCCCAGCGGATCGCCTTCCACATTCTCCAGGCGGAACCGACGGACGTACGGCGTCTCGCGCAGGCCCTGATGGAGGTCAAGGCGAAGGTCCGTTTCTGCGCGACCTGCGGCAATGTTGCACAGGAGGAACTGTGCAACATCTGCCGTGACACCCGCCGCGACCTCTCGGTGATCTGCGTGGTGGAGGAGCCGAAGGACGTGGTGGCGATCGAGCGCACCCGTGAGTTCCGAGGCAAGTACCACGTCCTGGGCGGCGCGATCAGCCCGATCGAGGGTGTCGGACCGGACGACCTGCGTATACGAGAACTTCTCGCGAGGTTGGCCGACGGTACGGTCACGGAGCTGATCCTGGCCACGGACCCGAACCTGGAGGGCGAGGCCACGGCCACGTATCTCGCCCGCATGATCAAGCCCATGGGCCTCAAGGTCACCCGCCTGGCCAGCGGCCTCCCGGTGGGTGGCGACCTGGAATACGCGGACGAGGTGACCCTCGGCCGCGCCTTCGAGGGGAGACGACTCCTAGATGTCTGACGCCACGCTGCACGCCACGTCGCAGGACCCGGACGACTTCGCGGTCCAGATCGCGGACCAGGTGGAGAGTTTCCTGGTGGCGGTCACGGAGGTCGCGAAGGGCGACGAGCCCGACTCCGCCGTGCCCTTCCTCCTCCTGGAGGTCTCCCAGCTCCTCCTCGCGGGTGGCCGCCTGGGCGCCCACGAGGACATCGTCCCGGACGAGCGCTACGAGCCCGACACGGGCCCGGACGCCGACGTGGACGAGCTCCGCGAGAACCTGGCCCGCCTCCTGGACCCGATCGACGTCTACTCCGAGGTCTTCGACCCCTACGAGCCCCGCAAGGCCCCCGTGCCGGCCCGTATCTCCGACGACCTCACCGACGTCATCACCGACCTCCGCCACGGCATGGCCCACTACCGCGCGGGCCGCACCACGGAGGCCCTGTGGTGGTGGCAGTTCTCCTACTTCTCCAACTGGGGCTCCACGGCCTCCGCGACCCTGCGCGCCCTCCAGTCGGTAGTGGCCCACGTCCGCCTGAACCAGCCCCTGGAGGAACTGGACGGCCTGGACACGGACCAGGCGGCCATGGGCGACGAGACGCTGGAGTTCGAGGCAGGCAGGGTGATGGCGGAGGAGATCGCGGGCCCGCTGGGGATGCGCCCGGTGAAGTGACCGGCGAGTGGGCGTGTGCGGCCTGGTGTCAAATCCCGTGTCGTCGTTACACGGTGACGTCCCGTCGGGACTCTCAACTCATGTGCCGGGGCACAGTGCCCCGGCAGTCGAGGGAGAGGAACCGGCATGGATACGACCGCCGTCGTCCTGGCGATCGTTTCGGTCGTCAGCGGAAAGGTCTGTCTGCTGACAGCCCTGTGGCTGCGTCTGCGCTGGCGCACCAAGCATGAGCAGGTGCAGCGACAACACCTCACCGAGGTGTCCAGGTCGATTGCCGGGAGCGACCAGGCGGAGGTCGTGGAGCAACGCCCCGACGGCCACAGCCTTCGCATCACCATTACGCGCAGCCCGGGGGAGAAGAGCGCGGCGTGACTACGATCGATCCGCCAGAAGGGCCTGATCACCTGGTCGGGCGGGAACGGGAAGAGGTCCGCCCGGCACCCGACGATCACCGCATGGTGGACCGTGCCGCGACCGTCGAGGCATTCTCCGCGTTCTATCGCGAGTCGATTAGGCCATTGATCGCGCACCTGATCACCACGGGCGTATCGCCGACGACTGCCGCCGACATAGCCCAGGAGTGCATGACCGAGCTGTTCAGGCGCTGGGACGACGTCGAGCACCCGCGCGCCTACGTCTACGTGTCCGCGGGACGGATGTGGGTGCGCAGGGTGGCGAGCCTCCAAAAGGAGGCTCCCGTAGGGGAGTTGCCGGAGCCCACCTCGCTGGTGCCCAACCCCGACGAGCTCGAAGAGTTCGAGACCAGGCACCGCGTACTCCAGGCATTGAAGACATTGCCTCCCCGGCAACGCCAGGTCCTGTCCCTCACGTTCCAGTCCTTCACCCCCACGGAGATCGGCGAGCAGTTGGGGCTGGAGCCCGCGACGGTCCGCGCCCATCTCATGAGAGCCCGGCGAGCCGTCGCCGACTACTTCAAGGACGTCAAGGACGGAGAGGGGGAGCAATGGCCGACCAGCGGCACGTGACCGACGACCAGAACGTGATCGCTCCCTCGTCCTCCTCCCAAGCGATGCAGCAGGGTGTCGGCCCACAGAACCCGCTGGTACGCCCCTACGCGATGACCGGCGGCCGGACCCGTCCGCGATACCAGTTGGCGATCGAGGCCCTGGTGTTCACGACGGCGAGTCCGGCGCAGCTGATGGGCCAACTCCCGGAGCACCAGAGGATCTGCCACCTGTGCCGTGAGGTGAAGTCGGTGGCAGAGGTGTCGGCACTGCTGACCATCCCGCTCGGCGTCGCCCGGATCCTCATCGCCGACTTGGCTGAGGCCGGACTCGTCTCCATTCATCAGCCGGGTGGTGACGAAAATGCCGGCGGCCAGCCCAATACCTCGTTGCTGGAAAGGGTGTTGAGCGGACTTCGCAGACTGGATGTTCCGACTGCGGCACATCAAACGGATGCGCTCCCGCCTGCGTCGGCCGCTGCGGAGCGGAGCCTTGAGGACGACCACGGGGCACTTGTCGACGACCTCGGCGACGTGATCGACACAGAGGCCGGTCTCCAGGAGGTGCTGCTCCAGGCTCGTTACGACGATGCCGTAGAGGATCTCACCGGGGCCCTGGACGTCGACGCCGGACTCCTCGACGTCTTGCGCCGCCAGACGGACTCGGGCTTCGACACATGACGCTCTCAGTCCAAGGCGGCAAGCAGTGCTTGGTGATCGACGTACGGGGAGGTGGGCGTCGGTTCGCTGTACCACCGCAGCGGCCACGTGTTCCCGTCCAGCGCCGGAATCCCGATGTACGTGACGGTCCGAGACCCGCTCCCGCCGAACCGCTGCACCCCCAACGGCCAGCTGTGCGCGCACACATCGCCGGGCGCGAGCAAGAAGTACATCCACCGGAACCCGAGCACCTCGCACACGATCGGCCCGGCGTCGCCGTCCGTGGCCTCGATGAGTCTCGCGGCGACCTGTTCCCCACGCACCCCCTCGATCCGTACGGCGTCGAAGTGGACCCCGGTGAGACGGAGTTGGTGACCGGAGGCGGGGACCCACTCAAGGGGGTCGATTGCGTTCGTCATGGTCACACAGTGGCGTCGAAAGGGCTACGCTCGGTAGTGACTGAGGTGATACACGCCGGGGTGTATCCATCGGAGGTGCGTCCTGTGTCAGGTCAGTACAACTCCCACTCGCCGGCGCCGGTGGCCTGGCGCTACAGCGGCAACCAGCTCAAGCGCTGGCGTACGAAGGCGAGCGTCAGCCGTGAGGAACTGGCCGCCGCCTCCAACTACTCACCGGACACGATCAAGGCCATGGAACAGGGCGTCCGGATGCTGACGCCGCGTGTGCTGGACGTGGCGGACGACATGTGCGGGGCGGAGGGGATGCTGAGTTCGGCCAAGGATTATCTGCAGAGGGAGAAATTTCCGGCGCGGTTACAGGAGTACGTGGAGAGGGAGAAGGAGGCGGTCAGCCGGTGGTCGTATGACGCCACGTACATCCCTGGGCTGCTACAGACGAAGGACTACACACGGACTCTGATCGAGAACCGCTACCCGCCCCTGGACGAGGAGACGGTGGAGGAGCGGATCATCGGCCGTATGGAGCGGCAAGCGATCCTCACTGAGCGGAAGCCGCCCGTGGCCCTCAGATTCGCCATCTATGAGGCCGCGCTGCGAAGTCCCCTGGTCGATGCGGAACAGCTCAGCCGCTTGCTGGAAGTCTCCCGTCTGCGGAACGTGGTTATCCAGGTGCTCCCCTTCGTACGGGCCATCCCTGCAGCGTTGTTGGGACCCATGGTGTTGCTGGAGACCCGTGACCACGAGCGGTTCGCCTACGCGGAGGGGCAGTTGGGTGGCCTGCTGTCGGCTGACCCGGATCTCGTCAGCCGCACGGCGGAGCGGCTTAGCATGATCCGCGCGGAGGCTCTCAGCCCCGCAGAGTCGTCCCGTTTCATCGAGGAGATGGTGGATCGCCGTGAATGACCAACTGAAGTGGTTCAAGTCGAGCTACAGCGACGACGAGGGCGGCGAGTGCCTCGAAGTCGCGTTCGCCACCGCAATCCACATCCGAGACTCCAAGCTCCCCTCCAGCCCCGAGCTCCACATCCCCGCCCCCGCCTGGTCGGCGTTCATCTCCGCAGCTCAGCCCGGAGCTTGAGCCCCGGGCTCCGAGCTCTTCCCATGGGTTTTCTGGGTTTTTGGTTTGGTTGAAATCCAACCCAACCAACCATGTCTGAACGGAAGTTGAGGCGTCGTACCTCGAAAGGGTGACGTTCCGTGATCGGCTTGCGCCGGAAAGTAAAACCGCTCTAGGTTCGCGGCGAACAAGCAAATAATTCGGCCCCGGTCGGTGCTACCAACACCGGCTCCGGGGCCTGACCTACGGATCGAAGGAACCTCGATCGTGGCTTACGCCCAGCCTAGCCCTGCCCTGCCGTTCCCGTCGCACCCGATGGCCAAAACGGGTTACGGCAAACGCCCCGCCGGTGACGAAGACCCGCACGCCGACCCGGACTTCGCACACCTGAGCCCCCGTGACCGCGAGATCGCCGTCTTCGTCGACCATCTCGAAGAGGGCCACGCGATGGGCTACAAGGCGATCGCGGCGGAACACCCCATGTACGGCCAGCAAGCGGTCCGCACCTCGATGGGACGCATCGGCCTCGCCGGCCACCTGCGCTGGATCAAGGAGCACATCACCGTCGAGGACAACTCGATGCGGTGGGTGACGCGCACGTACTGGTCACGAACCCCCAGGTCACCGGAGTGGTGGGCGGACTTCGCGCGGGACCGGGACGGCAAGGACGTAACCGAAGACCACCTGCCGGGACTGGCCCGCGTAGAGGAACAGCTGTCAGAGACGGACGAGCCCGCCCTGGACGACATCGAACTGCCCGTCGAAGAGCCCAGCGAGGCCTACCAGACCCTCGCCGAACTCCAGGCCGCCGACCCTCGCATGCCGCTCTCCGACCAGGACTGCCGGAACCTCGAACACCTCGTCGCCCAGTGGCTGGACCATGGCGCCACTCCACAGGAGATCACCAAGGCCCTGACGGACGGGCTTCCGCCCACCGTCAGCAATCCGGGCGGATTCGCCCGCAAACGACTGGAGACCAAGATGCCCCCGAAGAAGGCGAAGATCCGGCAGAAGGCCGCCCGCAGCGCCCGAGTGACCCGCGTACTCATGGCCTGCGGCCTCTGTGACGCCGATGAGCGGACGACCGAGATCGTGAACGGTCTGTGCGGCGAATGCCTCGCGGAGGTCGAGGCGGATGGGCCGGTGTGGGTGTACCAGGACCCCGTCCCCGACACATTCCTCCCCGCCCCGCGCAAAGGCGGCGGCCTGCCGGGCGCCGACGAGGTCATCGACGTCACCGAGCGCGTGGACGCGCTTCGCCGCGCGGCGGGACTGCTGTGAGCGTGCAGGAAATGCCGGTCGGGGCAGTATGGAGTCGAGGAGGCGACGCCATGACCCCCAGGACCGAGCATCAGCCGCAGATGTCCGTCGAGGAGTTCGAGGAACTGGAACGACAAGCCCCGGAGACCGTGCGGCTGGAGTTCATCAACGGGAAGGTCGTGGTCAAGCCCATGGGCGACGGCAACCACCGCGAGATGATCGCGTGGCTGCAACGAGTGTGCATGCAGCATCGCCCCGACCTGTGGCTGCACTCGGAGAGCGGGTTGAAGACCGAGCGCTACCGCAAGGGGCGGGCTCGCGCTGACGGAGTGCTGGTCCGGGTGGGCGGCCTCAGGGGGCACGGAGAGTGGTCGGAGGCGAAGGGCACTCTCATGGCTGTGGAGATCACGTCCTACGACTCCGACACCAACCAGCGTGACCGCATCGGCAAACCCGATGGCTACGCCGCCGCAGGCATCCCCGTCTACCTCCTCATCGACCGCGACGACTGCTCGGTCATCGTCTTCAATCAGCCGGAGGACGGCCGCTACCGCCACGAGGAGAAACTCCCCTTCGGCGCCACCGTCAAGCTCCCGGAACCGGTGAACATCACCCTCGACACCGAGCCACTCAAGGAGTTCGCGGACTGATAGCCGTCGCCCACTCAGGCATACGCCCTCGGCGCGGGAGTACGCCAACGCGCTCGGGGCGCGCATCACGGGCAGACGGGCCGCGAGGGTGCGGCGCTGGTGAGCGGCAGTGACTGGCAGTTCCGTCCCACTCGCAGCGGCGAAAACCGCAGGTGGCCGAAGCTCGCCGTGGGACAGATCTGCCAGTCACCCAATCCTCGTAACCCTCACAGTCCCCACAGCCCCTTCCCCACCGCTGTGATTCCACCGGCCAGCGCCAGCGACAGCACCAGCAGCCGCGCCCCCTTCTCCGGTATCCGCCCCGCGAGCCCGCGCCCGATCACCCCGCCCACCACCATCGCGCCGACCACGGCCCCCCACCTCGCCGCGCCCAGTTCGGGCACCCCGTTCACCGCCACCGAGAACGCGTTCACCACCACGCCGTAGAACATCGCATTCGGTACGAACTCCCTTACCGTCCAACCCGCGTTGACGGCATACAGCGACACAGGCGGGCCGCCCACCCCCGCCGCGGAGTTCATGAATCCACCCACCGCGCCCGCGACCACCGCGCCCTTCACCCCGCGCAGCGCAGGCATCCGGGCGCCTCGCATGACCAGCACCACGGCCGCCGTCACCAGGGCGCCCATCACCAACAGGAGGACAGGCTCGGGGAGTTGGCGGGTCAGCCAGGTGCCCGCCGGTACCGTGCACGCCGCCGCCGCGCACAACGGGACCATCGCGAGCGGGCGTACCCGCCGCCATCCGCCGGCCAGCCCCACGACACTGATCGCCCCGGCCGCGCAGTTGGCGAGGACGACCCCCTCGGCCGGTCCGAGCAGCAGCACGAGCGCGGGTACGGCGACCAGCGCGAAGCCCATGCCGGTGAGCCACTGCACCGACGAGCCGAGCAACACGATTCCCGCGAGTACAAGATCCCCCATCACACCCAAGGTGTATCCCACTCCACCCCGGTTCGGGGAGGGCGCTCCCTCGTGACGGCCGCCGTGAGACGGAATCGTTGATCTCGCCAGGTCACCGACCCCGTAGCGAAGGACATCCCATGAAGGCCCTGCTCTCCTCCAAGCCCGTCCTGTGGTTCCTCTTCCTCTTCAACGCCGTCGTGGCCGCGGTCGCGCCCTTCGTCGTGGACGGCACGCAGGGGGTCATGACCGCCGTGGGCATGGGGGTGGTCTCGGCCGGGGCGGGGGTCAGCCTCGTCCGGGAGCGGGGTGCCGCAAGGTGATCGAGCGGTCACCGTACGTGAGTTGGGTGATCGTTTGACGTCCCCTGTACGACGCCTGGACGGCCCCTAACCGGTGCCACGCGAATCTGGAGTCACTTCCTCCACAGGAACCGCAGACAGCGGAGGAAGCAACCCCAACTCGCCCGCACTGGAGATGAGATGACCCGTCGTCCGATAACCAAGCGTGTAGCCGTCGTCGCCGCCGGTGCCCTCGTCGCCGTCGGCACCTTCGCCGCCGGCGTCGGTGTCGCCGGGCCGGAGAAGGAGGGGTCGAGCGGCAAGAAGCCTACGAAGGCCGAGATCGCCGCCCTCTTCGACGGCTGGAACGCCGCTCTGCAGACCCGCGACCCGGAGACCGTCACCGAGCGGTACGCCGATGACGCGGTCCTGCTGCCCACCGTGTCGAACAAGGTCCGTACCGACCACGCCGGTATCGAGGACTACTTCGAGCACTTCCTGCTGAACAAGCCGGTCGGCAAGAAGATCGAGACGCACATCAACATCCTCGACAACAACTCCGCCCTGGACACCGGCGTCTACGAGTTCACGCTCACCGACCCGGACACCGGCGCCAAGCGCCTCGTCGAGGCCCGCTACACCTACGAGTACGAGAAGCGGAACGGCGAGTGGAAGATCGTCAACCACCACTCCTCGGCGATGCCCGAAGGCTGATCCGCACCACCAGCCCGCCCCCGGGCGCGTCCGCCAGGGCCACGGTCCCGCTGTCGTCGGTCACCAGCTGCTTGACGACGGCGAGGCCCAGCCCGGACCCGGAGCGCCCGGTCAGGCCCTGACCGCGCCAGAAGCGGTCGAAGGCGCGGGACTTCTCCGCGTCGGACATGCCGGGCCCCTGGTCCGTGACCGACAACTCGACCTGCTCGCCCCGGGTTTCGTACCGGACGGTGATCGTGGCCCCGTCCGGTGACACCTCAAGGGCGTTCGAGAGCACATTGTCCAGCACCTGGTCCAGATTGCCGGGGCTGGCCAGCACAGACGGCCGGCCGTCGGCACTACTCCCCCCAAGCGCGATGGTGACTCCGCGCTCGTCGGCGGCCGGCCTCCACACCGCGAGCCGTTCCTCCACGATGTCCCGGAGGGAGAGCGGCTCCGCGGCCGTCACCTTCGCCTCCGCGCGCGCCAGCACCAGCAGGCCGTTGACCAGACGGCTCATGCGGACCACTTCCGCCGTCGCCTGCTCCACGTCCTCCCGTACGAACTCGTCGTCCACCCCGTCCGCGATGTTGTCCAGCGACAGGCGCAACGCCGTGAGCGGGGTACGGAGTTGGTGCGAGGCGTCCGCGACGAAGATCCGCTGCGAGGCCACCAGCGTGTCCAGGCGCTCCGCACCCTGGTTGAGGGTGCGCGCGAGGGTCTGGGTCTCCGGCGGGCCGGTAACGGGGGAGCGGGCGGTCAGGTCCCCGTCGCTGAACTTGCTCGCCATGGCGTTGAGTTCGCGCAGCGGGGCGGTGATGCGGCGGGCGGCGATCGCGCCGATCGCGGCGGCCGCCGCCAGCACGAACACCGCGAGACCGGCGCGGAAGCCCCAGATCTGCCAGAGCCGCGTGGTCATGTCCGAGGTCGAGTAGACGATCCGTACGGCCGCGTCGCCCTGGGCGGGCACGGTCACCGTCAGGTGCTTGCCCCAGACGAAGGCGGAACCCCAGTCGGTCGTCTGCTGCTCGTGGTGCACGGCCAGGTCGAGGGCGGCGTCCGAGCTCGGCACCGGCAGGTCCGGGTCGCAGGTGCTGGTCGGGGTCACCTGGACGATGCCGGGGGTCTCCTGGTCGTACGCCGTGGCCACCTTGTGCAGCGCCTCGCACGAGGTGCTGTCGCCGTTGCCCAGCAGCAGCGCCATGGTGTTCGCCTCGCGCAGGACGGACAGCCGGGTGTCGCCCCGCAGCTGGTCGGTCAGGGTGAAGGCGACCGGCACGGTGAACAGCAGGATCGCGACCGCGACGAGCAGGATGTAACTCCGGATGAGCTGCCGGTTCATGAGGCCCCGTCAGCCCCGTCAGTCCTGTCGCCCTTGACGATCTCCAGCCGGAAGCCGACGCCCCGGACCGCCTCGATGCTGATCGCCCCGGCCAACTTCCGCCGCAGCGCCGCCACATGCACGTCCAGTGTCTTCGTCGGCCCGAACCAGTTCGCGTCCCAGACCGCCTCCATGATCTGCTCGCGCGACATCAGCGCGCCCGGCTCCTCGGTGAGGAAGGCCAGCAGGTCGTACTCCTTGGGGGCCAACGCGACCTCCACGCCGTCCAGATGGACCCGCGCGGCCTTGCGGTCGACGGTGAGCCGGTCGCCGTAGCGGTCGGGCCCCGCGGGCTCCGCCGACGCCGTACGGGGCTGGGCGCGCCGCATGACCGCCCTTATCCGGGCGATGACCTCCCGCACCCCGAACGGCTTGGAGACGTAGTCGTCCGCGCCGAGCTCCAGGCCCACCACCCGGTCCGTCTCGTCGCTGCGCGCGCTGATCACGATGATCGGCACGTCCCCGCGCTCGCGCAGCGCCTTGCAGACATCGAGTCCGTCGGTGTCGGGCAGGCCGAGATCGAGGAGTACGACGTCGTAGGGCTCCTCATGCCTGAGTGCCGCCCCGCCCGTGGTGACCCAGGCCACCTCGAAGCCGTAGCGCAGCAGTCCGCGCCGGAGCGATTCCGCGACCGGCTCATCGTCTTCCACCAGCAGTACGCGCACAGCCGCACCCTAATGCTTGAAATTTAATTCACACGTATCGCATGTGACGCGCTGCACTTTTCCCGGGGCCTCCGGGTGGGCATGCGCTGACCTGGGTGTCCGGAATCTCAGCATGCGGTACTACGGAAGTGAAATTCGGACGCTCGTTAGACTGAGCCGACAAATACGGGACTGAGCGAGGAGCGCACGTGGGCCTTGTCGTGCAGAAGTACGGAGGCTCCTCCGTAGCCGATGCCGAGGGCATCAAGCGCGTCGCCAAGCGGATCGTGGAAGCGAAGAAGAACGGCCACCAGGTGGTCGTCGTCGTTTCCGCGATGGGCGACACGACGGACGAGCTGATCGATCTCGCCGAGCAGGTATCCCCGATGCCTGCCGGGCGTGAGTTCGACATGCTGCTGACCGCCGGAGAGCGTATCTCCATGGCACTGCTGGCCATGGCGATCAAAAACCTGGGGCATGAGGCCCAGTCGTTCACCGGTAGCCAGGCAGGCGTCATCACCGACTCGGTCCACAACAAAGCCCGGATCATCGATGTCACGCCCGGCCGGATCCGGGAGTCCCTCGACAAGGGCAACATCGCCATCGTCGCGGGCTTCCAGGGCGTCAGCCAGGACAAGAAGGACATCACCACGCTGGGCCGCGGTGGCTCCGACACGACCGCCGTCGCGCTGGCCGCCGCCCTCGACGCCGAGGTCTGCGAGATCTACACCGACGTGGACGGCGTGTTCACCGCCGACCCGCGCGTGGTGAAGAAGGCGAAGAAGATCGACTGGATCGCCTTCGAGGACATGCTGGAGCTCGCGGCCTCCGGCTCCAAGGTGCTGCTCCACCGCTGTGTGGAGTACGCCCGCCGCTACAACATCCCGATCCACGTCCGGTCCAGCTTCAGCGGGCTTCAGGGCACCTGGGTCAGCAGCGAGCCCATCGAGCAAGGGGACAAGAAGGTGGAGCAGGCCATCATCTCCGGTGTCGCGCACGACACCTCCGAGGCCAAGGTCACGGTCGTCGGCGTGCCGGACAAGCCGGGCGAGGCCGCCACGATCTTCCGCGCGATCTCGGACGCCGAGATCAACATCGACATGATCGTGCAGAACGTGTCCGCCGCCTCCACCGGGCTGACGGACATCTCCTTCACGCTTCCCAAGACCGAGGGCCGCAAGGCCATCGACGCCCTGGAGAAGCACAAGGCGGGCATCGGCTTCGACTCGCTGCGCTACGACGACCAGATCGGCAAGATCTCCCTGGTCGGCGCGGGCATGAAGACCAACCCGGGCGTCACCGCCTCCTTCTTCGAGGCGCTGTCCGACGCGGGCGTGAACATCGAGCTGATCTCGACCTCCGAGATCCGTATCTCGGTCGTCACCCGGGCCGACGACGTCCCCGAGGCCGTCCGCGCCGTGCACACGGCCTTCGGGCTCGACTCCGACAGCGACGAGGCCGTCGTCTACGGAGGCACCGGGCGCTGATGGCCCTCGAAGGACGGCGCCCGACCCTCGCGGTCGTGGGCGCGACCGGAGCCGTCGGCACGGTCATGCTCCAGATCCTGTCCCAGCACGCGGACATCTGGGGCGAGATCCGGCTGATCGCCTCACCGCGCTCGGCCGGCCGCAAGCTGGCCGTGCGCGGTGCCGAGGCCGAGGTCGTGGCCCTGTCGGAGGAGGCCTTCGACGGGGTCGACGTCGCCATGTTCGACGTACCCGACGAGGTCTCCGCGCAGTGGGCGCCGATCGCCGCGGCGCGCGGCGCGATCGTCGTGGACAACTCGGGCGCCTTCCGGATGGACCCGGAGGTACCCCTCGTCGTCCCCGAGGTCAATCCGCACGCGGCCCGGGTCCGGCCGCGCGGGATCATCGCCAACCCCAACTGCACGACCCTCTCGATGATCGTGGCGCTCGGCGCGCTGCACGCCGAGTTCGGGCTGCGCGAGCTGGTGGTCTCCAGCTACCAGGCGGTGAGCGGGGCGGGCCGGGCCGGGGTGGAGACGCTGCGCCAGCAGCTGTCCCTGGTCGCCGGCACGGAACTCGGGACGCATCCGGGAGACGTACGGCGGGCCGTGGGCGACAACACGGGGCCGTTCCCGGAGCCGGTCGCGCTGAACGTCGTACCGTGGGCCGGTTCGCTGCGTGAGGACGGCTGGTCGTCGGAGGAGATGAAGGTGCGGGACGAGTCCCGCAAGATCCTCGGGCTGCCGGAGCTGCCCGTCGCGGTCACCTGTGTGCGCGTTCCGGTCGTCACCACGCACTCGCTGACCGTCCACGCCCGCTTCGAGGGCGAGGTCACGGTGGCCAAGGCACGTGAGATTCTCGCCACTGCGCCGGGCGTCGTGCTGTTCGACAACCCGGCCGCGGGGGAGTTCCCGACCCCCGCCGACGTGGTGGGCACCGACCCCACCTGGGTGGGCCGGGTGCGCCGGGCGCTGGACGACCCGACCGCCCTCGAACTCTTTGTTTGCGGCGACAACCTGCGTAAAGGCGCCGCCCTCAACACCGCGCAGATCGCCGAACTGGTCGCGGCCGAGTTCGTGTGACGTTGCCCGGGTGCTGGTCAAGGAGCCGGAAAACCCCTGGCCTGCGGTCTGATGCTTTGTAGGATCTGTGAGCGACTCGTGGTGCGGATGATGGTCCGGACCACTTGATCCGAGCCACCTCGGCGTCCGAAAATTTGCCTCCCCGCTCTCCGCAACCGCGCGAAGGGCGGGGAGCGTCTTTGCGAACGCCCTTCAGGGGGTGCGGGGATGCGTGAAGGGGCGTGGGGACGCCCCGAAACATTTCAGGACATAGGGGAAGAGCGGGTAGGCATGAGGGCGCTTGACGCACGGTCAGTTGTGCTGCCTGACACAAGACGGGAGGCCGTCGCGTTCGGTATTTCGTCGTCCGACACAAAAGTGACGCCCGGCGCGTACAACCCTTACGGGGGTAGCCGTGTCCAACTGGCGTGGCAGAGGTTCTCGACTTCACAGCGGTCTCGCGCGGTACGGCCCTACGGCCGCCGCGCCCTGCGGCCGTACGACCCCGCATGGCCGGTACGCCCGGTGGCATGCCGGTGATCGCGCCCATGCCCGCAGCGCGGCCGGCCCGCATACCCAGTCAGCGTGACGGCGCCGAGGACGCGGCAGCCGCCGGAACCACCGTCGACCACCTCACCGAGACGTACCGCGCGCACTACAGCTCGCTGCTGCGTCTCGCCGCCCTCCTCCTCGACGACACCGCCTCCTGCGAGGACGTCGTCCAGGAGGCGTTCATCCGCGTCCACTCCGCCCGCAAGCGGGTCCGCGACCGGGAGAAGACGCTGGCCTATCTGCGCCAGACCGTCGTCAACCTCTCCCGCTCGGCCCTGCGCCGCCGCATCCTCGGACTCAAGCTGCTGTCCAAGCCGATGCCGGACATGGCGAGCGCGGAGGAGGGGGCGTACGACCAGCTGGAGCGCGACTCGCTCATCAAGGCGATGAAGGGGCTCCAGCGCCGCCAGCGCGAGGTCCTCGTCCTGCGGTACTTCGCGGACATGACCGAGGCGCAGGTCGCCGAGACCCTCGGGATATCCCTGGGCTCGGTGAAGGCGTACGGCTCCCGCGGCATCGCCGCCCTCCGGGTCGCCATGGAGGCCACGGCATGAGCGGGTCACGGGAGAACGACGGGCGCCGCCATCTGCACGTCCCGCACGAGCACGAACACGAGCCGTACTCATGGCACGAGCCGGGCGGCGCGGACGCGCAGCACAAGCCGACGCAATCAACTGCTGGGAACGGAACTGTGAACCACGGCCTCGACGACCAGAGCCCCTCGGGAGGGCTCGACTCGGACGAGCTGGCACTGCGCCGCATGCTCCACCAGGCGGTCCAGGAGATCGAACCCCGGGACGGCACGCTCGACCATCTACGGACCGCCGTACCCGCTCGCCGGGCCCGCAAGCGGCAGGCCATGGTCGGCATGGCGGCCGCCGCGCTCTTCGTCGGCACCGCCGTCCCCGCCCTGCTGCACGTCTCCGGCGCCACCGGCTCCGACGCCAACCCTTCGGTCGCCGGGCACTACTCGGAGGCCCAGGGCGGCGCCACCCAGGGCAAGGACCCGGACGGCGGCGAGAGCACCTCCGGCGGCACCTCCGGCAAGGTCGAGGACAAGGGCAAGGGCGACTCCAAGGGCGACGACAAGGACAAGGGGACCGGCTCCGGCAACGGCAGCAGCGACACCTCGGGTCCCTCGGCCTCCAGCACGGCCGGCGTCCCCGCGTGCACGGCGACCGAGCTCGGCACGGGGACGTCCAGCACCGACCCGGTCGACACCAGCGGCGCGGTGTACGGCACGTTCACCTTCACCAACTCCTCCACCGCGGCCTGTACGGTCACGGGCCCGGGCGCGCTGGCCACCTCGACGGCGGGCGCGGCGGACGCGAGCAAGGTCTCCTCCGCCCGGCACGTCTCCGGCGACGCGGCGGCCTCCCTGCCCGACCCGACCCTCGAACTCGCCTCCCTGGTCCTCCAGCCCGGCGCCTCCTACACCGTGCGCTTCGCCTGGGTCCCCTCGGAGACCTGCCCCACGTCCAGCGGCGACAGCGGCGGCGACACCGGCTCCACCCCCACCCCGACCCCCACGGAGAACTCCGGCACCACGGATGGCACCTCCACGGGCGGCGACACCGGCACCTCCACCCAGCTCCTGACGGAGGACGGCACGGCGGACGGCAGCGTCACCATCACCAACACCGCCGAGGGCGGCGCGGCGACGGCGACGACGACGGTCAGCAACGCGTGCGCGGGGACGGTGTACTGGACGGGCGTACTGGCGACGTCGTAGCACGGGCCGCCTCTGGGGGCTTCGCGCCCCCAGCCGCCCGTCAGACGGTCGCCCGTCAGACGGTCGCCCGTCAGACGGTTGCCCGCTCCTCGTGTTCCTCCGGCAGCAGCCCGAGTTCCGCGTCCTTCAGGAACTCCACCTCGCGCCGCAGCAACCGGAACCACATGAACACCACGAACCCGGCGAACACGAACCACTCACCGGTGTAGCCGAGGTTCTGGAACGCCTTCAGATTCAGCCCCGAGTCCGAAGGCGCCGCCGCGGGCACGGCCTTCATCCCGGAGTCCCCGGTGTTGAGCGTGACCCAGGCGGGATACACGTCGTACGACACCAGGTTCACCAGCGAAGCCGCACTGATCGCGGAGACCTGCCCGTCCGGCAGCCCCCCCTGCGCACTGACCCCGTTCTCCCCGGGCTGCTCGGAAGCCTGAAGAGCCCCCGTGACGGTGACCTCGCCGGTGGGCGCGGCAGGAGCCTTGGAGGCGTCCGCGTCCCCCGGCAGCCACCCCCGCACGACCGGCAGCGCCTTGCCCTCGTCGGTCATCAGCAACGTCAGCACGTAGTACCCGCGCTTCCCGTCCAGGTCCCGCCCCGGCACCAGCAACTGCTTCCCGTACCGCCCGGTCGCGGTGACCTGCTTGCCCGAGGTCTCCTGATCCACGGGGAGCAACTCGGCGAGCGGCCGCGCGGCCTCCCGCCGGTCCGTGGCGACCTGAGTCGTCGCCCGGTCGTGCGCGGCCATCCGCTCCTCGAACCGGCTCAGCTGCCATGACCCCATGAACACACAGAAGGGGATGGCGATCAGCACGAAGACGTTGATCCCCCACCAACGGGGCGTCAGCAGAAACCGGTACACACCTCAACGGTACGGGTCACCCCGAACGGTCCCGCCCGCGGGGTCAGTACCGCTCGACGAGATGCTCCCGCCCGACCGGCGGCTCGTAAGGCTCCGGCCAGAAGTCCGTGACGGCGGCTATCCGCCCGCTCTCGTCCCCCGTGAAGAACGAGATGGCGTACATCTCCTCCAGCCCCACCGTGACGTGGCTCCAGGTGACCACCTGCCCCGGCTCGGCGATGATCCGCTCGATCCGCAGATGCCAGTCACCCGGATACTCCCGGTTGAACCGCACATACCGCTCCCGTCCGCTGATCCGCTCGCGTGTCTGCGGCAGCGTGTACACCACGTCCTCGGTCAGCGTGCCCGCGAACGCGTCCCAGTCCCGCGCCTCCGCGGTGGCCCAGAAGGTCTCGACTGTCTTGCGCAGATCGGTCATGCGACAGAGTCTGCACCCCGCCACTGACAATCGGTCCTGGCAGCCCGGTCCGTCCCGTCAGTCCTTGCGTGCGCGCAGGGAGTACATGAGGGGGATCCGCGGCCGGTCCGCCGGGAACCGGTGGTACCCGTCCCGCACTTCGAACGACCCGAACCGCGGGAACAGCGAGACGTCGTGCTCGTGCAGGAACTCGATCCGCAGCCCCGCCGTCGCGAGCGCGGTGACGACCTCGCCGAGCGGGTGCCGCCACTCCACGGTCCGGTTGTGGAGGAGGCCGGAGCCCCCGTCGGTGTAGGTGCCGGAGAGCTCGTACACCTGGGCGTCGGGGTCGAAGTAGTCGTGCACGACCCGTGAGCCGGTCTCGTCGTCGAGGACGTCGGTGATCGGATGGAACTCGGCGAGATAGAGGAACCCGCCCGGCGCCACCAGCGCCGCCGCCGTCTCGGCCCAGCGCCGGATGTCGGGCAGCCAGCACAGCGCCCCGACACCGGTGTAGACGATGTCGTACGACGGGTCGGGCACCGCCTGCGCGGCGTCGTACACGTCGGCCGTGACGAACGCCGCCCGGTCCGGCCCGAACCCGAGATCGCCGGCGAGGCCACGGGCCGTCTCCACCGCGGGCTCGGAGAAGTCGAGACCGACGACGCGGGCGGCGCCGTGCCGGGCCCAGGACAGGGTGTCGAGGCCCATGTGGCACTGGAGATGCAGCAGGGACTTTCCGGTGACGTCCCCGACCTCGGCCAGCTCGAAGTGGCGCAGGGCTTCCGCGCCGGCGCGGAAGCCGTCGAGGTCGTAGAAGTCGCTCGCGGCGTGGACGGCGGCGCGCTCGTCCCAGTTGGCGCGGTTGGCGTCGCGCCAGTCGGAGGGGTGGGAGAGGGCCATGATGTGAAGCCGCCTGACCTGCTGGGGAAGGGGTACCGGTGGAGGTTATCCACAGGCTGAGGACCCCGCCAGCGAATTGTCGGTCGGGCCAGGCACTATGGGGCCATGACTGAGAGCAACGGGTCCGTCTCGCCCGAGCAGAACGAAACGACGCCGGTCTGGGAGAAGCGCTTCCGGGCGCCCCGGGTGTCCCTGCCCGACTGGGCGGAGGACGCACCGGACCACGCCCTGTTCGTGTCGAACGCGACGGGGACGTACGAGCTGTACGCCTGGGACCGCTCCACGGGCGGGCAACGCCAGGTCACCGACCGGCCGAACGGCACGACGGACGGCGTGCTCTCCCCGGACGGCGCGTGGATCTGGTGGTTCGACGACAAGGACGGCGACGAGTTCGGCGTCTGGCGCCGCCAGCCGTTCACGGGCGGCGAGGGCGAACTGGCCGCCCCCGGCCTGGACGCCTCCTACCCGGCGGGCCTGGCCCTGTCCAGAGACGGTCGTACGGCGGTCGTGGGTCGCTCGACCGACGAGGACGGCACGACGATCTACGTCGCCCGCGCCGACGAGAACCCGGTCGAGATCTACCGCCACCGCGAGTCCGCGGGCGTCGGCGACCTCTCCCACGACGGCTCGCTGATCGCCCTGGAGCACACCGAGCACGGCGACGCGATGCACTCGGCGCTGCGGGTCGTCCGCCTCGACGGCACGGCGGTCGCCGAGCTCGACGACACGAAGGACGGCACGGAGGAGCTCGGCCTGGAGGTCCTCGGCTTCGCCCCCGTGGAGGGCGACACCCGTCTCCTCATCGGCCACCAGCGCCGGGGCCGCTGGGAGCCCCTGGTCTGGGACGTGGCGACGGGCGAGGAGAGCGACCTCGCCCTCGACCTGCCCGGCGATGTGAGTGCCGAGTGGTACCCGGACGGCACCGGCCTGCTCATCGCCCACAGCTTCGAGGCCCGCAGCGAGCTGTTCCGCTACGACCTCACGACCCGCGAGCTCGTCGGGATCCCCACCCCGCCCGGCTCGGTCTCCGGCGCCACCGCCCGCCCCGACGGCAGCGTCGAGTACCTCTGGTCCTCGGCCGCCGAACCGTCGACGGTCCGCTCGACGACCGGCCGCGTCGTCCTGGACCCGCCCGGTCTGAAGTCCCCGGGCTCGGTCCCGGTGGAGGACGTCTGGGTCGAGGGCCCCGGCGGCCGCATCCACGCCCTGGTCCAGAAGCCGCAGGGAGTCTCCGGCCCCCTCCCCACGGTCTTCGACATCCACGGCGGCCCGACCTGGCACGACAGCGACGCCTTCGCGGCGGGCCCGGCGGCCTGGGTCGACCACGGCTACGCGGTCGTCAGAGTCAACTACCGGGGCTCCACGGGCTATGGCCGCGCCTGGACCGACGCCCTGAAGCACCGGGTGGGCCTGATCGAGCTGGAGGACATCGCGGCGGTGCGGGAATGGGCGGTGAGCACGGGTCTGGCCGACCCCGACCGCCTGATCCTGACCGGCGGCTCCTGGGGCGGCTACCTCACCCTCCTCGGCCTCGGCACCCAGCCGGACTCCTGGAGCCTCGGCATCGCAGCGGTCCCGGTGGCGGACTACGTCACCGCGTACCACGACGAGATGGAGGCCCTGAAGGCCATGGACCGCACCCTCCTGGGCGGCACCCCGGAAGAGGTCCCGGAACGCTTCGAGGCCTCCTCCCCCCTGACCTACGTGGACCAGGTCAAGTCCCCGGTCTACATCTCGGCCGGCGTCAACGACCCCCGCTGCCCCATCCGCCAGATCGACAACTACGTCAAGCGCCTGGAGACCCGCGGCGCCACCCACGAGGTCTACCGCTACGACGCGGGCCACGGCTCCCTCGTCGTCGACGAACGCATCAAGCAGGTCCGCCTGGAACTGGACTTCGCGGCACGGCATCTGCCGCCGAGGGGCTAGCTGGGGGAACGGCTGCGGGCCCGTCCGGCGTTTGAGGACGAGGCCCCTCAAGGGCCGATAAGGCGGGGTTGAAGGGGCGGCAGCCCCTGGAGGATGGGACGGGTAGGGGCGGCGGGGGCGAGGAAATTCTCGCCGCCCCCTACGCCCCCGCCCGCTCCCGAGCCCGCCGCCCCAGCAGCTCCGCCAACCCCCGCCGGGTAGCCGCCAGCACCACCCGGTCCTCCCCCTTCAGCACATACGTGTCGGGCAGATCCCAGACCAGCCCGGACCCGGCCCCGGCCTGCCCCACCTCCTCGTACGCCCCCTCCACCGCCGACTCCTCCCGCCGCCCCGCCCCCACCGCGGCGGTGTCCAGGGCCAACACCCGCCAGGCCCCCGCCCGGAACGCCTCCCCGACCGTCTTCCCCTCCAACTGCGGATGCCCGCCCACCTCAAGCGCCGCGAACAGCAGCACCCGCCGCTCCACAGGAATCGCCCCGAGAATCTGCCGCCCCATCATCGCCCCGGCGAACGCGGGCGCCGCCAGATGCGACACGCTCCGACTCCGCGTGGAGGCCTGCGGATGGGCGGCCCGCAGCGTCCGGTACACGGCGGTGGCGAAGTCGTCGTCGTACAACCGCAGCACGACCCGGAGATCGGGCCGCACGGACCGGGCGTACAGCACGGCCTCCAGATTGGTCGTGTCCGCGCTGGTCACCGACAGCAGCGCATGCGCCCGATGGATCTTCGCGGCCTCCAGCACCCCTTCCTGGGTGACATCCCCGAGCACCACCGGCACCCGCAACCGCCGAGCCGTGGCCAACCCCCGTGCCTCGGGATCGGACTCGACACACACCACGGGGATGTTCAGCTCCCGCAACCGGGTCAGCACCCGCGTACCGATCTTGCCCAGCCCGAGGAGGACGACATGCCCACCCAGCCCCCGAGGCGGCTTGCGCAACGCGGACGCGCTCCGGAAGGTGCCCAGCGCCTCCAGCACGGCGGCCAGCAGCACCGGCAGCAGCAGCAACCCGACGAGCCCGGCGAGGAGTTGAAGAATCTGCCGCCCGAGAGGCTGATTCAGGGCGGGGTCGTTGATGGCGAAGAGGTCGAGCAGGACCTCGTACGTGGCGAAGAGCGGATGGTCCCCGGTGACCACCGACAGCGCGACGGCGAGCGCGGCCACGCACCCCGCCAGCCCGGCCAGCGACCACCGCAGCCGCCGCGAGAACAGCGAGGCGAACGGCGGCACGACACCGCGCCCGGCGGACAACGGCGGCCCCGAGTACGACACCTGCTCCAGCACGACGGTCCCGCGCCCACCGGCATCCCGTACCGCCGCCGCGTCCGGCAGCAGCTCGGGCCCCGGCTCGCCCCCAGCCGGCTCGGCCCCGTCGGGCCCACCGGTCCCGTTCCCGGTGGGGGAGAGCAGGGCCAACGTGGCCAGTCCACCGCCCCCGGTGGATCCCGGAGGCCGCTCCACCGCCCGCAGTAACAGCCCATCGGTCTGCACGACCTTGCTGGTCCCGGCGACGGCACTGGCCACCAGCGCCGGCGCGGCGGTGTCGGCGTCGGACAGGACGGTCGTAGAGGCATCGAACCCGGAGCCGGGGCCGGAACCGGACCCAGAACCGGAACCGGAACCGGAGGAGGAGCCCGAGGAGTCCGCGCCACCGCCGGCGGCCAACGCGGCGGCCTGATCCAGAAGTTCCTCGATGTGCTGCCCCAACCGCCGGTTGTACAGCCGCAGCACGAGCCGCAGCCGGGGATTGAGCCGACGGGCGGTCAGCGCGGCACGGATGTTGGTCTCGTCGTCGTCATACACGAGCGCGAGCGCGGCGGCCCGCTCCACCCCCGCGTCGGCGAGCACGGCCTCGGTGGCCTCGGCGGCCTCCAACACCCGCTCCCCACCAACGGGTTCGGTCACTCCCGCGCGCCCGGCGGCGGCACTCACCACCCGGTCGAGCAACGCCGCGGAAGCCGCCCGCGCCCGCCCCACCACCGGCGGCCGCACCGTCCGCTCCGAGGGCGGCACGACGAGCGTCACCTGCTCCCCGTACACCCCCCGCAGCTCGGCGGCCAGCCGATGCGCGAGCCCGTCGTCACCGCAGACCACCATGTGCGCGGCCGTGTCACTCTGCTGACCTTGCCCAGGAACGCTCGCCACAAGGGGAAAGAGTGCCTTACCGGGGAGGGTGGTTCCAGGACGGGCTCCGCCGGGCGGGGGTCAGTTCCTGTTCTTCTTCCTGCCGGGAGAGGCGCGTTGGGACTGCTTTCGCTGGGCCGACAGGAGGCGTTGGGCCTGGAAGGACTTGCCCATGGCCGTGAGCGTGTTGGCCAGGCCCCGGGTGATCGACCGCACGAATTCGGTGTCGTCACCGAGCACCCGGCGCCCGTCGTTGCGTGCCCTTTCGAACAATTCGACTGCCTCGGCGTACTTGCGCAGTCGGAAGAGGCAGTGGGCCAGGTTGTTGGTCGTCACGATGGTGTTGGGGTGGCTGGGACCGAGGCTCTCCTGCGAGCGCCGGAGCACGGCTTCGAGCAGGCCGCGGGCCCGCTCATGGTCGCCGAGCTTGGTCAGGGCCTGGGCGAGGTTGTCGGCGGCGCTGAGGGCGAACACGTGGTTGTCCCCGAGGGCTCGGCTCAGGCGCCTGTTCACGTCTTCGAGGATGTCCCGTCCCTCGTGGATCCGGCCCAGGTTGATCATCGCGCTGGCGATGCCGTTACGGGCCCGCAGGGTGTCCGGGTGGTCGTCGCCCAGGTCGCGCTGCCAGAGCTGGAAAAGGTCCTCGCACATACGACCGGATTCCTCGTACTCCTCAAGGTCGCTGAGCGCGGCGGCGAGGTTGTACGCGGCCTGAAGGGTGTGCGGATGGTGCTCACCGAGAACACGTCGGCGACGCCGGTATGTGTCCTCCATGATCTCGTGCGCCTCCGTGAACCTGTGCAGCTGTCCCAGGCTGTACGCCAGGTCGTTGGCGGACTGGAGGGTGTCGGGATGGTCGTCGCCGAGCAGGCGCCGACGGCGGGCCAAGGTGTCGTGGATCAGCACCACGGCCGCGTTGGGATCGCCGGCCTCGGTGGCCGCGTGGGCGTGGTACTGCATACACCTGAGGGTGTCGGGATGATCGGCCCCCAGCGCCTCGGTCCAGGATGCGCTCAGTCCGCCGGTCAGTTCTCGCGAGTTGGGCGCCTGCCCGCTCTGGGTGAGGAAGAGGGCTGCGTCCAGCAGGAGCGACCGCAGCTCGGCGCGCCCGACGCGATCGATACGGGCCACGGCGAGATGGGACGCCAGGGTGGCCCAGGCAGGCCAGTTCGGTGTGGTCTCCGGATCGCCCGGCACCGCCCCTTCCAGCACCGTCCCGGCATCGTCCCGTACCGCCGCGACGTGCTCCACCCCGGTGCGGTCCCGCAGTACGGACTGGGTGAGCCGATGGATCTGGAAGGTCTCGTGGTCGACCCGTGCGAGCCCTGCCCGCCGCAACGGCTGAAGGGCGCTGCGCGGCCACAGGACGTCGTCGGCGACGCCGGAGACCGTGACGAGCCGCGGCCCGGCCGTCTCCAGCCAGCTGATCGGGATCGGCTCGGGCCCGAGAAACGCCCCCAGCCGCAACACGTCAACCGCGCCCGGGTGTTCATCCTCCAGCCGACCGAGCGCGATCCCGGTCGCCGCGGCCAGCGACACCGGATAGCCGGGCGCCCGGTCCACCCGGAGTATCCGCTCGGCGTCCGTGGCAAGCATCCCGCGATACCGCTCCACGGTCATCCCGCTCCCCACGACCCCCGCCGCCTGCGCGAGGGCGAGCGGAAGATCCCCCAGGTCGTGCGCGAGCAGCCCCGCGTCCTCGACACTGAGGGCGGGGATCTGACTACGCAGGTACGACACGGAGTCGGCGCGGTCGAAGACGTCGAGCCCGGTCTGGCCGGCGACACCGCGCCAGTCGGGGTTGCGCGAGGTGATCAGGACATGGCCGGGACCGTCGGGGAGCCAGGGCCCGATCAGTTCGGGCCGCTCGGCGTTGTCGAGGACGATCAGCCACCGCTGCCGCCCCCGCAACTCGGCCAGCAGCGCACGGGCGTTGGCCTCGGAACCCGCCTCGGACCGGGCAAGACCGAGCCGGCCGGCCAACTCCGTGTAGTGAACGGGCAGATGCCCGGCCTGTTCGGCGTCGATCCACCACACCACGTCGTACTGCCCGCTGAACCGGTGCGCGTACTCCAGCGCGAGCTGTGTCTTGCCGATACCGCCCATGCCGTGCAGCGCCCGCACCACCGCCTGCCGGTCGCTGAGCAGTTCGTCGCGCAGCCGGGCTATCTCGCTCTCCCGGCCGGAGAAGTCGGGGTTGCGGCGGCCCAGGTTCGACACGAGCGCGGTCCCGGCGGGGGAGCCGGGGAGCCTGGGCCGCGTACCGTCCTCGACCGAGGCCGCGTCCGTGGCCGGAGCCCCCTCCGTGGCGCCTCCGGGAAACACCGGCGGCGCGTCCGGAAGCCGAGCCCCCTCCACGGCCTCCCGCAGCGCCTCCCGCGCGGCCGCCTCACCCAGCCCGTGGATCGCCCTGCTGACCAGCGACGACAGCAGAGGCGGCAGGTCGGTGTCGGCCAGCTCCTCCACCACCAGCGGAATGATCCGCCGCTCACCCGCGAGCGCCGCGTTCTTCTCGCCCCGCGTCCACCGCTTCGGATCGAAGTACGCCTTGGAGAACAGCGCGACGACCGCGTCGGCGTGCCGGAGCGCCCGGTCCATCCGGTCGACGAAGTCGTCCCCGGGCCGCCAGTCCCAGACGTCGAGTTCGACATCGTGCCCGGCCGCCTTGAGATACCAGCCCACCCACTCCGCCCAGGGCCGGTCCACACCCGCGTAACTGATGAAGAACCGCTGCTTGGCGCCGTCGGCCATGTCCCGCCCCCGAGCCCGTCTCGCCCGTACCGTTCCGGCCCATGATCCCGCGCCGAGTTGAGCAACGACGCCAGAATCCTCGTATGGGAGGAAAGGCACCGCACATCGAGCCGGGAGGTACCGCGCCCGTGGCCATCACCAAGCCCGCGCCGCCGCGGACACCGGCACCCGAGCCATCGGCATCAGAGCCGTCGGCATCCGAGGGATCGGCATCCGAGGCGGCCGCCCCCTCGACCTCGGCCCCCTCGGCCTCCGCGCCCCCGGCCACCGACCAACAACAGGCCCGCCACCTCAACTCCCCCCTCCTGCTCACCATGTCGCTCCTCCTGGTGCTCCTGATCCAGGGCCCCATCCGCGGAGCGCTCGCCACGCCCGTGATGCAGAGCTGGATGACGGTGTTCGTGGCCGTGGTCGTCCAGGCGTTTCCCTTCCTGGTCCTGGGGGTCCTGCTCTCGGCGGCGATCGCGGTCTTCGTACCCCCGTCGTTCTTCGCCCGGGCCCTCCCGAAGAACCCGGCGCTGGCGGTCCCGGTGGCGGGCGCGGCAGGCGTGGTGCTGCCGGGCTGCGAATGCGCCTCGGTCCCGGTGGCAGGCGCCCTGGTCCGCCGAGGCGTCACCCCCGCCGCCGCCCTCGCCTTCCTCCTCTCCGCCCCGGCGATCAACCCGATCGTGCTGACGGCCACGGCGGTGGCGTTCCCCAACAACCCCGAGATGGTCCTGGCCCGCCTGGTCGCGAGCCTCCTCGTGGCCTGCGCGATGGGCTGGCTCTGGCTACGCCTGGGCCGCACCGACTGGCTGCGCGCACCCGCCCGTTCCTCGTACGACGGTCAGGGCAGGGGAGCGGCGTTCTGGGGCTCGGTCCGGCACGACGTGATGCACGCCGGCGGTTTCCTGGTCATCGGCGCGATGGCGGCGGCGACGCTGAAGGCGGTCGTACCGGAGCAGTGGCTGCGTACGGCGGCGGGCAACCCGTTCGTCTCCGTGCTGGCCCTGGCCGTACTGGCGGTCTTGCTGTCGATCTGCTCGGAGGCGGACGCGTTCGTCGCGGCCTCCCTGTCCCAGTTCTCCCTGACGGCACGGCTCGCGTTCCTGGTAGTGGGCCCGATGATCGACCTCAAACTCTTCGCGATGCAGGCAGGCACCTTCGGCCGAGGCTTCGCCCTCCGCTTCGCCCCCGCCACCTTCACCCTGGCGGTCCTGGTGTCGGTGGCGGTCGGGACGGTGCTCCTGTGAACCGGCACGCACAGTCAGCGGTGATGTTCCTGCTGGGCGCGGCCCTCCTGCACGCGGGCAGCACCGACCTCTACCTCCGCTACGTCAAGTCAGGCCTGCGCCCGCTGCTCCTGCTGTCCGGCGCGGTCCTGATCGCGGCGGCGGCAGCGACGCTGTGGTACGAGAGGAAAACGATCCAGAAGCAGGATCAAGACAACGAAGACAACCAAGACGACCACGATGGCCATGCTGCTCACGACGATCACCACCGCGAACCCCGAGTCTCCTGGCTCCTCGTCCTCCCCCTCCTCGCCCTGGTCCTGGTGGCCCCGCCCGCCCTCGGCTCGTACAGCGCCCTGCGCACGGGTACGGCTCTGCAGCAGCCGTACGGCTATGAGGACCTGCCCGCGAAGGGCCCGCTGCGACTGGGGGTGGCCGACTACGCGGGCCGGGCGGTGTACGACGCCGGCCGCTCGATCAAGGGCCGAGAGCTCAAGATCACCGGCTTCGTGGCCGTGGACCAGGCCGGCCACCCCTATCTGGTCCGCATGGCCCTCAACTGCTGCGCCGCGGACGCCCAGCCGGTGAAGATCGCCCTGACCGGCACGATCCCCCCGGTCCTGCGCCCGGACGCCTGGCTGGAGGTCACCGGCGCGTACACGCCCCAGCGGACCAAGGACCCGGTCAACAACGGCCCGATCCCGTACCTGAAGGTCACGTCCGCACGCCCGGTGGCGACACCGGCGGACCCGTACGACGAGACGTGGAACAAGTGACGGTCAGACGAGGTCAGTGACGCTCAATGTCAGTGACCCTCACTGCTGGTAGGGCTGCTGCTGAGCCTGCCCGTACGCCTGCTGCCCACCCACGGCCTGCGCCTGCAACCGCTCCGCCTGCTCCTTCTCGACCTTCACTTCCGCCCCGCAGAACGTGCACTGCGTCGCGTACTTCGTCGAGAACGGGAACAGCGGCACGAAGAACAACGTGAATTTGGTGACCCGCTTGCGCAGCGTGTGCGCGGCGGGATTGCCGCACCGCCCGCAGACGAGCGTGAGTATGGCGAGCTGGTAGAGGTAGCCCTTGGTACCAAAGATGATCACGAGGGGGGTCCTTTCCGGAACAGATCCTGCCGCCAAAGGCTACGACCACCCCACGGCCGGTTGCTCCTGCGCGGCGCTGGGCAGTTGCCCGTACGACAGCCAGCCGCGGGACACCAAGGGCGGTACGGAGTGCCTGGGCACGGCCGTGTTCCACGTGGCCGACGGCAATCTCGACGGCCTGGACCTGTCCGGCGTGGACTTCGCGTTCTACAACCAGTTCCCGTCTCACCTCTCTGCGGCCAGTGACGAGCAGGCCGGCGCCGATGCCCTGGAGCGCATCCTTGTCGGCCGGGAGGGCGGCCCGTTCGGCCGGCTCTCGCAGTTCTACGGCGAGTACCTCGGCATGGAGCGCGCCGGCGTCTCGCTCACGGACGGCGACAAGCCCGGCTTCACGGTCGAAGGCCGCACAGACCTGTCGTACGAGCCGCTGACCGGCCCGGACGGCAGCACAACGAAGATCAAGAACGCGATGTTCGGCTTCGCGCCCGAATTCGAGGTCGGCGGGACCAGCGGCCGCTCCGACGCCTTCGGGCTGAACTACGAGGCGTCCTACAGGGAGACGGCGCAGTACGTCTTCAGCGGCGAGGAGACGGAGGGAGCCGCACAGGGCCGGGCCTGAACCGGATGGGCCGTCCCCGTCCCGTGAGCTGAGTCGCCGCCGGGCCTGTTGGTGACGGTGGACGCCGTGTCCGTGTCCAGAGGATCACATATCGTCCATCGACGGCATGGAGTCCGTCAGCCCCGGCAGGAGCCAGTCCTGGAAGGGCGCAAGCACGGCCAGGACGAGAAACGCCACGCCCACGACCCGCCCCAACAGCACACCCCGGGGCGACAGCTTCTCCAGGAAGATCACCACGGCCAGCCCGGCCATCGCCGCCACGTTCATCACGCCCAGCGGCACCAGGACGACCATCAGCCCGGCACAGCAGCCGACGCAGTAGGCGCCGTGATGCAGACCCACCCGCAGATCACGGACCGGCCCGCGGAAGCCGGCGTAGTGCACGAGGTGCCCGAGCGGGTCGCGGCAGTGCCGCAGGCAGACGTACTTCAGGGGGCCCAGCTGATAGAGGCCAGCGAGCAGGAAGGCGCCCGACCCGATCCAGCGCCCGGCGGTCGGATGGTCGTCCACAAGACCGCCGCTGAGAGCGAGCGCCCCGTAGGCGAGCAGCCCGAACCCCGTCCACACCACCAAATACCCGGCGACGAACTCGACGGTACGGCCGGTGCGGGCCCCCCCGGAGGACTGCCGCCCGATCCCCCTCACCCACGTGATCGCCACCGGCGCCATGGACGGCAGCATCATCGCCGCCATCATCGTCACCCACAGCAACAGGAACAGCGGCAACGCCATCCCCATCGTCCCCGGCTCGACCCCCATATCCCGGGCCTGCCCGATCGTCAGCACCCACGCAGGCACCGCGATCAACACCACGAGCAACCACGAAGCCGCCAGATCCCGCGCCGGCAACAACCCTCCCCCCGCTCCGGTCGGCCCGACCGACGAAGCGGATGCGGCGACGAAAGTCCGGCTGTGACGCATCGGCGTACTCTCCTGCGACTGCTTCCAGCACAGCACAGGTACATAGGGGACGCGACCGGTACGCCTTGGGGTGGGCCGCGCTACCGCCTACGAAGAAGCGGAGTCGACGACACGGCACCCATTCCACTGGAACCAAGTCCTGCTCGAAGAGATCCAGTTGACCGGCCGGCGCGACCTCGGACACAAGCCAGAGCCCAGGCGTGCCCGCCACGTGCCGTGCTCCTCATGACCATTGAGGCAGAAGGGCATGGCGTTGGTGACGTCGACACCCCCTGGGAGAGGCCGCCCAAGATCTTCTCCCAGCCTTCTCCCCAACGACCTACAGAAACCCCTCAGGGGCCCGACCCGCTAAGCGGATCAGGCCCCTGAGGAGTACTTCCCTGTCGGGGTGGCGGGATTTGAACCCACGACCTCTTCGTCCCGAAGCAAACTTGGGTACGCGCTCCGCCATGGACTGGTGCGCCTCTTACCTGCCTTGATGGTCCGCTGACGTTCGCGGGCGTCCGCTGTTGTTCGTCGGCGTTGTCACGCAGTTAGACACTCAACGTTTCCGGGGGCGATACAGTGCGCGCCGTGTACATACCCGGCTGGTTCGTCTGGCTCGCTCTCGGTCTGGCCGCCTTGCAGGCCCTCGGCCTCGTTCCGGTCATCCGCCGACTACACGGATCCGATTCGGCGGTGCGTTTCGAGGCGCGCCTTAACCTGCCGGACGTCGTATCCTCCCTGCTGCTCTTCGCCGGCCTGGTGCTGAGTCTCGCAGTCGCGGAATCCTGGTTCTGGCTCACCTGCGCTGGCTTCGTGCTCATGGCCGCGGCGTACGCCGTGAAGGGTGTGCGCTGGCTCCGCATTCGCCAGCGCCACACGGCCTGACTTAACGGCCTGACTTAAACGACACGTGCTGACCGCTCGGAGATCTTGGGGAGCTGAGTTTTTGCTGCTCCGGTGCGGTGGACCCGTGCGCCTGGTGGTCGTAGTTGTCGTCATTGGCCGCTATTGAGCGACGTCGGACGATCCATGGACGGCCCAACCGACGCGGTTATGGGTGCCGGTTTACCGCGTTACGTAGCGCCTCGAACCAAGCCATGAAGTACCACCTCAGCCACCAGAACAAGCCTCTCCGCCTACCTCGTGGCTGCGGTTCCGAACGCGCCGGTACTCGCGGAAGCCTTGGAGGAGGCGCGACACGTGGCCTTCGGCTTCTTCGACCTCCACCACCGTGCAGGTGGCAGTAGCCGTTCCATCCAGCCGGGTTTCCGCACGGTCGTCCTTGCCGTGTCACCCCCGTACATCGCCCCATGAAGCGAGTCTGGCAGAGCCTGCGAGGGCACGGGGCGGCGACGGGTCAACTGCTGCGAGAACTAACGAGTCTCGCAGGTGGATCCATCAGCTTGGGAAGCTGCGATCATTCACGGCCGGTTTGGGCGCTGACCTCGGTGAACGGCCGAGCCGTGTCCTCGTCGGACTCGGCTGCCTTCCCCGTGATTCCCCGCTGTTCGCCGCTCGATCCGGTGCGGGGATGATGCGCAGATTGCCGGTGCAGGGGAAGCTGCTCAGGACAATCCTGGCTGAGCTGTACAACGCTCTAGGTGCCTCGGGATGGCCTGCGCGAGTGCCAGACACCGCCTTGATCTTTTGCTAACCCTGCCTCCAACTCGTGTAACTGGCGGAGAGTCAGGTGTGCCCGTCGGTCCAGTATCGTAACGTTCTGTGCCTCTTGGGGTGCCAAGTGGTCGTGATTCAACTCCTGCCTGGAGTTGCCTGATAGGCCGGGGGGCTAGATGGCTAGCTTCGTCGATGATGGGTTGCCAGCAGCGCGCGAGGGATGGCCTCACGGTGTGCTGAATGCACTGGAGGAGTTCACACAAGGCGACGTAGTGCCATGCCCTCCCCTCGTTTTTCATGGCGACCCGGCCTGCGCCATCACACAAACGGCGCGTGACTACGGCCTGGACTACGAAGACGAGATGCCGATGGAGTTGCATGCCGACGATGTCCCTCGCTGGGCCTTGATCACAACGGGCACATGCGACTTGGCGGAAGCCGATGCTCCGCTCCCGTTGAAGCCCTTCGTGCAGGTGTCCCCCATTGTTAACCTCGCCGATTTGGACGGAGGTAAGAGGAGACTCATACGTCAGGGAAGGTATAACTATCTGCTACATGTTCCCCTTTTGTCTACGTATGAACCAGGCTTCTGGGCTGCAGATCTCAGGTTTGAATATCCAGTCGAGAAGGGATGGCTTGCAAAGCAAGAGCGCCTGAAAGGTTTCGAAAGCGAGAGGGACCAAGAGGCGGTGGGACGCGCCGTCGCCTGGCTACGTGAACGGCCAGCCATGGGGGCGCCTTTCATCCAGTTCGTGGCCATCCCGTTGCGCACGATGCTCGGCGATCTGCGTACAGCCGATCGAGGAGCTGCTGACCTCATGGACAGCGAGATCGCCGAGTGGGCCGTCTCGATCGATAGCAGGCTGGAGCCACGGCGGGTGGAGATCGTCTTGCTCTCGGAGGGGAGCACGCCGAGCGCGACATCCCAGGCCTGGTGGCGCAACGCTGTGGATCGACTGAGAGAGGGCGCCGGCGATGGGCTCGTCATCCTTGGCCCCCGCTTCGAACGTCTCGATCAGATGCCTGTGAGTGACTACCGGCGACTCACAGCGTTGGCTAAGCCTCATCAAAAGTTCAGCAACGAGTGACGAACATTCACAGAAAGTTACCGCGATGCATTGCCTTAGCGGTTGACAGCCAGCGACCCAGGACGCGACAGTCAAGGTGTGCAGGTTTGTGAAAGTTAGCCTGGGGGGCCTGGTGGAGGCGCGATGAAGGGTGCAGAGGTGAAGCCAGTGTCTGGATGGCTCACGCGCGAACCGGAGGACCGTCACCTGAGCAGTCCTCCTGTGGCCCTGGTCGTATGCCAGGTCAGACACGAGACGGAGTATGCAGCAAGCGACGCATCGCGAGCTCTAAGAATCAAGGGCGCTCTCGACTGGCCCACAGAGTTGACAGAGAATCTTGTCCAAGGCGTTAACGTCGCTGTCGGACAATTCACTGGGTTCTCCGCATCGCAAACGCCTGCTATGAGGACTTGGCAGCTTAAGAGTCAAGACGGTACCTGGACGGTATCACTACAGCCCGACCACTTTTCTCTTGAGACAACGCGATATGGCGGGTGGAGCCAATTCCGCGACCGATTGACTCAACTCGCGAAAGCGGTGGGTGAGCATGTTGCTCCTGCTCTTGAGCATCGAGTCGGCCTGAGATACGTGAATCAGATCAGCCATCCTGATGTCCTATCGCCTGTTGATTGGCGCAATTTCATCAGCGAGGAGCTGTTCCAGGAAAGACTGTATGCGGATCTGGGCGATTCCTTCCGTGCGGCGATGCAGGTTGTAGAAGCGATCCCGTCGGCGCATCACAGCTTGGTGATTCGTCACGGATTGCAGCTCGGTCAGGGCAGTGAGCTCACATACGTTTTGGATAATGACTCGGCTCGACAGGGGTCGCGTCAATTTGACGTTGAATCAATCATGAATACTGTCGACCAATTGCATCTGGATTCTCTTCGAGCATTTGAAATGGGAACCACCGAGACTCTGCGCGATCACTTTGCTTAGGGGGGCAAATGAGCAACGTATCGGAGATCTTGGATAGCTACGCGCGAGACTGGGGTATCGATCAGACTCCTCTGGCAATGGGGAGTTTCCCAATTGAGCCCAGAAGGGGATTGGCGCCCGCAATTTCTGCTGTGGTGACAGTCCGGGAGAACCTTCAAAAGGTTCTGGATGTGTTCCCCTCCCTGCTTGGAGTAGGCACACTCAGTGACCTGGAAGCATTTAGAATGCGGTTTACGGCGGCTCCACTTCTTTCTTGGGAAGATCCACACCCGGATGCTGAGCGGTGGACCCGGGCTGCACTCGAATCCTCCGAGAGAATCTATCGTGAGCTCGCACGCTCCATTCGAACTCTAGACATCGATAATTCTCGGCAAAGGGAGGAAAGTCGGGCTGAGAGGGCGCTTCAGGCTGTCTCTGATTTGGCCAGTTGGCTTGGAGTTACAGACTCAAAGGCCGCCGAGATGGCTGGAGGTTATAGGCGTTCTTACTATAACTGGATTAAGGGGGTCCAGCCGTATGACGCTACAACACTCAATCTCTTCGAGGCGCATGCTTTCGTGAGTGCATTGGTTGATGCGCTCGGCGATCGGGGTGCACGGGAGTGGTTGGCCGTGGAGTTGGATTCCAAGCCAAGAAGCTTCTACCTTCGTGACTCATCCGGGCTGAGTAAGATTTCTAAACTCGCTTCTAGAGTTCTCTTTCAGGTGCGCGAACCTGCAAGTTGGGCTCCAGATGATGAGCTACGCCACCTTGAGCGAGGGCAAGAGTCAAAAGCTTCTTCGACTCCGAAGCTTCGGAACCGGCAAAGGATTGCACCTTCGCCTAGGCGTCAGCCGGGTGCAGAGTAGTTACGGTCGGCACCTAGCTCTAGATCCACGATCCGGAGTGCAGCGGGATGGTGGAGGTGTGGGGGCGCTTGGGTCGAGACATTGGACGACCTCGGTGGCCTCGTGCGGCCAAGGTCCCCAACGAGCTGCCGCTGTCCGCGGTTGCTCCTTTGCACCTCACTTAGGTTGTGACTCGCAGGCCTCAGACGCAGGCACGCACCGGCTCGTGCCTAGTACTCACGCGCTGTGGGAACAACGAGGGGTCATAGGCCTCGCGTCAGTTCACCTCATGGCGAGGCCTTGCAGCGAAACGCGGGGCCTCGCGCGGCCCCTCACTGTCCGCGGATAGCCAACCTTCAGCCAACTGCCACGGCGAGACCGATGACTGCATATCATCTTCACTCGGTCTTCGCGGTACGCATAGGAAGGGTTCTCTATATGGCTATCGAGGTTCCCTCTAATGAAGTGAGCGTCACCGACGCGCTAATTCAGCATCGCCGAGATGTTGCCGATCTTACCCAGCGAATAAAGAACCGTAGATTGCAGGTATTTGGCCTTTATGGGACTCCGATTCTCTTAGTCTCTTGGGTCACTGTGGGGGGTATCGGGAAGGTCTACTTCTGGCTGCACAGTGAAGTGCCTTCTGCAATCGTTAACATCTTCGGTGGCGTGCTGATGTTCTTTGCGATTGCTACCGCAGTGCAGTTCTATGCCGAGTTCAGCTTAGAGACACCATGGAAGGATGCCAAAAGGTCACTGAGGAGTCTCAAGCTCGATCTTGAATTGGCCGAAGAGCGCCGCATTCTCGAAGCTCGGAGATTGACTCCTGCTGCCATCGAGAGGCAGTCCTCATACAGGGAGCGCTTGCCTGGAGAGATTGCCCGGCTGCGGGTTGAGTCTGCCCACTATCGCCGTTTGCATCTCTTCATGCAGTGGTTGCTTTTTATGGGATCGGCGGCCGTTTCTGGTGTCACGGCATGGTATGATCCGCCCCAGCCTGCAAAAGGTATTCTGATTGCTCTGGGGGCTATTGTCACTGTGGTAACAGCCGCTTCTGGTTACTTTAAGCCTCGCGAGAGGGCTTTCAATCTGCAGCAGACGGCAGATAGCATGGAGCAGCATATTACAGCCCTTGAATTGGGTATCGCTCCGTATAACAATGTCGATGATGAAGTGAATATGGAGTCGTTTGCCACCGCTGTTGAAGGACTTCGAGCGGAACAGCGCATGCGAGAGCAACAGCTGGACCAGCCTCAACAGGGCCAGCAAGCAGTTATCTAGCTGCCTCGATTCGATGATTTCGCATCATGGCTGGCGACGCTGGCACTCCAGAGGTCGGCGTAGCGGCTTTGGGGTGGCGCTGCTTTGGCGCGAGTGATCATGGCCCCGTAAGCTTCCGGCGCGTCGGGCAGTCTGTGGACCTGCCCGGTGAAGCACGACGTTGGGGCCGTGATCTTCGAGGCTCGCGCCAAAGTGGCTCCGTAAAGCCGTGGAGCCGACCGCCCCAGCCACGATGTACCCCCTTCTCTGACACCAGGCGGCTGCAGGCTTTGAGCGCGGCACGGGCGCCGGCCGGGCTGGAGCGGGGCGGAGACAGGAGCGCAGGCCCGGCCGGGGGCCGGGCCGCGCGCGGGGAGCGGAGCGAGCCGCCTTGAACTAGTAGAGAAAGTTGTAACTCAGTCGGTCGCTGGGGCTGTGTCTTGTCTCGCTTGGTGCTTAACACTGCTTGTCGGCCTAGTCATGGGCATCGCTTGGCGTGTCATGGGAGGGTCGGGCAGCGTCTAAGACGCCGATCTAGTGGGAGCACCGGCAATCTGCGTAGACGAGTCTTAGATCCGGAGAGCACTCCGTCACTTGAGTGAACAGGGTACGTACGCTGCAACTCGCCACACGTATCGGGGGAGTTCAGCGTGACAACGACTGAGGAGCCAGAGGCACGACCTGTGCCCGATGAGCCGGATGGCGGCACAGATGCTGCCGGGCGGACCCGGTGGGCACGGGTTCGTAAGACATCCACACCGATCATCGCTGTTTTGGCCGCTTTTGGATTGGCATCGTCTGCCACGGGTTACACGATCAAGGACGACATTGTCCCGTGGGCGGGTCGGCACATGCCTAACGCCTCAGGACCCACGACATACAAGATCACCTCGCCTATACCGAGAAGCGACGGCCGACCAGCGGTGATCCCACGTTGCACACGGGTTGAAGTGAAGGTCTCTGGCGATCTTCCCGAGGGCGCGGAGCTGTGGGTAGGCAGCATCCTTGGCAAACGCAAGGCGGTTGTGGTCGCTTTAGAAGAGCAGGTGAGCTCACCTGGCGTTTACGCAACGCCGGTGAATGTTGGTCGAGATACAGATGTGAACCAGAGTCGACAGCTCGTGGTTGTCATCGTGAGCAAGAAGCAGGCCGATTGGCTGCGTGGAGCCACGGACGTATCCACCTATGACCTTGCAAGCGGTACGTGGGCAGATGGTGTGAGACCAGTCGATTCAGTGTCAGTCCGTAGGGACTCAATACACACTAAATCATGCTAGAAGGCTCCTGGTCGGGTTGCGCAGACTGGATGCGACACAACTGCACCTGAACTAGCGCCGTTGAGTCTCTGCCTTGAGCTGGTTGAGTTGGGGCAGGGCGGATTCAGTGGCGGGCTGTTTGGGTGGTGGATCGAGAGGGCTGTAAATCACTCGGTCGCATGGGGCGTGAAGTTGTAGGCGCATGCAGGGAGTTCGGCGCCCTGGCGATGCGTGAGCGGCAGGAAGATCGCTGGTCGAATCGTCCATGTGATGCGGGTCTGGTCCTGGGTGATCGTGACCGCGCAGGGCTCGCAGCGTAAGAGAGCTTGCCGGGTTGCGATGCGGCCCTGGGAGAGCCAGGCCCACGCCACGTCCGAGGCGTCAGAATCCAGTGCAGGGGAGATCGTGCGGAGCGTGACCGCCACCCATCTGTCCGCCTCGGGAGCCGAGTAGGCGTCGAAGGATGCCAGCAGCGCCGGCCGCTCCTCCTCGGCGAGGTCCTGTGTCCAGCACTCGCACCAAAAGCCGCGTCGGGGTCCGGGCGTCGTCAGCACGGGTGCCCTCCCATACGTGCGTCGGTGAACAGTTCCGCGGTGACCGTGTGGCCACCGTCGCTGTCGTGGACCACCACCCGGTGAGCGATGACGCTGACCATGCCCAGGCCCCGGCCATGCTCTGCCTCCTGGTCCTGGTGCTCGACCTTCGGGGCCGTCCCGGTGCAGCCGTCATCCGTCACCGACACCGCGACCACCTGCGCCGATACCGCCACGGCCAGGTGAAAGCTGCCCGACTCATGGCCGCTGGCGGTGTGCAGGATCGCGTTCGCGCTCAGCTCGCTCACGATCAGTTCGGCGTCCTCCGCGAGCGGCGACCCTCGCAGGATGTCGCGGGTCCAGCGGCGAGCCCGGCTCACCTCTTCCGGAAATCCTGGGCAAGTGAGCCCCCAGACCCGGGCGCTACTCGTATACTCGTGCATACAAGTTCCTTCGTGCTGGTAGGCCGCCATGTGCAGCGGGTTCGGGCTAGACGAGTCTCACGCCGTCGTGGGCGCGGATGGCCGGCGGGGATGTCCCGTCGGTGGAGTCGAGTGCGTCCAGGACGCGGATCGCGTACGCCTCGTCGGCGAGTTCGGAGACTTCTTCGCGGGTGACCCAGCGCAGCGCGCGGGTCTCGGAACCGGTGGTGGGTGTGCCGTCGGCGGCCTGGCAGCGGAAGACCAGGGAGACGATCAGGCCCGTCATGTTCTTGTAGACGCCAGTCAGGGTCGCCGGAAGCGCGATCTTGATGCCGGTCTCTTCGAGGACTTCGCGCTGGAGAGCCTCGGGGATGGTCTCCTCGCGTTCGAGGACACCGCCCGGCGGTTCCCACTTGCCGTTGTCGCGGCGCTGGATCAGGAGGGCGCGGTTCTGGGCGTCGACGATCACTCCAGCGACGCTCACGGAGTGCGGACGGTCCATGCTCACGTTCCTCGGCCCTCCCGGCTGGCTAGGCTCTCCACCGTAGCAACAAGACTCGCCCACACGTCTAGATACCTAAAGGAGTACACGTGAGCCCTCTTTCTTCGGGCCTTCTCGGTGATCTCGACCCCACGAGTGATCGTGCGGTCTTCCGCCAGATCGCCGACCAACTGCGTGAGGCCATCGACCGTGGGCGATTCCGGGAAGGCGAGAAGCTGCCCTCGGAAGCAGACCTTGTCGAGCATTACGGGGTATCCCGTATGACGGTCCGAAACTCCTTCTCCATCCTCCAGGGGGAAGGACTCGTGCACGCCGAGCACGGCAAGGGCGTCTTCGTGCGGCCCCGCCCGCCCGTGCGACGCCTCGCCTCCGACCGGTTCGCCCGGCGCCACCGCGAGCAGGGCAAGTCGGCCTTCATCGTCGAAGCCGACACGGTCGGCAGTCACCCCCAGGTCGACAGCCTTGAGGTCAAGGAAGAGAAGGCCAGCCAGGACATCTCCACCCGGCTCGGCTCCGTACGGCGCGTGCTCGCCCGGCGCCGCCGCTACCTCCTCGACGGACGCCCGGTCGAGTTCGCCACCTCCTACCTGCCCCTCGACATCGCCCGCGGGACCCAGATCGCCGAACCCAACCCCGGCCCCGGCGGCATCTACGCCCGCCTCGAAGAACTCGGCCACCGCCTCGACCACTTCGAAGAGGAGATCCGCGCCCGGATGCCCTCGCCGGCCGAAGTGAAGACCCTCCGACTGGCCTCCGGTGTACCCGTCATCCACCTCATCCGGACCGCCTTCGACACCGAGGGGCGCGCCGTGGAGGTCTGCGACACCGTGATGGCCGCTGACGCATACGTGCTGTCGTACCAGCTTCCCGCGACCTGATCGTCATGGTTTGCGGTGGTGCGCGGGGTCGGTTCTCGGACTCGTACACCTCAACAGGCATACTCGTATAGACGAGTGGGCAAGTTGAGTGGCAGAGTGATCCACGCGAACCCGGAAATCGGGTTCGCAGGACGCATCATGTATAGACGAGTAGATAGGACAACTGCCTTGCGTACCATCCGCGTTGAGACCGCCGCCGCGACGATCCTGCTGACCGAGGCTCCCGAGCCGAAGGTCCGCGACCGTCAGACCGGCGAGCGGGCCACCGACGCCGTCAGCGGTGAGCCGCTGATGACCGTCGGCGTCGTCTACATCGAGGACGGCGAATCCTCGCTCATTAGGGTCACCATCCCCGAGGGCGGCATCTCGGACGGGCTGGCCCTCGGCTCGCCCGTCTCCCTGCCGGGCCTCATCGCCCGGCCGTGGGAAAGCGTCTTCAACGGCCAGCAGCGCCACGGCATCGCCTACCGCGCCGCCGCCATCACCCCGGCCGCCTTCCCGGCTGCCGCGACCGGGGCCGCTGCCTGATGACCGACATAGCAACGCTCCTGGAGGTGGGTGGTCCTGTCGCCGCACTCGGCGGCGGGGCCGCCTACGCCCGGGCCAAGCACCCGGCCGTCTACTGGTCCACCGTCGGCCTACCGGTCTCGACCGCCCGGCTGCTCGGCTCGTACGCCTCCGTCATGGAGGCATGCGGCCTGACTGTCGCGCCGTCCCGTCTGCGGGTCCTCGCGGTCAGGGCCACCACGAACCGAGAGATACGGCCCGTCCCGCCCCGCCGGGGCGTCATCCGGCCCACCACGACCGGCCTGCGCATACGGCTCCGGCTCGCCCCTGGCCAGGAACCCGCCGACGTCGCCGCCTCCGCCGAACGGCTGCGGCACGCCTGGGGCGTTCACGCCGTGTATGTCACCACCGTCAAGCCCGGTGTCGTCGAACTCCGGCTCGTCGGCTACGACGTCCTGCGCCGCGTACGAATGCCCCGCAAGGTCGACAGCGGCCACCTGCGCATCCCGGTCGCCCTCCGCGAGGACGCCACCCCCTTCGTACGCGACTACCGCACCATCCCCCACCAACTCACCCTCGGCGCAACCCTGTCCGGCAAGTCCATGTACCTACGCCACCTGATCACCGGACTCGCCCCACAACCGGTCGCCCTGGTCGGCATCGACTGCAAGCGCGGCGTGGAGCTGGCGCCCTTCGCGTCCCGGCTCTCGGCCCTCGCCACCGATCCGGATCAGGCTGCCGAGCTGCTTCCCGTGCTTGTCCAGGAAATGGAGGACCGCTACGACCTGATCAAGGCCCGGCAGGGCATCGCCCCGGACATCCCCGACGAGGAGATCACCTCCGACATCTGGGGCCTGCCCGAGCAGCAACGCCCCACCCCGATCGTGCTGTTCGTCGACGAGGTCGCCGAACTCTTCCTCGTCGCCACCAGGAAGGACGAGGAACGGCGGGACGAGATGGTCACCCAACTCATCCGCCTCGCCCAGCTGGGCCGCGCCGCCGGCATCTACCTCGAAGTCTGCGGGCAGCGCTTCGGCGCCGAACTCGGCAAGGGCGCCACCATGCTGCGCGCCCAGCTGACCGGCCGCGTCTGCCACCGCGTCAACGACGAAGCCTCCGCCAAGATGGCCCTCGGCGACATCGCCCCGGAAGCGGTCATGGCCGCCTGCGCCATCGCCCCCGAACGCCCCGGCCTGGCCGTCGCCGGTGACACCTCCGGCGGCTGGTCCCGCATCCGCACGCCGTACCTCTCCCTCGGCGACGCCGCCGAGATCTGCCAGGACACCGCGCACCTGGTGCCTGACCTGGCGGCGCTCAAGCCCTTCCGGCCCGACGCGCCCGTACGACCGGTTGAGGCGCCGACTCCCGCCCTCCGGCCGTACCCGATGACTGACTGACCTCCACCCCGCCCCGGTCGGCGTGACCGTCTCGCGCCACGTCCCTACCCCGCCCATGCCCGAAACAGGAAGGTCCCGATGAGCAGCACCGCCCGCGATGACTTCGTGCGCACCGTCGTGATGCTCGGCCAACTCGCCCTGTACGCCGCCACCCTCGACGCCGACAACGACTTCATCGACGTCGCCGGACCGTCCCTGGCGGCCTCGCTGCCGGAGCCGCCGCCCGGCTTCTTCCCGCCCGGCTACGACCCCAACTCCGGCCCCCGCTACCCGGGCACGGACTCCTGATGGCTCGCCCGCCCCTCCGCGTCGACGCGGTCCTGGTCCAGGCCGTTATCGCTGGAGCTCTTTCCTTCGCCCACCTCCACGACATCGCTGCGGCGGCCGGACAGGACGGATGGAAGGCGTGGGCCTATCCGATCAGCGTCGACCTGCTGCTGGTAGCGGCCTGGCGCCGACTGCGGACCGGTACGGCGAAAGCTGCCGCGTGGTGCTGGTTCGTCATCGCACTCGCCGCATCCCTCGGCGCGAACATCGCCACCGCCGGACTCCTTGACCTCAACCAGGTGCCGGCCTGGCTCCGCATCCTCGTCGCGGGCTGGCCCGCGGTCGCCTTCCTCGGGGGAACGCTCCTCGCCCACACCCGGCCGCAGCCGGACACGGCCACCGAGGACCCGGAGGACGCGCCCGAACCTGGCCCCGAACCCCTCACCCAACCCGCCATCGAGACAACACCCGAACGCCCCGCCGTCACGGTCCCGGCGGCACTGGTCGACCACGCCCGCAAGGTCGCCACCGACCACCACACCCGCACCGGCACACCGATCGACACCCCCACCCTCCGCGCCCGCCTCGGCGTGCCCGCGCCCATGGCCGAAGCCATCGCCGCCCAGCTCTGAAAGGAGAGGCCCATGACTGCCAAACGCCGCTTCCGCAACGTCGTCCGCATCGGCCCGGTCCAGGTCGCCACCTCGTACGACGGCCGGGGCCGCGAGAAACACACCGCCGCCTGCACCGCCCCGCGCTGCGGCTTCTCCACCGACTACGACAGCCGCGCCGCCGCCGAACTGGCCGCCCGCACCCACCGCTGCCCCGTCCGCTGAAAGGACCCGAAACCCCGTGACCGTCAGCCTGCCGCTCGTCGTCGTCCTCGGCCTCTTCGCCTGGGGAGCGGTCAAGTTCCTCGGCGTCCGCACCTGGGTCGTCGTACTGATCGCCCTCTTCGGCTTCTGGCTCTCGCAGACCTTCTTCGCCCCCGCCATCGAGTCCGGGACGCGCACCGGCGTGGACGTCATAAACGGGTCACATACCTAGACGAGTAGATGAGGAGAGATCGTCCGTGCTGCTGCCCAAGTACCCCGACAACCCGACCCCGCCGCCCGCACACACCCACGCCCCGGCCGACCCGGCGCCCGTACGCCGCTCGCTCCCGCCGCTCTCCATCAACAGCGGAACGGTCGCGGCCGTCCTCGTCGGCGGTGTCGTCCTCACCGCGCTCCTGGCCGCCGTCGCCGTCACGGCCATCTCCGTAGCCGTGGCCGCCGTCGTCCTGCGCTCGATGCTCCGCGACCAGCACCGGCGCTGAACCCCGCCTGACCTCCGGGGCGGCGTCGCTCGACTAAGCATCACGCCGCCCCGGGGCCTGTTCCTCCCGACCGAGTCAGCCAGAAGGAGAATCGCCATCTTCACCCGCACCACTCCGGCCCCACTCCCGGAACTCGCGAACCTGGCCGCACAGGGCACCCTCCCCGGTACCCTCCGCCAACTCTCCACCCTCGGCGGCTGCACCCACCCCATCCGCCTCGACGGCCACCGCACCGAATACGACGTCGACACCACCACCGGCGAAATCGGCGCCGTCCTCCACCACCTCGACTCCACCAGCCTCCCCGCCGGCCAACTCCTCGTCCGCTGCAACAACCGCCGCACCACCCGCTGCCCAGCCTGCGCCGAGGTCTACCGCCGCGACACCTTCCACCTGATCACCGCCGGACTACGCGGCGGCAAGGGCACCCCCGAACAAGTCGCCGTCCATCCGCGCGTGTTCGCCACCTTCACCGCCCCCGGCTTCGGCCCGGTCCACAACCGCCGCACCGACGGCCGCCCCTGCCGCTGCGGCACCCACCACGACCAGGACGACGAAGCACTCGGCACCCCCCTCAACCCCGACACCTACGACTACGAAGCAGCCGTCCTCTGGAACGCACACGCCGGACAGCTCTGGCGCCGCTTCTCGACCTACCTGCGCCGGGAAGTCGCCAAGCGCGCGGGCCTCTCACAGCGCAGGCTCCGCGACCACGCCCGCGTCTCCTTCGCCAAGGTCGCCGAGTACCAGAAACGCGGCGCCGTCCACTTCCACGCAGTCATCCGCCTCGACGGCCCCGGCGGCGGAGACACCCCACCCCCGCCCTGGGCCACCGCCGAACTGCTCACCGACGCCATAGAGGCCGCCGCAACCAAGGTCCGCGTCGACGGCCCGACCATCGACGGCCGCCCCCACACCTTCACCTTCGGCCGCCAACTCGACGTCCGCACCATCCGATCCGCCGACTTCAACGACGGCCAGGAACTGACCGAACGAGCCGTAGCCGCGTACATCGCCAAGTACGCGACCAAGGGAGCCGAGACAGCAACAGGCGCTCTCGACCGCCCGCTGAAGTTCGCCGCCGAACTGGCCCAGCTCGACATCAGCGACCACGCCCGCCGCCTCATCCGAACCGCCTGGACTCTCGGCGCCCGAAAGAGCCTCGAACACCTACGCCTCCGCGCCTGGGCCCACATGCTCGGCTTCCGCGGCCACTTCTCCACCAAGTCCCGCCGCTACTCCACCACCCTCGGCGCCCTCCGAGACGCCCGCGCCGAATGGCGCCGCGCACAAGCCGCAGTCAACAACCCCGGCACCGAGACGACATACGTCCTCGCCCACTGGGTCTTCGCCGGCACCGGCCTCTCCGCTACCGAAGCCTGGCTTGCCGCGAGTCTCCACGCCGAAGCGGCTGCCCCAGCACCCCACTCCAACCGCCCCGACCAGGAAGGAACCGTTGCATGACCACAGCCGCGCCCGAACTGCTCACCGTTCCTGAGGTCATGAGGCGGCTCAAGCTCGGCCGCACCAAGGTCTACGACCTGATCCGAACCCGGCGCCTCGCCTCCATCAAGGTCGACGGCTGCCGCCGCATCCCGGACACCGCCGTACGCGCCTTCATCCGGGGCCAGATGGGAGAAGCGGCCTGATGACGAAGCGCCGTAGCCGCGGTGACGGCGGCCTGCACTGGGACGAGAAGAGACAGCGTTGGATCGCCACGGCGAACCTCGGCTTCGACCCGAGCGGCAAGCGAATCGTGAAGCGGGGGAGTGGCAAGACCAAGACGGAGGCGAAGAACAAGCTCAAGGAGGTGCTGCGGGACCACGAAGACGGCCTCGCCATCGCACCCACCAACTACACCGTCAAGGACGCGGTGACGGACTGGCTCACCTATGGCCTGGCCGGCCTGGACCCCACCACAGTCGAGACCACGACCCTCCTGAGCCAGAAGCATGTCATCCCGTCGCTGGGCGCTCGCAAGCTCCGTGACCTCAGCGCGGAGGACGTAGACCGCTGGCTCGCCACCAAGTCCAAGACGCTGAGCACGCGCACCCTCCAGTCGCTGCACTCCTGCCTCAACCGCTCGGTCAAGCGGGCCATGGCGCGGGACAAGGTGAAGCGCAACGTCGTCGAGCTCTGTTCGGTGCCCCAAGGGCAGGCCGGTCGCCCGTCCAAGGCGCTCACCTTCGCCCAAGCGGAGGCGGTACTCAAAGGGGCCGCAGGAACCTCGATGTACGCGTACATCGTCGTCGCGCTGCTGACCGGGGCCCGTACCGAGGAACTGCGCGCCCTCACTTGGGATCACGTCTTCCTGAAGGGGCGCCCCGAGTTCGATCCGCCGCAGCCTCCGCACATCGCCGTCTGGCGCTCGGTCCGGCGCACCGGAGATACCAAGACGCGCAAGTCCCGGCGCACCCTCGCCCTGCCGGCGCGCTGCGTCGAAGCTCTCTGGCAGCAGTTCGAAGACCAGGGCTGGGGTCGGCTCGCCGCCGGTGACGACTGGGAGGAACACGGCCTCGTCTTCTCCTCGGCCGTCGGCAAGCCGCTCGACGCCGCCAACGTCCGCCGCGCCTTCCGCCAGGCGCTCAAGGATGTCGACGGGGTCGACGCTGCGGAGTGGACGCCCCGGGAGCTCCGCCACAGCTTCGTGTCGCTGCTCTCCGACCGCGGCGTCCCGCTGGAGGAGATCTCCCGGCTTGTCGGGCACTCCGGTACAGCAGTCACGGAGGAGGTCTACCGGAAGCAGATCCGACCCGTGATCCAAACCGGCGCCGTGGTCATGGACAGCATCTTCGAGCGCGACCCAAAGCCGTAGTCACGCAGATAGACACGCACGCAAAAACAGGTGAGGCCCTTACCGACTCGGTAAGGGCCTCACCTGCTGTTTTGGCTGTCGGGGTGGCGGGATTTGAACCCACGACCTCTTCGTCCCGAACGAAGCGCGCTGCCAAGCTGCGCTACACCCCGATGTCGCTGCTTGTCCTGCTTGTCGCGGCGACGACGTTTACTTTAGCCCACTGGTGGCTGGAGACGAAATCCGGTTTTGGCGCGGTGGTGGGCGCGATGGCGGATCGGGTTGGGGCGGGCGTGGTCGAGGGCGACGAGGAGGACGGCGAGGGCGTAGAAGGAGAGGCCGAGGAGGAGGGCGTTGCCGAGGACGCTCTTGTAGCCGTGGAGGTCGACGTCGAGGAAGGGGTAGAGGTAGCGGGCCGGCGTGCCGGGGAGGAGGAGTTCGCCTCGGGTGAAGGAGAAGGCGAGATAGGCCAGGGGGTAGAGGAGCCAGGTCGCCACCCGGCGGAGGTGGAAGCGGCCGGGTGCGGTCAGGAACAGCCAGTCCAGCGCCGCCGCGATCGGGAGAGCCGTGTGCAGGGCGTGGTTCGCCAGGGACTGCCAGCCGGTCGGGGGCGTCGTCCCGCCCGTCATCGAGAACGGGGTCGTCCCGTCGGCCAGGAGCAGGTGGTACACCGAGCCCGCGATCAGGGCGTACAGCAGTGTCGCGCCCGTCAGGGCGGCCGGGAGGGGGCGGCGGGCGCTCCACGCGCGCTTCGCCGACGCCGTGAACACCAGCGCCAGCAGGATCGCGCTCTGGATGGAGAAGTAGCTCAGTACGCGGGCCGGGCTGCCCAGGATCAGCTCGATCGTCACGGCCGCGGCGGCCGCGAGGGCCACCAGCAGGCGGTACGTGGCGGTCAGCGGGCGGCGTACGGGGGCCACCACCGCCGTGGCGGGGACGGGGGAGGGCAGCAGCGCGGGTACGCCCGGGACCGCGGGAAGGTCCGGGATGTCCCTGGGTATCGGGGCGGTCATGCCCTCACGCTAAGCAGGCCCGACAAAAGGGGCGATACGGGCGGTTCGTTCGGGTTAACGGGTCAGCGGATCGGCTGGCTCAGTCGGCCCGACCACCTCCGCCGACCCCATCACCTACCTACGCCCCTACTCCCGCCCCACCAACGTCAACAACGTAACCTCCGGCGGACAAGCGAACCGCACCGGCGTGAACCGGTTCGTCCCGCACCCCGCCGACACATGCAGATACGACGTCCGTCCCTCCGCCGTATGCGTCGACAGCCCCTTCACCCGCTCCGTGTCGAGGTCGCAGTTGGTCACCAGCGCCCCGTAGAAGGGGATGCAGAGCTGCCCGCCATGCGTGTGCCCGGCGAGGATCAAGGGGTAGGCGTCGGCCGCGTACGCGTCCAGCACCCGCAGGTACGGCGCGTGCACGACCCCCATCGAGAAGTCCACGGACGAGGACGGACCGCCCGCCACCTCCGCGTACCGGTCCCGCTTGATGTGCGGGTCGTCCAGGCCGGTCAGCTCGACCGAGACGCCCTCGACCTTCAGGACACCGCGCGTGTTGGTCAGGTTCTGCCAGCCCGCCGCGTCGAAACCGTCCCGCAGGTCCTCCCACGGGTTGTGGAGGACGCCCACGGCGGCGGGGTTGCCGTTCAGGCCGTGACGGCCGCTCGCCTTCTCCAGGAGATAGCGGGCGGGGTTGCGGAAGCGGGGACCGTAGTAGTCGTTGGAGCCGAAGACGTACGCCCCCGGGAACTCCATCAGCGGACCCAGCGCGTCCAGGACCTCCGGTACGCCCTCCGGGTCCGACAGGTTGTCACCGGTGTTGATCACGAAGTCGGGGCGCAGTCCCGCCAGCGAGCGCAGCCAGCGCTGCTTCTTGCGCTGGCCGCCGACCATGTGGATGTCGGAGACCTGGAGGACGCGCAGTGGGCGCATCCCGGCGGGCAGGACGGGGACCGTGACCCGTCGCAGACGGAAGGAACGGGCCTCGAATCCCGCCGAGTACAGCACTCCGGCGGCGCCAACCGCCGCCATTCCCAAGGGAACTCCGTATCGCGCGCGCATGCCTCCATCGTGTCAGATCGCGGGCGCGTGCTTGACCAGACGCCCGCCGTCGCGTACAGCCGCGGCTGAGCGGCTAAATGCGCGGGCGCCTCCCGCCGTACACCTGCGAGAATCAAACCCATGACCACCACGCTCAAGTCGAAGCTGCAGGAAGACCTCAACGCCGCGATCAAGGAGCGCGACGAGCTCCGCTCCTCGACGCTCCGGCTGACGCTCACCGCGATCACCAAGGAAGAGGTCGCGGGTACGGAGAAGCGCGAGCTCTCCGACGACGACGTCCTCAAGGTGATCGCCAAGGAGGCGAAGAAGCGCCGCGAGGCCGCGGACGCCTTCGCGCAGGGTGGTCGCGCCGAGAGCGCTGAGCGGGAGAAGGCGGAGGGCGAGCTCCTCGCCACGTACCTGCCCAAGCAGCTGTCCGACGACGAGCTGAACGACATCGTCGCCCAGGCCGTCGCCGAGGCGAAGGCGGCGGGCGCCGAGGGGCCGCGGGCCATGGGCGCCGTCATGAAGATCGTGAACCCGAAGGTCGCGGGCCTCGCCGAGGGCGGCCGCGTCGCCGCGACCGTGAAGAAGCTGCTCGCCGGCTGACCGACGGCCACCTCGCAAAGCGTTCGGCCCCTTCACCGTCGTACAGAGAGATCTGTACGACGGTGAAGGGGCCGTTGCTGTCGAAGGACAGGTGCCTCAGCCGACCGCCGACCACTCAGCTGGCCGGCCCGACCGCTCAGCCGTTCCGCCCACCATTCCCGTTGTTCCCCTGGAACAGGTTCTCCGGGATCGAGATCGTCGGATCCGGGAACGTGGTGTCCCCGTCGCCCGTGCCCCCGTTGTCGTCGCCGTTGTCCCCGTCTCCGTTGCCGTTGCCGTTGCCGTTCCCATTGCCGTTCCCGTTCCCGTTGCCGTCGCCGCGGCTCGGGTTGTCCTCCGGGAGGGCGATGTAGTTGAAGTTCGGGGAGTCCTTGCCCTCCAGAGCGCCGGTCATGGCGTCCTTCCAGATCGGGCCCGGGACCTTGCCGCCGTAGACGAGGTCGTAGTACTCGCCGCCGATGTAGATCCGCTTCATCTCGACGTTCTGCTTGGCGCTGCCGACCCAGACCGCGCCGGAGAGGTTCGGGGTGTAGCCGACGAACCAGGCGTTCTTGCGGGAGTCGGTCGTACCCGTCTTACCGGCGTTCTCGCGGTCGGTGAGGCCCGCGGTCTGGCCGGTGCCGGAGTCGACCACGCCCTTGAGGAGCTGGTTGATGGTGTCCGCGGTGGTCTCGGACATGGCGCGCGAGCAGGTCGACTTGGGGACTTCGAGGGACTTCTGCTGCTGGCCGACCTTCTGGGAGATCGACTCGATGGCGATCGGCGTGCAGTACATGCCGCGGGCGGCGAAGGCGGCGTACGCGGTCGCCATCGTCAGCGGGGAGATGCCCTTGGAGCCCAGCGCGATGGCGGGGACCTCGGGGAGCTTGTCGCCGTTGCCCTGCACGACCTGGAGCTTGTTGGTCATGCTGACCACCGGGCACAGGCCGATGTCGGAGATCATCTGCACGAAGTAGGTGTTGACCGACAGCTCCATCGCCTTGCGCAGGCGGTAGGGGCCCTTCTCCGACTCCGACTCGTTCTCCAGCGACTCGCCGTTGAGGTTGACCCACGGCTTGCTGTCGCAGGTCTGCACCGGGCTCGGGTAGTCCATCTGGTACGGCGACGAGTACTCCTGGTTCGCCGGCCGGCCCTCCTCCAGCGCGGCCGCCGCGACGAACGGCTTGAACGTCGAACCGGTCGGGAAGCCGAAGTTGGAGCCGCCCATGCTGTAGCCGACCGAGTAGTTGATCTCGGTCTCGTTCTTGCCGTAGCCGTACGGCTTCGACTGGCCCATGCCGACGATCTTGCCGGTGCCGGGCTCGACGAGGGTGGCCGCGGCGGCGACCTTGTCCGACTTGTTGACGTGTTCCTTGAGCGAGGCCTGGACCGACTCCTGCGCCTGCGGGTCGAGGGTGGTCTTGATGGTCAGACCGCCCTGGTTCCAGAGCTTGGCGCGGTCCTCCTTGGTCTTGCCGAAGACCGGGTCGCTCTTGAAGACGTACTCGACGTACTTGCAGAAGAAGCTGGCGCCCTTCACGGCCGTGATGCAGCCGTTCTTGGGCTGGCTGACCTTCAGGCCGAGCGGTGCCTCCTGTGCCTTGGCGGCCTCCGCGCGGGAGATGTCACCGACCTCGGCCATGCGCTGGAGCACGGTGTTGCGCCGCTTGGTGGCCTCGGCCTCGTCGTTGACCGGGTCGTAGCGGCTCGGCGACTGGACGATGCCGGCGAGCAGCGCGGCCTGGGGGAGCGTGAGGTCCTTGGCGGACTTGGAGAAGTAGCGCTCGGCGGCGGCCTCGACGCCGTAGGCCTGCTGGCCGAAGAACGTGATGTTCAGGTAGTTCTCGAGGATCTTCTTCTTGCCGAGCTCCTCCTCGACCTGGATCGCGTACTTCAGTTCGCGGATCTTGCGGCCGAGGGTCTGCTGGGTGGCCTGGGCGACCTTCGTCGGGTCGTCGCCGGCCTCCTCCACGAAGACGTTCTTCACGTACTGCTGGGTGAGCGTGGAGGCGCCCTCGGCGACCCCGCTGCTCTGCACGTTCTTGTTGAGGGCGCGCAGCACGCCCTTCAGGTCCACCGCGCCGTGCTGGTAGAAGCGCGAGTCCTCGATCGCGACGATCGCCTTCTGCATGTAGGGCGAGACGTCCTTGAGCTCGACGACCGTGCGGTCGCGCGAGTACACGGTGGCGATCGTGCCGCCCTTGGCGTCCAGGATGGTGGTGCGCTGGCTCAGCGGCGGGGTCTTCAGATTGGCCGGGAGCTCGTCGAAGCTCTCCACCGATCCCTTGGCCGCGAGTCCGAGCGCGCCGAAGGCGGGCAGCGCGATGCCTGCCAGCACCGCACCCGCGAGCACGCTGACACCGAGGAACTTCGCGGCCTGCTGGGCGGGGGACAGACCACCACCGGAGCGCTTCTTCGACATAGGGGGCAGCCTAATCCGTACTCATGAGCGTTCGACGAAGTCCAAGGGCCGTTTCGGACGGCCCGTGGCCGTTTCGAGCGCACAGCAAGCCGTTTCGAGCGCACGGCAAAGAGAGCGCCTACCTTCTCGTTCGCCGGACACGCGCGCAGGCCTTGGCCTAAGCTGCTCTCAACTGTCACAGCAGTGCGGTCACGTATCAATACGTCCGGCGACCCCGAATCGTTCCGGAGGTTCCCGACTTTCTGGTGGGAGCGTGTCCGAATCCGCCTTGTGTGTCACCTGGTGCCCGTTGTGACTCAACTGAACTGTCCCGCTTTGCCGGGATGATCACGCATGTCGCAGCCTCACTCCCCCGGGTGATCTGCCGCTTACGCATAGTCCGTTCGGGCCATTCAAGATTGGGCCCGAAGGGGGTGTTGCGCTGTGCCCACCTTCCGTAACGTCCTCAACTGGCGGCGGTGAATATGCCGCTGCCGCCGTGGGGGAGCCTCGATTCGGGAGAGGACGGCGCCGGTATGGGCTGGGTAACCGACTGGAGTGCGCAGGCGGCCTGCCGCACTACCGATCCGGATGAACTGTTCGTTCAAGGAGCAGCGCAGAACAGGGCCAAGGCGGTGTGCACCGGATGCCCGGTGCGGACCGAGTGCCTGGCCGACGCGCTGGACAACCGCGTCGAGTTCGGCGTGTGGGGAGGCATGACGGAGCGGGAGCGCCGCGCACTGCTGCGCAGGCGGCCCACCGTGACTTCTTGGCGCCGGCTCCTGGAGACGGCGCGTATCGAGTACGAGCGAGGGGTCGGCATCCTGCCCCTCGACGACGACGAGGTGTACGAGAACTACGCGGCGGTGAGCTGAACCCCTGGGGTCATGGCCCTTCGGGGCCCCTCGGGGTCATTCCTCCGCCGTCTCGGGCGTCTCGGGCAACTCCGGCCTGCCGGCCGCGAGCCGGGTGCCGATGTCACGCAGCCCCGCGAGGTCATGGACGTCGCCGGGCAGCGCGGCCACCTCTGCCACCGCCACCTCGGGGTGGAGCGCGGTGAAGCGGTCACGCGTGCGCTGCTCGCGGGAGAGCAGCTGCATACGCTCGGCATGCAGCCTCAACAGGCCTGCGGTGAGTTGTCCGACGGCCTGGTCCGAGGTGGGGGAACCTGAACTGCCGTCTGTGTCGGGAGAGTTACGAACTCCAGCTTTCCCGCCCTCCTGATCGACAATGCGGGCTTCCTCAAGATTTTCCGCGGCGGCGAGTGCCCGCTCGGCCGACAGCCGGGCGGCGCCGCTGCCGTGGACCCGGTTGAGGACCAGCCCCGCGAGCGGCATCCGCTCCGCGGCGAGCCGCTCCACGAAGTACGCGGCCTCCCGCAGCGCGTCCCGCTCCGGCGCCGCCACCACCAGGAACGCCGTCCCCGGCGCCTGAAGCAGCTTGTACGTCGCGTCCGCGCGCGTGCGGAACCCGCCGAACATCGAGTCCATGGCGGCCACGAACGTCTGGACGTCCTTGAGGAGCTGGCCGCCGAGCAGCTTGCCCAGCGCGCCGGTCATCATCGACATCCCGACGTTCAGGAACTTCATCCCCGCCCGGCCGCCGACCTTCGCGGGCGCCAGCAGGACGCGGATCAGCTTGCCGTCGAGGAAGGACCCGAGCCGCTTGGGCGCGTCCAGGAAGTCCAGCGCGGACCGGGACGGCGGGGTGTCGACGACGATGAGGTCCCACTCGTCACGGGCCCGCAGCTGCCCCAGCTTCTCCATCGCCATGTACTCCTGCGTGCCCGCGAAGCCCGCCGAAAGCGACTGGTAGAAGGGGTTGCCCAGGATCGCGGAGGCCCGGCCGGGGTCCGCGTGCGCCTCGACGATCTCGTCGAAGGTGCGCTTCATGTCGAGCATCATCGCGTGCAGCTCGCCCTCGCCCTCGACGCCCTTCACGCGGCGTGGGGTGTTGTCGAGCGAGTCGATGCCCATGGACTGGGCGAGCCGGCGGGCCGGGTCGATGGTCAGCACGACCACCTTCCGGCCCCGCTCGGCGGCCCTCAGGCCCAGCGCCGCCGCCGTGGTGGTCTTGCCGACGCCGCCCGAGCCGCAGCACACCACGATCCGGGTGGCCGGGTCGTCGAGCAGCGGATCGAGGTCGAGCACGCGCGCGGGGGAGAGGCGGTGGTGCCGGTCCTGCTCCGGGCGGCTCATGACATCCCCTGCTTCCGCAGTTCCGTGGCCAGTTCGTACAGACCCGCCAGGTCCATGCCCTCGGCGAGCAGCGGCAGTTCATGCAGCGGCAGGCCCAGTTCGCCCAGCACCGCGCGCTGTTCGTGCTCCAGCGCGTACCGCTCGGCGTACTCCTCGGCCTGGGCGAGGAGCGGGTCCACCAGCCGCTCGGCATGCCCACCGCGCCGCGCCCCGCCGAGCCCGGCGGCCGACAGCGACTGCGCGAAGGAGGAACGAGCGGTCTCCCGTACGAGTTCCAGCTCGCCGGCGTCCAACACCTCCGGGCGGACCATGTTCACGATGATCCGGCCCACCGGCAGCTTTGCCGCCCGCAGCTCGGCGATGCCGTCCGCGGTCTCCTGGACCGGCATCTCCTCAAGGAGCGTCACCAGGTGCACGGCCGTCTCCGGCGACTTCAGCACCCGCATCACGGCCTGCGCCTGATTGTGTATCGGCCCTATCTTCGCGAGCCCGGCCACCTCGTCGTTGACGTTCAGGAAGCGGGTGATGCGCCCGGTCGGCGGCGCGTCCATGACGACGTAGTCGTAGGCGAACCGGCCGCTCTTCTCCTTGCGCCGCACCGCCTCGCACGCCTTGCCGGTCAGGAGCACGTCCCTGAGGCCTGGCGCGATGGTGGTCGCGAAGTCGATCGCGCCGAGCTTCTTCAGGGCGCGGCCGGCTCCACCGAGCTTGTAGAACATCTGGAGGTAGTCCAGAAGGGCCAGTTCGGGATCGATGGCGAGGGCGTACACCTCCCCGCCGCCGGGAGCTACCGCGATCTTCCGTTCCTCATAGGGCAATGCCTCCGTCTCGAAGAGCTGTGCGATGCCCTGGCGGCCCTCGACCTCGACGAGGAGCGTGCGCTTCCCCTCCGTGGCCAGGGCCAGCGCGAGGGCCGCGGCGACCGTCGTCTTACCGGTGCCGCCCTTGCCACTGACGACCTGGAGCCTGCTCACGTCTTCGAGCGTAACCATTCGGTCCGCCCATGAACCGGCAGGCTGTGGATAAGGCGGGCGGAGCCTGTGTGCGGCCAGCGGCTAAAGTCGGCCACATGACCAAGTGGGAATACGCAACCGTGCCGCTGCTCGTCCATGCCACGAAGCAGATTCTGGACACCTGGGGCGAGGACGGCTGGGAGCTCGTCCAGGTCGTGCCCGGGCCGAACAACCCCGAGCAGCTGGTGGCCTACCTGAAGCGGGAGAAGGCATGAGCGCGGTCGAGGCGAAGCTCGCCGAACTCGGTCTGACGCTGCCGGAGGTCGTCCCGCCGCTGGCCGCGTACCAGCCGGCCGTGCAGTCGGGCGTGTATGTGTACACCTCGGGCCAGCTGCCGATGGTCGAGGGCAAGCTCCCGGTCACCGGCAAGGTGGGCGCGGAGGTCACCGCGGAGGAGGCCAAGGACCTGGCCCGCACCTGCGCGCTGAACGCGCTGGCGGCCGTCAAGTCCGTCGCCGGTGACCTGGACCGCGTCAAGCGTGTCGTGAAGGTCGTCGGCTTCGTGGCGTCGGCCTCGGACTTCACCGGCCAGCCGGGTGTCATCAACGGCGCCAGCGAGCTGCTCGGCGCGGTTCTCGGCGACAAGGGCGTGCACGCGCGGAGCGCGGTCGGCGTGGCGGTGCTGCCGCTGGACGCGCCGGTGGAGGTCGAGGTCCAGGTGGAGCTGACCGGCGAGTAGCCGATGGGTGGTGGCACCACCGGTCACCTCTCGAACATTCGCGCACCACGGGATAGCCTCCGCCCATGGCGAATGGGCAGTGGTTTCCGCAGGACTGGCCGGAACGCATCCGTGCGCTCGCCGACGGCACGCTCACGCCGGTCGTCCCCAAGCGCGCGGCCACCGTCATGCTTCTCAAGGACACCGCCGCCGGTCCCGTGGTGCACATGCTGCGCAGACGCGCCTCCATGGCCTTCGCCGGAGGCGCGTACGCGTATCCGGGCGGCGGTGTCGACCCCCGCGACGACGACCATCAGATCCGCTGGGCGGGCCCCCCGCGCGCGTGGTGGGCGAAGCGGCTGGGCGTCGACGAGGCGGAGGCGCAGGCGATCGTCTGCGCGGCGGTCCGCGAGACGTACGAGGAGGCGGGCGTCCTGCTCGCGGGGCCGACCCCGGAGACGGTGGTCGGCGACACCACGGGCGCGGACTGGGAGGCGGACCGCGAGGCCCTGGTCGCCCGGGACCTGTCCTTCGCCGAGTTCCTGGAGCGCCGCGGCCTGGTGCTGCGCTCGGACCTGCTGGGCGCCTGGACCCGCTGGATCACCCCCGAGTTCGAGTCCCGCCGCTACGACACCTGGTTCTTCGTCGCCGCCCTCCCGGCCGGACAGCGCACCCGCAACGCCTCCACGGAGGCCGACCGCACGGTGTGGATCCGGCCGGCGGACGCGGCGTTGTCGTACGACAAGGGCGAGCTGCTGATGATGCCGCCCACGATCGCGACCCTGCGCCAGCTGACGGAGCACGACTCGGCCGCCGCCGCCCTCACCGCGGCCCCCGCCCGCGATCTGACCCCGGTCCTGGCCCGCGCCCGCCTGGACGCCGACGAGATCGTGCTGTCCTGGCCGGGGCACGACGAGTTCACCAAGCACATCCCGACCGGTGGAGCCACGGCGTGACGGCACGGTCGACGCCGCCAGAAGGAGCCCTCGCATGACCGACGCCGCAGCCCTTCCCGGCCAGCCACGGGGCGGGGTGCTCTCCGGCCCCGCCACCCCGCGCGCGGTCAACGTGCTCGCCCCCAACGCGTCCGCGATGACCCTGGACGGCACGAACACCTGGATCCTCGCCGAGCCCGACTCCGAACTGGCCGTCGTGGTCGACCCCGGCCCCCTGGACGACGGTCACCTCCGCAACGTCGTCGACACCGCCGAGAAGGCCGGCAAGCGCGTCGCCCTCACCCTGCTGACGCACGGTCACCCGGACCACGCCGAGGGCGCGGTGCGCTTCGCCGAGCTGACCGGCACGCGCGTGCGTGCCCTCGACCCGGCGCTGCGGCTGGGCGACGAGGGTCTGGGCGCCGGGGACGTGGTCAGGGTCGGCGGCCTGGAGCTGATCGTCGTACCGACGCCCGGGCACACCTCGGACTCCCTGTGCTTCCATCTCCCGGCCGACCGGGCGGTCCTGACGGGTGACACGATCCTCGGCCGCGGTACGACGGTCGTGGCGCACCCCGACGGCCGCCTGGGCGACTATCTGGACTCCCTGCGCCGCCTGAGGTCCCTCACGGTCGACGACGGCGTCCACACGGTCCTGCCGGGCCACGGACCCGTCCTGGAGGACGCCCAGGGGGCGGTGGAGTTCTATCTCGCCCACCGCGCCCATCGGCTCGCCCAGGTGGAGACGGCGGTCGAGGACGGCTACCGGTCGCCGGCCGACGTCGTCGCCCATGTGTACGCCGACGTGGACCGGTCGCTGTGGCCGGCGGCGGAGCTGTCGGTACGGGCGCAGCTGGACTACCTGGAGGAGCACGGGCTGATCTAGGGACCGTCCGGGCGCGGTGCCTTGATGCCGTGCACGCGTGCGTACTCCTCGGCCAGCCACGGCCCGAGATCGTCGACGTACGACACGAGCACCTCCCGGTCCCCGCGCGGCTCGTGTCCCCGTACCGCCGCCGTCCGCATCTGCCCGGCCCGTTCGGGGTAGTACGCGCCGAACGCCTCCGCCATCTCCGTCAGATCGCTCGTCCAGCCGTTCCAGCGGGGCATGACGAGGGTGAAGCCGGTGCGGACGAGGTGGCGGGACATGAAGCGCACGAGGGGCCGCAGGGACTCCTCGGAGCCGTCCGCGGAGGCGATCCGCTCACGCCAGCGCGGGAGCAGGAGGGCGAGGTCGCCGTTGGTCTCGCGGGCCAGCAGGGAGTCGGGGCGGTAGCGCGGCAGGTACTCGGCGAGGTCGTCGCCCAGCAGCGGGGTGCACAGACAGGCCACGAACCACCCGAGGTCGTACGTCTCCGGCTCGCTCAGCAGCCGTGCCCGGCCGTACAGCAGCGTTCCGACGCCGTCGATCTCCGCGAACTCCTTGTCCAGCGCGTCCCCGAGCGCCCGGGCCGCCTCCCGGTCCGCCTCCGTGGGCTCCTCGCGCAGGGCGACCAGCAGATCGAGGTCGCTGCGCCCCACGCGCGCGGTGCCGCGCGGGATCGACCCGTAGAGGTACGCGCTGTGCAGCCGCGCCCCGAACACGTCGAGGAGCCGGTCCCGCGCCACGGCGACGACGGGACGGAAGGCGTGCGGCACGCGCGCGAGGGAGCCTTCGCGCGCGATGTAGCCCTGGGGGTCGAGCCCTTTGCGCGGAACGGTTTCGGCCATGGGTTCACTGTGCCCCGAGGGGACTGCCGCGGCAGCGGATTTACGGCACCGCCGAACGGGGTCAACTCCAGCGGAACACCCGTGTCCGGCCGCCGTCCTCGACGGTCTCGCAGCTCAGCGCGATCACGTCGCCGTAGGCGGAACCCCGTGAGTGGAATCCGTAGCCGCGCAGCCGCCGCCGGGCCACGACCCGGCCGTCGGCGGGGTCGAGCACGCTGAGCCGGTCGCCGTAGCGGTGCACGACCAGCAGCCAGCCGCGCAGGGCCAGGACGGTGGCGTACGAGGATCCCTTGCCCCGCCACTCCCACAGCGGCCGGCCGGAGGACAGGTCGAACGCTCCGATTGTGGTGCCCTTGTCCCGCTCGTCCGTGTCGGCGGGCACCAGCCCCACCGCGAGGACGCCCCCGGCCACCGCGAGCCGCTCCCCGAACCGCTCGTACCCCTGGGGCAGCGTGATGGTCGCGGCCTCGGCCCCGTCCTCGCCCACCACGAGCAGCCGGGGCCTGCCGCGCGCACCGCGTCCCTCCAGCAGCGCGACGAAGGGCTCCGCCAGCAGGACGGCCACCCTCCCGACCCGCGGGTCCGCGAGGGGGTGCTCCCACTCGGTCGCGCCGGTGCGGGGATCGAGGGCGCGCAGGGTCGTGCCGTGCTCCCAGTGGTGGTCCGCGGTGGCGACACGGCCGCCGCCGAGCGCGCTGCCGCCCGAGCGCGCGCCGATCGGCCCGAGCCGTTCCCTGTCCTGTTTCCGGCTCCAGGTGACCTTGCCGGAACCGAGGTCCAGCGCGGTGAGACGGACCCGCGCGGGGCTGCGTTCGCCGTCGTCGTAGTGGAGCACCACGCCCACGCCGTCCCGCGCGTCGGCCGACACCAGCACGACCACCTCCTCGCCGGGCGGCCGCCAGGTCCACAGCGGTACGCCCGTGGTGACCCGGAACGCCTGCACCCGGTCGAGGCGGACGACCACGACGGCGTCGTCCGTCACCCACAGCCCCAGCGGCCGGTCGGTCCGGTCGCCCTTCACCGGCTGCGATCTCCACAGCCGTCGCGGCGAGCGCAGCCGCCACCACGAGCGCCGCCAGTACGACTCCGGCGCCTTGTCCTCGTACATCCCCACCCCTGGACACGAAATGAGCGGCCTTGCCGGTGATACGCGAAGAGCCCCGCCGCGCGGCAGGGCCCTTCGTACGACGTGACGTACGGGTGTACGTGTCCGACGTACGCGTGTGTGGCTAGCGGGAGCGCTTCGCGAGGCGCTCCACGTCCAGCAGGATCACCGCGCGCGCCTCAAGGCGGAGCCAGCCGCGCTGGGCGAAGTCGGCGAGGGCCTTGTTGACCGTCTCGCGGGACGCGCCGACCAGCTGGGCCAGCTCTTCCTGCGTGAGGTCGTGGACGACGTGGATGCCCTCCTCGGACTGCACACCGAAGCGGCGGGAGAGGTCGAGGAGCGCGCGGGCGACACGGCCGGGGACGTCCGAGAAGACGAGGTCGGACATCTGGTCGTTGGTCTTGCGCAGGCGCCGGGCGACGGCGCGCAGCAGCGCGGTGGCGACCTCGGGGCGGACGTTCAGCCAGGGCTGGAGGTCGCCGTGGCCGAGGCCGAGCAGCTTGACCTCGGTCAGCGCGGTGGCGGTCGCCGTGCGCGGGCCCGGGTCGAAGAGGGACAGCTCGCCGATCAGCTCGCCGGGGCCGACGACGGCGAGCATGTTCTCGCGGCCGTCGGGGGAGGTGCGGTGGAGCTTGACCTTGCCCTCGGTGACGACGTAGAGCCGGTCGCCGGGGTCGCCCTCGTGGAAGAGGGAGTCGCCGCGGGCGAGGGTCACCTCACTCATGGAGGCGCGCAGTTCCGCGGACTGCTCGTCGTCGAGTGCCGCGAAGAGCGGGTTGCGCCGCAGAACGTCGTCCACGAGTTCTCTCCTTGTCGACCTGCTCAGGGGATCTTTCTCCCCCTTGGTACCAGGGGACCGTGCTCCCCATTTTGCCGGACGGTCCAAACAGTGTGATCTGTCACAAGGATGCCGCACAGGTGTCCCCAGGTAAGCGGCAGGGGTCCAATCGGGGGCCGATCTCCCGGGTCCGGGGCGATTGTCAGTGTCGGGCTTTAGGCTGGCCGGGTGTCCAAATCGCCGGTGAGAGCACAGGCCAAGGGGGCTGGGCGGGTGGTTGTACGTCGTGATTCCGCTGTGGGCGAACAGGCCCCCAGTGGCGGAAAGAAAACGGCAAAAGCGACAAAGAAGGCGCCGGTGAAGAAGACCCCGGAGGTCGTGAAGACGGCTGCGGCCAAGAAGGACGCGGTGAAGAAGGCCGCCGCGAAGAAGACGGCCGCTCCCGCGAAGAAAACCGCCGTGAAGAAGGCCGCCGCCCCGGCGAAGAAGGTAGCCGTCAAGCCCGTCAAGGCCGAATCCCCCGCCGCCCTGGTCCGCCGTGCCCGCCGGATCAACCGCGAGCTCGCGGAGGTGTATCCGTACGCCCACCCGGAGCTGGACTTCGAGAACCCCTTCCAGCTCGTGGTCGCCACGGTCCTGTCCGCCCAGACCACCGACCTGAGGGTCAATCAGACGACCCCCGCGCTCTTCGCGAAGTACCCGACCCCCGAGGACCTGGCCGCCGCCAACCCCGAGGAGGTCGAGGAGATCCTCCGCCCGACCGGCTTCTTCCGGGCCAAGACCAAGTCGGTCATAGGGCTGTCGAAGGCGCTGGTGGAGCAGTTCGGCGGCGAGGTCCCCGGCAGGCTGGAGGACCTGGTCAAGCTGCCCGGCGTGGGCCGCAAGACCGCGTTCGTCGTGCTCGGCAACGCCTTCGGACGGCCCGGCATCACCGTGGACACCCACTTCCAGCGCCTCGTGCGCCGCTGGCAGTGGACCGCCGAGACCGACCCCGACAAGATCGAGGCCGCCATCGGCGCGCTCTTCCCGAAGAGCGACTGGACCGACCTCTCCCACCACGTCATCTGGCACGGCCGCCGTATCTGCCACGCCCGCAAGCCCGCCTGCGGCGCCTGCCCCATCACCCCGCTCTGCCCGGCGTACGGCGAGGGCGAGACCGACCCCGAGAAGGCGAAGAAGCTTCTCAAGTACGAGAAGGGCGGCTTCCCGGGGCAGCGGCTGAACCCACCGCAGGCGTATCTGGACGCGGGCGGGAAACCCGCGCCCCCGTTGGGGGCCGGATGACGGGCGCCAGGGGCACGGGCCGGTCGACGGCGCCCGGCTGTCCGCCGCCGTCGGCCGGAGCCCGGTCGTCGACGCGCGCGTGTCCGTCGAGCCGGCCGCCGCGGCCCCAGGAACGATCTCGGACCGCCCGGGCGTTGGACTCGGCAGAACGGGGGTGGCGATGACGCGCGCGAGCAACGCACAGGGCGTGACGCTGAGCAAGGAGGGTCTGCCGGACTGGCTGGACCCGGTGGTGCACGCCGTGGAGACGGTCGAGCCGCTCCAGCTGAGCCGGTTCCTGCCGCCGGCGAACGGCACGGGACGGCAGTCCGCCGTGCTGATCCTCTTCGGGGAGGGCGAGCGCGGGCCCGAACTGCTGCTCATGGAGCGGGCCAGTTCGCTCCGCTCGCACGCCGGGCAGCCCTCCTTCCCCGGCGGTGCCCTCGACCCCGAGGACGGCGACCCGAAGGCCGACGGGCCGCTGCGGGCCGCTCTGCGCGAGGCCGAGGAGGAGACCGGCCTTGACCCGGCCGGCGTCCAGCTCTTCGGCGTGCTGCCCAAGCTGTACATCCCGGTCAGCGGCTTCGTGGTGACCCCGGTGCTGGGCTGGTGGCGCGAGCCGACCCCGGTCGGCGTCGTCGATCCCAACGAGACCGCCCGCGTCTTCACCGTCCCCGTGGCGGATCTCACGAACCCCGACAACCGGGCCACGACCGTCCACCCCAGCGGCCACCGAGGCCCGGCATTCCTGGTCGAATCGGCCCTGGTCTGGGGCTTCACGGCCGGAATCATCGACCGCCTGCTGCATTACGCGGGCTGGGAGCACCCCTGGGACCGGGACAAGCAGGTCCCGCTCGACTGGCGGTCGTGACAGGGTGTCGGACGTGTTGTGTCGTGTGATGAGGCGAGGCCTGAACCGGTGAACGTGCTGGACATCCTGTTGCTGGTCGCCGCCGTGTGGTTCGCGATCGTCGGCTACCGCCAGGGCTTCGTCGTCGGCATCCTGTCGGTGATCGGCTTCATGGGCGGCGGCCTGGTCGCCGTATATCTGCTGCCCGTCATCTGGGACGCCCTGACGGACAACGCGGAGGTCAGCACGACCGCCGCCGTCGTCGCGGTCGTCGTCGTCATCGTCTGCGCCTCCGTCGGCCAGGCCCTGACCACCCACCTCGGCAACAAACTGCGCCGCTACATCACCTGGTCCCCGGCCCGCGCCCTGGACGCCACCGGCGGCGCCCTCGTCAACGTCGTCGCGATGCTCCTCGTGGCGTGGCTGATCGGCTCCGCCCTCGCCGGCACCACCCTGCCCACGCTGGGCAAGGAGGTCCGTAACTCCAAGGTCCTGCTCGGGGTCGCACGGGCCCTGCCCGACCAGGCCAACACCTGGTTCGCGGACTTCTCCTCGGTCCTCGCGCAGAACGGCTTCCCGCAGGTCTTCAGCCCGTTCTCCAACGAGCCGATCCACGAGGTCCAGCCGCCCGACCCGGCCCTCGTCAACAGCCCCGTCGCCACCAGCGCCAAGCAGTCCATCGTCAAGGTCATGGGCACCGCGCAGAGTTGCGGCAAGGTCCTCGAAGGCACCGGCTTCGTCTTCGGAGAGCGCCGCGTCATGACCAACGCGCATGTCGTCGGCGGCGTCGACGAACCCACCGTCCAGATAGGCGGCGAGGGCAGGAAGTACGACGCGACGGTCGTCCTCTACGACTGGGAGCGCGACATCGCCGTACTGGACGTCCCCGACCTGAAGGCGCCCGCCCTCGAGTTCACGTCCACGGACGCCAAGAGCGGCGACGACGCGATCATCGCGGGGTTCCCGGAGAACGGGGCGTACGACGTCCGGGCCGCGCGCGTGCGCAGCCGGATCCCGGCCAACGGACCGGACATCTACCACCGCGGCACCGTGCACCGCGATGTGTACTCCCTCTACACGATCGTCCGCCAGGGCAACTCCGGCGGCCCGCTGCTCACCCCTGAGGGCGAGGTCTACGGCGTCGTGTTCGCGAAGTCCCTCGACGACGCGGACACCGGGTACGCGCTGACCGCGGACGAGATCCAGGAGGACATCGTCAAGGGGCGCACCGCGAACCAGCAGGTGGACAGCGACAGCTGCGCGCTGTGAGGTCCGCTCGCGAAAAGAGGGCTCTCGAAAAGAACGAGAGCTTTTGAGAGGGCGGTGCGTCAGCCTCGGGGATGACGCAGCCGTACCGAGACCCAGCGGGCCCGGCGGCGCAGGATGCGCGGAATGCCCACCCGGAGGTCGGTGCCCTGCTCCTGCGGGGCCCCTCCCTGGTGGGGGCTCAGACCGTGGCCCGAGCGGCGATTGCGTGCTGCGTCACTGTAGTCGTGCGTCCAGCCCATACCCCGACGTGTGCCCCTGCCCCAAGGTCGATAACCGCCCCCAGGGCCCCCAATTGGCCTATGCGCCGGGCATTTGGCTGTTCGTAGGACAGGTGTTCAGGTCCGGATACCGGGCGCGTTCGCACGGTCACCGATCGGGCTCGGGGTCTTTCAGCCAATTGACCAGTTCTGTCGTGAAAGCGACCGGATCCTCCTCATGGGGGAAGTGGCCCAGTCCGTCGAACAGCCGCCAGCGGTACGGCGCTTCGACGTACTCGCCGGATCCGGCCGCGCTCCGCGTCCGCAGCACCGGGTCGAGCGAGCCGTGCAGATGCAGCGTCGGCACCCGGACCGGCCGCTTCATGCGCCGGTTGAACTGGATGCCGTCGGGGCGGGCCAGCGAGCGCACCATCCAGCGGTACGGCTCGATCGAGCAGTGCGCGGTGGAGGGGATGCACATTGCGCGACGGTACGTCTCCACCGCGTCGTCGTCCGGCAGCACCGGGCCCGACCAGTCCCGCATCAGACGGGCCACCAGCGCCCCGTCGTCCGCGGTCAGCTGACGCTCCGGGATCCAGGGGCGCTGAAACCCCCAGATGTAGGAACCGGCGCGCGTCTGCTTGACGTCCGAGAGCATCGCCGAGCGCCAGCGCCGCGGATGCGGCATCGAGGCCACCGCGAGCCGCCGTACCAGCTTCGGGCGCATCGCGGCCGCCGTCCACGCCAGGTATCCGCCCAGGTCATGGCCGACCAGCGCGGCGTCCGGCTCACCGAGGGAGCGGATCACGCCGGTGATGTCGAGGGCGAGGTTGGCGGGGTCGTAGCCGCGCGGGGTGCGGTCGCTGCCGCCGACGCCGCGCAGGTCCATGGCGACGGCCCGGAACCCGGCGTCGGCGAGCGCCGGCAGCTGGTGCCGCCACGTCCACCAGAACTGCGGGAAGCCGTGCAGCAGCAGGACCAGCGGCCCGTCGCCCATCTCGGCGATGTGGAAACGCGCACCGTTGGCGGCCACGTCGCGGTGGGTCCAGGGACCGTCCGGTCGTACTACTGAGGCGGGTGTGGCGGGGTCCGTCATGACGACGAGCGTGTCACAGCTTCGATGGCCTCCGGGACCCGGTCCTGCGGCAGTTCGGGCCGCGGGTGCGGCTTGGCGTTCTGCAGGACGCTCGCCGTCTCCTTCATCGACGCGGCGGTCTTCTGTGCGCCGCCGCTCTGCTTCGCCTTCTTCATGAAGACCACGCCGATCAGCCCGAGGCCGATCGCGATCAGGACGTTCGCCAGGAAGGACAGCAGGAAGCAGAGCGCCATGTTCAAGTCGCTCCAGGTCCGGATGCCGTACGCCAGGGCGAAGTTCAGCATCGGCAGGGAGAACACCAGCACCGCGCCGGCGGCCGTGAACGCGCCGCCGCTCGTCGCGCCGCGCTTCACGTCCCGCTTGAGCTGCGCCTTGGCCAGCGCGATCTCGTCGTGCACCAGCGCGGACATCTCGGTCGTCGCCGAGGCGAACAACTGGCCGATACTGCGTTCGGCGCCGACCGGGCTGCCGTCGGGTGCGCTCATCGCGTTCTCCCTGAATCTGCCGAGTGCGTGACTGGAAAGTCTTTTGTACCGTCCCGTCAGATCATGCCCGACGGTCGCCCTCCTCGCCTGCCCCGCCCGCCACTTCGGCAAGCCCCTGTCGCTCGGCCGCCTTGAGTTCGGCGATCCGGCGGTGCTCGGCGGCCTTGTTCTCGTAGATCGCGGCCATCCGCAGGTGGTACGCCGGGTCGTCCTGCTCGTAGATGTCCGGGATGCCGTCGAGGTCGTCGTCCCGCTCCTCGGCCTCGACCATCCGCCGGTACTTGGCGTTGCGGACCTTCAGCAGCACGGTCGCGAGGGTCGCCGCGATGAGCGAGCCGATCAGGACGGCCGCCTTGACCTCGTCGGTGAGCGCCGCGTCCCCGTCGAAGGCCAGCTCCCCGATGAGCAGCGACACCGTGAACCCGATGCCGGCCAGGGTCGCCACCGCGAAGACGTCCGCCCACTCCAGGTCGTCGCTGAGCGAGGCCCGGGTGAAACGTGCCGTCAGCCAGGTCCCGCCGAAGATGCCGAGCGCCTTGCCGACGACCAGACCGAGGACGACGCCGAGCGTCTCCGGCTTGGTGAACACGTCGCCCAGGGCACCCCCGGAGACGGCGACACCGGCGCTGAACAGCGCGAACAGCGGAACGGCCAGCCCCGCCGAGAGCGGCCGTACGAGATGCTCGATGTGCTCGCCGGGCGAGTGCTCCTCGCCCTCGCGCGGGGTGCAGCGCAGCATCAGGCCCATCGCCACGCCCGCGATGGTGGCGTGGACGCCGCTGTTGTACATCAGGCCCCAGATGACGAGCGCCAGCGGCACGTACACGTACCAGCCGCGTACGCCCTTCCGCAGCAGCAGCCAGAAGACGACCAGGCCGGCCGCCGCGCCGCCGAGGGCCGCGAAGTCGATGTCCGCGGTGAAGAACACGGCGATGATCAGGATCGCGAAGAGGTCGTCGACGACCGCGAGGGTGAGCAGGAAGGCACGCAGGGCGCTGGGGAGTGACGTACCGATGACCGCGAGGACGGCGAGCGCGAAGGCGATGTCGGTGGCGGTCGGGACCGCCCAGCCGTCGGGCGATCCGCCGCCGGTGAGGTTGGTCAGGGTGTAGACGAGGGCCGGTACGGCCATGCCGCACAGGGCCGCGACGACCGGGAGGGCGGCGGCCTTGGGGTCTTTCAGGTCACCGGCGACTAGTTCGCGCTTGAGCTCGATGCCGGCGACGAAGAAGAAGACCGCGAGGAGCCCGTCGGCCGCCCAGTGCGCGACGGAGAGGTTGAGGCCGAGGGCCTCGGGGCCGAGGTGGAAGTGGCTGACGCTGTCGTAGCTGTCGCGCAGTGCCGGGATGTTCGCCCAGATCAGCGCGGCGACGGCGGCGACGAGGAGCAGGACACCGCCGACGGTCTCGGTGCGCAGCGCGTCCGCCACGAAGGTGCGTTCGGGCAGCGAGAGCCGTCCGAAGACCTTGCGGGGGGGTGGTGGAGCGGGGCGCGGCCATGAGGGGGACCTCCGGTCGGTGGGTAGGGCTGAGCTGCTCGCCGACCAGACTTCCCGGCACACCTATGGAGTCACGCTAGTTTTCCTTAGTTTAACTAAAAAGGGCGCCTGGCGCGTTTTCGCGCCGGGCGCCCCTTTTCCGACGTGCCTAGTCCTCGCTGGGCGCGGCCGGGAGCTTCGCCTGGATGAGGTCCATAACTGTGCTGTCGGTCAGGGTGGTGACGTCACCCAGCTGACGGTTCTCCGCGACGTCCCGCAGCAGCCGGCGCATGATCTTGCCGGAACGGGTCTTGGGCAGCTCGGCCACCGGGAGGACGCGCTTGGGCTTGGCGATCGGGCCGAGGGTGGCGCCGACGTGGTTGCGCAGGTCGGCGATGAGGTTGTCGTCCTCGGCGTTGGCCGTGCCGCGCAGGATCACGAAGGCGACGATGGCCTGCCCGGTCGTCTCGTCGGCGGCACCGACGACGGCCGCCTCGGCGACGGACGGGTGCGAGACGAGCGCGGACTCGACCTCGGTGGTGGAGATGTTGTGCCCGGAGACGAGCATGACGTCGTCCACGCGCCCAAGCAGCCAGATGTCCCCGTCGTCGTCCTTCTTCGCCCCGTCACCGGCGAAGTACTTGCCCTCGAAGCGCGACCAGTACGTGTCGAGGAACCGCTGGTCGTCGCCCCAGATGGTGCGCAGCATCGACGGCCACGGCTCGGTGAGGACCAGGTAACCACCGCCACCATTCGGCACTTCGTTCGCCTCGTCGTCGACGACGGTCGCGGAGATACCGGGCAGCGGGGTCTGCGCGGAGCCGGGCTTGGTCTCGGTGACGCCCGGCAGCGGCGAGATCATCATCGCGCCGGTCTCGGTCTGCCACCAGGTGTCCACGATCGGCGTCCGGTCCGCGCCGATGTGCTTGCGGTACCAGATCCAGGCCTCGGGGTTGATGGGCTCACCCACGGACCCCAGGACGCGGAGGCTGCTGAGGTCGAACTTCGCGGGGATGTCGTCGCCCCACTTCATGAACGTGCGGATGGCGGTGGGGGCCGTGTACAGGATGGTCACCCCGTACTTCTGCACGATCTCCCAGAACCGCCCCTGGTGCGGGGTGTCGGGGGTGCCCTCGTACATGACCTGGGTGGCGCCGTTCGCGAGCGGCCCGTAGACGATGTACGAGTGGCCGGTGACCCAGCCGACGTCGGCCGTGCACCAGTACACGTCGGTCTCCGGCTTGAGGTCGAAGACGGCGTGGTGGGTGTAGGCGGCCTGGGTGAGGTAGCCGCCGGAGGTGTGCAGGATGCCCTTCGGCTTACCCGTCGTCCCGGACGTGTAGAGGATGAACAGCGGCTGCTCGGCCTCGAACGCCTCGGGGGTGTGCTCGGCGGACTGCCGCTCGACGATCTCGTGCCACCACACGTCGTGGCTGTCGTTCCAGGCGACGTCCTGCCCGGTACGGCGTACGACCAGCACGTGCTCGACGTTGTCGACCTTGGTGATCGCCTCGTCGACGGCCGGCTTGAGCGCGGACGGCTTGCCGCGGCGGTAGCCGCCGTCGGAGGTGATGACGACCTTGGCGTCGGCGTCCTGGATCCGCGTGGCGAGCGCGTCCGCGGAGAACCCGCCGAACACGACGGAGTGCGCCGCACCGATCCGCGCGCACGCGAGCATCGCGATCGCCGTCTCCGGGATCATCGGCATGTAGACGGCGACCCGGTCGCCCTTGCGAACTCCCAGCTCCAGCAGGGCGTTCGCGGCCTTGGAGACCTCGTCCTTGAGCTCGGCGTAGGTGATCGCACGGCTGTCGCCGGGCTCGCCCTCGAAGTGGATGGCGACCCGGTCGCCGTTGCCGGCCTCGACATGCCGGTCGACGCAGTTGTACGCGACGTTCAGCTCGCCGTCCTTGAACCACTTCGCGAACGGCGGGTTCGTCCAGTCCAGCGTCTCCGTCGGCTCGGTGGCCCAGGTCAGCCGACGGGCCTGCGCGGCCCAGAAGCCGAGCCTGTCAGCCTTGGCCTGTTCATACGCCTCCGCGGTGACATTGGCGTTCGCTGCCAGGTCTGCGGGCGGCGCGAACCTGCGCTCTTCCTTGAGCAGGTTGGCCAGGCTTTCGTTGCTCACGACATCTCCCTTGCGGCGCTTTGTCGGGGGCGACCGTTGTGTCCCAGGCCACAGCTCATCAGACCGGGGGGTGCCCTGACAAGGGTCGTTCGAAAATTGGTTTAGACCTGTGGGTACGGCTGTGTACGTCGAGGTCGGCGGCCGGGTTCATCCGTACCCACGGACGCCGACCAGGCGGAGTTCATGCTGTGTAACGCCTTTCACACTCCCGCCCAAGTACGGGTGAAGCGCCAACGAACGACGAGCCATTGACGAGTCACCGACGAGAGGGGAGTCCGAGTGGAAGGGATACGGGGCGGGCCGCAGGCGGCGGTCCGCGACCCTGAACTCTTCGAGGAGTTCTACCGGCGCCATGTGGACGCGATGACATCTTTCGTGGCCCGGCGTGTCGCCGACCCGCACACCGTCGCCGACCTGACCGCCGAGATCTTCCTCGCGGTCCTGGACTCCGCCCACACCTACCGCCCGGGGCGGGGCAGCGAGAGGGCCTGGTTGTACGGCATCGCCCGCAACGTCGTCTCCTCCGAACGCCGGCGCGTGGCCCGGGAGACCGTCCGCGACCGCCGGATCTCGGGCCGACGGCTCCTGGAGCCCGACGACATCGCGCGCCTGGAGGACAAGCTCGACGCGGAGAGCCCGGGGCGGCGTGCCCTGGCCGCGCTGGAACGGCTCCCCGCGGGGGAGCGAGCCGTTCTGGAGCTGATCGTGGTCGACCAGCTGACGGTTTCCGAGACCGCCGCCGCCCTGGGTATCACCCAGGTCACGGCCCGCGTACGGCTGCACCGGGCCCGCAAGTCGCTGCGCCGGGCGGCGGGCGAGCCCGCCGACGGACCGCTCGGCACATCCCTGTCATACGTCACCGGAGGAACCGGGGGAGAGGCATGACCACCAGGACGACGTTCGAGGACCGGCTCCTCGGAGAACTGCGCCGCGAGATCGACCGGCTCGCGGAGGACCGTACGGCGGACGGCCGTACGTCGGACGCGGCGCCGATGTCCGTGGGGCGCCGCCGCACGGCCCTTACCGCGCCGAGGCTCGGCCTCGTCGCCCTGGCCTGCGCCGCCGTCGCGGGCGCCTGGGTGCTGATGCCGGGCTCTCCCGCCGAAAGCCCGGCCTACGCGGTGGTGTCGCACGCGGATGGAAGCCTGACGGTCACCATGAACGAGTTCGGCCTCGGCGGCACCCTGCCGGACGGCCTCGTCGAACGGCTCAAGACGCACGGCGTCCACGTGGTCGTGGACAAGGTGCCGAACGGCTACGAGTGCACCGAGCCCCGGGGGGAGTGGGTCCGGGGTCGCTCCGATGAGGACGGGGGCCCAGGCCGGGTGTTCGACCTGCGGCGCGGGGACTCCCTGGTCGTCGCAAAGATGGGGCAGCGCCAGCCCGACGGGAGCTTCCTGCCGGTCACCGGCCTTGGCTTCGTCCGCGGTGAGGTCGCCCCGTGCAATCCGGTCCTCGCCCCGCCCCGCCCGGCGGAGACATCCGGTCTCCGCTGAGCGGGGAGTACGCAGGCTCACCGGGGCGCGCGGGGCCCGGACTACGCCGGGCTGCGCAGACCGTCAGCGTCGGTCACCTGGTCGAACACCTCGGTACTGGATGCCTCGGTGAGCAGATACGCCTGTGCCTCGCCCACGTGGAAGTACATCCCGTGCAGCTCAAGCGTCCGCTCCCGCAGCGCCCGGGCCACGGACTCGTGCGTGCGCAGATGCTCCAACTGCTGGACCACGTTGGTCAGACACAGCTGCTCGACCGCGTCCGCGGGGGCGCGTCCGGCGAGTCTGGCCCACGGCCGGCTGTCGTCGGCCATGCGCTCCAGGCTCGGCAGCCCATGCCGCAGCCACCGCTTGAGCGGCGTCTGGGCGCCCCCGGGCTCGGAGTTGAGCAGTGCCTGCATGGCTCCGCACCCGGAGTGCCCGCAGACCGTGATGGACCGCACCCGCAGGACGTCCACCGCGTACTCGATCGCCGCGGCCACCGAGTCGTCGCCGCTCTCCTGGCCGGGGAGCGGCACGAGGTTGCCCACGTTGCGCACCACGAACAGGTCGCCCGGGCCACTGGAGGTGATCATCGAGGTGACGAGGCGTGAGTCGGCGCAGGTGAGGAAGAGCTGGGACGGGGTCTGCCCCTCCCGGGCCAGCCGGGCCAGCTCACCCCGCACCAGGGGTGCGGTGTTGCGCTGGAACGCGCTGATCCCACGGGCCAGTTCATGACCGCTGGTTCTGGACGGTCCGGCTCCGTCGGCCGTGCCCGAGTCCTCGGACCCGCGCGGGTCCGCGTCGGAGCGCGGTGCGGACGGCGGGTCCTCGCACTGGTGGTTGCGCCAGGGCGTCCAGGGGCTGCAACGGCAGCCCGCGGCGGTGGCCGCTGCGGGCGCGGAGGCCGGGTCGGCGGAGTCCGTCGATGTGCCGGATCCGGCGTGGGGTTCGGCGGTCTCGCCGGGCTCGGCGATCCGGACCCCGGCGCGGCGGCCGGTCAGCTCGACGCTGCCGCCCTGCGCGGTGTGGGTCTTCTGCCAGTCCTGCAACGCCTCGTACGCCGCGTGGTCCATGAAGGAGCCGTCCAACTCGACGACCACATGGGTGCCGTGGGGCACGAGATGCAGGGCGCGGCTGAGCCGGGGCACCGCGAGGAACGTCAACTGCCCTCGTACGTGGACGTGATGGACTCCTTCCTGCTCTTCGTGGGTGATGCGGGTGCGGGCGAGGCGGTGCAGGGCGACGGCCACGGCGACGGCGATGCCGAGGACGACGCCCTCCAGGACGCCGAGGAGGACCACGCCGAGGGTGGTGACGGCGTAGACCAGGACCTCTCGGTGGCGGGTCACCGTGCGGATGTGGTGCAGGGACACCATCTGGATGCCGACGGACATCACCAGGGCGGCGAGCGAGGCGAGCGGGATGAGCTCAAGGACCGGGACCATCAGCAGCGCGGCGATCACTACGAGAACGCCGTGCAGCATCGTGGAGTTCCGGCTCACGGCACCCGCGTGCACATTCGCCGAACTGCGCACCGCGACCCCGGCCACCGGGAGCCCGCCGAGGGTGCCGGAGACGATGTTCGCGGCGCCCTGGCCGAGCAGTTCGCGGTCCAGGTTCGAGCGTCCGACCCGGGCGGTGAGCCCCGGTCTTCCGGCGGCCATCTTGTCGACGGCGACCGCGCCGAGCAGCGACTGCACACTGCACACCAGCGTGGTGGTCAGCACGGCGGCGACGATCCCGAGCACCGGCCCCTCGGGGAGTCCGGCCAGCGCGTGGCTGCTCCAGGAGGGCAGGTCGACCTCGGGCAGCGTCAGCCCGGCGAGCGCGGCGACCGCGCTGGCTCCGGTGACGGCGACGAGCGCGGCCGGGACCTTGCGCAGCAGCCCGCCGACCCGGCCGGGGATCCGCGGCCAGAGCAGGAGCAGGGCCAGGGTCAGCGCGCTGACCGACACGGCGGCGGGGTCAAGGCCGGCCAACTGGGCGGGCAGGGCCCGGAGGTTGGCCAGGACGGAGCTCTGCGGGGTGCCGCCGAGGACGATGTGCAGCTGGGCGACGGCGATGGTGACGCCGATACCGGCGAGCATGCCGTGCACGATGGCGGGGCTGACGGCGAGCGCGGTGCGCGCCACGCGCAGGCAGCCGAGGCCGAGTTGGACGACACCGGCGAGGACCGTGATGGCACAGGTCGTCCGCCAGCCGTAGCGGTGGATCAGGTCGGCGGTGACGACCGTGAGTCCGGCGGCGGGGCCGCTGACCTGGAGCGGCGAGCCGCCGAGCCACCCGGCGACGAGTCCTCCGACGGCGGCGGCGACGAGGCCGGCCTGGAGGGGCGCGCCGGTGGCGAGGGCGATACCGAGGGACAGGGGCAGGGCGATCAGGAAGACCGCGATCGAGGCCGACACGTCGGCGCCCGCGATGCGGAAGCGGCGGGGGCCGGACGGTGGCGGGCTGTGGGGTCGGTGGATGCGCTTCATTCGACTCGAGTCGGTGGCGCGCGTGGGTGCGCAGGCGGACATGTTTCCCGTCTCCTCCGGGGCAGCGCGGTCGCGGAACAGGTGGTCCCCCGGCTATGGCGGGGGCGGGTCGCGGCCGTGGGTCACGGCGTGCAGCGGCGGGATGAATCAACGCTCGGTAAACGAATCGTAATTCAGAGTAAAGGCCAGGCATAGGCTTTTCTGGCAAATGGCTCAATAAGTCACCCATCAGGGTGATGCGGATATTTGATCGGCTTGTCGTACTAATTCCTTCCGGGTCTCGTGCGAGCTTGACGGCGCTGTCGTTTGGCCCCGAGAGAAGGAAGAAGGTGGGCGGAACATGGCCGCCACCCAGAGGATCGCCGCTGGCGCCGTGGTCGCCGCGGTCTGTGCCGCGTCACTCGCCGGTTGCGCGATCGGCACCGACCATGACAAGGAAGGGGCGCCCGGCCCGCAGAAGGCGAAGCCGGCCCAGGCGCCGCCCAAGAGCGCGGTCCGCCTGATCGGCGACGGCTCCACCGCGTACACCGGCGCGCAGCCGCACCTGCCCCGGCCGGAACGGATGAAGCCCGGTCAGAAGCCCCCGCAGTTCGTGGTGTTCTCCTGGGACGGCGCGGGCGAGGACGGCCAGAAGCTGTTCTCCCACTTCCGCAAGGTCTCCAAGGCCAACCACGCGACCATGACGTACTTCCTCAGCGGTGTGTACATGCTCCCCGAGGAGAAGCGCGACCTCTACAAGCCGCCGCAGCACTCCCCGGGCCGCTCCGACATCGGCTTCAACGACGAGGAGGGCATCGCCGAGACCGTGAAGCAGCTGCGCGGGGCGTGGCTGGAGGGCAACGAGATCGGCACCCACTTCAACGGCCACTTCTGCGGCAGCGGCGGCGGGGTCGGACAGTGGTCGGTCGCGGACTGGAAGGACGAGATCGCCCAGGCCAAGCAGTTCGTGAAGTCCTGGAAGACCAACACCGGCATGAAGAACGCCGCGCCCCTGCCCTTCGACTACGACAAGGAGCTCGTCGGCGCCCGCACTCCGTGCCTGGAGGGCCAGAAGAACTTCATGAAGGCCGCCCGCGAACTCGGCTTCCGCTACGACACCAGCGGGGTCAACGACCAGGTCTGGCCGAAGAAGAAGGAAGGCCTGTGGGACCTGTCCATGCAGCTCGTGCCCTTCATCGGGCACTCCTACGAGCAGCTCACCATGGACTACAACTTCGCCGTGAACCAGTCGGGCACGATGTACGGCGACCCGGACAAGCACGAGTTCTGGGGCGACCAGATGCGTGACAGCCTGCTCAAGGGCTTCCACCGGGCCTACGACGGCAACCGCGCGCCGATGATCATCGGCAACCACTTCGAGTCCTGGAACGGCGGCACCTACATGCGTGCCGTCGAGGAGACCGTCGAGCAGGTCTGCAACAAGCCCGACGTGCGCTGCGTCTCCTTCCGGCAGCTCGCCGACTGGCTGGACGCCCAGGACCCGAAGGCCCTGGCGAAGCTGCGGACCCTGGGCGTCGGCCAGGCCCCGAAGCAGAGCTGGGCGTCCTTCCTCTCGGGCAGCCCCGCCCCGGCCCCGAAGGGCGTCCCCGGAGCACCGGCGGCCAAGCACTAGCCGTACGGCGTCGCGGAAGCTGTCTTGGTGGCCGTCAGGCGTTCACCGCGACGCCCTCGCTCAGCACGAACCCGGGGTCGACCTGCGCCGCCAGGTCGGCCCCAGTGCGTTCGTTGCCCCACGACCGGGCGTTCTTGAGATGGAAGTGCACCATCTGCCGCGTGTACTGCTCCCAGTCGCGCAGCTCGTACGTCGCGTCGACGGCGGTCTGCAACTGGCGCAGGGCGCGGCGGTTGACGTCCTCCAGGAGCTCGAACCGGGGCGGCCGGCCCTTCTCCATGGCCCGCACCCAGTCCGAGTGCCCGACCGTCACCAGCAGGTCGTCCCCGACCTCGGCGCGGAGGAAGTCGAGGTCGTCCTGGCCCTGCACCTTGTTGCCGACGACCTTCAGGACGACGCCGAAGTCGCGGGCGTACTCCTTGTACTGGCGATAGACGGAGACCCCCTTCCGGGTCGGCTCGGCGACGAGGAACGTGATGTCGAAGCGGGTGAACATGCCGGAGGCGAAGGAGTCGGATCCGGCCGTCATGTCCACCACGACGTACTCGTCACGCCCGTCCACCAGGTGGTTCAGGCACAGCTCCACCGCTCCGGTCTTGGAGTGGTAGCAGGCGACCCCCAGGTCGGCGTCCGTGAAGGGGCCGGTGACCATCAAACGGACGGCGCCGCCGTCGAGTTCCACCGGCCGCGCGCAGGCGTCGTACACCGGATTGGTCTCGCGCACCCGCAGCAGCCGGGAGCCCTCGCCCGGCGGGGTCGTCTTGATCATCGTCTCGGCGGAGGCGATGCGCGGGTTGGCGCCGCGCAGATAGTCCTTGATCAGCGGCAGCCGCTCGCCCAGCGCGGGCAGGGCCTCGGCCTCCGCCTCGTCGAGCCCGAGGGCGGCGCCCAGATGCTGGTTGATGTCGGCGTCGACGGCGACGACCGGTGCGCCGGTGGTGGCGAGATGGCGGATGAACAGGGAGGACAGGGTCGTCTTGCCGCTGCCGCCCTTCCCGACGAAAGCAATTTTCATGTTCACGAAGGGTAGTGGGGCGATAGCTGTACGTGGCAGGCGTGCGTGAAGAAGACCACTCCTTCGTGGGGTGCGGGCCGCGGTTGCGTAATGTCGTACTCATGAGTACGACAGGCGCGACCGCCGATCCGCTCGCGGCCCTGGGTTCGCTGCCCGGTGTGGCCGACTCCGTGGAGTCCGTGCGCAAGGCCGTGGACCGGGTCTACGGGCACCGGATCATGCGGCGCCGCAGCACGGCGATCACCTCCGAGGCGGCGCTGCGCGGCGCCCGCGGCTCGGCGGCGCTGTCCGGCGCCGACTGGGCCCTGGAGGAGGTGCGCCGCCGCTCCGACTTCAGTGGCGACGACGACGCGCGCGTGGTGGGCGCGGCGCTCAGGCTGACCGCCGAGGCCGGCCAACTGCTGTCCATCTGGCGGCAGTCGCCCCTGCGGGTGCTGGCCCGGCTGCACCTGGTGGCGGCCGCGACCAATGCTGACGAGGTCGGGCGTCCGCGCCAGGCGGGCGAACCGGTCGAGGAGCCGCTGATCGAGCTTCCGCTGCCCGGCGCGGCCGAGGTGCACGGCCGCCTTGAGGGACTGTCCGAGCTGATCATCGCGGGCGGCTCCGCCCCGGCGCTGGTGACGGCGGCCGTCGTGCACGGCGAGATCCTCGCCCTGCGGCCCTTCACCTCCCACAACGGCCTGGTCGCGCGCACGGCCGAGCGCATCGTCCTGATCGGCAGCGGCCTCGACCCCAAGTCGATCTGCCCGGCGGAGGTCGGCCACGCCGAACTGGGCCGTGCGGCCTATCTGTCGGCGCTGGAGGGCTATGTCTCCGGGACCCCGGACGGGATGGCCGCCTGGATCGCGCACTGCGGCAAGGCGATCGTGCTCGGCGCGCGCGAGTCGACGGCGGTGTGCGAGGCGCTCCAGCGCGGGGCGGCGTAAGGCGCAAGGCGTAAGACACGAGGCATGAGGCGCGAGGCATGAAGAAGGCCCCCGCGCGCGGGGGCCTGAACAGGGTTGCGGCGGTACGAGGATTCGTACCGCCGCTGGCATTTTCACCGGGTTACCAAGCGTCCTCGATATGTTGCCCATCAGGTCGGGAGCTTTGCCCGTCACCTGGTGCGGCTGGCCCGTAATCGACGGGTCGACGTCGCGTGGGTGCCTGGTGATCATGCGCGGTCCGTGGGGCCAAATGCGTTATTAAGGTGATCCTCTCGGATGTCCTTGGTCTCGCGGGCCGTTGACTCCTTTGTACTCCAGGACCCGGGCAAGCGGAAGCCCTGGATGCAGTTCTTTACTTTTACTCTCAAACAGTCCCTAAACGGACACCGGTCGGGCGTCCGTTTCTCAGAGGGCCGTCGCCCGGCGCCGACTGGCGTACCAGACCAGGCCCGCCGTGGCCGCCGCCGCTCCTATGGCCGCCGCCGCGACGAGTGCCGGACGGGACGGCGCGGAGAACGCGGGGAGCCTCTGCTTGAGCCGGACCGGCCGGTGGAAATCGAGAATCGGCCACCCGCGCGCGAGGGCCTCGCGGCGCAACGCCCGGTCCGGGTTCACGGCATGGGGCCGGCCGACGGACTTCAGCATCGGCAGATCGGTCGCCGAGTCGCTGTACGCGTAACAGCGCTCCAGGTCGTATCCCTCGGACTCGGCCAGCTCCTTGATCGCCTCGGCCTTCGTCGGACCGTAGGCGTAGTACTCCACCTCGCCGGTGTAGCAGCCGTCCTCGCCCACGACCATCCGGGTCGCCACCACCCGGTCCGCGCCCAGCAGTTCACCGATCGGCTCGACCACCTCGGCGCCCGACGTGGACACGATCACGACATCGCGCCCTGCGGTGTGGTGCTTCTCGATGAGGGAGGCGGCCTCGTCGTAGATGATCGGGTCGATCAGGTCGTGAAGGGTCTCGGCCACGATCTCCTTCACCTGTTGGACGTTCCAGCCGCGCACGAGTGCCGAGAGGTACTCGCGTGTCCGTTCCATCTGGTCGTGGTCCATACCGCCCACCAGGAAGACGAACTGGGCATACGCGGTACGCAAGGCGGCCCTGCGGTTGATCAGCCCGCCTTGGTAGAACGACTTGCTGAACGTGAGCGTGCTCGACTTCGCAATGACCGTCTTGTCCAGGTCAAAGAAGGCCGCTGTGCGGGGCAAGGAGTGGTTTTCCACGACCCCGAGCATAGGCGCAGCCCATTCGGCGTAAGGTGGGGCGCGTGGGTTTGCCTGAGAGGGCTCTCGGGTACACCATGGAAGTCACGGATCGTTCGCGACCGTGCTAACCCGGCCCGGCTCCTCCCCCCCCGAGTCGGCCGTGGAGACGACCCCCACTCTCCCCCCCGGTGGGGGTCGTCGCATGTCCGGGTGGGTTTTTCCTCTTCCTCACACATCTCTTTACGGCTCTACGGCCGTGTCGAAGCGGCTGCGGCCGCCCCTTCCGCATGCCCATGATCCGTCGCTGTGTGTAGCCATCGCACTGCTCTGCGGAAGTCGCACAGGCGGTAGTGCAGGGGGCACCTGTATGGGTGACGGCGATATTCACAACCGCTGAGTTGTCCACAGTTATCGACCAAGATCCACACGATTTCCGGGATCGCTGCACCGTGATTCCAGCGCGGCCCGCCGACGGCCACTTGTTGGCCGGTTCCGGTTAGTCGGCCGTGTTTGGCCGGTTCCTATCGGCCGTTCATATGGAGGCCGGTTGCCGGTTCTTCACACGTTTGGGAATCGCGGGGCCCTCGGGGCGCTCGCGAGATGCAGCGAAGGGGGATGGAAATCGTGGCCGCAGCCGTCACACACGATCCGTCGCAGGCCGCCGGAGGGCGCCAGGGCGGACCGTTGATCGTCACCGAGGACCCGGTGCTCCTGGACGACCTGCTGCGCCTGTGCGCGGCGGCCGGAGCCACCCCGGAGGTCCATCCAGGGGTGCCGGAACCGAGAGGCCGATGGGAGGCCGCACCCCTCGTCCTGGTCGGCGACGACGCCGCGCGCCGCGTACGGGGAGCCGCCCGCCGGGGTGGAGTGGTGCTCGTCGGACGGGACCAGGACGACTCCGGGGTCTGGCGCCGCGCGGTCGAGATCGGCGCCGACCATGTCCTGATGCTGCCCGACGGGGAGCAGTGGCTGGTCGACCGGATCGCCGACGTCGCCGAGGGCATCGGCCGGCCCGCCCTCACCGTCGGGGTCATCGGCGGCCGGGGCGGGGCCGGGGCCTCCACGCTCGCGTGCGCCCTCGCCGTCACCTCCGCGCGGGAGGGACTGCGCACCCTCCTCGTGGACGCCGATCCCCTGGGCGGCGGACTCGACGTACTCCTCGGTGGCGAGACCGCCGAGGGCCTGCGCTGGCCCGCGTTCGCCGCCTCGCGCGGCAGGGTCGGCGGCGGCGCCCTGGAGGAGTCGCTGCCCGAACTGCACTCCCTGCGGGTCCTCAGCTGGGACCGCGGCGACTGTGTCGCCGTCCCGCCGCAGGCCGTCCGCGCGGTGCTCGCCGCGGCCCGGCGCCGGGGCGGCACGGTCGTCGTCGACCTGCCCCGCCGCATCGACGACGGCGTCGCCGAGACCCTCGCCCAACTCGACCTCGGCATCCTCGTCGTCCCCGCCGAACTCCGCGCCGTCGCGGCGGCCGGACGGGTGGCCGCCGCGGTCGGAATGGTCGTACGCGATCTGCGGGTGGCCGTACGAGGGCCGTACGCACCCGGGCTCGACGACCGCGAAGTGGCCCGGCTGCTCGGTCTGCCGCTGGTGGGCGAGGTGCCCGTCGAGGCGGGGCTGCTGCGGCCGCACGAGAGCAGGACGCCGCCGGGTGCGGCCGGACGGGGGCCGTTGGCGCGGTTCTGCAAGGGGTTCTGGGAGCGGGCGTTGGTGGAGGCGGCATGAGCACGACGGTGGGGGTCGAGCGTGGGCGTGGGCGTGGCGGGGCCGGCTCTGGCGGACGTGGCGACATGGGTACGGCGTCGGAGTTCGAACCGGCACGCGTGCGTGGTGCGCCCGGTTCTGGAGGCCGTGCCGTTTCGGGAGGCCGTGCCGTGGTGAGCGGCGCGGTGGGGAGCGGGGTCGACATGGCTCCGGGGCTCCTCGACGGGGTGCGGCAGTGGCTCGCCGAGAGCGGTGGTGAGCCGACGCCCGCGCGGGTGGCGCAGGCGCTGCGGGAGCAGGGCCGGGTGCTCGGGGACGCCGAAGTGCTCGGGGCGGCCGAGCGGTTGCGCTCCGAGCTGGTCGGGAGTGGGCCGTTGGAGCCGCTGCTCGCCGATCCCTCGGTGACCGACGTGCTGGTGTCGGCGCCCAACCGGGTCTGGGTGGACCGGGGTGGCGGGCTGGAACTGACCGGCGTCGCCTTTCCGGACGCCGCAGCCGTACGACGGCTCGCCCAGCGCCTGGCCGCCGTGGCCGGGCGGCGACTGGACGACGCGCGGCCCTGGGTGGACGCCCGGCTGCCCGACGGCACACGGCTGCACGCGGTGCTGCCGCCGGTGGCCGTCGACTGCGCCTGTCTGTCGCTGCGTGTCGTACGGCCGCGCGCGTTCACGCTCGACGAGCTGGTGGCGGCGGGCACGGTGCCGCCGGGCGGGGACCGGGTGCTGCGCGCGCTGATCGACGCCCGGCTGTCCTTCCTCGTGAGCGGCGGCACGGGCAGCGGCAAGACGACGTTGCTGAGCGCGCTGCTGGGGTCGGTCGGCCCGGGTGAGCGGATCGTGCTCGCCGAGGACTCCGCGGAGCTGCGGCCGGACCATCCGCACGTCGTACGCCTGGAGAGCAGACCCGCCAACCAGGAGGGCGCGGGACTCGTCACGCTCGAGGACCTGGTGCGGCAGGCGCTGCGGATGCGGCCGGACCGGTTGGTCGTCGGGGAGGTGCGCGGGCCTGAAGTGGTGCATCTGCTGGCTGCCTTGAACACGGGCCATGAGGGCGGCTGCGGAACGGTCCACGCGAACGCGGCCGGCGATGTGCCCGCCCGGCTGGAGGCGCTGGGCACGGCCGCCGGGCTCGACCGGGCCGCGCTGCACAGCCAGTTGGCCGCCGCGCTGGCGGTCGTCCTGCATCTGGCCCGCGACCGGAACGGGCGGCGCCGGATCGCCGAGGTGCATGTGCTGGAGCGGGACCCGTCGGGGCTGGTGCGGACGGTACCGGCGCTGCGGTGGGGCGCGGAGGCGTTCGCGTACGAGCGGGGATGGGAGCGGCTGCGGGGGCTGCTCGGAGGCGTGGGAATCGACGGGGGGCGTGGTGATGAGTGAAGTGTCGGTGGCGGCGGCTCTGTTGTGTGCCGGGGCGGCGGTCTGGTTCTCGGGCGCGCGGGGTTCCGGGGCGCGGCGGGCGCGGTTGCTGCTCGCGGCTCCCGGCGGTGCGGTCGGGACGGGGCCGTTCGAATGGCGTCGGCTGACCGGTGGGGCGCGGCGACTCGGGGTCGAGTGGTGGTCGTTGGCCGCCGGGCTCGCGCTGGCCGTACTGGGGGCCTCGGTGCTGCCGCTCGTCGTGGGGGCGGCCGGGGTGCCGTTGGTGCGGCGGGTGCGGGTGGCCCGGGAGGCGCGGCGGGCCCGGGAGGGGCGCGGGGACGCGGTCATCGGGCTCTGCGGACTGCTCGCCGGGGAGGTGCGGGCCGGGCGGCAGCCGGGTGAGGCCCTGTTGTGCGCGGCGCGGGACTGCGACGGGCTCGGGGAGGCGCAGTCGGCGGTGCTGGCGGCGGCACGGTTCGGCGGGGACGTACCGGGCGCGCTCACCGGGGCCGCGCGGCAGCCGGGCGCCGATGGGTTGCGGGGGCTCGCGGCGTGCTGGCGGGTGGCCGTGGACCAGGGGGCGGGTTTGGCCGCCGGACTCGACCGCCTCGAAGCGGCGTTGCGGGCGGAACGGGACCAACGCGCTGATCTGCGCGCTCAGTTGGCGGGCGCCCGTTCCACGGCCGTCATGCTCGCCGGGCTCCCGGTGCTCGGACTGCTCCTCGGCACGGCCCTCGGTTCCGACCCGCTCCACGTCCTGCTGCACACCGGCCCCGGACTGGGCTGTTTGGTGATCGGCGGGGTGCTGGAGGGGCTGGGGATGTGGTGGGCCGTGCGGATCGTGCGCGGAGCGGAGGCGAAGTGAGTACGGAAGTCGTCCACAGGCTGGGGGCGGTTCTGGGGGCCTTGGCGGTCCTCGGGTGGCTCGCCCGGTGGGTGCGCGGAGCGCGGCGGAAGCGGAGCCTTCGGCGGCGGCTGGTGCGGCTGCTGGGCCGGGAAGCGAGACCCGCCGACCGGCGGGCAGAGGCGAGCCGGGCTCTGCGGCACTGGCTGCCCCTCCTGGGGGCGGTGGCCGGCGGATGGGCCCTGGTCGGCGGAGTCGCCGGCGTGGTGGTGGGGCTGCTCGTCGCGGCCGGGCTGTGGTGGTGGGGCCGGCGGTCGGTGTCCGGCACAGAGTCGGAGTACGACGCCGCGGAGGCCGTACGGCAACTCCCGCTCGCCGCCGATCTGCTGGCGGCCTGCATCGCGGCCGGTGCCGGGCCCGTGATCGCCGCGCAGGCGGTGGGCGAGGCGCTGGGCGGGCCGGTCGGGGAGGGGCTCGCGCGGGGTGCGGCGGAGGTACGGCTGGGCGGGCCGCCCGGCGAGGCCTGGCGGCGGCTGGCCGCGATGCCGGGCGCCGGACCGCTGGCGCGGCTCCTGGAACGGGCCGATGTCTCCGGGCTCCCCGCCGCCGCGCCGGTCGCACGGCTCGCCGCGGAGGCCCGCGCCGACTGGACGCGTGCCGCGACGGCACGGGCCCGGCGGGCGGCGGTCATGGTGACCGCGCCGGTGGGGCTGTGCTTCCTGCCCGCGTTCATCGCGGTCGGCGTGCTGCCGGTGGTGATCGGACTCGCGGGGCCGGTGCTGGGAGGGGGTGGTGGATGACGGGGCGGATCGGCAGTTCGTGATCGAGCAGTAGCAGTAGCAGTGGCAAGCAACAGAACAGGCATTTACGGGGGTTGAGATGTACAAGGCGGTACGGGCACGCATGCGTGTCCTGGTGGGCAGGGTGGCGCGTGCGGTGCGGAGGGACGCGGGGATGGTCACCTCCGAGTACGCGATGGGGATCGTCGCGGCGGTGGCGTTCGCGGCCGTCCTCTACAAGGTGGTGACCAGCGGGCCCGTCAGCGCGGCGCTGCAGGGCATCGTGAAGCAGGCGCTCGATGCGCGGATGTGAACGGGGCCGCGCGGACCGGGGGTTCGTGACGGCGGAGTCGGCCGTGGTGCTGCCCGTACTGGTGATGTTCGCGACGGCGCTGGTGTGGGGGCTGCTCGTGGTGGCCGCGCAGATCCAGTGCGTGGACGCGGCGCGTACGGGGGCCCGGGCGGCGGCGCGGGAGGATCCGGCCGACGCGGTCGTCGAGGTGGCCCGGGCGGCGGCGCCGCGCGGGGCGGAGGTCACGGTGAGCCGGGAGCGGAAGCCGGAGGGAGAGCGGGTCGGGGAGCAGGTCCGGGTGGTGGTCGTGGCGAAGCCGCCACTGCTGCACGGGCTGCCCTTCGAGGTACGGGAGGAGGCCGTGGCCTCGGTGGAGGGCGGGACATGAGGGGAGGGCCGCGGAGGTGCGGCGGGTCGGTCACCGGCAGGGGATTCCGCCGGGGATCTGTACCTGGCCGGCAGCTCGACGACCGTGGCTCCGCCACCGTCTGGAGCGTCGGTGCGATCGCCGTGCTGTGTGTGGTGTTCGGTGTCGTGCTCGCCCTGGGGCAGGCCGTCGTGACCCGGCATCGCGCGGCCGGGAGCGCCGACCTCGCGGCGCTCGCGGCGGCGGACCACTGGACGGAGGGCGGCACGGCCGCTTGCGCGCGGGCGGAGCGGGTGGCCCGGGCCCAGGGCACCCGGCTCGTGCGGTGCGCGATCGTGGGCGAGACCTCGGACGTGACGGCGAGGGCGGGACGGGGGCCGTTCACGGCGGAGGTCAGGGCACGGGCGGGCCCGGCGGAGCAGCCCTTTCCGGCGCCGGCACCTCCATCGGCCCTTCCTCCCCCTTCTCCTCCGGCGCCCCCCGCAACAGCACCGTGAGCAGCCGCACGGCCCCCCTCTTGTGCAGCGGATCGTTGCCGTTGCCGCACTTGGGGGACTGGATGCAGGACGGGCAGCCGGCGTCGCACTCGCAGGCGGCGATGGCCTGGCGAGTGGCGGTGAGCCAGGCGCGGGCGGTGTGGAAGGCGCGCTCGGCGAAGCCCGCGCCGCCGGGGTGGCCGTCGTAGACGAAGACCGTCGGCAGGAGCGTGTCGGGGTGCAGGGGGATCGAGACGCCGCCGATGTCCCAGCGGTCGCAGGTCGCGAACAGCGGGAGCATGCCGATCGAGGCGTGTTCCGCCGCGTGCAGGGCGCCGCCGAGGATCTCGGGGTTGATGCGGGCCTCGTCCAACTGGTCCTCGGTGACCGTCCACCACACCGCGCGGGTGCGCAACGTACGAGGAGGGAGGTCGAGTTTGGTCTCGCCCAGGACTTCACCGGTGATGAGGCGGCGGCGCAGGAAGGAGACGACCTGGTTGGTGACTTCGACCGAGCCGTAGCACAACTTGCCCTCGCCCCAGGGGACTTCGACGTCCGTCTCCAGGACGGAGACCGCCGTGGTGTCGCGGGCCACCGTGGCGTACGGGGGGTTCGCCTCCTCGACCAGGGCCACCGAGTCCTCCAGGTCCAGGGAACGGACCAGGTAGGTACGGCCCTGGTGGAGGTGGACCGCGCCCTCGTGGACCGTGGTGTGCGCGGCGCCCGCGTCGACCGTGCCCAGGAGGCGGCCCGTGCCGGACTCGACGATCTGGAACGGACGGCCGCCCCCGCCGCGGATGTCGGCGAGGTCGGCGGCGGACTCCCGGCGGGTCCAGTGCCAGGCCTTCGTGCGGCGGCGCAGCAGCTTCGCGGCCTCCAGTTGCGGGAGCAGGCTCTCGGTCTCCGGGCCGAACAGCTCCAGGTCGTCGTCCGTCAGCGGCAGTTCCGCCGCCGCCGCGCACAGGTGCGGGGCCAAGACGTACGGGTTGTCGGGGTCGAGGACCGTCGACTCCACGGGCTGGTCGAACAGGGCCTCGGGGTGGTGGACGAGGAAGGTGTCCAGGGGGTCGTCCCGGGCCACCAGGACCGCCAGCGCCCCCTGGCCCGAGCGGCCCGCCCGGCCCGCCTGCTGCCACAGGGACGCGCGCGTGCCGGGGTAGCCGGCGATGACCACGGCGTCCAGACCCGAGACGTCGATGCCGAGTTCCAGGGCCGTCGTCGCGGCCAGGCCCAGCAACTCTCCCGAGTGGAGGGCCTGTTCCAGGGCGCGGCGTTCCTCGGGGAGGTAGCCGCCGCGGTACGCAGCCACCCGGCGGGCCAGGGAGCGGTCGACCTCGGCCAGTCTCTCCTGGGCGATGACCGAGATGAGTTCGGCGCCGCGCCGGGAGCGTACGAAGGCGACCGAGCGGACGCCCTGCACGGTGAGGTCGGTGAGGAGGTCGGCCGTCTCCGCCGTGGCCGTACGGCGGACCGGGGCGCCCTTCTCGCCCTGGAGCTCGGTGAGCGGGGGCTCCCAGAGGGCGAACACCAGTTCACCGCGCGGGGAGGCGTCGTCGGCCACTTCCAGCACCGGGAGGCCGGTGAGGCGGCGGGCGGCGACCGCGGGCTCGGCGGCGGTCGCGGAGGCCAGCAGGAAGACGGGGGAGGCGCCGTAGCGGGCGCAGAGGCGGCGCAGCCGGCGCAGTACCTGGGCGACATGGGAGCCGAAGACGCCGCGGTAGGTGTGCACCTCGTCGATGACGACGTACTTGAGCGCCTTGAGGAAGGAGGACCAGCGGGGGTGGGAGGGGAGGATGCCGCGGTGCAGCATGTCCGGGTTGGTCAGCACGTAGTTGGCGTACTGGCGGATCCACTCGCGTTCCTCGAAGGGGGTGTCGCCGTCGTAGACCGCGGGTCGAACTGAATTGCCCAACGGTTGTGAAAGTTCCTTCACAGAACGCCACTGGTCGGCCGCCAGCGCCTTCGTGGGGGCGAGGTAGAGGGCCGTGGCGCCGCGGCCGTTCGGGGCCTCGGAGCCGTCCAGGAGGGCCGTCAGGACGGGCGCGAGATACGCCAGGGACTTGCCGGAGGCCGTGCCGGTGGCGACGACCACCGAGTCGCCGTCCAGGGCGTGCTCGGCCGCCTGTGCCTGGTGGGCCCAGGGGTGTTCGACACCCGCCGCCTGGACCGCGGCGATCACCTCCGGGCGAATCCGGTCAGGCCAGACGGCATGGCGGCCCTCGCGCGGGGGCAAGTGCTCCGTATGAGTGATGCGCGCAGCCCGGCTCGGCCCGGAGGCGAGCCGGTCCAGGACCGTGCCCGGTTCCGGCCGGGAGACGGTGTCCGCCGAGGGTCGATCGGATCGGTGATTCTTGGCCATCGGCATCGAGTGTGTCACTGGCGTGACGGACAATGGGACCAAGGCGTCGTGCACGCCTGCCGGTAAGTGATTGAATGCCATCGCGGCTGGCGAACCGTCCTGGGGGCTCTGCCGAGAGTGTCCTAACGGGCGACCGCTCGATAGCAAGGTGCTGGAGGATCCGTGGACCTGTCCCTGTCGACCCGTACCGTCGGCGATCGTACGGTCGTCGAGGTCGGTGGCGAAATCGACGTATATACCGCGCCCAAGCTGCGCGAGCAGCTGGTCGAGCTGGTGAACGACGGGAGTTTCCACCTCGTCGTCGACATGGAGGGCGTGGACTTCCTCGACTCCACCGGGCTCGGCGTGCTGGTCGGCGGCCTGAAGCGAGTGCGGGCCCATGAGGGCTCGCTGCGCCTGGTCTGCAACCAGGAGCGCATTCTGAAGATCTTCCGCATCACCGGCCTCACCAAGGTGTTCCCGATCCACACCTCGGTCGAGGAAGCGGTGGCGGCCACCGACTGATCCACCCGGCCCGGGCGCGGAAAAAGGACCGAGCCCGGGGCGGCCGTAGTACATGGGGGTCCGGGCTTTCGGCAGCCCGGTCCCCCGACAGCACGCCCGTAGTTCCGAGGGGGATGCATGGCCACCGTTGAACTCCGCTTCAGCGCGCTGCCCGAGCACGTCCGGACCGCCCGTCTGGTGGCGGCAGCGGTGGCGCGCAGGGCCGGAGTGGACGAGGCCGTACTCGACGAGGTCAGGCTCGCCGTCGGCGAGGCCTGCTCCCGTGCCGTCGGACTGCATCAGAACGGCGGCATCACCGCACCGGTGAAGGTGCTGCTGATCGAGGAGGAGAAGCAGTTCTCCATCGAGGTCGGCGACGAGGCGCCGCGCTCGGCCCCGGGTGACCGGGCGCCCGGCGGGGCCGCCGAGGACCCGGACGCGGAGACCGAGGAGGACGAGATGGGCCTCGCGGTCATCAGCGGTCTGGTCGACGACGTGGAGGTCACCGCGGGGGAGCACGGCGGGTCGATCCGTATGACCTGGCCGACCACTCCGCCGGCCGCGACGCTTCCCTGACCTTCATAAGAGCAGAACAGCGCAGAACAGCGCAGAGCAGAACGTCGAAGGGCCCCGCACCTGCGGGGCCCTTCGCATTTTCCGAATTCGTGAAATCATTCACGATCAGTCAATGCCTTTAAGGCATTAGCTCTTTCGGGTTCTGTGGCGTGACGTCGATCTTTTGCTGAAGAGCATGTGAAGGCCAATTCCGTTTACCGTGCCCTGTTTTGATCAGGGCGGGGTACCTACAATCCGTCCACATCTTGAGCTCAGCCCAAGCGTCAAGGAGGACGAATGGCGGGGCTTTCTACCCCTCATCAGCTGGACCATCCCACTACCCTCGCAGCCGCGGTTCTGACCGACGACAACCGGATCATCGTCTGGGTGATCGCCGCCGTCGCACTGGCCGCGCTCGTGGTCGCGGGCGTCCTGGTACGCCAGGTGCTCGCGGCGGGCGAGGGCACCGACAGCATGAAAGAGATCGCTTCGGCGGTGCAGGAAGGCGCCAACGCCTATCTCGCACGGCAGTTGCGCACGCTCGGCGTATTCGCCGTGGTCGTGTTCTTCCTGCTCATGCTGCTGCCCGCGGACGACTGGAATCAACGCGCCGGTCGATCCGTCTTCTTCTTGATCGGCGCGGCGTTCTCGGCGGCCACCGGCTATATCGGCATGTGGCTCGCCGTGCGCAGCAATGTGCGCGTTGCCGCGGCGGCACGGGAAGCGACACCTGCGGAAGGTGAGCCGGAAAAAGATCTCACCGCCGTCTCGCACAAAGCAATGAAGATCGCTTTCCGTACGGGCGGCGTCGTCGGCATGTTCACAGTGGGGCTCGGTCTGCTGGGCGCCTCCTGTGTGGTGCTCGTCTACGCGGCCGACGCGCCGAAGGTGCTTGAGGGTTTCGGCCTCGGGGCCGCCCTCATCGCCATGTTCATGCGTGTCGGCGGCGGCATCTTCACCAAGGCCGCCGACGTCGGCGCCGACCTGGTCGGCAAGGTCGAGCAGGGCATTCCGGAGGACGACCCGCGCAATGCCGCGACCATCGCCGACAACGTGGGCGACAACGTCGGCGACTGCGCGGGCATGGCGGCCGACCTCTTCGAGTCGTACGCCGTGACCCTGGTCGCCGCGCTGATCCTCGGCAAGGCGGCCTTCGGCGACGCCGGACTCGCCTTCCCGCTGATCGTGCCCGCGATCGGCGTCCTGACCGCCATGATCGGCATCTTCGCGGTGGCCCCGCGCCGGTCCGACCGCAGCGGCATGTCCGCGATCAACCGCGGGTTCTTCATCTCCGCGGTGATCTCGCTCGTGCTGGTGGCCGTGGCCGTCTTCGCGTATCTGCCGTCGTCGTACGCCGATCTCGACGGCGTCACCGACGGGGCGATCGCCGGCAAGGACGGCGACCCGCGCATCCTCGCGCTCGTCGCGGTCGCCATCGGCATCCTGCTGGCCGCCGTCATCCAGCAGCTGACCGGCTACTTCACCGAGACCACCCGGCGTCCCGTCCAGGACATCGGCAAGACCTCGCTCACCGGCCCGGCCACCGTCGTCCTCGCCGGTATCTCGATCGGTCTCGAATCGGCCGTCTACACCGCCCTGTTGATCGGCCTCGGCGTCTACGGGGCGTTCCTGCTCGGCGGTACGTCGATCATGCTCGCGCTGTTCGCGGTGGCACTGGCCGGTACCGGTCTGCTCACCACGGTCGGTGTGATCGTCGCCATGGACACCTTCGGGCCGGTCTCCGACAACGCCCAGGGCATCGCCGAGATGTCCGGCGACGTCGAGGGCGCGGGCGCGCAGGTGCTCACCAACCTGGACGCGGTCGGCAACACCACCAAGGCCATCACCAAGGGCATCGCCATCGCCACCGCCGTCCTGGCGGCGTCGGCGCTCTTCGGGTCGTACCGTGACGCGATCACGACCGGCGCGCAGGACGTCGGCGAGAAGCTGTCCGGCGACGGGGCTCCGATGAGCCTGATGATGGACATCTCGCAGCCCAACAACCTCGTCGGCCTCATCGCGGGCGCCGCGGTCGTCTTCCTCTTCTCCGGACTCGCCATCAACGCCGTGTCGCGGTCAGCGGGTGCCGTGGTCTACGAGGTGCGACGGCAGTTCCGCGAGCGGCCCGGGATCATGGACTACAGCGAGAAGCCGGAGTACGGCAAGGTCGTCGACATCTGCACCCGGGACGCGCTCAGGGAACTGACGACCCCGGGACTGCTCGCCGTCATGGCGCCCATCTTCATCGGGTTCACGCTCGGTGTCGGCGCGCTCGGCTCCTACCTGGCGGGCGCGATCGGCACGGGCACGCTCATGGCGGTGTTCCTGGCCAACTCCGGCGGTGCCTGGGACAACGCCAAGAAGCTCGTCGAGGACGGTCACCACGGCGGCAAGGGCAGCGAGGCCCACGCCGCGACGGTGATCGGCGACACGGTCGGCGACCCCTTCAAGGACACCGCCGGGCCCGCGATCAACCCGCTGCTGAAGGTGATGAACCTCGTCGCGCTCCTCATCGCGCCCGCGGTCATCAAGTTCAGCTACGGCGAGGACAAGAGCATCGGCGTACGGATCACCATCGCCGTTCTCTCGCTCCTCGTGATCGTCGGCGCGGTCTATGTCTCCAAGCGGCGCGGGATCGCCGTAGGGGACGAGGAGAGCGCCAAGAGGTCGGTCAAGTCGGCTGATCCCGCGGTGGTTTCGTAGGCGGTCTTAACCGGCGCCTGCTCAAGGGGCGGGCGGGGGGCGCGCGTTGGCGCGTCGCCCGCCCGCCGCTGTGTGTGCACGCCCTCATCGTGAGCCTTCTCTCGCTTGGTGCAAATGGTTACAAAAGATGACCATGCGGACGTCCGGCATACGGTCGTGGGCGGTCCGGCGTGTATCTTCCGGGGCCGAAGGCCATGGAAGGGACCAATCCGGTGAACAAGAAGCTCGCGGCCGCACTGTCCGGCGGTGCGGTACTGGTACTGGCGCTGGCGGGATGCAGCAGCGACGACAACAGCGACAAGCTGAACTCCTGGGCCAAGGAGGTCTGCGACGCCGTACAGCCGCAGGCCAAGAAGATCGAGGCCGCCAACGCCGCGATCCAGAAGGAGACCTCGGACAACAGCACACCGGAGGACGTCCAGAAGACCGACGCACAGGCCTTCCAGGACATGTCTGAGGCCTACAAGGCGATCGGGGCCGCGGTGACCAAAGCCGGGGCGCCGGACGTCGACAACGGCGAGACGAAGCAGAAGAACGCCGTCAAGGAGCTCAACAGCATCTCCGCGTCCTACGCCTCCCTCCAGCAGCAGGTCGAGAAGCTCGACACCAAGGACCAGGCCAAGTTCGCCGACGGCCTCAAGGACATCGCGGCCCAGCTGGACAAGCTGAGCACCAGCGGCAGCGACGCCCTGAAGACCCTGGAGGAGGGTGACGTCGGCAAGGCGATGGCGAAGCAGGAGAGCTGCAAGAGCGCGTCCGCCTCGCCGTCGGCGGCCAACGGCTGACCTCCACGTGACATCCACGCGCGCGTGGCCCCGGCGCCGTAGGCATCGCCTGCGGCGCCGGTTCACAATGGGGTGGTGAGTAACGCCAGCCTTGCCTCCCTGCCCTCCGCCGACCGCCCCGACGTCGCCGCGCGCCTGAGGGACGCCCTTCTGGGCGCCTCCTTCACCGCCGACGGGCTCCTCGAACTGCTCGGCGCCCCCGCGTACGCGGCGCTCGCCCGCAGCGAGACCGTGCCCGCGCTCCGGGCGACCCGCGGGGACACCCCGCTGGAGGTCCTCGTACGGCTCTTCCTGCTCCAGCAGCCGGTGCTCCACGCGCGCGTGGCGGACGTGCTGCCCCTGGACGCGTGTCTGGAGAGCGGCTGGCTGGTGCGCGCGGGCGCCGACGAGGTGGCGGCCACCGTGGACGTACGGCCCTACGGCGGGCCCGGTGGCGAGGACTGGTTCATCGTGTCCGACCTCGGGTGCGCCGTCGGGGGCGCCGGAGGGATCGGTAGTCGGGACGAGGGCGTGGTCCTCGGGGTCGGCGGCGCGTCCACGACCCTGGCGGGCATCACCGTCCGTACGCCGGTGTCGTCCGCCCTCGACCTCGGCACCGGCTCCGGCATCCAGGCGCTGCACGCCGCGCAGCACGCCACGCGCGTGACGGCGACCGACCTCAACCCGCGCGCGCTGCACATCACCGGGCTCACGCTGGCGCTCTCCGGCGCCCCGGCGGCCGAGCTGCGGGAGGGCTCGCTGTTCGAGCCCGTGAAGCACGGGGAGACGTACGACCTGATCGTGTCGAACCCGCCCTTCGTGATCTCGCCGGGTGCGCGGCTGACGTACCGGGACGGCGGGATGGGCGGGGACGATCTGTGCCGGTCGCTCGTTCAGCAGGCGGGGGAGCGGCTGAACGAGGGCGGGTTCGCGCAGTTCCTCGCCAACTGGCAGCACGTGGAGGGAGAGGACTGGCAGGACCGGCTGCGCTCCTGGGTGCCGCGCGGGTGTGACGCGTGGATCGTGCAGCGCGAGGTGCAGGACGTCACGCAGTACGCCGAACTGTGGCTGCGGGACGCCGGGGACCACCGCGGGGACCCGGCCGAGTACCAGGCGCTGTACGACGCCTGGCTGGACGAGTTCGAGGCGCGCAAGGTGCGGGCGGTCGGGTTCGGCTGGATCACGTTGCGCAGGACCGGCGCCGCCGAGCCCTCCGTCGTCGCCGAGGAGTGGCCGCACCCCGTCGAACAGCCGCTCGGGGACACCGTACGGGCGCACTTCGAGCGGCTCGACTATCTGCGGGCGCATGACGACGCGGCTCTGCTGGCGGGGCATTTCAAGCTCGCGCCCGAGATCGTGCAGGAGCAGGTCGGGCTGCCCGGTGCGGAGGATCCGGAGCATGTCGTGCTGCGGCAGAACCGCGGGATGCGGCGCGCGACCAAGGTGGACACGGTCGGGGCGGGCTTCGCGGGCGTGTGCGACGGGTCGCTGAGCGCGGGGCGGATCCTGGACGCGATCGCGCAACTGGTGGGCGAGGACCCGGTGTTGCTGCGGGACCGTACGCCGGCGCAGATCCGGCTGCTGGTGGAGCAGGGGTTCCTGGAGCCGGCGGGCGCCGAGGGGGCGTGAGGGAGGTGCGGAGCGGGAGGTGCGGAGCGAAGGGTTGAGCGCGGGGCTGTCGGCGGCCGAACTCGTCGTCGGGGCCCGGTGTTCGCGTGTCGCCGCTGTGCCGCTGTGCCGCTGTGCCGCTGTGAAGTCGTGCTGCCGGGCCGTCGAGATCGGCCCCGGGCGGTGCTCGGCCCTCGATGTGACGGTGCGCCTGGGGCGGCAGGACACGGGCGGGGCGGGAGTGCCTGGTCTGGTCTGATTGGTGACGAAAAGGTCTCCTGTCAGTGGCACGTGCGAAGCTACCTTCGGAAGACGGACTCGACGCGTCCTCGGGGGAGGCGCACTGTCTCGGGTCTCGGGGGGAGGCGTGATGGCGGGGGAGACGCCGGATCAGGGCGAAGGCAGGGTCATCAACGGGCGCTACCGGCTGCTGCGGACGCTCGGCGCGGGTGGCATGGGGCGCGTGTGGCTCGCGTACGACGAGGAGTTGGCCTGCGAAGTCGCGATGAAGGAGATCGCGCTTCCGGACGTGCCGATGGACGCGACCGAGCCCGCGCAGCGCATCGCACGCGCCCGCAGCGAGGCCCGGCACGCGGCGCGGCTGCGCGGGCATCCGCATGTGGCGACCGTGCACGACGTGGTGGTGCACGAGGGACTGCCGTGGATCGTCATGGAGTACGTGCCGGACGCGGTGGACCTCCAGGCGGTCGTACGGCGTTCAGGGCCGCTGCTGCCCGTCCAGGCGGCCCGCATCGGGATCGCCGTGCTCGACGCGCTGACCGCCGGGCACCGGATCGGCATCCTGCACCGGGATGTGAAACCGGCCAACATCCTTCTGGCCTCGGACGCTTCGGGCGACCCGTTCGCGCGCGTGCTGCTCACCGACTACGGCATCGCCCTCCAGCCCGAGTCCCGCGAACCCCGGCTGACCGCCACCGCGGGCATCCTCGGCACGCCGGGCTATCTCGCGCCGGAACGCGCGCGTGGGGAGCCGCCGACGCCGGCCGCGGACCTGTTCTCGCTGGGCGCGACGCTGTACTCGGCGGTGGAGGGACGGGGGCCCTTCGACCGCCACGGCGACTACGCGACCCTCACGGCCCTGCTGGGCGAGGAGCCGACACCGACCGTGCGGGCCGGTGAACTCGCGCCCGTGCTCCAGGGATTGCTGGTGAAGGACCCCGTGCGCAGGTCCTCGCCGGAGACGGTGGCGCGGGGGCTGGAACGGGTGGTGCAGGGCGCCTCGCCGGTGTGGCCCGCCCCGGCCGGTGCGACACCGGGGGGCTTCGGACCGCCGCCCGAGGGATTCGGCGCGGCGGGTTCGGTGGACGGACGGGGCGCGCAGCCGGTCGGTACCGGTGTCCCCGGCCCCGGTGGCCCCGGTGGTCCGTCGGGGGGCGGTGCGACGGACGGGCCGCCACCTGGGTACGTCGCGAGCACGTCACCTGGTTGGGGCGGCGGGTCAGGGCCGGGGACACCGCAGACACCCGGGACACCGGGCACACCGCAGACCCCGGCCGCGCTGCCGACACCGAGCACGCCGCAGACCCCGCACACTCCGGCGGGCAGTCCGGGAGGACCGGTGACGCCGGCCGGGGCCGCCGGTGCCGCGCCGTACGACCCGTGGCGGCAGGCCGCCCCACCGCAGCAGCCCGCGGCACCCGGCAACCCGTACGCGCAGGGGCCCTACGGGAGCGGGGGCGCACAGCAGCCGCCCGCCGGGGGCGGCAGCCCGACACCGTACGGGCCGTACGGGGGTGGCGGCGGCTCCGCGCAGTCGCCGTATCCGAGCGCGGGAAGCCCCACCGCGCCTTACCTCGGCGGCACTTCAGGTGTTGGATGGGGTGCGGGCGGGCCCGGTGGCCCCGGAGGGGGGCCGTTGCCTCCGCCCGACCCCGCGAAGAAGCGGCTCGCCATCGTCGCGCTTGTCGTGGCCGTCGTGCTCGTCGTCGCCGGGGGCACCTGGCTGGCCGTTTCGCTGACGAGGGACAACGGCGGGGACGACAACACCGCGACGCCGAAGAAGCCGCCCACCTCCAGCGTGCCCAAGAGCTCGCCGCCGCCGACCGGGCCCGTGCTGCCGTACGGCGATGTCGTGGGGCTCAGTCAGCCGTTGGAGACCGGTGACTGTGTGCAGGCGGTGTGGTCGGGGACGCCGTTCAAGTCCGCGCCGAACCTGGGGAAGGTGAGCTGTTCCGACGACTGGCCCGACGGGCAGGTCGTGGCGGTCGACACCGCCACCGACTACGCCGACGCGGCCGCCGAGGGCGCCAAGCGCTGTGAGAACCAGACGCGCGCGGTCGTCGACGCCCTGCCGGACGCGGCGGGCTACGCCGTCGTACCGACGAAGGAGGGCTTCACCGCGGCCAACAGCGGTACGGCATGTCTCGTACTCGGACGCCATGCCGCGATCGGCGGTGAAGTGGGCCGGTTCCGCGACGAGGGCGCCAAATTGTGGGTCGGTCAGATGAGTGTCGGCGACTGCTGGATCTACGAGGAGGAACAGGAGGGCTACAACGCCCCGCTCACCGACTGCGCGAAACCCCACACCGACCAGGTCATAGGCGTGGCCCAGGCGCCCGGCAGCATGAGCTACAAGAAAGGCCTCGACAACGCGACCAAGCTTTGCGGCAACAAATTCGAGTCGACTTGGGCGCCGGGATCGGAGAGGGCCGTGTTCGGCTGGGTGGCCGATGAGGACGACTGGAACCAGGGGTTCAAGAAGGCCGTGTGCACCGTGGGCCGGGTCGACAACGGAAAGACGACCGGAAAGATACCCGCGCCCGGATCCGTCTGAGCCAGGCTGAGCCACGCGGGGCCGCCTGAGGTCGCTCGGGGCCTTTCGGGGAGTCCACAGCCCCGTCGGCTCCGCGTTCACCTCAGGTTCGCCTGGCCGCCGCCCGCGCGTGTCAACCTCCCCGGGGCTGGACACGCGCGGACGGGACAAAAGGGGCAGGGGCGTCATGGAGAGGGGACCGGCGATCTTCGCGGGGTTGGTGTTCGCCCTGTTCGGGGGTGGGCTGCTGGTGTGGACCGCGGCCCGGTTGCGGCAGCGCGAACCCGTGGCGCACGGTGTGAACCCCGTCGCATCGGCGGCCCTCGCGAGCCTGGCCGCGGTGGTGGCGCTGGGCCTTGGCGCATGGTGCCTGATCCGTATCTGAGGATCATGGAAAAGCCGAGGTCCCGGTAATCAGCAGGTCTCCCTCCGGTAAGGCTCGAAATAGCCGGTGGGTACTCCGGGCGGCAGGAATGGCGGTAGTCGGGTTACCGTTCGAGTGGCCGTTGCGGGCTTTTCCCGTTTGACACGGGGGCGGGATGTACCGTCACACTCCGCAGCGTCACCATGACCCGACCCCGGGGGAACGCGGGGGAGGCCCCAGCGTCGACCGGAGAGAAGAGCGAAGTTGTCCCCGACCAGCGAGACCGCAAAGGGCGGCCGCCGACTCGTCATCGTCGAGTCGCCTGCCAAGGCGAAGACGATCAAGGGCTATCTCGGCCCTGGTTACGTCGTCGAGGCGAGCGTCGGGCACATCCGCGACCTCCCCAACGGCGCCGCCGAGGTGCCGGAGCAGTACACCGGCGAGGTCCGCCGGCTCGGCGTGGACGTCGAGCACGACTTCGAGCCCATCTATGTCGTCAACGCCGACAAGAAGGCCCAGGTCAAGAAGCTCAAGGACCTGCTGAAGGACTCCGACGAGCTCTTCCTCGCCACCGATGAGGACCGCGAGGGCGAGGCCATCGCGTGGCACCTCCTGGAGGTCCTGAAGCCCAAGGTCCCGGTCAAGCGCATGGTGTTCCACGAGATCACCAAGGACGCGATCCGGGCCGCCGTCGCCAACCCGCGCGATCTCAACCAGCGCATGGTCGACGCCCAGGAGACCCGCCGTATCCTCGACCGCCTCTACGGCTACGAGGTCTCGCCGGTCCTGTGGAAGAAGGTCATGCCGCGCCTGTCGGCCGGCCGTGTCCAGTCCGTCGCCACCCGCCTGGTCGTCGAGCGGGAGCGCGAGCGCATCGCCTTCCGCTCCGCCGAGTACTGGGACCTGACGGGCACCTTCGGCACCGGCCGCGCGGGTGACGCGAGCGACCCGTCGACCCTGGTCGCCCGCCTCCAGAGCGTCGACGGCAAGCGCGTCGCACAGGGCCGCGACTTCGACTCCCTGGGCCAGATCAAGGGCGCCAACACCCTCCACCTCGACGAGGCGGGCGCCCGCGCGCTGGCCGCCGCGCTGGAGAACACCGACTTCGCCGTCCGGTCCGTCGAGTCCAAGCCGTACCGTCGCTCGCCGTACGCCCCGTTCCGTACGACGACCCTCCAGCAGGAGGCCAGCCGCAAGCTCGGCTTCGGCGCGAAGGCGACCATGCAGGTCGCCCAGAAGCTGTACGAGAACGGCTTCATCACCTATATGCGTACGGACTCCACGACGCTCAGCGACACCGCCGTCGCCGCGGCCCGCGCGCAGGTCACGCAGTTGTACGGCGCCGACTACCTGCCGTCGGCCCCGCGGACGTACGCGGGGAAGGTCAAGAACGCGCAGGAGGCGCACGAGGCGATCCGCCCCTCGGGTGATCGTTTCCGCACGCCCGCCGAGACCGGACTGACCGGCGACCAGTTCAAGCTCTACGAGCTGATCTGGAAGCGGACCGTCGCCTCCCAGATGAAGGACGCGACCGGCAACTCCGTCACGGTGAAGATCGGTGGCACCGCCGCCGACGGCCGGGACGTCGAGTTCAGCGCGTCCGGCAAGACGATCACCTTCCACGGCTTCCTGAAGGCGTACGTCGAGGGCGCGGACGACCCGAACGCCGAGCTGGACGACCGCGAGCGCCGGCTGCCGCAGGTCAGCGAGGGCGACCGGCTCTCCGCCGAGGAGATCACGGTCGACGGGCACGCCACCAAGCCCCCGGCCCGCTACACCGAGGCCTCGCTGGTCAAGGAGCTCGAAGAGCGCGAGATCGGCCGCCCGTCGACGTACGCGTCGATCATCGGCACGATCCTCGACCGCGGCTATGTCTTCAAGAAGGGCACGGCACTCGTCCCGTCCTTCCTGTCCTTCGCCGTGGTCAACCTCCTGGAGAAGCACTTCGGGCGGCTCGTCGACTACGACTTCACCGCCAAGATGGAGGACGACCTCGACCGCATCGCGCGGGGCGAGGCCCAGTCCGTGCCGTGGCTGAAGCGGTTCTACTTCGGTGAGGGCGACGCGGCGGGCGCGGCCGTGGCCGGCAACGGCGACGGGGACCACCTCGGCGGTCTCAAGGAGCTGGTGACCGACCTGGGCGCGATCGACGCGCGCGAGGTGTCGTCGTTCCCGGTGGGCAACGGCATCGTGCTGCGGGTCGGCCGCTACGGCCCGTACATCGAGCGCGGTGAGAAGGACTCCGAGGGCCACCAGCGCGCGGACGTGCCGGAGGACCTCGCCCCGGACGAGCTGTCCGTCGAGCTCGCGGAGGAGCTGCTCGCCAAGCCGAGCGGTGACTTCGAGCTGGGCGCCGACCCGGAGACGGGCCACCAGATCATCGCGCGGGACGGCCGCTACGGCCCGTACGTCACCGAGGTGCTCCCCGAGGGCACCCCGAAGACCGGCAAGAACGCCGTGAAGCCGCGTACGGCCTCGCTGTTCAAGTCGATGTCCCTGGACACGGTGACGCTCGCGGACGCGCTCAAGCTGATGTCGCTGCCGCGCGTGGTCGGCACCGACGCCGAGGGCCAGGAGATCACCGCGCAGAACGGGCGCTACGGGCCGTACCTGAAGAAGGGCACGGACTCGCGCTCGCTCCAGACCGAGGACCAGCTCTTCACGATCACCCTCGAAGAGGCGCTGGAGATCTACTCCCAGCCCAAGCAGCGGGGCCGGGCCGCCGCCAAGCCGCCGCTGAAGGAACTGGGCACGGACCCGGTCAGCGAGAAGCCGGTCGTGGTCAAGGACGGCCGTTTCGGACCGTATGTGACCGACGGGGAGACCAACGCGACCCTGCGCTCCGGCGACAGTGTCGAGGAGATCACCCCCGAGCGCGGCTTCGAACTGCTCGCCGAGAAGCGGGCGAAGGCGCCCGCCAAGAAGACGGCGAAGAAGGCGCCCGCGAAGAAGACCGCCGCGAAGAAGGCCGCTCCGGCCAAGAAGACGGCCGCGAAGAAGACCGCGGCGAAGAAGACGACGACGGCCGCCAAGAAGGCGCCCGCGAAGAAGGCGACGGCTTCGAAGACGGCGACCGCCGCGAAGACGGCGTCCGAAGACTGATTCGCGCTGCGGATCCTTCACGACGGGTTCGCAAAACGAACGCCCCGGCATCGGTTTGGTGTCGGGGCGTGCGCACGTTCGGACGGGCGCCCCGGGCTGTCGGTGCCGCCCGATAGGCTGAAAGCATGACGCGAGCCGAGCAGCCGACGGCCCACCACCCGGCCCCCGACGACGCCCTTGCGGCGGACTCCCGCGAGCGCGCCGTCCGCGCCCTGTTGCGCCGACCGCAGCTCAGGAGGTTGTGGAGCGCACAGCTGGTGGGGGGTGTCGGCGACACACTCGCCCTGCTGGTGCTGGTCGTCCTGGCCCTCCAGGCGGCGATCGCCCAGGGCTCCTTCGGCGGCGGCTACCGGGGCGTGGCGTTCGCAGTGGCGACCGTCTTCGGGGTGCGCATTCTGGCCACATTGCTGTTCGGGGCGGTGCTCCTCGGCCCGCTGACGTCCCTCACTTCCCAGGAGGGACCGCTCGACCGCCGCTGGACCATGGTCGGCGCGGACGCCGTACGGGCGCTGGCGCTGATCGTCGCCCCCCTGTGGATCGACTGGACCCCGGACAACGCCCTGGCCGTCCTCCTGGTGACCGCCTTCGTCACCGGAGTCGCCGAGCGCTTCTGGACGGTCTGCCGTGAGAGCGCGGCGCCCGCCCTGCTGCCGGCCCCGCCGCCGGAGGGCGCGACGGTACGGCCGCTGCCGGACCACATGGACGCGCTGCGCCGCCTGTCGCTGCGTACGAGCTTCGTGGCGGTCCCCCTCGCGGCCGCCGCGCTCGTCACCGCCTCGCTGGTCAACAACCTTCTGGGCGCCGGGATCGACTGGTTCGCCCAGCACCAGGCCGCCCTCGCCTCGTACGTCGCGGCAGGGCTCTTCGCCGCGTCCCTGTCCGTGGTGACCTTCCTGGAGCTGCCCGACACCCGCACGCCACGCGCGCGTTCCCCGCTGGAGGGCATGCGCCGCCCCAAGACGGGCTCCGGCGTCGACAAGGGCCGCACCGGCGCCCTCCCGCTGCTGGTGCTGGCCTCCGCGGCCGTCGCCGGGGCGATCTCAGCCGCCGTCGCCGTGTCCGTCCTGCATGCCAAGGACCTGGGCGGCGGCCCGGTGACGTACGGCCTGCTGGTGCTGGGGCTGACCGGCGGGGTCGTCGTCGGCATCCGTACGGCGCCCAAGGTGCTGGTCACGCTCTCGCGCCGGCGGCTGCTCGCGCTGGCGATCGCCTTCACCGGCGTCGCGCTGCTGGCCGCGGGTCTCGTCCCGGACGTGACGACCGTGATCCTCATCGTCGCGCTGGCCGGCGTCGGCGCGGGCGTCGCCGCCAACACCGGGCACACGCTCCTCGACCAGGAGGCCGAGGACTACCGGCGCGGCCGCACGACCGAGCATCTGCACGCGGTCGTACGGGTCTTCGTGGCACTCGGAGCGGTGATCGCGCCGCTGGTGGCCGCGCTGATCGGGCCGCACCGGCTGGAGAACGGCAAGTTCGTGTTCGCGCACGGCGGTGCGGCGTTCACGCTGATGCTGGTCGGCGCGCTGCTGCTGCCGGTGGCCGCGCTGGTGCTCGCCAAGGTCGACGACCGGTCCGGGGTGCCGCTGCGGCACGACCTGCGGGACGCGCTGCTCGGCGGGGACGACCCGGTGACGGCGCCCGCCGCCTCCGGTTTCTTCATCGCCCTTGAGGGCGGCGACGGCGCTGGGAAGTCCACCCAGGCCGAGGCGCTCGCCGAGTGGATAAGGGCCAAGGGCCACGAGGTAGTGGTGACGCGCGAGCCGGGGGCGACGCCGGTCGGCAAGCGGCTGCGGTCGATCCTCCTGGACGTCTCCTCGGCCGGGCTGTCCCACCGCGCGGAGGCGCTGCTGTACGCGGCGGACCGCGCGGAGCACGTGGACACGGTCGTGCGGCCCGCCCTGGAGCGGGGTGCGGTCGTGATCTCGGACCGGTACATCGACTCCTCGGTGGCGTATCAGGGGGCGGGGCGCGATCTGTCGCCGACGGAGATCGCGCGGATCAACCGGTGGGCCACGAACGGGCTGGTGCCGAACCTGACCGTGCTGCTGGACGTCTCCCCGGAGATCGCCCGCGAGCGGTTCACCGAGGCGCCGGACCGGTTGGAGTCGGAGCCCGCGGAGTTCCACGCGCGCGTGCGGTCCGGGTTCCTGACGCTGGCCGCGGCCGATCCGGGGCGCTACCTGGTCGTGGACGCGGGCCAGGAGCCCGAGGCCGTCACCACCGTCGTACGGCACCGGCTCGACCAGCTTCTGCCGCTCTCCGAGCAGGAGATCCGGGAGCAGGAGGAGGCCCGGCGCAAGGCCGAGGAGGAAGCGCGCAGGAAGGCCGAGGAAGAGGCCGCGCGCAAGGCCGAGGAGGAGCGCCTGGAGCGCGAGCGCCAGGAACAGCTGGAGCGGCTGCGAGCCGAGGAGGAGGAGCGCAAGCGGCGCGAGCTGGAGGAGGCGCAGCGGCGCGAGGCCGAACGGCAGGCGGAAGAGGCCCGGCTGCGGGCCGAGGAAGCGCGTAAGCGGGCCGAGGAGGAGCGGGTCCGGCTCCTCGCCGAGGAGAAGGCTCGCGCCGAGGAGGAAGCGCGCCGCAGGGCCGAGGAGGACCGGCGGCGCAAGCAGGCCGAGGAGGAAGCCCGGCTGCGGGCCGAGGCCGAGGCCCGGCGCATCGAGAAGCAGCGGAAGGCCGAGGAGGCGTTGCTGCGGGCCGAGGAGGCTCGACGGCTCGCGGAGCAGGCGGCGGCGGTCGCGGAGGCCGGGCCGAAGAAGGGCGCGCCGCCGGCGGTGGTGCCTCCGGAGGCGGCGACTGTGCCTACGCCGGTGGTGACCCCGACCAATGCGTCCGGGGGGCCGGTGGAGGAGACGGCTGTGCTGCGGCCGGTGCGGGAGGAGGACCCGGAGGGTACGGGGACTGGCGGGGCTGCGGGGACTGGCGGGGCTGCGGGGACTGCCGGGGCCGCGGGGACTGGCGGGGCTGCGGGGAACGCCGACAACGAGGTGACGGCTGAGCTGCCCAAGCCTCCGGCCGGGGCCGCGGATGAGACGGCTGTGCTGCCTCCTGTGGTGCCGGGTGCGGCTGATGAGACGGCTGTGCTGCCTCCCGTCGTGCCGGGTGCGGCCGACGAGACCGCTGTGCTGCCGCCCGTGCCGGGTGAGACTCCCGCGGATCGGGTGCCGCCGGGGTTCTTCCGGGCGGAGCAGGGCGGGGCCGACGGGGGCGAGGACCGTACGCGGGAGATGCCTCAGGTGGATGAGTCCGGGGCGCCTCGGAAGCGGGCTCGGTCCGACTGGGCCGAGGAGACTCCGCTGGATGACTTGCCTTCGCTGGCGGACGAGTTGCTCGGTCCGCGGGAGGGCGAGGAGTTCGGGGACGGGCGTGGGGGGCGTGGTCGGGGGCGTCGGGGCTGAGGACGGTTCGCTGGGTGGGCCGGGGTCGGAGCCCGTGCCCCTGCCCGTGCCCTGTGTCTGACCCCGTTGTCAGTGGGCGGCCCCACAATGGACCCCGTATCCCCAACCATGACGAAAGGGCGGTGTAAGCCGTGACCGTCTGGGACGATCTCGTCGGCCAGGAGAAGGTGAGTGAGCAGCTCGGGGCTGCCGCTCGGGATGCTGACGCGTTCGTCACCGCGGTCGGGGCCGGGGCTCCGCCGCCCGAGGCGTCGAAGATGACGCATGCGTGGCTGTTCACCGGGCCGCCGGGGGCCGGGCGGACGCAGGCGGCGCGGGCGTTCGCCGCGGCGTTGCAGTGCGTGAGTCCGGACCGGGCGCTGGGCGGGGTGCCGGGGTGCGGGTTCTGCGACGGGTGTCATACCGCGCTCGTCGGTACGCATGCCGACGTCACCACCGTCGCGGCCGTCGGTACGCAGATCCTCGCCGACGACATGCGGGACACCGTACGGAAGTCGTTCACGTCGCCGGCGAACGGGCGGTGGCAGGTGATCCTCGTCGAGGATGCCGAGCGGCTGAACGAGAAGTCGGCCAACGCCGTGCTGAAGGCCGTCGAGGAGCCCGCTCCCCGTACCGTCTGGCTGCTCTGCGCGCCCTCCATCGAGGACGTTCTGCCCACCATCCGCTCCCGCTGCCGGCACCTCAATCTGCGCACGCCGTCCGTGGACGCCGTCGCCGATCTGCTCGTACGGCGGGAAGGGATCGAGCCCGGTGTCGCCGCGGCCGTGGCGCGGGCCACGCAGGGGCATGTCGACCGGGCCCGGCGGCTGGCCACCGACCCCGCCGCGCGGGAGCGCAGGGCGGCCGTGCTGAAGATGCCCCTGCGGGTCGAGGACATCGGCGGGTGTCTCAAGGCGGCGCAGGAGCTCGTCGACGCGGCGGCGGAGGATGCCAAGGTGCTCGCCGAGGAGATGGACTCCAAGGAGACCGAGGAACTGAAGGCGGCTCTGGGCGCGGCGCAGGGCGGGCGGATGCCGCGCGGCACCGCGGGCGTGATGAAGGACCTGGAGGACAAGCAGAAGCGGCGCCGGACCCGTACCCAGCGCGACAGCCTCGACCTCGCGCTGACCGACCTCACCGGCTTCTACCGCGATGTGCTCGCCCTCCAGCTCGGCTCCCGCGTCGCCATCGCCAACGCGGAGGCCGAGGACACCCTGGAGCGCCTCGCCCGTGGCAGCTCCCCGGAGTCCACACTCCGCCGCATCGAGGCGATCGCCGCCTGCCGGGACGCCCTCGACCGCAATGTGGCGCCGCTGCTCGCGGTGGAGGCGATGACGATGGCGCTCAGAGCGGGCTGAGCGGGCTGGGCGGGCTGAGGGGGCTGAGCGACCCGGCTCACGGGAGCCGCCGTACGTCTCGCGATCAACGGGAGGTTGACCAGGTCCCCCGTACGAGCCGGAACAGGCACGGAAGGCAACTGATCCGCTGCGCACAGTTACGCTCGATGGATGCACATCAGGCGCAACCCCCGCCCGGCGGCCCCGCTCGATCCGCCCCGCCACCGGCGTTCCCGCATCACGGGCGGTGCCCTTCTCGCCACCGCCGCGCTGCTCGTGTCCGCCTGCTCCACAGGGAGCGGTGCCGCCGGTGCGGCCGCGGAGGCGGCTGCGCTGGCCGCGCTGCCGAAGGCCACGCCGGCCGCCCTCTCGTCGTACTACGGGCAGAAGCTGAGCTGGCGCAGCTGCGGGGTGCCCGGGTTCGAGTGCGCCACGATGAAGGCGCCGCTCGACTACGACAAGCCGGACGCCGGTGACGTACGCCTCGCCGTCGCCCGCAAGAAGGCGACCGGCTCCGGCAAGGCGCTCGGCTCGCTGCTCGTGAACCCCGGCGGGCCGGGCGGCTCGGCGATCGGTTACCTCCAGGCGTACGCCGGGATCGGCTACCCCGCCGAGGTGCGCGCCCGGTACGACATGGTCGCCGTCGACCCGCGCGGCGTCGCCCGCAGCGAGCCCGTGGAGTGCCTGGACGGGCGCGACATGGACGCGTACACGCAGACCGACACGACGCCCGACGACGAGGAGGAGACCGACGAACTCGTCGCCACGTACAAGGACTTCGCGGAAGGCTGCGGCGCCCGCTCGCCCGGTCTGCTGCGCCATGTGTCCACCGTCGAGGCGGCGCGGGACATGGACATCCTGCGGGGGGTGCTGGGCGACGAGAAACTGACGTACGTGGGGGCGTCGTACGGGACGTTCCTCGGGGCGACGTACGCGGGGCTCTTCCCGGGCCGGGTGGGCCGGCTGGTCCTGGACGGCGCGATGGACCCGTCGCTGCCCGCCCGCCGGATGAACCTGGACCAGACGGCGGGGTTCGAGACGGCGTTCCAGTCGTTCGCGCGGGACTGTGTGCAGCAGCCGGACTGCCCGCTGGGCAAGAAGGCGGGCGAGGTCGGCAGGAACCTCAAGGCGTTCTTCGGGAAACTCGACGCGCGGCCGATCCCCACGGGCGACGTGGACGGCCGCAAGCTCGGTGAGTCCCTCGCCACCACCGGGGTCATCGCGGCGATGTACGACGAGGGTGCGTGGGCGCAGCTGCGCGAGGCGCTGACCTCGGCGATGAAGGAGAACGACGGCGCCGGCCTGCTGGTCCTCGCCGACAGCTACTACGAGCGAGACGCCGACGCCCGCTACTCGAACCTGATGTTCGCCAACGCCGCCGTGAACTGCCTCGACCTCCCCGCGGCCTTCGACACACCGGACGAGGTGCGGGCAGCGCTGCCCGCGTTCGAGAAGGCGTCCCCCGTCTTCGGCGAGGGCCTCGCCTGGGCCTCCCTGAACTGCGCGTACTGGCCGGTCAAGGCCACGGGCGAGCCGCACCGCATCACCGCGCAGGGCGCCGCCCCGGTCGTGGTCGTCGGCACCACCCGCGACCCGGCCACCCCTTACCCCTGGGCTCGCGCCCTCGCCACCCAGCTCTCCTCCTCCCGCCTCCTCACCTACGAGGGCGACGGCCACACCGCCTACGGCCGCGGCAGCAGCTGCGTCGACTCCACGATCGACGCCTACCTCCTCCGCGGAACCCCTCCGACCAGGGGAAAGCGCTGCTCATAACCGACGGCCACGACCCCGGAGGGACCCCCTCCGGGGCTGGTGCGGAGCACCCCCGGAAACTGTGTAGACTTACCGACGTTGCTGATCGCACCATAGTGCGGACAGCGCGCCGCCTTAGCTCAGATGGCCAGAGCAACGCACTCGTAATGCGTAGGTCTCGGGTTCGAATCCCGAAGGCGGCTCTCTTTGAACCCCAGGTCAGTCCCCTGACCTGGGGTTTCTTCGTTCTCGCGCTGAGTGGTCCGGTGCCGGATTGACTTCTTGACCTGTGTATCGGAATGCGTCGGTCAGAGGTTTGATGTCTTGGATGGAGGTCGGCCCGGAGGTCTTTGAATACTGCCTGAGCTGGTGTTTTCCGTGGATTGGCTGATGCGTGATCACCTGCGGCCGGAGCTGGGGTGCGCCAGGGGAGCGCAGCGGTGCAGAAGCCGTGCGGTGGGTCGTGGTGTGCGGTGTCGCGTCGTCCGGCGCGTGGGTCGATGGCGTCGTTGTCGGGAACGGACAGCATCCGCAACAGTCCAGCGGGAGAGCAGGTCCTCGGCGGTGGCCAGGTAGAGCGGCCTCTCGGGTCGGCCGGTGCTGGCCGCGCTGCCGTTTCGGCGTCCCCTCTCAGGCTTCACCTCGTGGAACGTTCTCGGCCGGGAACGTGTCTCGCGGTTCGGCGATAGCTTGGCGAGGCAAGCAGTGCTGCGGAGAGGTTGGGCGGGCGGGTTCATGCGGATGCGGTTCGAGGCTGGGGCCGAGGAGGAGTTCGAGGCGGGGTGCGGGTTGCTGGTGGACCGGCTGGTTCGGTGGGCCGGGGAGCGGGGGCTGCCGGTGGACGGATTCCTGGCCGAGGCGGCGCTTGAGTACCGGCATCGGGCGACTGTTGATGGCCGGTTGGGGCTGTGGGAGCCGAGGCATGTGGAGGAACTGCTGCTGGTCTGGTTGCCGGAGCAGGTCACCGAACTTCCCGGGGAGGAACGCGGCGACGCGCCGGGCACGTTGCGTACGCTGTTGCGTTTTTTGCATGCCGCGCAGTTGGCGGATCCACGCGGTCCGGCACTGGAGGACTCCCTTGCCGCGGTCGACGCGGTCGGGGAGGAGCATCCGGCGGCGATGGCGGACCGCACCCGTTGGGGTCTGGCGAAGTTCTGGGCGGTGACCGCTGCCGAACAGGGCGTGGACGTCCTGGACGGCGCGGCGTTGCAACGGTTCGCGGAGCGGGCGCAGCGCGGGGAGGTCGTCTACGACCAGCAGGCCCTCGACGCGGTCATGGAACGGCGGTTGACCGGGCGTGCACTGGTTGGCGTGGCCCGGGCCGAGCCGCAACTGCCCGTAATGTTGCCGCCGGACGGCGAACTACGCCGACGGGCTGAGGAGTCCGCGGTCGTGGCGCAGTTGCGCGGGCTCGCAGAGTGGGTGGGGCGCGACGGTCGTGCGGTGACGGCGACGGGTCGGCTGCGGATCGCCGATGCGCGCGAACTCGTGGCGGTACTGGGCACTGGCGACAAGGCCGAAGGCGTGCGTTCTTCGGCCGACCTGCCGCGGTTGGGGCTGCTGGTCGAGTGGGCGAAGAAGGCGCGGCTGGTCCGGGTGGCCAAGGGACGGCTGTATGCGGTGGCCAAGGCCCGTCCGGTGCTCGCTGACCCGCTTCAGCTGTGGCTGCGTGCCTTCGACGCGTGCTTCGAGCTGCGGAAGGAACTGATCGGGGCGCGCAGCGGGTGGCACGTCGAGTCGATGCTGTTCGACGTATACGAAGAGGTGCTGGAGGACGTGCTCAACACCCTCTACAGCCTCCCGTACCCGATGCCCTGGCCACACCTACGGGACTCCGTGCACCTGGCCTACCGCTCCGGGTTCCGTTTCGACGACGGGGCGGGCCTCCCGCACGGGATGTGGTTCGAGCACGCCGACCGGGATCTGCGCACGGTGCTCGACGCGCTGGTGGACCTGGGCGCGATCGAGCGTGACAGGGGTATGGCCGACCCGGTGTTCCTCGACGTCGACCTCTCCGGTGCCGGAGATGAGCTGCCCGCGGACATGCCGCCGGAGCTCGTGGAGCTGCTGGGCAACGCGGGAGCGCCAAAGGACGCGGCGGCGCAGGAGAGCGCTCGCGACCGGCGCGAGGAGCTGGCTGCTGGGCCGGTCGAACTCCTCCGTCTCACCGAGCTCGGCACCCGGGCCGTACGGCGGCGCCTGTTGGCGGGCGGTCGGGACGCGCCGCTGGTCGGCGAACTGGCTCAGGCATCGGCGGCCGGTCTGCTGGGGGTGTTGGCTGAGGACTACGAACCGGATGCCGCCCACGCGGAGTTGGCCGGCTGGATGTCGGCCCACGGTGAGTGGGATGCCGCATTGCGGCAACTCACTGACGCTGTACGGACCATGGCCTTCCGCGCTCGGGCACAGGCGATGCTCGACGTGCTTGTGACGGCGTTGCCGGACGACGAGGGAGAACGGCTGCTGCGCGCGCTGCGTGGCGATGACCGGCTGGCTCCGCTCGCCCTGAACGCGCTGGCGCACCGTGAACTGCTGTCGCCCGAGGACATGTCCGATGCGGAGCATCTGCTGGTGCTCGCCGAGAGTCTGCTTCAGTTCGTGGAGCTGGCGGGTGGTGGGGACGGTGCCGCGGAGGCGCTGCGTGCCCAGGGCCCTGAGATCAGGGACGCGGTTGCCGCCGCGCTGGACTCCGCGCACCCGGACCGGGCGGGGCTCGAAGAACTCAGGCAGCTGGCGGCCCGGGCACTGCGCACTCCGGCCGCCCGCCTCAGCCACGGCCGGAAGCACGGGCGCCGCGTCGGCAAGAGCGGCCGCAAGCGACGGCGCTGAGCACGGCAGCACTGCTCACTTCCGCGGGCGGCGTCGGCACAAGCACGGAGCCGGGAGGTCCACGGCGTCGTACGTCCTCGGTGGCGCGCTACCGTCGGGGCGTGGCCGAGGAACGGGACGAGGACGGGCTGCGGGCCGTGCGCGGCGCGCTCCACGAACAGGACTGGGCGGCGCTGCTCGCCGCATTGAGCCGTGGGCCCGTACATGAGGTACTGCAACTGGCCGGCGATGGTGTGGCCGGGGCCGCGGCCCAAGGGCTGCCCGGGGCAGCGGAGATGGCGGCCTCTTTTCTCGGCGCACTCCAGGAACGCGGCCTCCGGGGAGACGAGGAACTGGCGGACCGGTTGCGCACAGTCACGGGACATGCCGTGATGCCTCTCCTGCACCCGCTGGCAGTCGATCTGGAGATGCTGGCCCTGCTGCTGGAGGGCGATCCGGCTGAGTCCGGTGGGCGGCTCGATTTGTCCACCGGAGACTGCTGGCCGATGTTCACCGAGGGCCTGGACGCCGGGGCCGAGGTCGAGGAGGTGGACGATCCCGAGCGATGGCTTCATGTGCCGGCTTTGGGTTCCCGTGCCGGCTACCAAGACATGGAGCTTTTCATCGAAGGGCTCGACGATGCGGCCCTCGCCGACCGGCTGCGGATCGCTGGCGGCGGGCGGGGTGCATTCCGGCGCTTCAAGGACGTCCTCGCCCGTGACGAGCGTGCCTGGCGCCGGTATCACCGGCTCAGCGATGAGCGGCAGCGTGGCCGGGCCAGGGCCTGGCTGGCCGAGGAGGGCTACTGCCCGCAGCTTCCCGTACCACGGCGAACAGTGTGATCGAAGGAGGCCGAGCCCCCACAGCACAAGGCCGAGGATGTGGGGCTCGGCTGCACCTTCGGGAAGATGTCGGTCAGCGTCGGAAGCCGCGCTCGGGGTCCCGGGCAGGCGGGTGTCCGAACGGCTCGAACCACGCCGCAGCGCGCAGGTCACCCATGCCCAGGCGCTGGTTCACCTCGCCGTCCGGGTCTTCGATGCCGTCGAGGCGTGCGTCGAAGAGCATGAGGACGTCATGGTCCTGGAAGAACAGGTCGGAGCAGGCGTTCCAGTCGTAGTCGTCGCGGTGCTCGGGCAAGTGACCGTGCGCGGTGTCGCGGGTGTCGATGTCGTCCAGGTAGCTGGGTGCGTCTTCGATCGCCAAGTGCAGAGCCATCTCCTCGGCCGTGCATGAGGGTTGGGGCCACCGGCCGTGCTCCAGGTCGTCGGAGAGGTCGTCGAAGGCTCGTGCCATTCGGCGGCGCCAGCTTCGGTCGGCGGACCAGGTGAGAGCGGGCAGGCGGGTGAACAGCTCCCAGTTGCCGGGCCGTTGCTTGGTCAGGGGCTGGTCTCGCAGGTCGTCGGCATCGTCGTAGGCCTGGTCGGCCAGCACGCTCAGCGACGTCAGGAGCAGGTCGGCGGTGCGAGGGGTGAGCTGCCAGCCGCAGTCCTCGCAGTCCTCGTCCTCACAAGAGCACTCCTTGACCGGGAACAGCGCGGTCAGGTCGGGCCCCTCCTCCTCGGTTGGTGTGTCGGAGACCGGTCGGCGCAGCTGCCAGCCGTGGTGGAAGTGGGTTGTCACCGGGACGGGGCTCCAGTCGGCCAGCTCATCGCCGTCCTCGGCATGGAGCAGTTCTGCCTCGCTCTGGTCTTCCAGGGTGTCCGCGCCGGTGATCCAGCTTCCGCTGTCAGTGAGTGTCATGACGGCGCCGATCACATCGCGCGGGTCGTCCTCGGCCAACTCGGATGCGGGCAAGGGCTCCCAGCCCTCATCCATGGCAGCCCGTATGAGTGCGTCCTCGTCGGTGATGTGGAACTCGCGCAGATGGGCGATGCGTACGACCTTGCCCGGCAGATCCTTCAGACGTGCTCCAAAGGGCGATTCCGGCTCCGGCGAGGTGACGGCCTGGTCGCCTTGGGTCTCCTCGTCCTCTTCAGAGTTTTCGTCAGGCACGCAGAACGTCGTGCCTGCGGGGGCGGGCCATGTTCCTGAGGCGGCGTGGGTCGCGGCCGTGTGCAGAGAACTGGCGGGGGCGTGGGGCAGTGCCGAGGCCAGAGCCTGAAGGTCTTCCGCGACGGCGGCGGTGTCGCGGGCGGCCAGTGCGCGGCGCAGCAACTGGACTGCTTGGTATGCGTGGTGCTTGTCCTTACAGGTCAGCACTGCGGTGAGAGAGCGAGGGCCGTCGTATGGACCGATCAAGGCCATGACGCGGCTCTTGCTGGGGCTGTGCTCGCAGAGGAAGTCGAAGAGGGGCGTGGGGTCGGGCTCGGTGACCATGCGGGAGACTCCGGGACGCGTGGGGTGCGCACCCTTTGCGGGAGCGCAGGCGAAGGAGGAGATAACCGCTGGTGAGCGCGGTACTGGCGCGCTCCCGGACGGGAAGTGTGTGAGCAGCGGCTGGTGCCCCCGGTGCTACCGGCGGTCCGGACCGTGCGAAAAGCCAGCGTACTCGAGTGCACTGACAGCGGGAGCCCGGATAAGTGGAAAGAACCGGGGCGATCAGAAGGGAGTCGAACGTCGCGGCCAGCGCGGCATCGCACTGCGTCAGGTCTTGGTGACGTGTACGTCAGGGCCGCACCGCGTCAGAGGGTCCTCGGAGCCTGACGTCAGGACGGATGTGAGGGAGGGGAGGCCACTGCGGTGGCGACGACGATCGTGTCGAGGACGCATTCTGTGGCCGTGCAGCCCGGGGTGGCGAGGAGTTTGCCGGCGTGGCGGGCGATGGTTTCGGTGGTAGGGACGATGTTGACGCGGGAGACGGCGTAGTCGAAGCGGGTCCGGTGGGTCTTGGGGCACGGGCCTCGACGTGGGTGACCGGGATGTCCTCGGCGGCGGCCGGCTGTTCGGTGAGTTCGGGGGCGCGGTGCATGAGTTTGGACAGGCCCCCACAGTCCAGGATGTGAACGCCGCTCACGTGGCGTCCGCCGAGCCTGCCGTGCCATCGCACAGTGCTCGCCCGGCCTCGGCGTGGTCGACCGGCCCTGCCCCGCTTGCCGCTGCGGGGGTGGCGGACACGTCTGTCGTGGTCGCGTGGTCGTCGCCGCCGGGCTCCAGCCTGATGCTGGCCCACGGGCTCAATACCCAGAACGCGAGTGTAGGCCCGTACGTCTGCGAGCAGGGGCAAGAGTTCTGGACAGGAAGTCACTCCGACCTCAAGGAGACATCATGTCCAACGCGACAGTCCTGACCTTGCAGCCCTCCGAACACCCCTGCCCCGCCTGGTGCGGGCAGGACGCGCATGCCGAGGCGACCGGGAGTCACGTCAGTGTCCCGGTCGGGTTGCCGACGCCGGAAGGGATGGGCACGGGTTTCGAAGTGCCCCTGCTGTCCATGCAGATCGGCCTGGCCCATGACGAGGAGGCACGCGGCGAGCCGCCTCGGCTGTGGCTCTCGGCCGCCGACGGCACCGCCGAACTCGACAGCGCGGCTCTGGAAGCCCTTGTCGACGCTCTGGAGCACTTCGCGATGCGTCTGCGCGGGCTGAGGCACCGGTACGACACCGTCATCCGCGGTGGCGCCCCGGAAAGCGTCGATCACTACCCGTCCGCCACCCATCCTCTCGAACTCGTCGCTCCCTGCCCGCCCTGGTGCCAGTACCGGGACGACGACGAGCACACCCCGGACGGGCTGCTGGTCGACCACTTCCACGCCACGCACGAGCACGCTATGGAGCTGAAACTCCAGCCCGTCGCCCGTACCAAGGACGGGCCCGACCCCGAAACCCTGGAAATCGTCATGGAGCACATGGCGCACGCCCGGTGGCCGCAGATCGACCTGACCGTCGGCGGCCTGTGGGGCTCGAAGCACGTCGCGCTCACCTTCGAAGAGGCCGATGAACTGCGCGCCAGGCTGAACGAGTTCATCGCACTGGGGCGGGAATACGCGCAGCCCGAGACGGTCGCGTCGCTGCAGGAGCTGATCGGCTACTGCGGGGTCCGGATCATCGAGAGCGAATTCGACGCGAAGCGCTTCTGGGGGCACGCCGTGGGCGACACGGTGCAGGGCGGGCCGGTCTGGGTGACCGTGCCCCGGGACACGGCCGGGGCACGTCTGGAGGACCTGGTGACGTCGTTGCTGGCGAGCCTCCACGAGAAGGACGCGAAACTGATCGCTCAGACAGGTGCGGAGGTTCGTCAAACGGGCCGGGCGCCGGGCGTGCCTGCCGCGCCGGCCGTGCCGACCGCCGCGTGACGCACAGGTGTCAGACGGAGGCTGTTCCCGGTGGCGCGCGCCACCGGGAACAGCTTTGCGCCGACCAAGGATGCGCGTCCAATAAGCTCAGATATAATAAATGCACCTATCCAAGAGAGGGTCCGTGGACAAGCCTGCTGAGATGTTCGACCGGCACTTCGAGTGGGCCGAGCTGACCCGGTTCGCCGCTTCGTCCGGCCGTCGGGCCACGCTCGGTGTGGTCTCCGGCCGCCGCCGTCAGGGGAAGACCTTCCTGCTCGACGCAGTGACCCGGGCCAGCGGCGGCTTCATGTTCACCGCCACCGAGACCACCGAGGCTGATGCCCTGCGCCAGTTCGGTGAGGCGCTGGCCCGGTATCGGGGCCAGCCCACGCCGTTCCGCTTCGTGCACTGGGACGAGGCTGTCACCGAACTCATGCGCATCGCCGACGGCGGCGAGCCCACCGTGGCGGTCATCGACGAGTTCCCCTTCCTCGCCAAGGCATCTCCGTCCCTCCCCTCGATCATCCAGCGCGCTCTCGACCCCACCGCTCAGCACACGAACACCCCGGTACGCCTGCTGCTGTGCGGCTCCGCGCTGTCCTTCATGGGCAGGCTGTTGTCCGGGAACGCCCCGCTGCGCGGCCGGGCCGGCCTCGAACTGGTCGTCCCCACCCTGGACTTCCGCCTCGCGGCGGACTTCTGGCAGATCACCGACCCACGTACCGCTCTGCTGACCAACGCCGTCGTCGGCGGCACACCTGCCTACCGCCGTGAGTTCACCCAAGGGGACACTCCGGGCGGGCCGGACGACTTCGACGCCTGGGTGACCCGTGCCGTGCTCAACCCGGCACGCCCGCTCTTCCGCGAGGCCCGGTACCTGCTCGCCGAAGAGCCCGAACTCCACGACACCGCGCTATACCACTCCGTACTGGCGGCCATCGCCGCGGGCAACGCCGCTCGTGGCGGCATCGCCGACTACCTCGGCCGTAAATCCACCGACCTCGCCCATCCGCTGAGCGTCCTCCAGGACGTCGGCATGATCACCCACGAGGCGGACGCCTTCCGCCGCAACCGCTCCGCCTACCGCATCGCCGAGCCGCTCGTCACCTTCTACCATGCGGTCATGCGCCCGGCCTGGGGCGACCTGGAACGCCCCGGGCGGGCACCCGCCGTATGGCAGCGTGCCCAGTCCACCTTCCGCAGCAAGGTCGTCGGACCGCACTTCGAGCAGATCTGCCGGGAGTGGGCCCGTTGGCACGCGGCGCCCGACACCCATGGCGGGCAGGTCACGAGTGTCGCCAGCGGTACGGTCAACGATCCGGCCGCCAGGACCAGTCACGAAGTCGATGTCGCCGTCTACGGCGAGACCGACAACGGTCGCGAAGCGCTGCTCGGCATCGGCGAGGCGAAGTGGAACGACGTCATGGGGGTCGGGCACATGGAACGCCTCCGGCACATCCGCACCCTGCTCACCACACGTGGCACCGCGACCGAGGCAACCCGGCTGCATTGCTTCAGCGGAGCGGGCTTCACCGACGAGCTGCACCACCTCGCCAAGAACGACCCCACCATCCAGCTGATCGACCTGACCCGCCTCTACCGCGGCGAGTGACTGGTGACCGTGGTCGTGGCGCCATGCGCCCAGGGCCGGGATGCCGACGGCCGCGCGGGGTAAAGATCACCGGTGACCGTCAAAGGGACCGATACACCGCAGGGGCTGACGCGCGAGGAGTTGCTCGCACTTCCGGTAGCTGTGAACTTGGAGACCGCGAACCGCGCGCTGTCACTCAGTAGGACGACGGGGTACGACCTCGCCAGGCGCGGCCAGTATCCGTGCGCGGTCCTCCGCCTGGGGAACGCCTATCGGGTGGTCACCACAGACCTGCTCAAGCTGCTCCACATCGATGCGCCGGAGCGCGCGGGCGGGGAGAGACCGGCGACTGTGACGACTGAGGCGCAGAAGGGCGGCGTCCGTTCCGAGGGCTGCTGTTGTTGCTGCGTGTGCCGCTGTGTCTGTCGGCGTGAGCCGTGTGGGCGAGGAGTTCGTGAGTGACGGCCGCCTCTCGTATGTGCGATCTCGACAAGCTGTGCCAGCATGGTGTTGCCCATGAGTTCCGTGGTCCGGTTTGGCGTTGTGACATGGGGCGGGGAGCGCAAGGGGAGCGCGGACGCCTGTGGACGGTGCAGCACGGGGTGCGAACAGCGGGACCGCGACATGTGCTCTGATCTGCGAAGACGGGATCTGACGCCATGACGTGGCACAGGCTGTCACGAACTCTCACGACCTCGTAATGCGTAGGTCTCGGGTTCGAATCCCGAAGGCGGCTCCGTTCAAAACCCCAGGTCAGGCCTCTGACCTGGGGTTTTCTGTCATTCATGCTGTCTCGTCCGGGCTGGATTGGGGATGTTGGCCTACGCAGCCGTAATGCGTAGGTCGGAGGTTCTGCCGCGTGGGGGAGTTGCTCGGTGGCATGTCAGTGGGCGTCTGAGCTGGTGAGCCGCACCCTGAGCCGAGGTCTCCGCGAGCGCGGTCAGCGGGCGGCCGTGAGCATTTCGGCCGGCACGAGGGCCGTACGCACACGTCAGCACCGTTCGACAGCCCACACGTGATCGCGATGGCCCACGACGTGGCCGGATCTTCGCCGCTGGCCGCAGGCATTCAGGGCCGCCTGGCAGCCCGGCGACGACTTCCTCGCCGTCGGAGGCGTGACTGTCAGCACCCGCAATCGGGTGCCCACGCTGCGCTTCGCACTGAACCCGTTCGCGGATCGGCGGACACAGGAAGAGTTCACCACGCTGGTCTCGGGGTGCCAGGTGTTCGCGGACATGGCCGAGCAGATGGGGCAAGGTCGACGGCACATCACGTGATGCGTGAGGTACGTCTTGCCGTACGGCCACGAAGGCGGCGTTCCGGCCCACTTTCAGGTGCGCCCCACTCGGCAGGTCAGCAAAGGCGTGGGCATCGGCTGACACTGCGTCAAGTACGGGGTGCACGATCCGACCCATGCGGAGCGCGTCGCGAGGTTCAGACTTTGAGCACGCGGACGCTGGAACCGCACAGCATCAGGAGATCTTCGGGGTCCGAAGTGAGGATGGTCACCGGGGCCGGTGAGCTGAGCGCGGTGGCGGCGACGATGGCGTCGAGGGCGCATTTGTGGCCGTGCAGGCCGGCTGCGGCGAGGAGTCGGCCGGCGTGGCGGGCGGTGGCTTCGGTGGGCGGGATGATGTTCACGCGGGAGACCGCGTAGTCGAAGCGGGCCTGGTTGGTCTTTGGGTCGCGGGCTTCGACGAGAGTGACGGAGCTGATGATGACGCGGATGTCCTCGGCCTCGGCGGCGGCGAGCCATTCCGTGAGTTCGGGTGTGCGGCGTACGAGTTTGGACAGGCCCTCGCAGTCCAGGACAAGGGTGCCGCTCACGCGGCGTCCACTGAGCCGGCCGTGTCACCGCGCAGGAGGGCTCGCTTGGCCTCGACGGCTGCTGGGTCGACCGGGCCGTGGTCGGCTTCGGCGTCCTCGATGAGTTCACGCAGCCGGTCGCGCTCCAGCTGGCGCTGGATGAGGGCCTCGACGTAGGCGGACATGCCGCGTTTGCCGGTGCGTGCCTTGAGGGCGGCGATGGTGCCTTCGTGAAGGGAGACGGAGACCGGGCGGACGGGGCCTTCGCCGGGGGCGGGGTCGGGTGTGATGGCCATGGAGCGGCATTAACAAAACTCTTGTTATTGGGTGGGTGATTCTGAGACTGCGCGGCTTGGCCGGAGGCAGGTGGTGGATTGCCTTGCGGGGGTACAGATCCTCTGTGATCGCTAAGAACTCCCATCGGAATGACTCAGGCGCCGCCAGATCTGCCGGGAGTGGGCCCGTCGGCATGCGGTGCCCGAGACGCACGGCGGGCAGGCCATGAGGGTGGCCGGCGGCACGGTCAATGATCCGGCCGCCAGGACCAGCCACGAAGTCGATGTCGCCGTCCATGGCGAGACCGACGACGGGCGCGGAAACACTGCTCGGTATCGGTGAGGCGAAATGGAACGACGTCATGGGAGTCGGCCACCTGGAACGCCTCCGGCACATCCGCACCCTGCTCACCACACGCGGCACCGCTACCGAGGCCACCCGGCTGCACTTCTTCAGCGGCGCGGGCTTCACCGACGAATTGCACCAACTCGCCGAGAACGACCCCGCCATCCAGCTGACCGGCCTGACCCGCCTCTACCACGGCGAGTGACCCACGGTCTCGGATGTCATGAACGGCCGCTCTAGAGTGGGCTGTTGGACGGTGCCTGAGAGAGGTCGCATGAGGATTGAACTTCCGCCGGAACCCGTGCACTTCGTCAATCGTGACGACGAGAGACAGCGTGCGATGCGTGCGGTGGACGAATGGCGAGGCCGTCGTTCCCGGCCGTTGGTGCTGTCTCTGAGAGGGCCGGCGGGGCTGGGGAAGACGGAACTGGCCCGGCTCATCGCCAGGACCTCGCTCGACCGGTTCCCCGACGGGGTGCTGTCGGTGGACCTCGACGACTTCCGGCTGGACGGCGCACTGGACCCCGGTGACGTGCTGGCGCAACTGCTGGGTTCCCTCGATGTGGAACCGGCTCTGCTGGAGGCACAGTTCAAGGCGCGGTGCAGGCAGTACTGGAACAGGACCGCTCAGGCCAGGCTGGTCCTCATCGTGGACAACGCGAGATACGCCTCTGAGGTCGTCCCGCTCCTTCCGGCCTCGGGCGGGAGCCTGGTGATCGTCGCGAGCCACGGTCCGCTCCACGACCTGGAGGACGGTACCGCCATCGACTTTCCGCTGCCTCCGCTGGCGGAACGGGCTGCGGCGGAACTGCTCGGACTGATCGTCAGGGACCAAAGGCTGGCCGAAGATCCGGAAGCCGTACGGGCGTTGGTGCGGCTGTGCGACGGTCTGCCGGCGGCACTGCATGTGGCGGGGCGGTGGGTACGTGCCCATCGGCTGCGGCCGCTGTCCCGGCTGATCCCGGAGCTGCAAGGCGAGTTGACCGACAAGGGAGTGTCCGGCGTCGAGCGGGTCTGGGACACCGCCTACGGTCGCCTGTCCGTCCCGGCGGCGCTGCTCTACCGGCTGCTGGCGCATCATCCCGGGACGACGTTCACCGTGGACTCCGCCACCGCGCTGCTGGGGTCGGGGCAGGAGTCCTGCGAAGCCGCCCTCGAAGAGCTCGACCGGGCGGGGCTGCTGGACCTGAGCCCAGGAGACGGCCGACTGCGGCTGCCGGGGCCACTGCGCGCGCACGCTCTGCGCCGGTCCCGCAGCGACGCCGAGGAAGGCGAGGTGTCCGCGGCGCGGACGCGGGTGCTGCGGTGGTACGTCCGTCAGGCTCAGCGCGCGGACCGGTTCGCCGCCGGTCGGCGGCTCGTCGTCGCGGACACTCTCGCCCCGGTACCCGGCGCGCCGGACGTCGCTCTGGCCGATCCGGAGGAGGCCACGGATGACGGAGACCGGGCCGCGCGGGCCGTACGCGCCGCCCGCTGGCTCCACGAGGAACGGCACGCGTTGGTCGCCTGCGCCCGTGCGGCATACGACCTCGGGCTGGACGCGGAGGTCGTGGCGCTGTCCGAGCCCGCGTGGACGTATGGGCTGGATCATCCCCATCGGTCCGATGCCGTGCAGGTCTTCCGGCTCGCGGTGGCCGCGGCCGTCCGACACGGGCGGAACGCCGCGTGGCTGGTGCGAACCCGCTGCCAACTGGCCCGTCCACTCTGGGAATCGGGGGAACTCGGCGACGCGGCCCGCGAACTCGCCTCCGCTGAGGCCGCTGTCGCGCTGCTGGGTGACGACGTACGAGATCGCAAACTGCGGGCCTCGGTGCTGGAGTTCCGGGGCATGCTGAACGGCGCGCGAGGCGAATGGGCCGCCGCCGTGGCGGACTTCGCCCGGTCCCGCGACGTACACCTCGCGATCCGCAATCCCTACGGTGCCATGCTGCAGACCTACCGCATGGGGGAAGCCCGGCTGAAACTGGGGGAGTTGGATGCGGCGCGCTCGCTTCTGGAGGAAGCGCACGCGGAGGCGGTGACGCTGCGACGCGAGCGGATGATGCGGCGTACGGGGTTCGCCCTCGCCGATGTTCTGGCCCGCCTCGGGCGCACGGACGAGGCACGAGAGCTGTATGAGCAGTCGCTGGAGGGGGCGCGCGAGCGCCGTTCCGATTTCGATCAGGCGCGAGTCCATGACGCCTTGGGCCGGTTGGAAGAGGCGGCGGGGCTGGGCGCTCGAGCCGCGGAACACCGTGCGGCCGCCCACGACATCCGGCGGCGCAACGGACTGGCCTGAGCCTGAGCGGGCTCAGATCGCCTGCGCGGTTTCCTCGTCCGTCGCGGGGCGGAGCAGTACGGCGAAGGACCGTTCGCCGATCAGGCAGGTCAGCCTGGTCGGCGTGGCGGGCCTCGCTCGGTGTGCGAGCAGCCAGGCGTGCACGGCCGACACAGCGGTGGCCGGGTCGAGATGTGCGATCCGGCCACCTTCGCGGTGTGGCTCGACCTGGACGGCGTACGGCTGTGTATGGCCCCGGACAGCGAGCAGGCACGGGCCCGACGGCCGCACTATCGCAGCCGTGCGGCAGCCCGGGTACTCGGACAGGGTGTGCCGGGTCCAGTCGCCCGACGACCACAGCAGGTCGGGCAGAGCGGGGGAGGGCGAGGGCGGGAGGGGGCGCCGGTAGAGCACGCCCGCGGAGCGGGTGACCGCCTCGCTCACGGCGCCGTGTTCCGCGGCCAGATGGTGTCCGGGTTCTCCGCTGCCGAAGGGGCGGCGCGCGATACGGATCCCTTCGGGGGTGATCTCGGCGTCGACGTCGAATGACGCGGGTGCGAGGGTGGCCGGGGCGGGCGGAGGCAGGAGCCGGGCGGGGGCGTCGAAGGGCGGAGGGGTCAGCCCGAGGAGGGCGTACAGCGCGGTGCGGAGTCGGCTCAGGGCTGCGCCCTGGTAGGCGAACGATGCCTGGGCGGCGGTGCGACCGGTGCCCGGCCGGTATGCCGCCAGCGCTTCCGTCAGAGCGTCGGCGTCGGCGGCGGTGTGACCCAACTGCGGTATCTGGCGCAGGAGTACGTCCATCGGGCTGCCTGGAATCAGTTCCGACCCGCCCCGCCCGACGCCGACGATGGGGCGGTCCTGCGCGGCGGCGTAGTAGAGAGCGGTGGATCCGTGGTCGGTGACCAGGGCGTCGGCGGCGATCAGCACGGAAGCCCACTCCTCGTGCGCGCCCGCGAGAAGCATCCCCGCGCCGAGCGCGGGTGCGAGCCGCTCGCTCAACTCGTAGCTGCCCAGCAGGCTCCGCTCGTTGGGATGGACGATGAGTGCCAACTGGTAGCCGTCGTACGGGAGTTGAGTGGCGAGTCGGGCGGGGAGGTCGGGGTGCCGTCGGAGGAGGGATTCCTCTCCCCAGGTCGAGGTGAGGACGAGGAGTTTGCGGTGGCCGGTGCCGAGGGCGGTGCGATAGCGGTCCCGGAGAGGGAGTGAGGCGAGGACACGGTCCAGCGTGGGATCGCCGATCACCTTCGCCCATCGGCCGGCGTGTGGTGCTCTGGCAGACAGGCGGGCGAGCTGATCGGGGTGGGCCAAGGCTTGCAGTGCTATCGGCGGGGTGTCGCCAGACTGTCTCAGCAGGTACAAGGGGTCGAGGCCGGACGCCGAATCGGCCGAACCCTCGCCCGGGATGGATTTGTTGTAGCCCGCGCCGTGCGGCAGGAGTACGTGTCGGCCTCGCAGCAGGCTCAGGTCACCCTTGGGGCTTGCGGTGACCACCAGGTCGAACGAGCGGTCGCAGGCTTCCCGCCACGGCAGCGTGCGACCGCCGATCGCGTCGATGGCGGCCAGGACGTCGACCCCGAAGTCGGAGCCTGGGATCAGCGTGAAAAGGCGAGTGATCCGGTCATCACCGGAGAAGACCGGGGCCACATCGAGCAGGCGATACAGGGCCACCGCGGACCGAGCGGCCAGCAGCACAGCCCGTCGCCCGTCGCCCGTCGCCCGTCGCCCGTCGCCCGTCGCCCGTCGCCCGTCGCCCGTCGCCCGTCGCCCGTCGCCCGTCGCCCGTCGCCCGTCGCCCGTAATGGTCCATTCTAGCGTTGGGCAGCGGGTGAGATGCGCTGTTTCCGCAGGTAGATGGGGTTTCCTGAGGGTCATCCGGCGACATGATCTGATCGTACCGCTCGTTGATTGCTGCCCCTGAGGATCGGGAGGATAGCGGTATGAGCGAATGGGGAGTCGCGCTGATCGCGGCGGGATCGGCGATCGCAGGCAGCATCGTCACGGGTTGGTACGGGCGTAGTTCCGGGCTCAGGCAGGCCGACGCGGCGCGTCACGCGGGTGACCGGCAGGCTGACGCGCTGCTTGAGTCCGTCCGGCTCACGATCCAGTCCGAGGCGGTGCAGCGCGCGCTCGCCCAACGGCGGCAGATCTACGTGGAGTTCCTCGGCGTGGCGGAAGTGAGAGTCCTGACCGAGCGCACGGGAAGGGGCAGCCCCGACGACGAGGCGCTTCTGCAGCGGGCGCTGGCCGCCGTGGTCCTGGAAGGCCCGCCCGAGGCCGCCACTGCGGCTCGGCGTCTCGTCGACTGCTTGCGTCGCCATGAGGCGCCGGACGACATCGAGCGGGCGAAGTCGACCTTCGTGTCGGTGGTCCAGGAGGTGCTGAACGTGTCGTCAGCGGCCTGAGTGCTCTGTCGGCAGTGCGATACGTGGTTCCGTCGCGGTGGGGGACGGGAGTGGCGCCTGCTGGTGGCTGAGGCGGTCGCGCTCGTGGATCATCTCGCCGATGACGCCATGCTGTGGATCGCCTGGCCGCGGAAGGACGCCGGGCAGGTCAGTGACATCGCGGAGGGCGATCTGCGGGACACCTTTCTTCCCCTCGGTGTCGTCGATGTGAAGGTGGCGGCGCTGGGGGAGGACTGGTCGGGGCTGAAGTTCGTGCGCCGGAGGGAGAACACGGCGAGGGACGGGGAGGGGAGTCGGCGAACCGCGTGAGTGTCGGGCGTACTTGAGAAGTCCTTACCGTGAACGACTAGCATCGCGGCGGTACTTGCCAGCAGGGATGAGGTGAGGGCATGGGGGAGGGCGCGCCGCGCGTCGCCGTGGCCGTCGTGACCATGGGGAACCGGCCCGACGAAGTCGACGCGCTGCTCCGGTCCGTGGCCAAGCAGGACGTGCCGCCCACGCGGATCGTGATCGTCGGGAACGGCTGCCGGCTGCCGGAGTTCACCGAGCGGCTGTCGCTGCCCGGTGAGGTCACCGTCGTGGAACTGGACGAGAACCTCGGGTGTCCCGGTGGGCGCAACGCCGGGCTCGCGCGGCTGCGGGAGTTCGGGGACGTCGATGTCGTCGTCGAGCTCGACGACGACGGGCTGCTGGTGGACGCCGATGTGCTGCGGCGGGTGGGGGAGTTGTTCGCCGCCGAGGACCGGCTCGGGATCGTCGGGTTCCGGATCGCGGACGAGAACGGCGAGACCCAGCGGCGGCACGTTCCCCGGGTCGGCGCCTCCGATCCGCTGCGGGGCGGGTATGTCACCGGGTTCCTCGGCGGCGCGCACGGCTTCCGGATGGCGATGCTCGACGAGATCGGCGACTGGCCGGCCCGGTTCTTCTTCGCGCACGAGGAGACCGACCTCGCGTGGCGGGCCGCCGACGCGGGCTGGCGGATCCGCTACGCGCCCGAACTGCTGCTCCAGCACCCGAAGACCTCGCCCGCCCGGCACGCCGTCTACTACCGCGTGAACGCCCGCAACCGCGTCTGGCTGACCCGCCGCCGGCTGCCGCTGCCGCTCATCCCGGTCCATCTCGGGGTGTGGGTGCTGCTCACCCTCGTACGCAATCGGTCGGGGGCGGGGCTGCGTGCCTGGTTCGCCGGGTTCGCGGAAGGGGTGCGGGAGCCTGCCGGGGAACGGCGGCCCATGCGCTGGCGTACGGTGTGGCGGCTCACTCGGCTGGGGCGGCCGCCGGTCATCTGAGGAGGGCTGGCTGCGGCGAGGGCGAGGGCGAGGGCGGGGACGGAGGGCCGGGCATGGGCGGAGGGCCCCGGTCGTTCACCTCCGCGACCAGGGCCTTCTCGCGTCCCCGGATCCGGCTCGACGGCGACACTCCCCCGAGCGACGCGTCGTACGCGCGCGCCGTCCGGCCGGATCCGATGGATTGATCACAACAGGCGTCACCAACAGATCGCTAACATGGGGCCGATGGTTCTTCGGGTGACGGCCGCGCCGTGATCCGAGAGTCGTGGCACGTGGGAAGGCAGTGGGGCGGAGTGAAGCGGTACGAGCTGCGGTTCGGACTGCTCGGACCGCCCGTCCTGTACGACGCCGGCGTCCCCTCCGTCATCGGCAGCCCCAAGGTGCGGGCGCTGCTGGCCGCACTGCTCCTCGAAGCGGGCCGTACCGTCTCGGTCGAGTCGCTGAAGGACGCCCTCTGGGCCGGGGCGCCGCCCGTCTCCGCACAGGCCTCGCTGCACAACCACGTCACCCGGCTGCGACGGCTCCTCGACGACCCCGAGCGGCTGCGGGCCGTACCGCCCGGCTATCTGCTCCGCGTCGAGCCGGGCGAACTCGACGTCCATGTCTTCGACGCCCATGCCGCCGAGGCGCGCGCCGCGTACGCCGGGCGCGACTGGGAGCGGACGGTACGCGCGTGCACCGCCGCGCTCACGCTGTGGCGCGGCTCGCCGCTCAGCGGACTCCCGGCCGAACTGGGCGGATACGCCTTCGCACAGCGGCTGCGGGAGGCCCGGCTACAGCTCCTGGAATGGCGGTACGACGCCGAGCTCGCCGTCGGTGGACGCCGACTGGACGCCCTCGTACCGGAGTTGACCGCCCTCGCCGCCGAACATCCGCTGCGGGAGGCCTTCCACCGCCAGCTGATGCTCGCCCTCCATCGGACGGGGCGGCGGGCGGAGGCCCTGGCCGTCCATCGGGATCTCCGGGCCCGGCTCGTGGAGGAGCTGGGTGTGGAGCCGGGGGCGGGGGTGCGGGAGGCGCATGTCGAGGTGTTGCGGGGGGAGGGCGGGGGACCAGCTGGAGGATCGGCCGGGGGAGCTGGGGGGTCGGCCGCCAGGGGAGCTGGTGGGACCGGCGGGGACGCCGGTGGAGTTCCCTCGGTGGGGGAGGTACCTGTACCGGCCGCGCCCGCGTCGGGCGTACCCGTACCGACCGAGGCCGCCGAGCCCGGTGCGCAGTTTCCCCGGCCCGCCCAACTCCCCCCTCCACCCGCCCACTTCACCGGCCGTGCCGCCGTCCTCGACGACATCCGTCACGCCCTGACCAGCACCCCCACCCCGGTCGCCGTCGTCAGCGGCATGGCCGGTGTCGGGAAGAGTGCCCTCGCCCTGCACGTGGCGCACGGTCTGCGGGAACGCTTCCCCGACGGCCAGTTGTACGTCAATTTGCACGGGGCCACTCCTGGCATGACCCCCCTCACCTCGTCCCAGGCGCTCACCGCGCTCCTCCGCGATCTGGGCGCCGATCCCCGTTCCGTTCCCGAACACCCGGACGCGGCGGCCGCGTTGCTGCGCTCGATGCTCGCCCCGACCCGCACGCTCATGGTCCTGGACGACGCCGCGAACGCCGCGCAGATACGGCAGCTGCTGCCCGGCGGCACCGGCTGCGCGGTCATCGTCACCAGCCGCTCCCCGCTGACCGCCCTCGACGGCGCCGGCCGCTTCCCGCTCGCCCCGCTGTCGGCCGAGGAGAGCGCGGCGCTGCTGCGGGCGGCTTCCGGGCGAACGGGGCGCGGCAACTCTGAGCGCCCCGACGACCCCGTACGGCATGACACCCCCGTGCCTCAGCAGGCCCCCATCCCGCACGGCACCCCCGCAGGCCTCGACGCCGACCACCCCCTCATCGCCCTCACCGGCGGCCTTCCCCTCGCCCTCCGGGTCGTCGCCGCTCGGCTCGCCGCGCGCAGTGCGCTCACGCCCGACGTGCTGGCAAGCCAACTGGCCGCTACCGAGGGGAGGTTGCGGCACCTGGAGTACGACGACCTCAGTGTCCGCCGCTCCCTGGCCGTCGCCCATGACGCCCTCGCCGCCTCCGACCGTGCGGCCGACCGGGATGCCGCCCGAGCCCTGCATCACATCGGCGCCGTCGACCTTCCCGCCTACGGCGCGCCCCTCCTGGCCCGGCTGACCGGCACCGAGGAACACCGGGCCGAGGCCGCGCTCGACCGTCTCGTCGACGTGGCTCTCCTGGAGGAGACGGCGTACGGCCGTTACGCCCCGCACGACCTGGTCCGTGACTTCGCCCGGGAACTGGCGGGGAAGCTACGCGATGAGGCTGCGCGGGAAGTGCGGGAAGTGCGGGAAGTGGGGGACGAGTCCGACCGGCCCCTCGACCCCGTCGGAACCGCCCTCCACTGGTACGCCGCCGTCGCCGAACGCGCCTTCATCGCCATCGTCGAGCCCGGCCTGGACCAGGACGACCGCCGTCGTCCGACCGACGCCCAACTGCCCGCCCACGCGGCGCATGTCGAGGCGACGACTCCGTTCGCGAGCGCCGAAGCGGCCTACGCCTGGTGCGACCTGGAGTTGGAGAATGTCGTGGCGCTGGTCGAGCGGTATGCCGACGACCGGCCCGCGCATGCCTCGACGCTCGTCCGGTTCCTCGTCCCCTACCTCCAACGTCGGGGGCGTGTCTCCGAGATGGACATGCTGGTGCGGGCCGCGCTCGACGCGGCGCTGCGGCTGAAGGACGACAGGGCGGAGGCGTACGCGCTGGGTGATCTGGCCGGACTGCACTTCCTCACCGGCCGGCCGAACGAGGCCCTCGCGCTCACCGACCAGTCCCTGACGATCTGGCGGCGGCTCGATGTGCTGTCCTGGATCCACCGCTGTCTCAACCGCCGGGGACTGCTGCTCCGGAGTCTCGGCCGCCTGGAGGAGAGCGGGGAGGCGCTGCGGCAGAGCCTGCCGCTCGCACAGCAGTTGGGCGACCGGCTCAACGAGGCCGTCACCTACAGCCACCTCGGCAACCTGTACGAGCACTCCGACCCGCGCGCCGCCATCGAGCAGCACCGTCGCTCGCTCGCCCTCGGCGAGGAGATCGGCAGCGTCATCGTGCAGCACTCCGCGCACTGCAACATCGGATACGCCCACCTCACCCTCGGCGAACCGGCCGCCGCCGTACCGCACTTCGAGGAGAGTCTGCGCATCCTCGGCGGCCACGAGGACTGGCACGGCGAGTCCCAGACCCGGATCGGTCTGGTACGCGCCCTGCGTCTGCTCGGCCGTATCGACGACGCCGACCGGGAGTGCGCCGAACTGCTGCGCCGCGCCGACGCCCGCGCCGACCGTTACGCGGGCGGTCTCGCCCGCCACCAGTACGGCCTGCTGCTGAGCGAACGGGGGCGGACGGAGGAGGCGCGGGAGGAGTGGCGCAGGGCTCTCGCCGCGCTGGACGGCACGGACGGCACGGTGGAGAAGGAGGTCCTGGCGGAGCTGCGCGAGCTGCTGGCCGACTGATCGCATGGCCTCGCCCCAGCGCATGCCCGGCCTCGTGTCACCCCGGCACCTCCTCCATCCCGCGTCGCCCCGGCACTTCGCCCGCTCCGCCTAGCCCCGGCACTTCTCTCACTTCGCGTCGGCATAGCACTCCACCACCGCCGTGGTGAACGGGAACCGGACTGGCGTCTCCCCGAACGTCAGCCGTCCAGCCAGCTCCGACGCGGCCCGGATCGCCGCCACGACCCGCTCCGCCTCCTCCTCGGGACAGTGCACGATCACCTCGTCGTGCTGGAAGAAGACCAGCTCGGCGGCCATGTCCGCGCAGGTCTGCCGCAGCGCGGCGAGCAGCAGCAGGGTCCAGTCGGCGGCGCTGCCCTGGACGACGAAGTTGCGGGCGAAACGGCCGCGGGCGCGGGCGTCGCGGGAGGCGTAGCCCGGCACCCAGCCGTCCTCGGTACGGGAATTGGTGCGGGACTCGGCGGTCTCCTCCTGCGGGATGCCGGCCTCCTCGGCGGCGTCGCCCGAACCCGCCGCCGGGGGACAGGTCCGCCCCAGCCAGGTCCGTACGAGCCGCCCCTCCTCGCCCGCGCGGGCCGCCTCGTCGACGTACGCCACCGCCTTGGGGAAGCGGCGTCTGAGCGCGGCGAGGTTCTTGAGGCCGTCGCCGGAGGTCTGGCCGTAGACCGCGCCGAGTACGGCGATCTTGGCCTGGTCGCGGTCGCCGGAGAAGGCGCGGTCGGAGACGGACTGGTAGAGGTCGGTCTCCCGTCCGGCGACCTCCATCAGGCCTGGGTCGCGGGAGATGGCCGCGAGCACCCGTGGTTCCATCTGGTCGGCGTCGGCCACGACGAGCCGCCAGCCGGGGTCGGCGACGACGGCACGGCGGATGACCTTGGGGATCTGGAGCGCGCCCCCGCCGTTGGTGACCCAGCGGCCGGTGACGGTGCCGTGGCAGAGGAACTCCGGGCGGAACCGCCCTTCCCGCACCCAGTCCTGGAGCCAGGACCAGCCGTGGGCGACCCAGATCCGGTACAGCTTCTTGTACTCGATCAGCGGTTTCACCGCCGGGTGGTCGACGGACTCGATCTCCCAGCGGCGGGTGGAGCTCACCTTGATGCCGGCCTGCGCGAACGCCTTGATGACATCGGCCGGCAGATCGGGCCGGACCCGGCGCCCGAAGGCGGCGGACACCTCGTCCGCGAGTTCGGCGAGGCGCCGCGGCTCACCGCCGCCGGCGTACCTCTCGCCGAGCATCTCGTGCAGTATCCGGCGGTGGACGTCGGCGCTCCACGGCAGCCCCGCGCGGTTCATCTCGGCGGCCACCAGCATCCCGGCCGACTCGGCCGTGATCAGCAGCCGCATCCGGTCGGGGTGCGCGGTGGCGTCCTGGCGGCGCTGCTGGTCGGCGTACACCTCGACCAGGTCGGCGAGCGGCAGCTGGGCGGCCTGCGGCTCGAACAGGGAGGACTGGAGGCCGGGTTCGGCCGACCGCAGCGGCGGATCGGGCGGTACGGGGCCGCCGCGCAGCCGGGCCAGGGCGGCGGCGGCCGAACGGGGCTCGCCGTATCTCCCGGCATGGCCCAGCAGCAGTGTCTCGGCGTCCTCGACGTCGTAGCACCGCTCGACCCGCACCCCCGCGGCGAGCAGTCGCGGATACACGTCGGCCGTGGACCGCCACACCCACCGCGCGACCTCGGGCCGCCCCCGCACGGCCGCCGCGAGGTCCGCCTCCCGCCGCACCGGGCCCGCGGGCAGCCCGTCCGGACCGAGGGGGGCGAGCTCCACGCCACCGTCCTCGGCCGGAGCGAGAGCCCAGCGGTCGGTCATGATGGCGAGTGTCGCAGGAGGGTCTGACAATGGCCTCCGGCGGCGACCGCTGAACCCGGCCGCGTCAGTCCTGGTCGGCGGGCTTCACCTGGATCTTGGCGAGCACCTCGGTGAGGTACTCCTCCGCGAGCGGCTTGGAGATACCGAGGCCGGACAGCACCCCGCCCCCGTTCTCGAACTCCAGCAGGGCCAGCAGGATGTGTTCGGTGCCGACGTAGTTGTGGCCGAGGCGGAGGGCCTCGCGGAAGGTGAGTTCCAGGACCTTCTTGGCGTCGGAGCCGTAGGGGACGAGTTCGGGGGCGTCCTCGGCGGCCGGCGGCAGCGTGTCGGTCGCGGCCTGGCGTACGGCGTCCAGGAGGACGCCCTGCGCCACGATCGCCTTCGCGGCCAGTCCCTCCGGTTCGGCGAGCAGGCCGAGGACCAGGTGTTCGGGGCGGCCCTCGGCGTTGCGGGCCGCGACGGCCTCGTTGTGGGAGGCCATCACCACGTTGCGGGCACGCGGCGTGTAGCGGCTGAAGTCCTGGCTCGCGCCGAGGTCCGTGCCCTCCTTCGGGACGAACCTCTTCTGCGCGGCCTGCCGGGTGACCCCCATGCTCTTGCCGATGTCGGTCCAGGAGGCACCCGAGCGCCGGGCCTGGTCCACGAAGTGGCCGATCAGATGGTCGGCCACTTCACCGAGGTGGTCGGCGGCGATGACCGCGTCCTCCAGCTGGTCGAGGGGCTGGTCGTGGACCTTCTTGATGGCGGCGATGAGGTCGTCGAGGCGTACGGATGACGTGATGTTGGGGTTCGTCGTCATGTGTCAACCGTAGGTTGACGCGAGGGTGGCGTCAACCCCGGGTTGACAGTCAACCTACTTCGGCGCGGACGCCACCAATCGCACCGCCAACCCCGTGAACACCGTCCCACTGAAGATGTTCAGCCCCCGCGCCACCCGCGCACTGCGCCTCAGCAGTGCCGACAGCTTCCCGGAGAGCAGCCCGATCGACCCGTCCACCGCGAAGCCCATGACCGTGATCGTGAGTCCGAGGACCATGAACTGCTCCCACACATGGCCGCGTTCGGGTGCCACGAACTGGGGCAGGAAGGCGACGTTGAAGAGGATCACCTTGGGGTTGAGCAGATTGGTCACGGCGCCCTGCCAGAAGGCCCGCCGCATCCCCGCCCCCGCCCCGGCCCCCTCACCCGGCACCGAACGGTCCCGGAACGCCTTCACCGCGAGATACAGCAGATAGGCCGCCCCCGCCCAGCGCAGCACGTGATACAGCGTCGGCAGCGCCAGAAACAACGCCGACAGCCCGAGCGCCGCGGCCACGGTGTGCACGAACATCGCGCAGGCCACCCCGAACGCCGCCATCACCCCGGCCGTGGGCCCGCCCCGGCCGCCCATCGCCACGATGAACATCATGTCGGGACCGGGAGTCACACAGAGCGCGAAAGCGGCCACGAGGAAGGCCGCGTAGAGAGACAAGTCCACCATGCGCGCCATGCTCGAAGCCGGCCTCCGGGGTGGCGACCGATTTTCGGGGAGTGAGACGGGGCGGGGGTGGGGCGGGCGGGGGTCGGAGGTGAGGTGGGGCGGCGCGGGCTGAGGTCGGAGGTGAAGTGGGGCGGCGCGGGCTGAGGTTTGCGGTGAGGCGGGGCGAGGAGGCACGGCGAGACGACTGGGGCCAGGAGTGAGGCGGGGCGAGGCCGGATTGAGGTCGCGCGTGAGTCGGGAGTGAAGTGGGGCGGGGCCGGTCGCGGCCGGGGGAGATTGCTCGCGAGGCGTCGCCGTGGCCGGGAATGAGACGATCGCCCCGTGACCAGCGACACCGTCGATCGTGCCTTCGAAGCCGCCCTCTACGCCGACGCCGACTCCGCCCTCGACACCGCGGCCTCCCTCCTCGCCGCCGACAAGGGGGCCGATGTCGAACTCGCTCGTCGGGGGCGGGAGTTCGTGGCGGCGGTCTGGCGGCGTGGGTGGCAGCCCGCCGATGTCGTACGGATGGTGCGGCGGGAGCTGGACGACGTACATGTGCGGCTTGTGGCGGAGTTGATCCGGGCGCAGGTGTCTGATGACCGGGCGCGTGGGCCCCGTTGGCGGGCGCAGGTCGAAGAGCTGCCGGGTGATGTCCCGTCGCAGGACCGGTTCTCCCGTGCCACCGCGGTGCTGGAGCTGTATCGGCTGCTTCTTCGGCTTCCGGCGCTGGAGCCCCTTGATGAGCCGGCCGCGCGTACCTCGCACCCCGAGTCCCGCATGCTCACCCGGATCCGCGCGCTGCTCGCCAAGGCGGAGGCGACCGGCTATCCGGAGGAGGCGGAGGCGCTCAGTGCCAAGGCGCAGGAGCTGATGGCGCGGCACAGTGTCGACGAGGCGCTGCTCGACGCGCAGGCGCCCACGCACGACAGCCCCGGTGCCTGCCGGATCGGGGTCGAGCCACCGTACGAGCAGGCCAAGGCGGTGCTTCTGGACGCGGTCGCGACGGCGAACCACTGCCGGGCGGTGTGGAACGAGCCGTTCGCCTTCTCCACGGTGGTCGGCTTCGAGCCCGACCTCGTGGCCGTCGAACTCCTCTACACCTCACTCCTCGTCCAGGCCACGACCGCGATGACCAAGGCGGAGGCCGCCCAGCGCGCGGGCGGCCGTAAGCGGACCAAGACCTTCCGGCAATCCTTCCTCGCCGCCTACGCCCACCGCGTCGGAGTCCGGCTGCGCGCCGCGGCCGAGACCCAGGTCGGCGACGAACTGCTGCCCGTCCTCGCCACCAGGGAGGTCGCGGTCACCGACCACCTCGACCGCATGTTCCCGCAGACCACCACGACCCGGCTGCGCGGCGTCAGCGACGAGGCGGGCTGGATCGAGGGCGCGGAGGCGGCGGACCAGGCGCAGGTCAAGTCCCGTCGGCGGCTCGGATAGCAGTCGGGTAGCGCGTCGGACAGCCGTCGGACAGCCGTCGGACAGTTGTCGGTTGGTTCTCGGTCAGTCGAAGGACTGCTGGAAGCCGCTGACCGAGGCGTCCGGCGTCTGCCCGTCCTTCTTCAGCGCGACCTCGCCGTACGACCACTTGAAGTCGTACGCCTTGGTGGAACCCGGCAGGAAGAACCGCGCGGTCTTCACGGCGAGACCGTCACCCGCCTCGGCGCGGACGTAGGTGAGGGTGAAGGACGTGACGCCGCCCTTCGCGAGGGTCGTCTTCGTCTTCACGACCGCCTCGTCGGGCTCGACGGTGGCCGAGTCGGGCCCCGTGGAGAGGTCTACGGCCGGCAGGCCGTCCAGCGTGCACTTCGCGCCGCTCTTGTTGGTGATCGTGATCGGCACGTTGCCGGTGTCTCCGGCGGCCGGAGCGGCGTTGGCGGGTCCGACCTGCACGCCCATCTCGTCGAGCACACAGGCGGAGCCGGCCTTCTTGGCGCCGGTGTCGCCATCGCCGTTCCCGCCGCCGTCCCCGCCGTCGGAGTCGGAGCAGGCGGTCAGCGTCAGGGCCGCGACGAGGGCGGTGGCGGCGAGGGGGAGGGCGCGCATATGGGGTCCTTGAATGCTCAGGTGCCGAGGTGCTTCAGGTGCTGCGAGATCGCGTGCATGGATCATCACGCACGAACCTGGCGATCGGTTGCCCACCCCCACCGGACCCCTGGTCGGCTTGATGTCCGCTTTATCCCCTACCCTGGCGGAATGAGTTGGTTCCGCGCGCTGAAGGAGACCGGGCGCGCGGGACTCGCCGTCGAGCGCAAGCGCCTCGAACCGCTCATCGCGGTGCGGGGCGCCGCAGGCCTGGCGATCATCGTCGGCGTGAGCCTCTGGGCCTTCGGCCCCGGCGCGGCGGCGGGCGCGGCCTTCGGCGCCCTCCAGGCCGCGATCGCCACGTTCCAGCGCAGCTGGCGCCCCCGCCCGGAACTGGCGCTGGCCTCCGGCACGAGCCTCGCGGTCTCGACCTTCGTCGGCTACCTCACCATCGGCCACCTGCCCCTCTTCCTGCTCCTGCTGGTCCTGTGGACGTTCGCGGCGGGCATGAGCTGGGCGGCGGGCCCGACCACCGGCCTGATCGCCTCCTCGAACGTGGCGATGATGCTGGTGACGGTGACCCTGCCGACCTCCGTCGCGGAGGCCGCGGGCCACGCGGCGATGATGGTGGCGGGCGGTGTCGTCCAGGCGGCGCTGATCGTGGTGTTTCCGGTACGGCGTTGGGGTCCCCACCGTGACGCGCTCGCCGACGCCCTCGCGGCCGAGGCCGACTACGCCCGCCGCCTCCGCCACGACCCGGTGGCCCCCTTCGACCCCCTCCCGCTGATGGAGGCCCGCAACGCGGCGGCCGTCACCCCACGTCAGGCCCGCACCCGCCCCTCCGAACTCCACGGCACCCGGGGCCTCGCGGAACGCATCCGCCCCGTACTCGCGTCCCTGGCCGACCCGGCGATGGGCGTCCCGGAGGAGGGCCGCGCACGGGACCGCGTCCGCGAACTCCTGTCGGCCACCGCGACCATCCTCGACGCGACGGCCCGAGCGGTACGGAGGGGCGAGCCGGTGGACCTCCCGGCGGGCGCGGTCGCCGCGTTCCGGACGCCGGACACGGGGGCGATCCTGACGGGGGCGGGGTACCGGGCGGCGACGAGGCTGGGGAGGCTGCTTCAGGACGTGGTGGAAACGGCCGGCGGCACGGACTCCCACCCCGCCCGGCATTCGAGGAAGAGGCTCCCTACGGACCCCGGCACTCCTACTGGCCCTGGGACTCCCACTGGCCCTGGGACTCCCACTGGCCCTGGGACTTCCACCGGTTCCGGCACTCCTACCGGCCCCAGCACTCCAACCGACCCGGGCACTCCTACCGACCCTCGCACTCCCACCGCCCCCCGCCCCTCCACTCACCCCCGCACCCCCGCCCACCTCCACCGCCCCACCCTCCTCGGCCTCATCCCCGTAGCCCTCGAAGCCATCCGCCAGGAACTCCGCCGCAAGAACTCCCCGATCACCCGCCACGCCACCCGAGTCACCGCCGTCGCCGCAACCGGCTACCTCCTCGGTACCGCCCTCCCCCTCGGTCACGGCTACTGGGCCCCGCTCACCTCGGTCATGGTGATGCGCCCCGACTTCTCCCAGACGTACACGCGCGCGGTGGCCCGTTTCGGAGGCACTCTGCTCGGCGTCGCCGTCGCGACGGCGGTCGTGCAGGCCGCCGACCCCGGCACCCGCCTCTCCGCGACGCTCGCCGTCACCAGCGCCGGCCTGATGTACCTCCTCATGCGTACCGGCCAGTTCGCCGCCCAGGCCTGCGTCGCCGCGTACGTCGTGTTCCTGCTGGGCATGGGCGGCGAGCAGTGGACCCAGACCGTCCCCGAACGCGTCCTGCTCACCCTCCTCGGCGGCCTCCTGGCGATGCTCGCGTACGCCGTCTACCCCGCCTGGGAGACCCCGCGCCTACGCACCCGCCTCGCCGACTGGCTGGCCGCACAGGGGAGTTACGCCGCCGCGGTCGTCCAGCACTACGCGGAACCAGCCGGTGCCGGGTCTGTCGGTGCCGGACCCGCCGGTGCTGGGCCCGCTGGTGCCGGACTCGCCGGTGCTGGACCCGCTGGCGCCGGACCCGCCGGAGCTGGACCTGTCGGTGCCGGACCTGTGGGTGCCGGCCCCGTCGATGCCGAACCTGCCAGCCCCGAGCCCGCCGGAAACGCAGCCGCCGACACCGGAACCACCGGCGCCGCACCCGCCGACCCCGCCCCCACCCCCACCAAAACCGCCGACGTCCGCGACGCCCTCCTCGCCGCCCGCGCCGCGAGAGCCGTCTGGCACACGGCCGTCGCCCGCGCCCAGGACGAACCCGTACGCCACCGCGGCCTCTCCCGGGCCGCCGCCGATGACGCCGAGGAGGCCCTCGCCCAGATGGGCCGCGTGGCGATGCTCATGGAGGCCCACCTACCGAACCGCGACGCGCCCCCCGTCCCGTCCGCCGCCCGGGTCGCCGCCGCCCTGCGCACCGCCACGGAACAGGGCGCGAGGGCGGTCAGGGAACGCCGGCTCCCGGACCCGGCCCCCGTACGCGCCGCCCTCGACGCGTGGACCGACGCCGAGGACACCGTCGTACACAACGGCACCCGGCTTCTCCTGGACGCCCTCGTCGAACTGACCGACGCCCTCGACACCGCCGTATCCCCGATGGCGCTGGACGGAAGCGGCCGGGGCCGGGGCCGGGAAAAGCCGGACGGGCCGCGGAAGTCCGAGGACTCCGCGGCCCGTTGAGACCTGCTGCGAAAGGTACGAGGATCAGCCCGCGCTCGCCGTCGGCAGTCCCGAAGGCAGTTCGCCGCCCTCCGCCTTCTGGTAGGTCTCCTGGCCGAGACCGCCCTCCCAGGTCACCTTGAGGGTCTTCTTGTCGACGGAGTCGACCATCCCGGTCTTGCGGTCCTTGCTGCCGTCCGGGCAGGTGAAGCGGATCATCTCCATGCCGGCCTCCTCGCCCGCGGTCCCGCTGCACACGGTGCCGCCGGTGGTGAACAGCCCGGCCTCCGTGCCGTTGACCATCAGCACCACGGCCTTGCCGTCGGTCGTGGCCAGCCAGCTGCCCTCCAGTTCGCCGGCGGCGGCCGGCGAGGAGGCCGAGCCGCCGGTCCCGCCACCCGTGTCCGCGGTCGCCGTCGACGACGTACCGCCGCTCGACGACGTACCGCCACTCGGCGACGGGGTGCCGTCGGAGTCGGAGCCGCCGTCCCCACTGCACGCGGTCAGCGCTAGCACGCCCGCCAGGGACACGGCCGCCGCGGCGATCCGCATCCGCCGGCGGGACGTGGTGCGCGAGAAGATCGCCGTGGTCACTGGAGGCTCCCTAGCTGTCGCGGTCGACGGAACGACCGCAAGCTACCAGGACGACTTACGGACCCCCGGCAGGTACCCGGCGTGCGCCTGCTCACGCAGACTCACCCGCGACAGGCCGAAGGCACGGAAGTACCCGCGCGGCCGCCCGTCGACCTGGTCGCGGTTGCGCACGCGCGTGGCGCTCGCGTCGCGCGGCTGCCTGCCCAACTCCCGCTGGGCCTCCCGGCGTTCCGCGTCCGTCGACGACGGCCGCCGGATGATCTCCTTCAGCTCGGCCCGCCGCTCGGCGTACCGGGCGACGACCTCCTGCCGCTTCTCGTTCTTGGCGATCTTGCTCTTCTTCGCCATCAGACCTTCCCTCCCCGCGCGCGGATCCGCGCCACGGCCGCCTCGACGCCGATCGAGTCGACGGTCTTGATCCCCTTCGTGCTCAGCCGCAGCCGCACGTACCGGCCCTCGCTCGGGAGCCAGTACCGCTTGCTCTGGATGTTCGGGTCGAAGCGGCGTGACGTGCGCCGGTGGGAGTGCGAGATGCGGTTGCCGAAACCGGGCCGGGCGCCGGTCAGCATGCAGTGGGCGGACATGGGTGACGCACCTCTCTCGAAGCAGTTGTGTAAATGGAATTCATTTTCAGTAAGATACACGCCATGGCTCGCAACGAACTCCGCCCGGTCATCAAACTCCGGTCCACCGCCGGGACCGGCTTCACCTACGTCACCCGCAAGAACCGCCGCAACGACCCGGACCGTATGACGCTCCGCAAGTACGACCCGGTCGCCGGCCGTCACGTCGACTTCCGAGAGGAGCGCTGACCCCCGCCATGCGCAACGGAATCCACCCGTCCTACGGCCCGGTCGTCTTCCGGGACCGCGCGGCCGACTACGCCTTCCTGACCCGCTCGACCATGACGAGCGAGAAGACGATCGAGTGGGAGGACGGCCACACCTACCCGGTCGTCGACGTCGAGATCTCGAACGTCAGCCACCCCTTCTACACCGGCACCGCGCGCGTGCTGGACACCGCCGGCCGCGTGGAGCGCTTCGAGCGCCGGTACGGAAAGCAGGGCTGACCCCGTGACACCGCCCCCGGGTCCTGTGACACCGCCCCCGGGCCTCTCCGTCGTGATCGTCGGCGGGCTGCACGCCGACGCCCGCAAGGCGGCCGTCACGCGGCTGCTCGCCGACGTCCCCGGCAGCGTCGTCCTCCACCACGACCTGGCGACGGCCGCGGCGGGCACGGTCGTACGGACCGTGCGCGACGCCTCCGGAATCCTTACGGCGGGGGAGGCGCCCCTGGTCAACGACTGCGCGTGCTGCGCGCTGCGCGAGGACCTGGTGCCGGAGCTGCGCCGCCTGGCCGACGACGGCCTCACCCGCCTCGCGGTCGTCGAGCTCTGGGACTCCGTCGAACCCAAGGCCATGGCCGAGGTGGTGACCGCCGGCGGCCTCACCGTCACCGGCGTCATCACCGCCGTCGACCCGGTCCTGGTCCTGCCCTACCTCGGCAACGGCGACGACCTCGCCGAACGCGGCCTCGCCGCGGCCGCCACCGACCAGCGCACGGTCGCCGACACCTTCGCCCGCCAGCTGGAGTACGCCCCCGTCCTCGCCGTCGCCGACTCGGAGGCGGCCGACGAGGAGGACCGGGAGCTGCTGGCGCAACTGCATCCGACGGCCCGGCAGGTGCCCATCGGTGACCTGGTGGGCGGTGGTGGTTCGGGTTCCGGTGCATCGGCGCACTCGAATCCCCTGGGCTCGCCCCGATCGCCAGTCTCGGACTCATCCCTCCCGCCTCTCTCCCCCCTCGCCCAGGCCGCCCTCGCCGGCTTCGACGTGGAAGCCGCGGCCGCCGCCCAGCACCCCGCCTGCGCGCTCCTCCCCGCCGAGGCCGATGCCCACGGCGTCTCCACCCTCGTATGGCACCGTCGCCGCCCCTTCCATCCGGAGCGGCTGTACGAGGCGCTGGAGGACATCACCTGTGCGGCGGCCCGCAGTCGGGGCCGGTTCTGGCTGGCCGACAAGCCGGACGTGCTGCTGCACTGGGACGCGGCCGGCGGCGCGCTGTGCGTGGAGAGCGCGGGCCCGTGGCTCGCCTCGCTCCCGGACGCGGCCTGGGAGATGGTCCCGCCGGTGCGCCGGGCCGCCGCGGCCATGGACTGGCACCCCGAGCACGGCGACTGCTGCCAGCACCTGGTGTTCACGTCCCCCGCGCTCGACCGCGACGGCCTGGCACGCCTGCTGGAGTCCTGTCTGCTCACCGACACCGAGTACGCCGCGGGCCGCGACGCCTGGAAGCGGCTGCCGCCCGCCTTCGACACCCTCCTGGAGGTCTGACCCGCATGCCCCGCAAGCCCGAGCGCAAGCCCGCCAAGAACCGTCCCAACCCGCTGGACCAGGCCGGGATCACCTACGTCGACTACAAGGACACCGACCTGCTGCGGAAGTTCATCTCCGACCGCGGGAAGATCCGCAGCCGCCGGGTCACCCGGGTCACGGCCCAGCAGCAGCGGCAGCTGGCGCGGGCCATCAAGAACGCGCGGGAGATGGCGCTGCTGCCGTACTCCAGCGCCAGGTGAGTGGCTATAGGTAGGAGTTTCCCTACGTTTGACGCGTAGGGAAACTCCTACCTATGGTGGTGCGCATGACCCTCACACACGCCTCCTTCGTCACCCTCCCCGTCGCCGACCAGGACCGCGCCCTGCGCTTCTACGCCGATGTCCTCGGCATGACGGTCATCGCCGACCGGGACATGCCCCAGGGGCGCTGGCTCCAGGTCGCCCCCGAGGGCGCGCAGACCGTCTTCACTCTCTCCGGCCCGGGGATGGGTGGCTTCGAGCCCGGTTCGGCTCGGGGGATCATGTTGGTGACGACCGATGTCGACGCCGACTGCGCGCGCCTCGCCGAGGCCGGTCTTTCGGTGCAGGGGCCGGACGAGCTCCCCTGGGGCCGCATGGCCTCCTTCACGGACCCCGACGGCAACGGTCTGATGCTGCTGACGGAGGCGCACCACTAGGAGGGCCGGTATGACGACCGCGGCCGGAGCCCGTGAAGAGGCCGAGGCGGACCGGGTGTTCGGCGCGCTGGCCAACGCCACCCGCCGCGAGGTGCTGCGGCTCCTGCGCGACGGCGGCCCCCAGCCCGTGCAGGCCCTCGCCGCCCACTTCGACATGGCCCGCCCGAGCCTCTCCGAGCACCTCAAGGTGCTGCGCGACGCCGGCCTCGTCTCCGAGCAGCGCTCCGGGCGGCAGCGCATCTACCGACTGGAGGCGGCGCCGCTCGCCGAGGTGCAGGACTGGCTCCACCCGTACGAGCGGTTCTGGCGCGACCGGCTGAAGGGGCTGGGGGAGCTGCTGGACCGTATGCCCGACGATGGGCCGACATGAGCGACCCCGACTTCCCGGCCGACGACGACCTCACCGTCGTCCGCGTCGACCAGTTCTTCCCGCACCCGCCCGCCAAGGTCTGGCGCGCCCTCACCGAGCCCGAGCTGCTCGTGCAGTGGCAGATGCAAGGTACCGAGGCGTTCCGTCTTGAGGTCGGTCACCGGTACACGCTGACCTCCGTCCCGCGGCCCAACTCGAACTTCTCCGGCACCGTCGACGTGCGGGTTCTCGCCTTCGAGCCGGAACGGATGCTGAGCGTCCGGTGGACCGACGCGGATCCCGCCAACTCGGCGGACTGGACGATCACCTGGCGATTGGAACACGAAGGGCGTGGAACGCGTCTCTTCCTAGTACACGAGGGATTCGACCCCGACGACCCCGCGCAGATGATGGCCCGGACGATCATGGGCGGCGGTTGGCGGACACAGGTGATGCGGGCGCTGGGGCACGCGCTGGAACGTATGTAGCTCCCCGTACGTCACATCTGTAACCACGGGAACACCCCGCGTGCACGTGCATCTGCTCATGCATCTGCACGTGAACACAGCTATGATCCGGATCAGTTGACCACTGCATCAATGGCCCCCAAGGCCACCGCACCACCGGGGAGCGACCTGTGGACCACGACGTGTACAACGGCATGGCTGCCACGGAGCTGAACGGGGTGGCCTGGCAGAAGAGCCGGCACAGCAACTCGCAGGGCTCCTGCGTCGAGTTCGCCCGGCTCCCCGACGGCGGCGTGGCCATGCGCAACTCGCGCTTCCCCGACGGCCCGGCGCTCGTCTACACCCGCGCCGAGATAGAGGCGATGCTCCTCGGCGTCAAGGACGGTGAGTTCGACCACCTCGTGATGGGCTGAGGACCCTCCGACTCCAGGGTGGACGCAGGGCGATCGGCATGTCACGGCCGGTGACGCGCGTAGAACCGCGGCGCGAAAAAGCGCCGCGGTGCCTCACTCGGCGGACTGCTGCAACTGGAGCCGGAACAACGCCCAGACGACCTTGCCGTTGAGCGTGCCGGCGAGCGGATGCCAGCCCCAGCTGTCGGCGAACGAGTCGACCAGGAACAGACCCCGGCCGGATTCGGCCGAGAAGTCGTCCGAATCGCGCGCCACCGGACTGTCGTGGCTGGGATCGCGCACCGCGCACACCAGCCGCTCGGTCCAGCGCATCAGATGCAGCCGCACTGGCGGAATCTGTTCGGGGGTCCGGCCGTTGCCCGAGGGCAGTCCGTGCCGCAGCGCGTTGGTGACCAGTTCGGAGACGACGAGACAGACGTCGTCGAAGCGGTCGCCGATGTCCCACTGGTCCAGTGTCCTGCGGGTGAACTGCCGTGCCTCGCGCACCGCTTCGTAGCGGGCGGGCAGGGCACAAGAGGCGGCGTTGGACACGGCCGAGGGATCCAGTGGCGGAAGGCCCTGCCGTAACGGCTCGAGCATGGTCGATCCATTCGTCCCCATGCGAGGCACTCCCGGAGGTTCGCGGTCGTTGCGATGCAGCGGTTGCGCGGGACCATGGTTTCGGATGAGGAGTGCAGATGCAAGGTGCAGATGCACGTGCACGTGACCGAATTGGACGCTCCCGTACCGCTTGTTGGGCATTTTTTCCGCCAACTTCCTTACCTCTCTTGCCTTCTCCTCTCCTCGTCCTGTGTGGAATCTTTGGCTTCTTTCCATCTCTGTAATCGGACGAGTACAGCTCGAAGTGTTTTAGTGGCAGACTTCGGCTCCTGAAGACGGCTGGGGAGGCTGGCGAACGTGAGCGCGGGAGAGCCCGGATCGGTGGTGCGGCGGATGCTGCTCGGCTCGCAACTCAGGCGACTGCGCGAAGCGCGCGGAATCACTCGCGAGGCCGCGGGCTACTCCATCCGCGCCTCCGAGTCGAAGATCAGCCGGATGGAGTTGGGCCGGGTGAGCTTCAAGACCAGGGACGTCGAGGACCTCCTGACGCTGTACGGCATCACGGACGAGCAGGAGCGGGCCTCGCTCCTCTCCCTCGCCCGCGAGGCCAACGTGGCGGGCTGGTGGCACAGTTACTCCGACGTCCTGCCGAGCTGGTTCCCCACCTATGTGGGCCTGGAGGGCGCGGCCACCCTCATCCGTGTCTACGAGGTGCAGTTCGTGCACGGCCTGCTCCAGACCGAGGCGTACGCCCGCGCGGTCGTCAAACGCGGCATGAAGGGCGCGAGCGAGGCCGACATCGACCGGCGCGTGGCCCTGCGTCTCGAACGCCAGAAGCACCTCACCGACGAGGGCGGACCCGAACTCCACATCGTCCTCGACGAGGCGGCCCTGCGCCGGCCGTACGGCGACCGCGAGGTCATGCGCGACCAGCTCCAGCATCTGATCGAGATCTCCCAGCGCCCCAATGTGCGGCTCCAGGTCATGCCGTTCGGCTTCGGCGGCCACTCCGGCGAGTCCGGCGCCTTCACCCTCCTCAGCTTCCCGGACGCCGACCTCTCCGACGTGGTGTACCTGGAACAGCTCACCAGCGCCCTGTACCTGGACAAGCGCGAGGACGTGGCCCAGTACGAGAAGGCGCTCAAGGAACTCCAACAGGACAGCCCAGGACCGGACGAGAGCCGGGACCTTCTACGAGGTCTCCTCCAACTCTCCTAGGGTTTTCCCCAGAACATCGCTCTGCGTCCCCAACTCGCGTACGACACAAGTACGATGACGCGTGATCAGACCGTGACGTCGATCGCGCGTCGCGTGCGTCTGCTAGCGATTGATTTGGGGATCACATGTCGTCGTACTTCACTGATCTGGCCCAGCAGTACATCGACGGTGAGTGGCGCCCGGGCACCGGCTCCTGGGACATCATCGACTTCAACCCGTACGACGGCGAGAAGCTGGCGTCGATCACCATAGCCACGGTCGACGAGGTCGACGAGGCGTACCAGTCGGCCGCCCGCGCCCAGAAGGAGTGGGCCGACACCAACCCGTACGCCCGTCGCGCGGTCTTCGAGAAGGCGCTGCGGCTCATCGAGGAGCGCCAGCAGGAGATCACCGAGGTGATCATCGCCGAGCTCGGCGGCACCCTCGTCAAGGCCGGCTTCGAACTGCACCTCGCCAAGGAGTTCCTGCGCGAGGCGATCCACCTGTCGCTGCGCCCCGAGGGCCGGATCATCCCGTCGCCGATCGACGGCAAGGAGAACCGCGTCTACCGGGTGCCGGTAGGCGTGGTGGGCGTGATCAGCCCCTTCAACTTCCCGTTCCTCCTCTCGCTGAAGTCGGTGGCCCCGGCCCTGGCGCTCGGCAACGGCGTGGTCCTCAAGCCCCACCAGAACACCCCGATCACCGGCGGCACCCTGGTCGCGAAGATCTTCGAGGACGCGGGCCTGCCCAAGGGCCTCCTCAACGTCGTCGTCACCGACATCGCGGAGATAGGCGACGCCTTCATCGAGCACCCCATCCCGAAGGTCATCTCCTTCACCGGCTCCGACAAGGTCGGCCGCCACGTCGCCACCGTCACCGCCTCGCACTTCAAGCGCTCGGTGCTCGAACTCGGCGGCAACAGCGCCATCGTGGTCCTCGACGACGCCGACATCGACTACGCCGTCGACGCCGCGGTCTTCAGCCGGTACGTCCATCAGGGCCAGGTCTGCATGGCGGCGAACCGTGTGCTGGTGGACAGCTCGATAGCCGAGGAGTTCACCGAGAAGTTCGTCGCGAAGGTCAAGAGCCTCAAGGTGGGCGACCCGCGCGACCCCCAGACGGTCATCGGCCCGGTCATCAACTCCTCCCAGGCGGACGCCCTTTCGGCGGTCGTCGAGCAGGCGGTCAGCGAGGGCGCGACGGCCCTGGTGCGTGGTGAGACGAACGACAACCTGGTCTCCCCGTCCGTCCTGACCGACATCGCGGCCGACTCCCCGCTCCTCCACCAGGAGGTCTTCGGCCCGGTCGCCTTCCTCATCCCGGTCGACGGCGAGGAGGAGGCGGTCCGCGTCGTCAACGACACCCCGTACGGCCTCAGCGGCGCCGTCCACACCGCGAACATCGAGCGCGGCGTCAACTTCGCCAAGCGCATCGACACCGGCATGTTCCACGTCAACGACGGCACCGTCCACGACGAGCCCATCGTCCCCTTCGGCGGCGAGAAGAGCTCCGGCGTCGGCCGCCTCAACGGCGAGACCATGCTGGACGCCTTCACCACGCTGAAGTGGATCTCGGTGCAGCACGGCCGGAGCGGGTTCCCGTTCTGACGGGCGCTCACTGAGACGAGTACCTGGTCGGCGGCCGGGCCCTGCGAGGGGCGGGCCGCCGACTTCGTCGTTCCCGGCTCGTTCTCGGCCGCTCCGGGTCAGCCGGCGAGCTCGACGACGACGTACACGACGAGCCCGGCCAGCGTCAGGCCGGCCGGTACGCCGAGCACGCGGATCACGGTGTGGTGGACCGGCTGCCTCAGCCGCTTGCGGAACGCCAGGAGCCCGCCGGCGATGAGGACGGTGAGGCCGCCCACGGTGACGGTCGACCAGCCGGAGACCGCGGCCGGACCGAGCGTCTCCAGCGGGCCCGCGCCGAGCACGCGGACGGGCGTCGTCCTGCCCAGCGGCAGCTCGGTGCCGAGGTGGGCGGGCCGCGTGGGCTGGTACGCGACGGCGAGGTTGCCGTCGCACTCGACTTGCCGACTCTTGCCGGAGCTGACCATCGCGCACCTCGTGGCGGTGAAGTCGCCAGGGTGTCCCACGAGCCCGAGGGCGCCCGCGAGCATGTATCCGCCGAAGAAGAACGGCATCACCCCGAGGACCGCGACGGAGAAGACCGCGAAGGCCGCTTCCTTCAGGGGCGACTTCGTGGTCCGGGACACGTCCTGTTCCGGCGGCGGAAGGCTGCGCGCCTTCTTCTTCTGCCGGTTCCGTCTCTTCCTGGACCCCTTGCCCACCGCGCCCTCCGCTGATCACGGCCGTTCCCGTGGCGATCCTCCCCGGCCCGAACGGCCCCGGCGGCGGGAGCGAAGAAGCTCTCGACGGATCCTTACCAAGAGGCCCCTTGCGGACAGAACCTGACCGCAAGCCCCCGTAACTTCGTCTGTGTCAGGAGGCCCTGAGGGCCCCGATCCCGACGAAAGGCGGCCGGTCATGGTCACTCACGTGCGAGCCGAGGCGTACGGCGACGAGCGCGGCGCGCTTCTGTCCTTCCTGGCGGAGCAGCGCGGCGGTATCCGGCGCTCTGTGCTGGGGCTGACCGACGAGCAGGCGTCCGGCAGGCCCAGCGCGAGTGAGCTGTCCCTGGCGGGCCTGGTCAAGCATGTCGCCGAGACCGAGCAGGGCTGGGTCGCCCGGGCCAAGGGCGAGGCGCCGGCGGTGAAGCGGGACGAGTCGAACTGGCACGAGTGTTTCGCGCTGGCCGAGGGCGAGAGCGTCGCGCAGCAGCTCGCCTACTGGGAGGAGGTCGCCGCCGAGACGGAGGCGTTCATCCGCTCGGTCCCCAGCCTCGATGACACCTTCCCGCTCCCGAACGACCCCTGGTTCCCGCCGGACGAGGCGGTGTCCATGCGCTGGCTGGCCCTGCACCTGATCCGCGAGACGGCCCGGCACGCCGGCCACGCCGACATCATCCGCGAGTCCCTGGACGGCGCCACCGCCTTCGAACTGGTAGCGAAGGAGCAGGGCACGAGCTAAGCGGGTCGGGGGAAGCAGGGGCACATCCCCACGCCGCCCGGCACGAACGCTCGCCGCACCAGCCGAAGACCCACGTAGCTCCGCTACGAGGGCCTGCGTCCGGCACGCCGATCGCACGCACCGGACGACGCGGGAACGCACCCCTGCTTCCCCCGACCCGCTGGGGCTGACGTCAAGGGTCCTACGCTGGCCCCATGTCAGCGATCCGCCTCCTCGTGCTCGCCGCGGTGCGCCAGCACGGGCGGGCCCATGGCTACCAGGTGCGCAACGACCTGGAGTACTGGGGCGCGCACGAGTGGTCCAACGCCAAACCCGGCTCGATCTACCACGCCCTGAAGCAGATGGCGAAGCAGGGACTGCTGCACGCGCACGAGACCGCCCCGTCCACCGCGGGCGGTCCGCCGCGCACGGAGTACGAGATCACCGAGGCCGGCACCGAGGAGTACCTCGGCCTGGTGCGCGAGGCGCTGACCTCCTACGACCAGAAGATGGACGTCAAGTCGGCGGCCATCGGCTGCATGGTCGACCTGCCGCGCGCCGAGGCGGTCGCCCTCCTCAAGGAGCGCACCCGGCGCATCGAGGAGTGGCGCTCCGCCGTCACCGAGAACTACCTGCCCGAGGAAGGCCCCGAACCGCTCGGCCACATCGGCGAGATCATGAACCTCTGGATCCACACAGCCGACGCCGAGGCGGAATGGACCCAGGGTCTGATCGCCCGCATCGAGGGCGGGGCGTACACGTTCGCGGGGGAGGGGGAGCCGTTCGTCGGGGTGCTGGCGACGGGTGAGGAGAACCCGTACGCGACGGGGGAACGGCACCCCGGGGACACGGCCTAGTTCTCGAACACGGCCCAGTGATGGCCTAGTGGTGGAACCCCGTCGCCGCCTCCTTGTCCCGCGTCAGCGGATGCGGCTGGCGGCGCAGCTCCGGCAGCAGCCGCCGCAGGTCCTCCACGAACAGCTCGGCGAGGTCGGCCGAGAAGCCGTTGCGGCACACCACCCGCAGTACCGAGAGGTCCTCCCGGTTGGGCGGGAAGGTGTACGCCGGTACCAGCCAGCCGCTCTCCCGCAGCCGCCGGGACACGTCGAAGACGTCGTACGCCGTCACGTCGTGGCCGGTCGTGAAGGCGAACACCGGCAGCTGGTCGCCCCGGGTCAGGAGCCGGAAGTCGCCGAGGGCCTCGACGCGTTGGGCGAGGTGTCCGGCGACGTCCCGGGTGGACTGCTGGACGGCCCGATAGCCCTCGCGGCCCAGCCTGAGGAACGTGTAGTACTGCGCGACGACCTGAGCGCCGGGACGGGAGAAGTTGAGGGCGAAGGTGGGCATGTCGCCGCCCAAGTAGTTGACGCGGAAGACGAGTTCCTCGGGCAGGGCCTCGTGGTCGCGCCACAGCGCCCAGCCGACGCCGGGGTAGACGAGCCCGTACTTGTGGCCGGAGGTGTTGATGGAGGCGACCCTCGGCAGCCGGAAGTCCCAGGCGAGGTCCGGGTCGAGGAAGGGCGCGACCATGCCGCCGGAGGCGCCGTCGACGTGGACCGGGATGTCGAGGCCGGTGCGTTCCTGGAGTTCGTCGAGGGCGGCGCAGAGCTCGGCGATGGGTTCGTAGGAGCCGTCGAAGGTGGAGCCGAGGATGCCGACGACCCCGATGGTGTTCTCGTCGCACAGCGCGGCGGCGGCCTGCGGGTCGAGGTGGAAGCGGTCGCCCTCCATGGGGATCAGCCGGGGTTCCACCTCCCAGAAGTTGCAGAACTTGTCCCAGCAGACCTGGACGTTGACGCCCATGACGAGATTGGGGCGGGCGCCGGGGGTCTGACTCCGCTTGCTCCAGCGCCGTTTGAGCGCCATCCCGGCGAGCATGCACGCCTCACTCGATCCGGTCGTCGAACAGCCCACGGCGGCTGCCGGATCGGGCGCGTTCCACAGATCGGCGAGCATCGCCACACAGCGCCGCTCCAGTTCGGCGGTGCGCGGGTACTCGTCCTTGTCGATCATGTTCTTGTCCCGGCACTCACCCATCAGGATCCCGGCCTGCGGCTCCATCCAGGTGGTGACGAAGGTGGCGAGGTTGAGCCGCGAGTTGCCGTCCAGCATCAGCTCGTCGTGGACGAGCTGGTACGCCGTCGAGGGCGGCAGCGGGGTGTCCGGGAGCCGGTGCTTGGGCGGGGCCTCGGTCATGCCGGCGACCGGATTCGCCTCGCCGTAGAAGGGGTTGACGGACAGCGGGCGCTCGTCGGGCTTCTCGGGGCCTTTGTGGAGCGGCATGGGCTTTCTCCAAAGTTCCGGAAGGTTCCTGGACGTTCCTGAAGTTCCTGAAAGTTCCTGAAGAGGGATCAGCGGACCGGGGTTCCGTCCTCGCGCAGTTGCATCTGGGGGCGGCCGGTCACCAGCAGCCAGGCGGGCAGCGAGGCGATGCACAGCAAGGAGAGGATCGCCGGGGAGCCGACCAGTACGGCGGCCGTGAACAGGCTCACCCAGCCCTGCCGGGTGATGGCGAGGAGCATGCCCAGCACACCCGCGGAGATACCGACCGCGGGATGGACACCCGGCACCAGGGCGTGGGCGCACAGCCCGAGGGCGGCGCCGACGAACACGGCCGGGAAGATCCGCCCGCCCCGGAACCCGCAGGACGCGGCGACGAGCAGCGCGGCCAGCTTCACCACCGTCATCGTGGCGAACTCCCCGGCCGACCAGCCCTCGGGGTCGGCCGCGATCTCCCCGACCTCCTCCAGCCCCTTGAAGAGCGTGAGATGACCGCCCAGGACCCCGAGGAGACCGAGGACGAGCCCGCCGGCGGGCAGCGCGAGCATCGGGTGCCGCAGCCGGGCGAAGCCGCCGTGGACGTACGGGAAGGCGCGCACGGCACACATGCCGAGCAGCGCGGCGACGGACGCGACGGCCAGGGCCGCCAGCAGATCGCCCCAGCCGGGCCGCCCGAACGCGGGCAGGTGCAGGTCGAAGGAGGGATGGGCCACCAGGGTGGTCGTCAGCGCGCCCGTGGCGGCCGCGACGAGCGGTCCGAAGACGTTGTCCCACAGCGCCCCCTTGAGCTGCCGCCCGGCCAGCGCCTCGGAGATCACCAGGGCCGCCGCCACGGGCGTCCCGAACAGCGCGCCGATCGTCGCCGCCTCCGCCAGCGCCGCCCACAGCCCGCCCGGCATCCGGGGGAGCAGCCGGCGGCCGAGCCAGAAGGCGAGCCCGACGTTCACGGCGATGATCGGGTTCTCGGGGCCGAGGCTGGGCCCGCCCGCGAGCATCAGCGCGGTCGCCAGCAGCAGCCCCGGCAGCACGGCGGGCGGCAGGACGGGCGCGTCCAGGCCGGTGGTGGCGGGGTCGGGCCCGGCATGCCCGGGTGCCTTCCACACCACGAGACCGACGGCCACGCCTGTCGCGGTGAGCATGACGATCATCCACAGGGCGGAGTACCGGCCCACCCCCAGGGCGTCCGGCAGGTTCTGCCACAGCACGTCCTGAAGCGCCTCGGCCGCCTCGCTCACCCCGAGAAACAGCAGACTCGCGCCCACGCCCACCACGAGAGCCGGGAGGATCAAGGGCAGCAGCGCGCGAGCCGGGGCTGCCGTCGGCTGCTGCACGGTGTCCTGGGCCACGGGCTCACGATAAGCGGACAAAACGGACGCGACATCCGGAGGGTCCCCGCGCCCCCGGGTCACGGACTTGCACCTCACGTCGCGTGAGGACCCACCGTGGACGACGTACCGAGAAGGGAGCGGACGAAGTGAGCTACTCCGTGGGACAGGTCGCCGGTTTCGCCGGAGTGACGGTGCGCACGCTGCACCACTACGACGACATCGGCCTGCTCGCCCCGAGCGAGCGCAGCCGCGCGGGCCACCGGCGTTACAGCGACACCGACCTCGACCGGCTCCAGCAGATCCTGTTCTACCGAGAGCTCGGCTTCCCGCTCGACGAGGTCGCCGCCCTGCTCGACGATCCCCGGACGGACCCGCGCACCCATTTGCGCCGCCAGCACGAACTGCTGACCGCCCGGATCGAGAAGCTCCAGAAGATGGCGGCGGCCGTGGAACACGCCATGGAGGCACGCACGATGGGCATCAACCTCACCCCCGAGGAACGCTTCGAGGTCTTCGGCGACAAGGACCCCGAACAGTACGCCGAGGAGGCCGAACAGCGCTGGGGTGGCACGGAGGCGTACGCCGAGTCCCAGCGCCGCGCCGCCCGCTACACCAAGGACGACTGGAAACGGATGCAGGCGGAGGTCGACGACTGGAGCGAGCGGTACGCCGCGGTGGTGGCCGCCGGCGACCCGCCGACCGGCGAGGCGGCGATGGACCTGGCCGAGGAACACCGCCTGCACATCGACAGGTGGTTCTACGCGTGCTCGTACGACATGCACCAGAACCTCGCCGGGATGTACGTCGCCGACGAACGCTTCAAAGCGTTCTACGACTCCATGCATCCCGGTCTGGCCGAGCACCTGAAGGACGCGATCACGGCGAACGCGGCCCGCCACGCCGCGTAGCCTCCCTGGCCCGGGGCTACTCCCGGGCCAGGACCACGGCCGTCCCGTAGGCGCACACCTCGGTGCCGACGTCCGCCGCCTCGGTGACGTCGAAGCGGAACATCAGCACGGCGTTCGCCCCACGCGCGCGTGCCTGCTCCACGAGCCGCTCCATGGCCTGGTTGCGGGTCTGCACGAGGGTCTTGGTGAGCCCCTTGAGCTCACCGCCGATCATCGACTTGAGGCCCGCGCCGATCTGGCTCCCGAGATGCCGGGAGCGGACCGTCAGTCCGAACACCTCGCCCAGCACCTGCTCCACCCGGAAGCCGGGTACGTCGTTCGTGGTCACCACCAGGACGTCCGGCTGGGGCCCCTGGCCGCCGCCGAAATCTTCGATACCCATGGCTCACAGGATTCTCCCCGGGAGCGCACAGCGCATCCTGGCAGGCTCATGGAACCTGGGCCCCGGCGGCTGCGTTGATACTTTGGGGCAGCCAGCCCTCGCCCGTCCCCCACTTCAGGAGCCACAGACCCGTGACCACGCTCGCGCTCGCCCCCGAGTGGCTCAGCCCGAACTATCTGATCGAGACGTTCAGCCTCCCCGGCATCCTGCTGATCGTCTTCGCGGAGTCGGGTCTGTTCGCGTTCCTGCCCGGCGACTCCCTGCTGTTCACGGCGGGTCTCTTCGTGGCCCAGGGGGAGTTCATCAGCCAGCCGCTGTGGCTGGTCTGCTTCCTGATCGTGCTGGCCGCCGTCCTCGGCGACCAGGTCGGCTACATGATCGGCAAGTTCTTCGGCCCGAAGCTCTTCAACCGCCCCAATTCCAGGCTCTTCAAGCAGGAGAACCTGGACAAGGCCCATGAGTTCATGGAGAAGTACGGCCCCAAGGCGATCGTCCTGGCCCGCTTCGTGCCGATCGTCCGCACCTTCGCCCCCATCGTGGCGGGCGCCGGCCGTATGAAGTACCGCACGTTCCTGACGTACAACGTCATCGGCGGCGTCGCCTGGGGCACCGGCGTCACCCTCGCCGGCTACTGGCTCGGCCAGATCGACGTCATCCACGAGAACGTCGAGGCGATCCTCGTCCTCATCGTCTTCGTCTCGGTCGTCCCGATCATCATCGAGTACCTCCGCGAGCGCTCCAAGAAGAAGAAGGAGCAGCCCGAGACCCCGGCGGCCCCCCAGCCCCAGGCCTACCAGCCCCCGCCGATGGACGACGCGACGACCCAGCTCCGCCGCATCCCGTCGGAGGACGAGCAGCAGTACGGCAACCACCAGAACGGCCAGGGCCGGCAGCAGTACGGATACGACCAGTACTACGCCCCCCAGGCCCAGCCCCAGGCCTACGGCCAGCAGAACCAGCAGCAGCAATACCCGTACAACAACCAGGGCCAGGGCTACTAGAAGCCTCGCGTCCGCTTCGCCGCCCTGCGCCCCGCTGCGGACGCGGCTCCCGGAACCCGCAGGAACAGCCGGGAGATCTCCGACCCGAGGTTCACCCCGATGGCGATGGCCATGGCCAGAGAGGCGGCCGTGGCCAGGGACACCAGCCCCTTGTCCACATCGTTCTGGGCGATCGCCAGCAGCCCGAAGTACGTGGAGGAACCCGGCAGCAGGGGACCGATCGCCGCCGTCGTGTAGGGCAGCGCCGACGCGAACCGGTACCGCGACAGCATCTGCCCGAACAGTCCGACGAGGCCCGCCGCCACCGCCGTAGAGGCGACCGGTGAGATCCCGCCGACGTAGTGCATCGCGCCGTACACGGACCACGCGACGCCACCGTTGAGAGTCACCGCCAGCACCGTCGAGCGCTCCTGCTGGAGCAGCACGGCGAAGGTCAGCGACAGCATCATCGACGCCGCGATCTGCCACAGCGGCCGTTCGGGGATGACCACCGCGACCTCGGGGTTGAGCTCGGCGCCCACCTGGACGCCGAGGTACAGGACCAGCAGGACGCCCGTCACGATGCCGACGAAGAAGTACATGACCTCCAGGAGCCGGGCCGACGCGGTGATGTAGAAGCCGGTCAGTCCGTCCTGGACGCCCGCCACCAGCGCCCGCCCGGGCAGCAGCGCGAACAGCCCACCGGTGATGACCGCGGACGCCTTCACGTCGACGTGGGCGACCGTCAGCGCGACCCCTATCGCGGCGGGCGGCATCGCGGCGACCGTGAACTGGTAGAACTCCGGCAGCCCCCGCCCCGCGCACAGCCACGCCAGCCGGTCCCCGAGCATCGCGCCCAGCGCGGCCGCGACGAACACGAGCGCGTCACCGCCGACGAGCACGGAGGCCGCCCCCGCGAGCAGCCCGCTCGCCGAGGTGAGCACCCAGGTGGGATACGGGTGCCGGTTGCGGCGGATCTCCGCGAGCCGCCGGTACGCCTCTTCCAGGGAGATCGCCGTCTCCGGGTCGCTGAGGTCGTCCACCAGCTGGAACACGGCCGCGAGCCGTGTGTAGTCGGTGCCGCGCCGCCGTACCGTCCGCGACGCCGTCACCGGATCGTCGACGAGCGAGGGCTGGTACGAGATCGACAGCAGCGTGAAGGTGACGTTCGGCTCGCAGCGGTCGAGGCCGTAGGACCGGCAGACCGCGAACATCGCCGCCTCGACGTCCTCCGCGCCCTCACCGCCCGCGAGCAGCAGTTCGCCGATACGCAGCGTCAGGTCGAGCACGCGCGGGACGGCCGGGCCCTCCTCCTCGGCCTTCGCCGGCGCCTCGGGAGCGGGCCGCTCGGCCACCGGCATGCGCAGCATCGTGCGCATCCGGTCCTGCCAGGGCACGTCCTTGGTGAGGCTGACGACCGGTATGCCGGTCGCCGGGGTGAAGGCGGGCGGGGCGTGCTTGGAGCTGTAGGTACGTGGCGTGCTGAACGCCGAGCCCTCCGACTCGGCGGCCGGCGCCTGCGGCACCTCAAGACCGTCCGGCACCGCGAACTCGGACGTCGCCTCCGGCTCGACGCCGCCCCCTCTGGGCACGGCGAGCCCCTGCGGAATCGCGAACTCGGACGTGATCTCGGGGTCGTAGACGCTCCTGGCCTCGTCCGATTGCGGCTTACGGTCCTCCGCTTCCGTCACTCACAGCTCCCGTGTACGCACCTCCGGTTCGCACCAGTATGCGCGCACACACGCAACGGGCCGCACGCGCGTGTGCGTGCGGCCCGCTGGAAACAGAAGTCGTCAGACAGCTCAGTGGCCGCCCGACTCCTTGAAACGCTTGTACGAGCGCTCGATCTCGACCTCGGCGTCCACGCGGCCGACCCAGTTGGCGCCCTCGACGGACTTGCCGGGCTCCAGGTCCTTGTAGACCTCGAAGAAGTGCTGGATCTCCAGGCGGTCGAACTCGGAGACGTGGTGGATGTCACGCAGGTGCTCGACCCGCGGGTCCGTCGCCGGGACGCACAGCAGCTTGTCGTCGCCGCCGGCCTCGTCCGTCATCCGGAACATGCCGATCGCACGGCACTTGATGAGGCAGCCCGGGAAGGTCGGCTCGTCAAGAATGACCAGCGCGTCCAGCGGGTCGCCGTCCTCGCCGAGGGTGTTCTCGACGAATCCGTAGTCGGTCGGGTAGGCGGTCGAGGTGAAGAGTCGACGGTCCAGGCGGATCCGACCGGTCTCGTGGTCCACCTCGTACTTGTTCCGCGAACCCTTCGGGATCTCGATCGTGACGTCGAACTCCACCGGTGGCTCCTCCATGATCAGCACATAGTTCTGGTGGTTAAGTGTCCCTCACGCAGGTGTGTGATCGCGAAAGGGGCTGGTGGTCGTGCCTGAACTGAGGCCTTGGCAGGCCGCGAGACCGCATGTGAAGCGGGTCGCGGACGCCGTACGACCCCGGCTGGCACGGGCCGCGACCGCCGCGAAACCACGGGCCACGCGACTCGGCCGAACCCTGTCGGTGCAGGTCACGAAGGTGAAGACCTGGCAGTACACGGCCGGGGCCGCCACCGCCGGACTCGCACTGACCGCCGTCGTGGTGACCGCCGCCGGTCCATGGGACTCCTCCGGCCAGCGTACGGCCGAGCGGGACCGGGCCGCCGCCCAGGGGCACACGGGTGGCGCAGATCACGATCGCGATTCGAGTACGACGGAAGCGGCGCCCGAGCCCGCGCCCAGCGCCGCGTCCGTCCTCGTCGGCCTCGGCGGCGCCGGTTCCACCGTGAAGTCGGCGCCGAACGGACCGGCCTTCGCCGAGGTCCTGGACCCGCTCCTGAGGGGGGCGGCGCTCGGCACCAGCCACGCGGCCGTCGTCGTCGACGTGGCCACCGGCAAGCGGCTCTACGGCACCGGCGCCGACACCGCCCTGACCCCCGCCTCGACGACGAAGATCGCCACCGCGGTCGCCGCCCTGTCCGCGATGGGCGCCGACCACCGCCTCACCACGCGCACGTCCCTGGAACCCGACACGAACGAACTCGTCCTCGTCGGCGGCGGCGACCCCACCCTGACGGCCCGCAAGGACGATGGGGGCACCTCCCGCTCGAGCGAAGCCGAGAGTGGGGGAGGCTCGGCCAGCCTCCGCGACCTGGCCGCCGACACCGCGAAGGCCCTCAAGAAGGACGGCGTCCGGAAGGTCACCCTGTCCTACGACAAGACCCTGTACGCGGGTTCCGAGGCGCACCCGATCGGTGCCGGGAACGACAACCTCGCCCCGGTCAGCGCCCTGATGGCCGACGAGGGCCGCGTGGACGACTCCGTCAGCGGCACGGCGGACCGGGCGCCGGACCCGGCCCTGGACGCGGCGCGCAAGTTCGCGGAGTTCCTCCAGGCCGAGGGGATCAAGACGACGTCCCCGGGCCCGTCCAAGGCGACCTCGCGCGCGAAGACCCTCGCCGAGGTGTCGTCCCCGCCGCTGTCCGCCCTGGTCGAGCGCATGCTGACCAACAGCGACAACGACATCGCCGAGGCCCTGGCCCGCCAGACCGCGGTGGCGACGAAGGTGCGCGCCGACTTCGACGGCGGCGGCGAGGCGATCCGCGCCCAGCTCAAGAAGCTCCAACTCCCCGTCTCCGGCGTCTCCTTCAAGGACGGCAGCGGCCTGAACCGCGCCGACAGACTGACGGCGAACCTCCTGACGGCCCTGCTGGTGAAGGCGGGCGACCAGGACCACCCGGAACTCCGTCCCGTCCTCACCGGCCTCCCGATCGCCGGCTTCACCGGAACCCTGACCACCCGTTACACGAACGGCGCGGCCGGCGTCGTACGCGCCAAGACGGGCACCCTGACCGGCGTGAACACCCTCGCGGGTACCGTCGTCGACCAGGACGGCCGACTGCTGGCCTTCGCCTTCCTGGCCTCCAACACGACGAGCAAGGACGCGGCCCAGGCGGCCCTGGACATGACGGCGACGGCACTGGCGGCGTGCGGCTGCCGGTGACGGGGGCGCCGCCATCGTCGTACCTCCGCGGCCTGCCCGAAGAGGGAACGCTCACGTACGGTTGACGCATGACGAGCATCGGTGGTGCCGAGATGGTCGACTGGAATCTCGCGGTGGCGACCGCGACCCGGCTCATGAGGCCGGGCCCCGAGGTGAGCCGCGACGAGGCCCGGGCCGTCGTCAGCGAGCTGCGCCGGCACGCCAAGGCCTCGGAGGAACACGTCCGCGGGTTCACCCGGATGGGTACCGAGGACACCCACAACACCCCCCTCCTGGTGGTCGACCGGCCGGGCTGGGTCAAGGCGAACGTCGCCGGCTTCCGGGAGATCCTCAAGCCGCTGCTGGACAAGATGCAGGAGCGGCGCGGCAACACCCCCGGCGGCGCGGTCCTCGGCGCGGTCGGCGGCAAGGTGACCGGTGTCGAGCTGGGGATGCTGCTGTCCTTCCTGGCCTCCCGCGTCCTCGGCCAGTACGAGACCTTCGCCCCGGCCACCCGTGAGCTCCCGGCGGGGGCGAACGGCGGCGGCCGGCTGCTGCTGGTCGCGCCGAACATCGTGCACGTCGAGCGCGAACTCGACGTACAGCCCCACGACTTCCGGCTGTGGGTGACCCTGCACGAGGAGACGCACCGCACGCAGTTCACCGCGGTGCCCTGGCTGCGGGACCACCTGGAGGGCGAAATCCAGTCGTTCTTGGGGGAGACCGAGGTCGACCCCATGACCGTCCTGGAACGCATCCGGGAGGCGGCGCAATCGCTTGCCGGGGGGCGCCCGGAGGGCGAGGAGGACGACGGGGGGCGCTCGCTCGTCGAGATCGTGCAGACGCCCGCCCAGCGGGAGATCCTCGGGCGCCTCACCGCCGTGATGTCCCTCCTGGAGGGCCACGCCGACTTCGTGATGGACGGGGTCGGTCCGGAGGTCGTACCGACCGTCCAGGAGATCCGCGAGAAGTTCCAGCAGCGGCGCGCCAAGGGCGCCTCCCGGCTGGACAGCGCCCTGCGCAAGCTGCTGGGGCTGGACGCCAAACTCCGGCAGTACCGCGACGGCGAGCGCTTTGTGCGGGCCGTCGTCAACGAGGTCGGCATGGACGGCTTCAACCGTGTCTGGACCTCCCCCAACACGCTCCCGACGAAGACCGAGATCGCCAAACCGGCGGACTGGGTCGCGCGGGTGCACCGCAAGGCGGAATAGTCAAAGAAATCCAGCCGACGGCAGGCGAACGCCCCTTCAATCACCCGTCCGAGGGACCGTGAGCCCTGGGTAGGCGTGCAATGCTCGGGGAACGGCCCGGTTCTGTCACCATCTACACACTCTGAGTGACCGGACTTCGGGCTCACCCCCCGAAAACTTCATGAAGGGAACCGGACATGGGTCCCCATCCTGCGGTCGCGGCGATACGCCTGGCGGTCCGCCGCGTCCTCCACGACATCCTCAACGAACACCAGACCTCCTCCGAGCAGCCCCCGCATCCGCAGACCCCGCACGAGCGCCCGCCGTCGCCGCTCGTGCTCGTGGCGTGCTCCGGCGGCGCCGACTCCATGGCGCTCGCCTCCGCCCTCGCCTTCGAGGCCCCCAAGCTCGGCATCCGCGCGGGCGGCGTCACCGTCGACCACGGTCTCCAGCCCGGCTCCGATCTGCGCGCCGACGAAGTCGCCCTGCGCCTGCGCGAGATGGGCCTCGACCCCGTCGAGTCCGTCGCCGTCACCGTCGGCCGCGAAGGCGGCCCCGAAGCGGCCGCCCGCGACGCCCGCTACGCCGCCCTCGACGCCGCCTCCCTGCGCCACGGCGCCACCGCCGTCCTCCTCGGCCACACCCGGGACGACCAGGCCGAGACCGTCCTGCTCGGCCTCGCCCGCGGCTCCGGCATCCGCTCCCTGTCCGGGATGGCCGCTGTTTCCGGGGGTCCGGGGGCCGCCCGCCGTTACCGCCGCCCCTTCCTCCAGCTCGACCGGCAGACCGCCCGCAAGGCCTGCATGGTCCAGGCGCTCCCGGTGTGGGACGACCCGCACAACGCCGACCCGGCCTACACCCGCTCCCGGCTGCGCCACGAAGGCCTGCCCGCCCTGGAGAAGGCCCTCGGCAAGGGCGTCGTGGAGGCACTCGCCCGGACGGCCCAGCTCTCCCGCGACGACGCCGACGCCCTCGACGCCTGGGCCAGCCAGGCCGAGACCGCCGTACGGGACGCCGCCGGCCTCCTGGAGTGCGCCAAGCTCTACGCCCTGCCGCCCGCCGTGCGCCGCCGCATCCTGCGCCGCGCCGCCATCGAGGCCGGGGCGCCCGCGGGTTCGCTGTTCGCCCGCCACATCGAGGAGATCGACCGGCTGATCACCGGGTGGCGCGGCCAGGGAGCCATCAATCTCCCCGGCAAGGTCTTCGCCCAGCGGCAGGGTGGCAGACTGGTGATTCGGCAAGGCTGAGATTCGGCGAGGCTGAATCCTTACGCCCCTGAGGGGGCGGACAGCCGGTGGGACGACCGAAAGTGATGCGGGTGGACGCGAAAGACATGGGCACCGACCTCAAAGAGGTGCTCATCACCAAGGAAGAGATCGACGCCAAGCTCGTCGAGCTGGCCGCGAAGATCGACGCGGAGTACGCGGGCAAGGACCTGCTCATCGTCGGCGTCCTCAAGGGCGCGGTGATGGTCATGGCCGACCTCGCGCGGGCGCTGTCCACCCCCGTCACCATGGACTGGATGGCCGTGTCGTCGTACGGCGCGGGCACCCAGTCCTCCGGTGTCGTCCGGATCCTCAAGGACCTCGACACCGACATCAAGGGCAAGCACGTCCTGATCGTCGAGGACATCATCGACTCCGGACTGACCCTGTCCTGGCTGCTGTCGAACCTCGGCTCGCGCGAGCCGGAGTCCCTCAAGGTGTGCACCCTGCTGCGCAAGCCGGACGCCGCCAAGGTCGCCATCGACGTCGAGTGGGTCGGCTTCGACATCCCGAACGAGTTCGTCGTCGGCTACGGCCTCGACTACGCCGAGAAGTACCGCAACCTCCCGTTCGTCGGTACGCTCGCGCCCCACGTCTACGGCGGCTGAACCCCCAGGACGGCTCGGTGCTGACCCGAAGGGCCCAGCACGGTAAGAAGATCGGGAACCCCGGCGGGCACCGCGCCGTTGGAGCATGCAGACGGGTTCGTCAGCCGTCCCGTGCGGCTTCGGGCGACAATGCTGGGGTACCGTCAGAAGAACTGTCTTATCAAACTCACTATGGCAGGAGGGACGGGGCGACATCGCTCCGTATGGATGGACGTGAAGCGATACTTCCGTGGGCCGGTCATGTGGATCGTGCTGGCCGTCCTTGCCGTGGTCGTGTTGATGCAGGTCGTCGGCTCGTCCGGCGGCTACAAGACGGTGGACACCGGCCAGGTCGTCCAGGCGATCAATGACAACAAGGTCCAGCAGGCCAAGCTCACCACCGGCGACGAGCAGAACATCAAGGTCGAGCTGAAGGACGGCGAAAAGGTCGACGGCAGCTCGAAGATCCAGGCGAGCTACATCGGCGACCAGGGCGTGACCATCGCGGGCACGCTCCAGCAGAAGTTCCAGGACAAGCAGATCCCCGACGGTTACACCGTCTCGCCGACGAAGCAGAACGCTTTCGTCGGGATCCTGCTCTCTCTCCTCCCCTTCGTCCTCATCGTCGTCGTCTTCCTGTTCCTGATGAATCAGATGCAGGGCGGCGGCTCCCGGGTCATGAACTTCGGGAAGTCCAAGGCGAAGCTCATCACCAAGGACACCCCCAAGACGACGTTCGCCGACGTCGCCGGGTCGGACGAGGCCGTCGAGGAGCTCCACGAGATCAAGGAGTTCCTCCAGGAGCCGGCGAAGTTCCAGGCCGTCGGCGCCAAGATCCCCAAGGGCGTACTGCTGTACGGCCCTCCCGGTACGGGCAAGACCCTGCTCGCGCGCGCTGTCGCGGGCGAGGCGGGCGTGCCGTTCTACTCGATCTCCGGTTCCGACTTCGTCGAGATGTTCGTCGGTGTCGGTGCCTCCCGAGTCCGTGACCTGTTCGAGCAGGCCAAGGCGAACGCCCCGGCGATCGTCTTCGTCGACGAGATCGACGCGGTCGGCCGCCACCGCGGCGCCGGCCTCGGCGGCGGTCACGACGAGCGCGAGCAGACCCTGAACCAGCTGCTCGTCGAGATGGACGGCTTCGACGTGAAGGGCGGCGTCATCCTGATCGCCGCCACGAACCGGCCCGACATCCTCGACCCGGCCCTCCTGCGGCCCGGCCGCTTCGACCGCCAGATCGCGGTCGACCGCCCGGACATGCAGGGCCGTCTGGAGATCCTCAAGGTCCACCAGAAGGGCAAGCCGGTCGCCCCGGACGTCGACCTGTCGGCGGTCGCCCGCCGTACGCCGGGCTTCACCGGCGCGGACCTGAGCAACGTCCTCAACGAGGCCGCGCTGCTCACCGCCCGCTCGGACAAGAAGCTCATCGACAACCACATGCTCGACGAGGCCATCGACCGCGTCGTGGCGGGCCCGCAGAAGCGGACCCGGATCATGTCGGACAAGGAGAAGAAGATCACCGCGTACCACGAGGGCGGCCACGCCCTGGTCGCGGCGGCTTCCCCGAACTCCGACCCCGTCCACAAGATCACGATCCTCAGCCGCGGCCGCGCGCTCGGCTACACGATGGTGCTCCCGGACGAGGACAAGTACTCCACCACTCGCAACGAGATGCTCGACCAGCTGGCGTACATGCTGGGCGGCCGGGCGGCGGAGGAACTGGTCTTCCACGACCCGACCACGGGCGCCGCGAACGACATCGAGAAGGCCACGGCGACGGCCCGCGCGATGGTCACGCAGTACGGCATGACCGAGCGCCTCGGTGCCATCAAGTTCGGTGGCGACAACACCGAGCCGTTCCTCGGACGTGAGATGGCTCACCAGCGCGACTACTCGGAAGAGGTCGCCGCCCTGGTGGACGAGGAAGTCAAGAAGCTCATCGAGAACGCGCACAACGAGGCCTGGGAGATCCTGGTCGAGAACCGCGACGTCCTCGACAACCTCGTCCTCCAGCTGCTGGAGAAGGAGACGCTGGGCAAGGAGCAGATCGCCGAGATCTTCGCGACGATCGTCAAGCGGCCTCCGCGGCCCGCCTGGACGGGCTCCTCCCGCCGTACCCCCTCCACCCGTCCGCCGGTGCTCTCCCCCAAGGAGCTCGCACTGACGAACGGTGCCAACGGTGCGACGCCGGCGATCACGACGGCCAAGTCCACGGCGACGGACACGGCCCCGGTGGCCGAGCCGGCCCCCGAGGACCGTCCGGAGAGCTGACACACCGGGCCCGGTGACCTCACCGGGCCCGGAATGGATGCCGCGTCCCCCAGGTTTTAGCCTGGGGGACGCGGCGTTTTTCAGCCGTTGTTGCAGGGACACCCAGGAACGAGGCACCCACATGACCGACCCCGTGACGCTGGACGGCGAGGGCTCGATCGGCGAGTTCGACGAGAAGCGCGCCGAGAACGCGGTACGCGAGCTGTTGATCGCGGTGGGGGAGGACCCTGACCGGGAGGGGCTGAGGGAGACGCCGGGGCGGGTGGCTCGGGCGTATCGGGAGATATTCGCCGGATTGTGGCAGAAGCCTGAGGACGTCCTCACGACGACGTTCGACCTGGGGCACGACGAGATGGTGCTCGTGAAGGACATCGAAGTCCTGAGCAGCTGTGAACATCATCTGGTGCCCTTCGTCGGAGTCGCCCATGTCGGGTACATCCCGTCCGCCGACGGCAAGATCACGGGCCTGTCGAAGCTGGCCCGGCTCGTGGATGTCTACGCTCGTCGGCCGCAGGTGCAGGAACGACTCACCACGCAGATCGCGGACTCCCTGATGGAGATCCTGGAGCCGCGGGGCGTGATCGTCGTCGTCGAGTGCGAGCACATGTGCATGTCGATGCGAGGGGTGCGCAAGCCGGGGGCGAAGACGATCACGTCGGCGGTCCGTGGGCAGCTTCGAGACCCCGCGACCCGCAACGAGGCGATGAGCCTCATCATGGCCCGCTGACGCCTGCTGGACCCGCGCTCTTCGGCCTTACGCCGCCGAAGCCGCCCCCGTGTTGCGGTCGTCGTCCTCCGGGAGTTTGCAGACGCGCTCCAGGAAGATGGCGGCCGCTATGACCGCGATGCCGCCGAGGACGGAGAAGCCGGCGTAGATGGCCTGGTCGCGGCGGGCGGGGTTGTCGAGGGACTCCAGGAGGAAGACGCCGGTGCCGCCGTACATGCCGGAGACGAGGGCGGCGACCAGGGCGCTGGCCTGGCCGAAGACGACCGCGCGGGCCGCCATGAGGGGGTCGACGCCCTTGGCCTCGGGGCGGCGCTCGCGCTGGGCCTTGAGGCGGGAGCGGATCGAGAGCGCCGTGGAGAGCAGGACCACGGCGATCAGGGCCAGGACGATGGGTGCGGCCAGCGGGACGCTGGGAAGGGTCCCGATCGAGGCCCACAGGCGGGCGCCCGCCCAGGACAGGACTCCGGCGACGACGAATACGCCGGCCAGCAGCCTGATGCGCAGCTCTCTCACGGTGCCCCTTCAGCTCCCCCGGATCCCACGGACAGTGGTTGCCTTGACCTTAACGACTACTCGGGCAGCCGGAGTTCCAGGTCCGGGCGGGGTTCGACGCCGTTTCGGGTGACGGCGGCCAGCAGGCCGGACACCGGGCCGTGGCCGGGGAGCTGCGCCTGCGGTTCCACGTCGTGCCAGGGCGCGAGGACGAAGGCGCGCTGGTGGGCGCGCGGGTGGGGAAGGGTGAGCGTCGGGTCGTCGGAGACGACGTCGGCGTACGCCACGATGTCGACGTCGAGCGTGCGCGCGCCCCAGCGCTCGTCCCGGACCCGGTGGAAGGCCTCCTCGACCGCGTGCGCCCGCTCCAGGAGGGAGGACGGGGGGAGGGTCGTCTTCAGGACGACGACCGCGTTGAAGTACGAGGGCTGGCTGCCGGGCTCGACGCCCCACGGCTCCGTCTCGTACACGGGGGAGACGGCCTTCACGCGGACGCCCGGGGTGTCCTCCAGGGCGTCGATGGCGCCCTGGAGGGTCTCCAGGCGGTTGCCGAGGTTGGAGCCGAGGGCGATCACGGCGCGTTTCGGGTTGTGGAGGGTGGTGTCCGCGGCGTCGACCTGCTGCACGACGGAGGCGGGCACCGGCTGTACGGTCGGGTCGCTCGGACCCGTGGCGAAGGACGCGGTCATACTCGGCTCCGGGTGATCGTGACGGTCACGTCGTCGAACGGGACGGTGATCGGTGCGTCCGGTTTGTGGACGCAGACCTCGACCTCCTGGACTCCTTCGTGCTTCAGACAGGCCTGGGCGATCCGCTCGGCGAGGGTCTCGATGAGGTTGACGGGCTCGCCTTCGACGACGGCCACGACCTCCTCCGCCACGATTCCGTAGTGCGCGGTCTTCGACAGGTCGTCGTCGGCGGCGGCCGGCCGGGTGTCCAGTCCCAGGACGAGGTCCACGATGAAGGTCTGACCCTCCTCGCGCTCCTTGGGGAACACACCGTGGTGCCCGCGGGCCTTGAGGCCGCGCAACGCGACACGATCCACGCGAATCACTCCTGCAATCGTCGGTAACGGCTGGCTTGTACCGTGTGCGGGCGGCACACCGGCCTCGATCGAATCTACCCGCGGGCACTGACAGCGCCGGGCCACGGGGCGTGGGTCCGGGCCGGGGCCAGGAGGTTTCATCGGGTGTTTCCCGTGGGGAACCCGGTGGCTCACGGGTCGGTAGCCGCCCCTACCCCGGGGTCAGTGATTCCAACCACTTCTTGGTCCCGGTGGGGCGCCTACCCACTCAGGAGGGTGTGTCGTCCGGTTCGTCCTCGTCGTTTTCGGCCAGAACGGGGGAGGCGTGGTGGGACCAGAGTTTCCAGCCGGACGGGGTGCGGTGGAACACGTTGGTGGCGACCACCAGCTGGCCGACGAGCGGGCCGAGCTCCTCGCCGCCCTCGGGGGCGGGGCCGCCGCTGAGGATGTTCTCGGTGCAGCTGACGAGGGCAGTGTCGCCGGTGACGGAGACGTGCACGTCGGTGAGGAAGAACTGGATGTAGTCGGTGTTCGCCATGATCAGCGCGTACGACCTGAGGACCTCGCCGCGTCCGGTGAGCGCGGGCCAGCCGGGGTGCACGCAGGAGATCACGCCGGTGTCGGCCGGGTCGTGGAACTCCTCGTCGACGCCCAGGTCGGCGGGGGTGAGCCAGAGCGAGGAGAGTTCGTCGAAGTCGCCGCGCTCCATCGCCTCGTAGTAGGCGGTGTTGGCGGCTTCCACCTGCTCGACATCGGTGTGGGGGGCGCTCACCGGGCTCCCTCTGCGCCGTTGTCCGCCGTGCGCGCCCCTTCCACGGCGCGTGCGACCCGTACCGCGTCCGCCGTCGCGCGCACCTCGTGCACGCGCACCGCCCACGCGCCGGCGTGCGCCGCGAGCGCGGAGACGGCGGCCGTCGCGGCGTCGCGCTCGCGGGCGGGCGGCGGGGCGCCCTCCGGGCCCGCGAGCACACGGCCGAGGAAGCGCTTGCGGGAGGCGGCGACGAGGAGGGGGTGGCCGAGGGCGAGCAGGCGGTCGAGGTGGGCGAGGAGGACGAGGTCGTGCTCGGCGTCCTTGGAGAAGCCGAGGCCGGGGTCGACGACGACGCGGTCGGGGGCGATGCCGCCGGCGAGGACGGCGTCCACGCGTGCGTGCAGTTCGTCGACGACTTCGGCGACGACGTCGGCGTAGACGCCCTTGACGTTGCCGCCCTCCAGGAAGCCGCGCCAGTGCATGACGACGAAGGGGGCGCCGGAGGCGGCGACGACGGGGATCATCGCGGGGTCGGCGAGGCCGCCGCTGACGTCGTTGACGAGGGCGGCGCCGGCGGCGAGGGAGGCCTCGGCGACCCGGGCGCGCATGGTGTCGACGGAGACGGCGACGCCCTCGGAGGCGAGGCCGCGGACGACGGGGATGACCCGCCTGAGCTCCTCGGCCTCATCCACGCGGGTGGCGCCGGGGCGGGTGGACTCACCGCCGACGTCGACCAGGTCGGCGCCCTCCTCGACGAGGGCGAGGCCGTGCTTGACGGCGGCCGTCGTGTCGAACCAGCGGCCGCCGTCGGAGAAGGAGTCGGGGGTGACGTTCACGACTCCCATGACCGCGCAGCGGTCCCATTCCGGAAGGCCGGCGACGCGCCCGCGTCCGCTCTGCTTGCTCATACGTTCAGCGTAGGCCCCGGGGGGAGCCGTCAGGCCGCCCGGCCCGGAGAGCGGGCGGGAGGCGGGCGCGGCCCGGGCGGAAACCCCCGGGCTGGGGGGTGGGGCTTCCGCCCGGGCCTGTCTCGGGGCGGCCCGGTCCCGCGTCACGCCGGTCGTGTGTCACGCCGTTCCCGTGTCACGCCGCGCGGACGTCTCTTTCGGCGACGGCGTGGGCACACGCGCGTGGGGCGTGTCCACGGCGGCGCAGGAAGCGCGGCAGGGGGAGGGCGAGGTTGACGAAGCCCTCGGCCTGCATGGCGGCGAAGCCGATGCGGGGCAGGTCGGCGGAGGCCCGGTAGACGACGAAGCGGGGTTCCCAGCGGGGCTGGAACTTCGCGTTGAACTTGTACAGGGACTCGATCTGGAACCAGCGGGAGAGGAAGACCAGCAGTCCGCGCCAGGCGCGCAGCACCGGGCCCGCGCCGATCTTCTCGCCGCGCGCGAGGGCGGCGCGGAACATGGCGAAGTTGAGCGACACGCGCGTGATGTCGAACTTCGGGGCGGCCTGGAGGGCGGCGACGATGAGGAGTTCGTTCATGCCGGGGTCGGCGGAGCGGTCGCGGCGCATCAGGTCCAGGGAGACGCCGTCGGCGCCCCAGGGCACGAAGTGCAGGATCGCCTTCAGGTCGCCGTACTCGCCGGGCACCTCGTCGGCCTTGTGGGCGGTGGCGATCAGGCAGTCGCCGTCGGCGAGGTCGCCGATGCGGCCGAGCGCCATGGAGAAGCCGCGTTCGGTGTCGGTGCCGCGCCAGTCGTCGGCGGCCCGGCGGATGCGCTCCAGCTCGGCGTCGCCGAGGTCACGGACGCGCCGTACGCGGGTCTCGTAACCGGCGCGCTCGATGCGCTTGACCATCTGGCGCACGTTGCGCATCGCGCGCCCGGCGAGGGAGAAATCCGCGACGTCCACCACCGCCTCGTCGCCCAGTTCGAGGGCGTCCAGGCCGGTCTCGCGGGTCCAGACCTCGCCGCCGGTCTCCGAGCAGCCCATGACGGCGGGTGTCCAGGAGTGGGACCTGGCCTCGTCCATGAAGCGTTCGATGGCGCCGGGCCAGGCCTCGACGTCGCCGATGGGGTCGCCGCTGGCGAGCATCACGCCGGAGACGACGCGGTAGGTCACGGCCGCCTTGCCGCTGGGGGAGAAGACGACGGCCTTGTCGCGGCGGAGCGCGAAGTGGCCGAGGGAGTCGCGGCCGCCGTGCTTCTCCAGGAGGGCCCTGAGGCGCGCCTCGTCGTCCTCGGTGAGGCGCGCGGCGGGGTGTTCGGGGCGGAAGGCCAGGTAGATCGTGGTGATCGCGGTGAGCAGGCCCAGGGCGCCGAGGGAGAAGGCGACCGTCCAGGAGGTGTTGCCCTGGTAGTCGACCGGGCCCTCGAAGCCGAAGAGGCCGTACAGGACGTGCGTGATGCGGTCGGCCAGGCTCGGGTCGCCGACCAGCGTCTTCGGGTGGACGCTGACGATGACCAGGCCGAGTGCGAGGGAACCGGCGCCCATGAGGACGAAGTTGGCGAGCGCGCGCCAGCGGCTGCGCGGGTCGGGCAGCGCGGTGAACTGGTCGCGGTGGATCAGCAGCGGCGCGAGCAGCGCGAGCGAGATGAGCACGCCCACGGGGGAGTGCCGGTACGTGAACTGCGCGACGGCGCCGACCGGCAGCAGCACCACGGCGGCCCGCCAGGCCCGCCGCTTGCGGCGCCTGAGGCCGTGCGCGAGCAGGAGCAGCAGGACGCCCGCGCTCAGCGAGAGCGCCGCCGCGAACGGGCCGAGCGCGCCGGGCAGCACCTCGGCGATGGTGTGCATACGGCTGTGCCGGAAGCGCGGGAAGACGCCCGCGGCGATGTCCAGAACGCCCACGACCGCACAGGCTCTGGCGACGAGGACGGGTACGGCCTCGGGGCGCGGGCCACGCAGCAGCGCGGGCCGGGGCCGGTGTGATCGGTTCGGAACCCCGCCCGACATTTCCTCATCTGTCCTGACAGACATCGCATCCCGTAGTTCTGCGAGAGACCTTGGATCCGGGCCCGAATCGGGCGTCCGGCGACATTGCGCCCTCTAGGACGGTGTCTCAGGGGGAGAGGTTCACTCACTTCCTCAAAGCCGGTTCAAAGGCCGGGGAAAGGGCCGGACAAGCGCTCGCGAAGATCCGCGGGAGGCGGTCCGGCACGGGGAGAAAGTGCAGGCAGGAAACAAACCATGGGTCTCACGAGCAACAACGTGCTGGTGCTGGCGGTCGCGGCGGGGGTGCTGCTGTTCGTCGGCACGGTGTGGCTGTGGCCACGGCTGTCACGGCGCACCTGGCGGGCCGTCAGCGGACGGGTGGGGCTGCTGCTCGCGACCCAGCTGGCGCTGTTCGCGGCCATCGGACTCGCCGCCAACCAGGCCTTCGGGTTCTACGCCAGCTGGGCCGACCTGTTCGGGCAGGAGGACGAGCAGGGGGTGGTCGTCGACCACACGGCCAACGGCGGCTCGGGCGGCCCGCTCCAGGTGACGGACATCCGGCGGGTGAAGGAGGCGGGCAGCGCCGCGCGTCCGCAGCACGGCGGGCAGATCCAGAAGGTCGACATAGTCGGCCGTACGACACACATCGCCACGTCCGCGTTCGTCTATCTGCCGCCGGAGTACTTCCAGCCGCAGTACCGCACGCGCACGTTTCCCGCGGCCGTCGTCCTCACCGGATATCCGGGCACCGCGCAGGCGCTGGTCGACAAACTCCACTACCCGAGCACGGCGTTGGACCTCGCCAAGGACGGCCGTATGCAGCCGATGATCCTGGTGATGATGCGGCCGACCGTGGCGCCGCCGCGGGACACGGAGTGCGTCGACATTCCGAACGGACCCCAGACGGAGTCGTTCTTCGCCAAGGACCTGCCCGACGCCGTACTCGCGCACTACAGGGTGGGCAGGAAGCCGGGCAGCTGGGGCATCATCGGCGACTCCACGGGCGGCTATTGCGCGCTGAAGCTCGCGATGCACCATCCCGAGGTGTACGCGGCGGCCGCGGGCCTCTCGCCGTACTACAACGCGCCCATCGACCCCACCACCGGCGATCTCTTCCAGGGCGACAAGGGGCTGCGTGATCGAGCCGACCTGTTCTGGTACCTCAAGCACATGCCCGCGCCCGACACTTCACTGCTCGTCAGCAGCAGCAAGGTCGGTGAGTCGAACTACAAGAACACGCTGAAGTTCATAGACCGGGTGAAGGCGACGGAAACGACCCGCATCTCGTCGATCATCCTCGAAAGCGGAGGTCACAACTTCAACACCTGGCGGCGGGAGATTCCGGCGACGCTCCAGTGGATCAGCGGGCGGCTGAGCGACCGTTGAGAGGGCTTCCGGGGTAGTTCCGGGGTGGTTCCGAGGCGGCCCTCCGGCCAGAAATGATCTTGCGGATCGGGTGGCTCTTGTCGAATTCGGTGGCGGGTCTGATTCCTGATGTCATGTGAAGGCTGCGGGATGGCTGTGTTTTTACGGGCCGGGGCACCACGAATGGGCTACGCGCGGTAAGTTTCTGGCCATGCCACGTGGACGTCACCGCCATTCCCCGCCCTTGCACAGGCTGCTGCCCCCCTCGGCGATCGCAGGTGTCTCCCTCGTCTGCGCCTTCGGCCCCTGGGTGTTCTCGCAGACGGCCGTGCTGCGCGTCATCGCCGCGAGCGCCGCGGCCGCGGCGGTCGTCGGCGCGGCTGTCATGCGCCGTTGGGACGCACAGGCCGGCAAGCAGGTCGCCGACCTCGTACGCGCGCGTGCGAGCGACGAGTGGCGCCACGAGGAACGCGTCGCCGAACTGGAGACCGACCTCGAGGAGTCGCGCGAGCTGCGCGCCAAGCTGGAGCAGCGGCTGCGGGCGAAGCGTACGGAGCTGGCGGGGCTGCGCAACGAACACGCGGCCCTGCTGCGGCGGTACGCGACCGCGGAGACCGAGCGGGCGAGCGCCCTGGAGGGCCGCCGGCTGCTGGAGATAGAGGCCACGGCCCCGGCGCGGGCGCTGCCGCCGGTGCCGTCGTCCGCCGCCGAAGTCGACGAGGCCGATGCTGTGGCTGCACCGGCCGAGGACGACGCGGTGGACGGTGCCGAGGAGGCCGGGGCGGTCGCATCGGCCGAGGCGGTCGAGTCGGTGGAGGGCGTCGAGGCGGACGACGAGAAGCCGGAGACGCCCGCGATCTTCTCGCCCGAGGGTTCCCAGCTGTTCCTGCGGGCGAAGGTGGCGCTCTCGAAGTTCGATGGGAACGGCCAGGCGGCTCCCAAGGACGAGGCTCCCGACGACGAGGCGGCCAAGAGCGAGTCGGTCAAGGACGAGCCGGCCAAGGGCGAGTCGGCCAAGGGCGAGGCCTCGAAGGACGACGGTTCGCCCAAGGGGGACGGCTCCCCGGACGGTGACGGTGGTCCGAAGGGCGACCGTCCCGCGAAGGACATCCCCGCGCAGGCCGGTCCGGTCGCCGCGGAGGTCGTGACGTCCGCTCCCGGGGACTCCGGGGCGGAGGCCGCGAAGGAGGACGAGGCACAGGGGCAGCCCGTGGCGGTCGACGGGCATTCGCGCGCGGCCGCCGTCACCACCACGCCGGCCAAGACCTCCACGTCGGCCAAGACGGCCAAGTCGGCCCAGCCCGTGCAGCAGCCCTCCGGGCACTTCGTCGCGCCGACCGCGGTGGCCGTCGTACCGGCCGCGCCCGTGCGGCGCCCGGCCGTCGAGGGCGGCTTCGACTTCTTCGGCACGCAGAAGGCGTCCGCCGCGCTGGAGGCCGTGCAGAACGAGGACCTGGCCGACGTGGTCGGCCAGGAGGCGCTCGCCCTCCACAAGGCCGAGTCCGAGTCGGAGTTCAAGCCCGTGGACGAGCATGCCCGGGGCATCGGCCAGGTCATCGACCTGACGGCGCACGACGAGACCGAGCAGATCGATGTGCAGGGGCTGCGGAGCGCGGTTTCCTGACCGATACGGCGACGAGAACCGCGCGGACTCCCGAGGGGGCCGCGCGGTTTCGTGTTTCACGGCTTCTACGGCTTCTACGGCTTCTACGGCTTCTGTGGCGGGGCGGGGCGCGTACCCCGCGCGCACCGGCTCAGGCCATCCACCGGTCCGGCCGCGCGTCCCTGCGCCCCGTCCGTGACCTCTCCGCCTGGCCCCGCAACAGCTCCGCGGCCTCCTCAGCGTCCCGCAGACGGGCCGTGACGGTCTTGTCGGCCCCCGTGTCCACATGGACGTCCGCGAGCCGCCACAGGCGCTGCCAGGGCCCCTGGGCGAGCCGTACGCTCTGGACCTTGGCGTGCGGGACCAGGGCGAGGCTGCGTCGCAGGAGGCCCCGCCGGGCCGCGAACACCGCGTCGGTGACGGCGAGTCCGTGGCCCCGCCACCACAGCGGCACGCAGCGGCCGGCCCGCCGCGGGGGCCGCGACAGCGACGACAGGGGCGGCACCGTCACACCGGGCAGCACGCGCGCGACGACCGCCTCGGCGACCTCGCGCGGAGCGACCGGCACCAGCACGGAGTTGGACGACCCGGCCACGTCCAGCTCGACCCGCACCCAGCCGCGCCGCCGCCACAGCAGCGGCTCCACGATCCGTACGGTCTGCACGCGCCCCGGCGGCACCGTCTCGTGGGTGCGGTCCAGGAGCCCGTGGTCGATGCGCAGTCCGTCGGGCGAGTCGCCCACGGTCCAGTCGTACTCGCCGACGAACCGCCCCACGCTGCTCGCGCCCGCCGCGCCGAGCAGCGGTACGCCGGTCGCGAGGACCGTCCACAGGCTGTGGGTGGCGAACCACAGGAAGGGCGGTACGACGAGGGCGGCGGCCAGGGTGCCCCAGGTGGCGCCCGTGAGCACGAGGGCGATCGCGAGGTCACGTGGGGGCGTGCGCAGCAGCTCGCGAGCCGGAGCCTCGCCGACTTCGTGCGCCGTCTCGGGCGCGAACCCGGCGGCGCGCGCGAGGAGTTCCGCGCGCAGCGCACGCGCCTCGCGCTCCCCCAGGAAGGCCAGCTCGTCCTTCTTGTCCGTGCCGATGACGTCGAGCTTCAGCTTGGCGACGCCCGCCACGCGCGCGAGGAGCGGCTGAGTGACGTCGATCGCCTGGATGCGCTCCAGCCGGATGTGCGCGGTGCGCCGGAACACCAGCCCGGTACGGATGCGCAGTTCGGACTCGGTCACCGCGAAGTGCGTGGACCACCAGGTGAGGAAGCCGTAGAGGGCGGCGGCCGGGACGAGCACGGCGAGCGCGATCAGCAGGACCGTCGGCGTCGCCCGGGTCAGCTGGCGCTGCGCCTGGTCGGGGTCGTGCACCGCCCACCCGATGAGCACGGTGACGGGCGCCCACGCCCGCCGGAGCGGCGTCACGGGATGCAGCCGCCGCTCGGTCACGGGCGGCTTCTCCCGTACGGCGTCGTCGACGCCCGGCGCTGTCACAGGCTCGGGCGCTGTCACAGGCCCGCCGATCGGGCCTCGCCGAGTTCGGTGAGCCGGTCGCGCAGCCGCTCGGCCTCGGCCGGGTCGAGGCCGGGGATGGTCGCGTCGGTCGCCGCGGCCGCCGTGTGCAGCTGGACGCTGGCCAGCCCGAAGTGCCGCTCCACGGGCCCCGAGGTGACCTCGACCAGCTGCATCCGCCCGTACGGCACGACGGTCTCCTCGCGCCACAGGACGCCCCGGCTGATCAGCAGGTCGTCGGAGCGCTCGGCGTACCGCCACGAACGCCAGTTGCGGCCGAGCATCACCCAGCCCCACGCCATGAGGACGAGCGGCAGCAGCGCGAACGCCGCCCACGCGGGTCCCGCGAGCAGGTTCAGCAGCAGACCGACCGCCACGGCCAGCAGCCCCAGCCACACCACCAGCAACAGCCGCCGCATCCGCAGCAGCCCCGGCGGCAGGCCGTTCCACACCGGCTCGCCCTCGGTCATCTCCGTGTCCCGCCCGCTCCCCGTCTCCATACGGCCAGCGTACGTAGGAGAGACTGTGTCCATGACTCCTACGTCGGAGACCACGGTCGGCATCGGCGGTGCCGCGGAGAGCACCGACATGGTGCTCAACATCGGGCCCCAGCACCCGTCGACGCACGGTGTGCTGCGCCTCAGGCTCGTCCTGGACGGCGAGCGGATCCAGCACGCGGAGCCGGTGATCGGCTATATGCACCGCGGCGCGGAGAAGCTCTTCGAGGCGCGCGACTACCGCCAGATCATCATGCTCGCCAACCGCCACGACTGGCTGTCGGCCTTCTCCAACGAGCTGGGCGTGGTCCTCGCCGTCGAGCGCATGCTCGGCATGGAGGTCCCCACGCGCGCGGTGTGGACGCGCACGCTGCTCGCGGAACTCAATCGGGTGCTCAACCACCTGATGTTCCTCGGCTCGTACCCGCTGGAGCTCGGCGGCATCACGCCGGTCTTCTACGCGTTCCGGGAGCGCGAGGTCCTCCAGAACGTCATGGAGGAGGTCTCCGGCGGACGCATGCACTACATGTTCAACCGCGTCGGCGGCCTCAAGGAGGACCTCCCGGCCGGCTGGACCGCACGCGCGCGTGCCGCCGTCGCCGCCGTGCGCTCGCGCATGGACGTGTACGACGACCTGGTGCTCGGCAACGAGATCTTCCGGGGGCGTACGCGGGGCGTGGGCGCCCTCGCGCCGCAGACCGTGCACGCGTACGGCGTGAGCGGGCCCATCGCGCGCGCCTCCGGCGTCGACTTCGACCTGCGTCGCGACGAGCCCTACCTCGCGTACGGCGAGCTCCAGGACACCCTGAAGGTCGTGACCCGCGAGGAGGGCGACTGCCTCGCCCGCTTCGAGGTCCTCCTGGAGCAGACCCACAACGCCCTCGACCTCGCCGACGCCTGCCTCGACCGGCTCGCCGAACTGGAGCCCGGCCCCATCAACCAGCGCCTCCCCAAGGTCCTGAAGGCGCCCGAGGGCCACACGTACGCGTGGACCGAGAACCCGCTCGGCATCAACGGCTACTACCTCGTCAGCAAGGGCGAGAAGACCCCGTACCGCCTCAAGCTCCGCTCGGCCTCGTACAACAACATCCAGGCCCTCGTGGAACTGCTCCCGGGCACGCTGGTCGCGGACATGGTGGCGATCCTGGGGTCGCTGTTCTTCGTGGTCGGGGACATCGACAAGTAGCGCGGGCGGGAGCAGTGTCGGTGGGCGGTCAGCCTTCCAGCACGTCCGGGATCCCGACCGGCTGGAGCAGCCAGCCGAAGTCGCCGAGGCCGCCGGGGGCGGTGAGCTCGGCGGCCTCACCGGCGCTCGCGAGGGCGCGTACGTAGGCGGCGGGTTGTGTGGTCGCGAGTGCGAGCGGGGGGCGTGCGCCTGCGACGCCCAAGGCGCGCAGAGCGGCGCGCTGCGTCAGCACGCGCCCCTCGGGCAGGGGGCGCGCGGGTGTGGGGGGCGCGGCTCCGGCGCCTGCGGATCTGTAGTGCGCGGGCTCTGAACTCGTCGCTCCGGCGCGAGAGGGCTCGGTATGCGCAGGCTCGCCCCCCGTCGCTCCGGCGCGCGAGGGTCGAGCATGCGCGGGTTCGTCGCCTGTGGCTCCGGCGCGCATGATCTCGGCGGGCGCGGGACCAGGGCGCGTGCGCTCGGCGTGCGCGTGGAGGGCGTGCGCGGCGCATGCGTCCAGGGCTACGTGTGCCGTGATGTCGCACGAGCCGTCCGGGACGGGTGGAGTCTCGCGGCCCGCGCGGAAGCCGGTGAGGGTCCCGAACAGGGGGCGTGTGTCGGCTGTGTGCGCGTAGTCGACGGCGACCGCGAGCCCCCGGCCGACCGCGGCGACCGCGGCGGCCCAGGCCTCGTCGCGGGGCAGGCCTACCTCCGCGCGCAGCCCCTCCTCGGCCGGCAGCGGCCACCACCGCGCGAGCCACGTCGCCTCCGCACCGGAGAAGGGTTCCCCGAGGCGTTCGGCACCGTCACGTCGTACGAGCACCCGGCGGGCCACACCCGAGGAGTCGGTCTCGGCGACCTCCACGGGCACGTTGTCGAGCCACTCGTTGGCGAACAGCAGTCCGGTGATCCCGCGCGGGGGCTCGGTGAGCCACTCGATCCGGTGGTCGAGGCCGGGCGGGCGGTCGGCGAGTTCGACGGCGTACGCGCGCGTGCGGGCGGCCACGTCGGCGGGGAGCGCGGCGAGGACCCCGGTGACCAGCTCGCCCCGGCCCGCGGCCATGTCGACGAAGTCGAGCGTCGCGGGCCGGTCCAGGGCCTCGTCGACCCGGCAGAGCAGCCGGGCCACGGCCTCGGCGAAGAGCGGTGAGGCGTGCACGGACGTACGGAAGTGACCGGCCGGCCCCTCCGGGCGGCGGTAGAAGCCCTCGGGCCCGTACAGGGCGGCCTCCGTGGCCTCCCGCCAGCCGCGCCACTCGTCCGCTGTCTCGTCCGTCACGCCGTCAGGTTAGGCGTACAGAGGAACGGAGCCTCCACCTTGGGGAGTATGCGGGGGGCGCATGGATCGGTCCTCCGGTTGACCCCCGCACGCTTCACGCTTCCCTACGCTGGGTTACGTGCAGCGCCTCTATGACTTCCTCCGCAGACACCCGACCGGGGTCGACACCTTCTGGGCCGTCTTCCTGTTCGGGATCTCGCTGCTGAGCGGAACCGCCAGTTCGGCGGAGCGGGGCACCGATTCGCCGGCGCTGATCGTTCCGATCACGTTCCTGCTGTGCCTGGTGATCGCGCTGCGCCGGCGGCTGCCGGAGAAGATGCTGCTGCTGTCGGTCGGGATCGGACTGGCGCAGCTGGTGCTGAACGTCCAGACGATGGCCGCCGACTTCGCGATGCTGGTGATCGTCTACACGGTGGCCGCGACCGGAACCCGCTGGTCCTCCCGGCTCGCCCTTGCCGTCGGGCTGTGCGCGGCGCCGATGGCGCAGACGCGCTGGCCGCTGGACGGCAGCGCGGTGGGCAACGTCGCGAAGGCGATCTTCCTGACGGTGCCGTTCGCGCTCGCCTGGGTGCTCGGCGACTCGATCCGCACCCGCCGCGCCTACTTCGCGCAGCTGGAGGAGCGCGCGAGCCGGCTCGAGAAGGAGCGCGAGGCGCAGGCGAAGGTCGCGGTGGCCGCCGAACGCGCCCGTATCGCGCGCGAGCTCCATGACGTGGTCGCGCACAACGTGTCGGTGATGGTGGTGCAGGCCGACGGCGCCGCCTACGTCCTCGACGCCGCGCCCGACCAGGCGAAGAAGGCCCTGGAGACGATCTCCTCCACCGGCCGCCAGGCCCTCGCCGAGATGCGCCGCCTGCTGGGCGTGCTGCGCACCGGCGAGCACCAGGAGGTCGGCGAGTACGTCCCGCAGCCCGACGTCGAGCAGATCGACGACCTCGTCGAGCAGTGCCGCACCTCCGGGCTGCCGGTCGACTTCAAGGTGGAGGGCACCCCGCGCCCGCTGCCCAGCGGCGTCGAGCTCACGGCGTACCGGATCGTGCAGGAGGCGCTCACCAACACCCGTAAGCACGGCGGGCCGAACGCGGGCGCCAGCGTGCGCCTGGTCTACTTCGACGACGGCCTCGGCCTGCTCGTCGAGGACGACGGCAAGGGCGCCCCGCACGAGCTGTACGAGGAGGGCGGCACCGACGGCCAGGGCCACGGCCTGATCGGCATGCGCGAGCGGGTCGGCATGGTCGGCGGCACCCTGGACGCGGGACCGCGTCCCGGCGGAGGGTTCCGTATCAGCGCGCTGCTCCCGCTCAAACCGGCGCATTGACGCCGACGCACGCCCCCTGTTGACACCTGTAAGACGGAAGAATCCGTAACCCGGAAGAAGAGGACCCGATGACGATCCGCGTGATGCTCGTCGACGACCAGGTGCTGCTGCGCACCGGGTTCCGGATGGTGCTCGCCGCCCAGCCGGACATGGAGGTCGTCGCGGAGGCGGGCGACGGCGTCGAGGCCCTCCAGGTGCTGCGGGCCACGACCGTCGACGTGGTGCTGATGGACGTGCGCATGCCGAAGCTCGACGGTGTGGAGACCACCCGCCGCATCTGCCAGGACGACAACCCGCCGAAGGTGCTGATCCTGACCACCTTCGACCTCGACGAGTACGCCTTCTCCGGGCTGAAGGCGGGCGCGTCCGGCTTCATGCTCAAGGACGTCCCGCCCGGCGAGCTCCTCGCCGCGATCCGCGCGGTGCACAGCGGCGACGCGGTGGTGGCCCCCTCGACCACCCGCCGTCTCCTCGACCGGTTCGCGCCGATGCTGCCGAGCACCGGCAAGGAGCCCCAGCACAAGGAGCTGGAGCGGCTCACCGACCGCGAGCGCGAGGTCATGGTGCTGGTCGCCCAGGGCCTGTCCAACGGCGAGATCGCCGCCCGCCTCGTCCTGTCCGAGGCGACCGTGAAGACCCACGTGGGCCGCATCCTGACCAAGCTCGGGCTCCGGGACCGGGTGCAGGTGGTGGTCCTCGCCTATGAGACGGGGCTGGTGCGGGCCGGCGGCCACGGCTGAGCCGGGGCATCCGTGACTCCCGTGTAACCGATGGCCACTAGGGTCTGCGCATGCTCCTCTGGATCAACGGCCCCTTTGGGGGCGGCAAGACGCAGACGGCATACGAGATCCAGCGCCGTCTGCCGGGCAGCGTGGTCTGCGACCCCGAGCACGCGGGCTTCGGCCTGCGCCGCATGCTGCCGCCCGAACTCCGCGGGGACTTCCAGGACCTGACGGCGTGGCGGCAGGGCGTCGTCGAGGTGCTCGACCTCGCCCTCGCCAAGCACGACGGCGTGGTCATCGCGCCCATGACGGTCACGAACTCCCGGTATTTCGAGGAGACCGTGGGGCGGCTGGGCGAACTCGGCCATGACGTACGGCACTTCACGCTCCTCGCGCAGCGCGAGACCGTCATCAAGCGGCTGCGCGAGCGCGGCCTCGGGCACCTCCTTCAGTACGTCGGCGGGAAGAACGCCGGTCTGGGACGCGAGACCTGGGCCGTGCGACAACTCGACCACTGTCTGGAGCGGCTGAGCGAGCCCGAGTTCGCCGAACATCTGTGGACGGACCACTCGACCGTGCCGAAGACGGCCGACCGCATCGCCGTCCTGGCCGGGCTGACGCTGCGGCCCAACAAGGAGGGCGCGCTGCGGACACGGCTGCGGCAGGCGCGGATCGGGGTCAAGCACATCCGGTTCGACTGAGCCGGATGCCTGGCGCCTCAGCGCTGGACGTCCGGCGCGCTCAGCGCAGGATGCCCTCCAGGAAGTCGCTGCCCAGCCGCGCCACGACGGCTATGTCCAGCTGGTGCTGGACGTACCGGCCGCGGCGGCGCGTGGTGATCAGGTCCGCCTTCTTCAGGACGCCCAGGTGCCGGGATATCTCCGGGGCCGTCATGCCGAGCGACTGCGCCAGCTCGCTCGTGGTGTGGGCGCTGCGGGCCAGATAGCGGCAGATCCGCATCCGGACCGGGTGGGACAGCGCGGTCAGCCGCAGGGCGAGCTGGTCGACGGAGGGCGGGGCCGCGAGCTCCGGGGAGCCGACCGGGTAGTGCACCACCGGCTGCCAGCCCGGCCGGTACAGGACGGCCAGATGGGGCCAGCCGAGGCTGGTCGGCACGAGGAGGAGGTTGCCGTCCCCCGTCGTCGTACGGCCCACGCTCAGCTTGTCGACGGTGATCTCGGCGGCGGCCTCGTCGAGCGTGATCGCCGGGGACGCGGCGGCCAGCGCCTCGGCCAGACCTTTGCGGCGCACCAGGTCGGTCTTGTGGCGGGCGTCCGCCGTGAGCTGGTGGCGCAGCCGGGACCAGGCCTCCGCGAAGAACGCCTCGTCGCAGTCCTGGAGGAACTGCCGCAGCCAGGCCCGGATCTTCGGCGGGTCGGTCAGCAGCAGTTCGGTGAACCGCTCCTGGCGCGGCCCCCGCGCGGCGGCCAGCTCCAGGGAGAGCCGGCCCATCTCGGCGTCGACGAGCGGGCTGGGTCCGCGGCCGTAGGGCAGGGCGCAGCTGAACTCCAGGGCCGCGTCCACGAACTGCCGGTCCGTCAGTTTGTCCAGCAGGTCCAGTTCCTCGGCGAGCGTGGCCCCCGGCAGGGCGGTGCCGCCGGGGATGCCCGCGTATGGCAGGAACAGGTCCGAGAACGTCGACCGCCACAGGAAGTCCGCGTCGCACATCCGGTCGGCCAGATGCGGGTCGAGGCGGGCGGTCACGCCGGTCACCCAGCCCTGGAGACCGGGATGGTGCCCCGGCTCGGACAGCGCGTGCAGCGCCATGCCGAGCTCGGCCAGCGGTGAGGGCACGACGGCGACCCCCTCCGGCCGCAGCCCCGCGATGTCGATGCGCACGCTCATGACCTCATGGTGCACCCCGCCACTGACAACGCCCCCGCCGATTGACGGCGGCCGTCAATCGGCGCGACGACGGCCGCGCACCGGCGCAACCTGGAACCACCGGGGCAGCCGCGGAGCCCGACCCATCGACCCGACCCATCGACAAGCGTCCCGAGAAGGCGATACGCCATGAGCCTCACCCAGCAGTACCTCCTCGACACCTACCGTGCCCAGCGCCTCGGCCAGCCCGCCCCGCCCGCGCCCGGCGCCCACGACTGGCAGGTCGTGCGCGAGCTGCGGGACTACCGGCAGTTCCGGGCCGTGGTGGCCGGGCGACCGGCCCACGGACGGATACGGCAGACCCTGGGCCGGTGGCTGCACCGGCACCCGCGCCCCAGGACAGGTCCTAGCTGCTGACGCCGGGCAGCCGGGTCACGAAGTCCGCCACCGCCGCCTTCACGTCGTCGGCCGTCCACTCCAGGCCGGCGGCGCCGACGGTGACCTCGGTGAGGGCCAGGCCGGGCCCGCCGCGCTCCCAGTAGCCGGTGAACAGATAGATCCCCGTCTCCTCCACCTGCCGCACCGCCGCGTCGATCAGTACGTCGGGGTCGTACGGCAGCCAGACCTGGAACTGGTGGGTGTGCGGCTCCTCGGGGTGCACGCGCGCCCAGGCCACGCCGGTCTCGGCGAACCCCTCGCGCAGCGCGGCGGCCACCACGCGCGCGTGCCGGACGTACTCCGGCAACCTGGGCAGTTCCCTCTCCAGGCCGACGAGCGCCGACAGGGCCGTGGGGAACTGCTGGAAGGCCGTCCCGCCGTACCGGTGGCGCCAGGTCTTCGCCTCCTCCACCAGCGTCTTCGGGCCGGCGAGCGCCGCCCCGGCGAAGCCCTCGAGGGACTTGTAGAACGACACGTAGACGCTGTCGGCCAGGTCCGCGATCTCGTCCAGGGGGCGGCCGAAGCGGACGGTGGTCTCCCACAGGCGCGCGCCGTCGAAATGCACCACCACGTCGCGCTCGCGCGCCGCCGCCACGAGCTCGGTGAGCTCCTCCCAGGTGGGGAGGACGAAACCGGCGTCCCTGAGGGGCAGTTCCAGCATCAGCGCGCCGTAGGGCTCCTCGAAGTCGCGTACCTCGTCGGCGGTGGGCAGCCGGGGCTCGCTGGTCAGGCGTACCGGGCGCAGACCGCTGACCTGGGTGAAGGCGTTCCGCTCGTGGAGTTCGGGGTGGGCGAGGCCGTGCAGCGCGACCGTCGGGTTGCCGGTGCGGGCCGCCCAGCAGCGCAGGGCGACCTGCTGGGCCATCGTGCCCGTGGGGAAGAACGCGGCGGCCTCCTTGCCGAGCAGGGCCGCCACCCGGTCCTCCAGGGCCGCCACGACCCCGTTCCCGTAGATGTCCGCGGGCTCGTCCAGGTCGTAGACCTCGGGCGCGGCCTCCGCCAGCGCCGCGAGCCGCTGCCCGACCGAGAGGGCGAGTCCGCCGCGCCACAGGACCCGCCGCGCCGCCCGTACGGCGTTCCGGCGCCGCTCCCGCAACCGCTCCTCCGCCGAACGCTCTTCGACCTGCTCCGCAACCTGCTCCGCCGTATCGCTCATGCCCCGGATCATCCCCCGGCCCGCTTCCCGGGGGCACCCGCATTTCCGCGCCCCCATGACGTGGGACAACCCACAGCCTGTGGACAACCGGATGCCCGTCGAACCAATCGCGTTAACATGACGAGAAATCGTCCGGTACCCGGAGCGGACTGGAACGGGAAGGCCGCCGTCGAGTGAGTACTAGCCAACTGCCAGACCCCAAGGACCGCCCCGCGCGGCTCACCGTCGGCGTCGTCGGCGCCGGGCGCGTCGGCCCCGCGCTGGCCGCGTCGCTCCAGCTCGCCGGGCACCGCCCGGTGGCCGTGTCCGGGGTCTCCGACGCCTCCCGCAGGCGGGCCGCGCTGATGCTCCCCGACGTGCCGCTGGTACCGCCCGCCGAGGTCCTGGACCGCGCCGACCTGGTGCTGCTCACCGTCCCGGACGACACCCTGCCCGGCCTCGTGGAGGGCCTCGCCGAGACCGGCGCTGTACGCCCCGGCCAGCTGCTGGTGCACACCTCCGGGCGGTACGGCGCGAAGGTCCTGGACCCCGCCCTGCGCGCGGGCGCGCTGCCGCTGGCCCTGCACCCCGCGATGACCTTCACCGGCACCCCGGTGGACGTCCAGCGGCTCGCCGGCTGCTCCTTCGGGGTCACCGCGCCCGACGAGCTGCGCATGGCCGCCGAGGCCCTCGTCATCGAGATGGGCGGCGAACCGGAGTGGATCGCCGAGGAGCGCCGCCCGCTCTACCACGCGGCCCTCGCGCTCGGCGCCAACCATCTGGTCACCCTGGTCGCCCAGTCCATGGAGCTGCTCCGCTCGGCCGGTGTCGAGGCCCCCGACCGGATGCTCGGCCCGCTGCTCGGTGCCGCCCTCGACAACGCCCTGCGCTCCGGCGACGCGGCCCTGACCGGCCCCGTCGCGCGCGGGGACGCGGGCACCGTCGCCGCGCACGTCACCGAACTGCGTAAGCACGCTCCGCAGACCGTCGCGGGGTACCTGGCGATGGCGCGCGCGACGGCCGACCGTGCGCTTGCCCACGGGCTGCTCAAGCCCGAGCTCGCCGAGGACCTCCTCGGGGTACTCGCCAACGGGACCGACGGGCCCCACGGCGCCGACGGCACCAAGGGAGATGCCGGATGACCACCACCCTGCTGCGCACCGCCGACGAGCTCCACGCGCGCGTACGCCGCGGCCGCCGTGCCGTCGTGATGACCATGGGCGCCCTGCACGAGGGCCACGCCACCCTGATCCGCGCCGCGCGCGAGGTCGCCGGGCCGGAGGGCGAGGTCGTCGTCACCGTCTTCGTGAACCCCCTCCAGTTCGGCGAGGGCGAGGACCTCGACCGCTACCCGCGCACCCTCGACGCCGACATCAAGATCGCCGAACAGGCGGGCGCGGACGCCGTGTTCGCGCCCTCCGTGGACGAGGTCTACCCCGGCGGCGCACCCCAGGTCCGCGTCAGCGCGGGCCCCATGGGGGAGCGCCTGGAGGGCTCCTCGCGCCCCGGGCACTTCGACGGCATGCTCACCGTCGTCGCCAAGCTGCTGCACCTCACCCGCCCCGACGTCGCCCTGTTCGGCCAGAAGGACGCCCAGCAGCTCGCCCTGATCCGGCGCATGGTGCGGGACCTGAACTTCGGCGTCGAGATCGTCGGCGTGCCGACCGTCCGTGAGGAGGACGGGCTGGCCCTGTCCAGCCGCAACCGCTATCTCTCGCCCCAGGAGCGGCGCACCGCGCTCGCGCTCTCCCAGGCGCTGTTCGCGGGCCGCGACCGGCACGCGGCGCAGGAGGCGCTGCGCGCCAGGGCGCGCGAAGTGCCCGCCACGCACGCGCGTGCCGAGGCGCTCAGCGCCATAGGGGAGTCCCGCGCGGCCGCCGACACGCACGCCGTCGCGAAGGCGCTCCCGGGCGCCCCCTCCGCCGTCCGCGCCGCCGCCCGCCAGGTCCTCGACGAGGCCCTCCGCCTCGACCCGCCGATCGCCCTGGACTACCTCGCGCTCGTCGATCCCTCCGACTTCACCGAGATCGCCGACGACTTCACCGGCGAGGCCGTCCTCGCCGTCGCCGCGCGGGTCGGGACGACCCGCCTGATCGACAACCTCCCCCTCACCTTCGGAACCCTCGGAGCCGCCTCGTGACCAGCACAGGCATACGACTGCACGCGCCCGCACCGGGGTGGTCGATCGACGCGGACGTCGTGGTCGTGGGTTCCGGCGTCGCCGGCCTCACCGCGGCCCTGCGCTGCGAGGCCGCGGGCCTGCGCACAGTCGTCGTCACCAAGGCCCGTCTCGACGACGGCTCCACCCGCTGGGCCCAGGGCGGCATCGCCGCGGCCCTCGGCGAGGGCGACACCCCCGAACAGCACCTCGACGACACCCTGGTCGCGGGCGCGGGCCTGTGCGACGAGGAGGCCGTACGCATCCTCGTCACCGAGGGCCCCGACGCCGTACGCCGCCTCATCGAGACCGGCGCGCACTTCGACGAGTCCGAGGAAGGCGGCCTGGAGCTCACCCGCGAGGGCGGCCACCACCGCCGCAGGATCGCGCACGCGGGCGGCGACGCGACCGGCGCGGAGATCTCCCGGGCGCTCGTGGAAGCCGTACGCGCAAACGGGAGGGGCGAGCGCGAAGCGCTCTCGGCCAAGGGTGGTGGTGGGCGACGGGCGGGACTGCGCACGATCGAGAACGCGCTCGTCCTGGACCTGCTCACGGACGCGGACGGCCGTACGGCGGGTGTCTCGCTGCATGTCATGGGCGAGGGCCAGCACGACGGCGTGGGCGCCGTGCACGCCCCCGCGGTCGTCCTCGCGACCGGCGGCATGGGCCAGGTCTTCTCGGCGACCACGAACCCGTCCGTGTCCACCGGCGACGGAGTCGCACTCGCCCTCCGCGCGGGCGCCGAGGTCAGCGACCTGGAGTTCGTCCAGTTCCACCCGACCGTGCTCTTCCTCGGCCCCGACGCCGAGGGCCAGCAGCCGCTCGTCTCCGAGGCGGTCCGCGGCGAGGGCGCCCACCTGGTCGACGGCGACGGCGTGCGCTTCATGGTCGGGCAGCACGAGCTGGCCGAACTCGCGCCCCGGGACATCGTCGCCAAGGGCATCATGCGCCGCATGCAGGAGCAGGACGCCGAGCACATGTTCCTCGACGCCCGGCACTTCGGCGCCGACATGTGGGAGCACCGCTTCCCGACGATCCTCGCCGCCTGCCGCGCCCACGGCATCGACCCGGTCACCGAACCCATCCCGATCGCCCCGGCCGCCCACTACGCCTCCGGCGGCGTCCGCACGGACTCCAAGGGCCGTACGACCGTCCCGGGCCTGTACGCGTGCGGCGAGGTCGCCTGCACCGGCGTGCACGGCGCGAACCGGCTCGCCTCGAACTCCCTCCTGGAGGGCCTGGTCTACGCCGAGCGGATCGTGGAGGACATCACGGCCGCCCACGCGGCGAACGGCCTCCACGCGCGGGTGCCCGCACCCGTCGAGCACCCCAAGAAGCCCGCGCACCCCCTTCAGGCGCCCGAGGCCCGGTTTGCGATCCAGCGGATCATGAGCACCGGCGCGGGCGTCCTGCGCTCGGCCGACTCCCTTCAGAAGGCCGCCGAACAGCTCCAGCAGCTGCACAGCGACGCCCGCGACTCCCTCGACGAGAACGGCAAGACCGCCGAGCCCGGCGTCGACACCTGGGAGGCCACCAACCTCCTGTGCGTGGCCCGCGTCCTGGTCGCCGCCGCACGCGTGCGTGAGGAGACGCGCGGCTGCCACTGGCGCGAGGACCGGCCCGACCGCGACGACCCGGCATGGCGCCGCCACATCGTCGTACGGCTGAATCCCGACCGCGCACTCGCCGTACACACCACGGATACCGCAGACTTCCCCCCGACCCGGCAGCCCCTTCAGGAGCAGTGACAGCAGTGAGCACCGACGACCTTCCCCTCGTTCCGTCCGGCGGCTGCGGCGACGGCTGTGCGTGCGGCGCCGACGGCGACGCCGACGCCGAATACCTGGAGTGCGGGCTCGACCCCGCGCTCGCCCAGCTCCTGGCCGACGCCGGGCTCGACCCCGTCGAGGTCGAGGACATCGCCAACGTGGCCATCCAGGAGGACCTCGACCACGGCGTGGACGTGACGACGGTCGCGACCATCCCCGAGGACGCCGTCGCCACCGCCGACTTCGTCGCGCGCGAGGCGGGCGTCGTGGCGGGCCTCAGGGTCGCCGAGGCGGTCGTCTCGGTGGTCTGCGAGGACGAGTTCGAGGTCGAGCGGCACGTCGAGGACGGCGACCGGGTGGAGGCCGGGCAGAAGCTCCTGTCGGTCACCACGCGCACGCGTGACCTGCTCACCGCCGAGCGCAGCGCGCTCAACCTGCTGTGCCGGCTGTCCGGCATCGCGACCGCCACGCGCGCGTGGGCGGACGCGCTGGACGGCACGAAGGCACGCGTGCGTGACACCCGGAAGACCACGCCCGGGCTCAGGTCGCTGGAGAAGTTCGCGGTGCGGTGCGGCGGCGGGGTCAACCACCGCATGTCGCTGTCCGACGCGGCCCTCGTCAAGGACAACCACGTGGTCGCCGCCGGCGGCGTCGCCCCGGCCTTCAAGGCCGTCCGCGAGACCTTCCCGGACGTGCCGATCGAGGTCGAGGTCGACACCCTGCACCAGCTGCGCGAGGTCGTGGACGCGGGCGCCGACCTGATCCTGCTGGACAACTTCACGCCGGGGGAGTGCGAGGAGGCGGTGGCGCTCGTGCAGGGCCGGGCCGCGCTGGAGGCCTCGGGCCGGCTCACGCTGGACAACGCGCGCGCGTACGCCGACACCGGCGTCGACTACCTCGCCGTAGGAGCCCTCACCCACTCCTCGCCGATCCTGGACATCGGTCTCGACCTGCGTGCGGCGGAGTAGTCGCGATGCTGCTCACGATCGACGTAGGGAACACGCAGACCGTCCTCGGGCTCTTCGACGGCGAGGAGATCGTCGAGCACTGGCGCATCTCCACGGACCCCCGGCGCACCGCCGACGAACTGGCGGTCCTGCTCCAGGGCCTCATGGGCATGCACCCGCTGCTCGGTGACGAACTGGGCGACGGCATCGACGGCATCGCCATCTGCGCGACCGTGCCGTCGGTGCTGCACGAGCTGCGCGAGGTGACGCGGCGGTACTACGGCGACGTGCCCGCGGTGCTGGTGGAGCCGGGCGTGAAGACGGGCGTCCCGATCCTCACCGACAACCCCAAGGAGGTCGGCGCGGACCGGATCATCAACGCGGTCGCGGCGGTCGAGCTGTACGGCGGTCCCGCGATCGTCGTCGACTTCGGCACGGCGACGACGTTCGACGCGGTGTCCGCGCGCGGGGAGTACGTCGGCGGTGTCATCGCGCCCGGTATCGAGATCTCCGTCGAGGCGCTCGGGGTGCGGGGCGCGCAGCTGCGGAAGATCGAGGTGGCGCGGCCGCGCAGCGTGATCGGCAAGAACACCGTCGAGGCGATGCAGTCCGGGATCATCTACGGCTTCGCCGGGCAGGTCGACGGTGTCGTCACCCGGATGGCCCGCGAGCTAGCCGAGGACCCGGACGACGTGACGGTGATCGCCACCGGCGGCCTGGCCCCCATGGTGCTGGGCGAGTCCTCGGTGATCGACGAGCACGAGCCGTGGCTGACGCTGGTGGGGCTGCGCCTGGTGTACGAACGCAACGTGTCGCGCATGTAGGGCGCCCCCGCGCCTCCGCGCCTCCGCGCGGCGCGTTCCCGCGCGTGCGCGTCCGGCCGGGTGGCTCCCCCACGCCACACCCGCCCGCTATGACGAATTTGTCTGATTAGCGCGTACTGTCGCCGCATGCCCACGCCATACGGATCCCGCGGCGGCATGGCGTTCGGTGTGGAGGAGCTGCGTGTGCTCCGCCGCGCTCTCGCCCTCGCCCTTCACCCCCGAACCGCCTCGGCCGAGGACGTCCAGGACTGTCTCCGCCTAGCCGACTCCCTCGACGAGGCGATGCGCGAGGGTGCCCGGCTGCGCGCCTTCCTGGTGGCCGACCTCGCCCGGTACCGCGCCGCCCTGCCCGGCACCGCCGCCGGCTATCTCACCCTCCTGGAGGAGGCGCTGAGCGCCGGGTACCGCCCGGAGGTCGACGACCTCGCCGCCCTGCGCGCCCTGCGCGGCAACCCCGTCGCCGCCGCCCTCCTCGACCGCTGTCTGACCCTCGCCGAGCAGGACGTACGCGCCCGTCTCGCCCGCGGTACGGCCCGGCGGACCGCCCCGGCCGTGCCGGCCTCCCGTACCCGCCTCCTGGCCCTTCCCGGGGGCCTTTCGGAGCCGTCCTCGGACGCCGGTGAGGACCACGCGGAGGAAGCCGCCGAGAAGCCCGAGCAGCCGGAGAGGAAACCCGTGGAGAAACCCGCCGCCCCCAAGCCGGCCCCCGGGCGCCCCATTCCTACGCCCGGCGAGGTCTTCCCCCGCCGCAAGCCGACCCCGCCGCCGCCCAACCCGCCGCAGCAGCTCGCCGCGGGCTGAGCGCAGCCACCGCCACCCCCGGCCCCGCCCGCGTCCGCCCCGTGGCTACCCTGGACGCATGGACTACGTCTCCGCGCTCGTGCCCCCGGTCGTCATGGCCGTGTTCTTCATCGGCGTGATCAGGGTGATCGTGAAGACCCAGGGCGGGGCCAACAAGGCCAAGGAGGACGCGGCCGTGGACGCCGCCCTCGCGCGCGTGGAGGGCACCAAGCAGGCCTCCGCGCCCACCGACGCCTGAGCCTTCCGGCCACCGCGGCCTCACCGGCGTACGACTCCCTCGTTTTCCGAGTCGTACGCCCTTTTTGTTCCTGTTTGCTGGAGAAGCTGCACGTCCGGCACGCGAATACCGAGATCTCCCACTATTGTGTCGAGCTGTGCCTCGCCCATTGGGAGAACTCGAAGACGCGGTCATGACGCGGGTGTGGAAGTGGAACCGCCCGGTGACCGTTCGAGAAGTCCTGGAAGACCTTCAGCAGGAACGGTCCATCGCCTACACCACGGTGATGACCGTTTTGGACAATCTCCATCAGAAGGGCTGGGTGCGCCGCGAGGCCGAAGGACGGGCCTATCGATATGAGGCCGTCTCCACTCGCGCCGCCTACGCCGCGGCCCTGATGAACGACGCCTGGTCGCAGAGTGACAACCCCGCCGCCGCTCTCGTCGCGTTCTTCGGCATGATGAGCGAGGAACAGCGAACGGCCCTGCGCGACGCCGTACGGATCGTCCAAGGACCGGAAACTGCCGAAGCCGCCCCGGATACCGCTCGCGAAACCGGTGGCGAGAACCCCGGCTCGGCGTCCGAGGCCCTCGGGCGATAGCGTCCGCAACATGTCAGCAGAGAGCTCGTCACCACAGAGCCCCGAAGTCACCGCAAAAGCCATCACCGTCCGACGGGCCCGCACCAGCGATGTCCCGGCGGTGCGCAGCCTGCTTGACGAGTACGTCCAGCGGCGCATCCTGCTCGACAAAGCCACGGTGACGCTTTACGAGGACATCCAGGAGTTCTGGGTGGCCGAACGCGGCGAGGGGCCGGACGCGGAGGTCGTCGGCTGCGGCGCACTGCACGTGATGTGGGAAGACCTCGCGGAAGTGCGCACTCTCGCCGTGAAGCAAGGCCTGAAGGGCGCCGGTGTCGGTCATCGGTTGCTGGAGAAGTTGCTGCACACCGCGCGCTGGCTCGGCGTTCGCCGGGTTTTCTGTCTGACCTTCGAAGTGGACTTCTTCAGCAAGCACGGGTTCGTCGAGATCGGGGAGACGCCGGTCGACACCGATGTCTACGCGGAGCTGCTGCGTTCCTATGACGAGGGTGTCGCGGAGTTCCTCGGTCTCGAACGAGTGAAACCGAACACCTTGGGCAACAGCCGGATGCTTCTGCATCTGTGATCGTCATGTGCTATTCCACGGGACGGCCCTGCCCAGGTTCCCTATGTCCGAAACGCGCACGTTTCCGGACCATCGGTGACCAGTCTGTCTCTCCCAGGGGTTTGTGTTTTTCCAGCAAAAGCGGTTTGCTTTCCGACGTACTGCAGTACTGCATATAACAGGGGGCGGCGAAACGGCGGACGCCGCAGACCCCAGGTCCTGAAGTTATCGATGAAAGGAAATCCGGTGGCACAGAAGGTTCAGGTCCTTCTTGTCGACGACCTCGACGGCGGCGAGGCGGACGAGACCGTGACGTTCGCGCTGGACGGCAAGACGTACGAGATCGATCTCACGACTGCCAATGCGGACAAGCTGCGTGGCCTTCTCGAGCCTTACGTGAAGGGCGGCCGTCGCACCGGAGGCCGTGCCGCGGGCGCTCGCGGAAAGGCGCGCGCAGCTTCCGGCGGCAGCCAGGACACCGCGCAGATCCGCGCCTGGGCGAAGGAGAACGGTTTCGAGGTCAATGACCGCGGCCGTGTCCCCGCGAACATTCGCGCGGAGTACGAGAAGGCCAACGCCTGAGCACGACGCCCGATCGGCGGTCGTATCAGCGGGCGGGCGGCTGAGCACGCGCGCGCAGCCGCAGCCGGTGGCACTGCGTCGCCACCGTGTCCAGCAGCCTTACGAGATCGGGGGCGCCCCCACCGCCCCCCAAGGCCGACAACGTCGGCAGCGAGGCCTCGACCTCGCGCCCCGGCACGGGGGGCCGCAGCCACACGGCGGCCCCCTGCAGGGTGTCCAGGGTCCCGGAGCGAGCCGCGGGAAGCGGTCGAGGTCCGGTGGAGCCCGGCTCCGGGGGCGGCGGCGCGTCCATGAGCCCGCCCTCGCCGACCGCCGTCAGATCGAGCGGCAGCGCCCCCCACTCCAGCCAGTCCAGCACTCCCGGCACCTCGTCCGCGCTGCCCGCGGCCAGCAGCAGCCGCATCCGGTCGCCCTGCACCGCGACCGGAGACTCCGGCGCCAGCCTGCGCAGCCCCGCCCGGCCCGCGTCCAGCGGCACGTCCAGGACGTCGAAGCGCCGGCCCACGGAAAGCCGTACCGGAGAACCCGGGCTCCCGGGCACCGTCGGCCACCCCAGTTCGTTCTCGTACCACCGGCGGACCTGATCGCTCGCTTCGAGCGGCCGGCGGGGGAAGGGGACCGTCGTGACCGTCGGAACCGGGGAGCCCACCGGGGGGACTGTGCCAACCATGCCAAGTGCAACCGCCGGAGAGGCGTGCGAGTTACGCTGGGTGTTCCTGTCGTTGCGCAGAGTGCTGATGGAGGGGGCGTCCGGGGGTGTGGCATGGCGCAAGGTTGTTCGCCCGTAGCGGAGGGAACCGGTGCGCGCGGCATGGAGTGTCAGTCCCAGCGGGTAAGACATCCCTAGTGGGAGGGGGCGACACGCAGGACAGGACGTCTCACGTTCGCCATCGGCGTACTGGAGGTAGGGGTAACTGCCTGGCCTGCGGGAACATCGTCTCGCACCATCGGGTTGGAGCAGATGTCGGCGTCACGGGTCAGGAGGCCATCCACGGTGTCGGCAGTTGGAATGAGCGGTCCCCGCTTGCGGGACTAAGCTGCGGAAGGACAGGGAGGGGAAGTTCCCCCCACTGCCTGACCGCTCTGAGGAGCGATTAACGATGTTCGAGAGGTTCACCGACCGCGCGCGGCGGGTTGTCGTCCTGGCTCAGGAAGAAGCCCGGATGCTCAACCACAACTACATCGGCACCGAGCACATCCTCCTGGGCCTGATCCACGAGGGTGAGGGTGTCGCCGCCAAGGCCCTTGAGAGCCTCGGGATTTCGCTCGAGGCGGTCCGCCAGCAGGTGGAGGAGATCATCGGCCAGGGCCAGCAGGCCCCGTCCGGGCACATCCCCTTCACCCCCCGTGCCAAGAAGGTCCTGGAGCTGTCGCTCCGCGAGGCCCTTCAGCTGGGCCACAACTACATCGGCACGGAGCACATCCTGCTCGGCCTGATCCGTGAGGGCGAGGGCGTCGCCGCCCAGGTCCTGGTCAAGCTGGGCGCAGATCTCAACCGTGTCCGTCAGCAGGTCATCCAGCTGCTGTCGGGCTACCAGGGCAAGGAGACCGCCACCGCCGGCGGGCCTGCCGAGGGCACTCCCTCGACGTCCCTGGTCCTCGACCAGTTCGGCCGGAACCTCACCCAGGCCGCTCGTGAGTCCAAGCTCGACCCGGTCATCGGGCGCGAGAAGGAGATCGAGCGGGTCATGCAGGTGCTGTCCCGCCGTACCAAGAACAACCCGGTCCTGATCGGTGAGCCCGGCGTCGGCAAGACCGCCGTCGTCGAGGGCCTCGCCCAGGCCATCGTCAAGGGCGAGGTGCCCGAGACCCTCAAGGACAAGCACCTCTACACCCTGGACCTCGGCGCGCTGGTCGCCGGCTCCCGCTACCGCGGTGACTTCGAGGAGCGCCTGAAGAAGGTCCTCAAGGAGATCCGCACCCGCGGCGACATCATCCTGTTCATCGACGAGCTGCACACGCTCGTGGGTGCGGGTGCCGCCGAGGGCGCCATCGACGCGGCGTCGATCCTGAAGCCGATGCTGGCCCGCGGTGAGCTCCAGACCATCGGCGCCACCACGCTGGACGAGTACCGCAAGCACCTGGAGAAGGACGCGGCCCTGGAGCGCCGCTTCCAGCCCATCCAGGTCGCCGAGCCCTCGCTCCCGCACACCATCGAGATCCTCAAGGGTCTCCGTGACCGCTACGAGGCCCACCACCGCGTCTCGATCACGGACGAGGCCCTCGTCCAGGCCGCGACCCTGGCCGACCGGTACATCTCGGACCGCTTCCTGCCGGACAAGGCGATCGACCTGATCGACGAGGCCGGTTCCCGGATGCGCATCCGCCGGATGACCGCGCCGCCGGACCTCCGCGAGTTCGACGAGAAGATCGCGGGCGTGCGTCGCGACAAGGAGTCGGCCATCGACTCCCAGGACTTCGAGAAGGCGGCCTCGCTCCGCGACAAGGAGAAGCAGCTCCTCGCCGCGAAGGCCAAGCGCGAGAAGGAGTGGAAGGCCGGCGACATGGACGTCGTCGCGGAGGTCGACGGCGAGCTGATCGCCGAGGTTCTCGCGACCGCCACCGGCATCCCGGTCTTCAAGCTGACCGAGGAGGAGTCCTCGCGTCTGCTGCGCATGGAGGACGAGCTCCACAAGCGGGTCATCGGCCAGAAGGACGCCGTCAAGGCGCTGTCGAAGGCGATCCGTCGTACGCGTGCGGGCCTCAAGGACCCGAAGCGTCCCGGTGGTTCGTTCATCTTCGCCGGCCCGTCCGGTGTCGGTAAGACCGAGCTGTCCAAGGCCCTCGCCGAGTTCCTCTTCGGTGACGAGGACGCGCTGATCTCCCTCGACATGTCGGAGTTCAGCGAGAAGCACACGGTCTCGCGGCTCTTCGGTTCGCCCCCCGGTTACGTGGGCTACGAAGAGGGCGGCCAGCTGACGGAGAAGGTGCGGCGCAAGCCGTTCTCGGTGGTCCTCTTCGACGAGGTCGAGAAGGCCCACCCGGACATCTTCAACTCGCTGCTGCAGATCCTGGAGGACGGTCGTCTGACCGACTCCCAGGGCCGGGTCGTGGACTTCAAGAACACGGTCATCATCATGACGACCAACCTCGGCACCCGGGACATCTCCAAGGGCTTCAACCTCGGCTTCGCGGCCACGGGTGACACGAAGTCCAACTACGAGCGCATGAAGAACAAGGTCTCGGACGAGCTCAAGCAGCACTTCCGCCCCGAGTTCCTCAACCGCGTCGACGACGTGGTCGTCTTCCCGCAGCTGACCCAGGAGGACATCCTGGCGATCGTCGACCTCATGGTCGGCAAGGTGGACGAGCGCCTCAAGGACCGGGACATGGGCATCGAGCTCTCCCAGTCCGCCAAGGAGCTGCTGTCCAAGAAGGGTTACGACCCGGTGCTGGGCGCGCGGCCGCTGCGTCGCACGATCCAGCGCGAGATCGAGGACACGCTGTCGGAGAAGATCCTCTTCGGCGAGCTGCGTCCCGGTCACATCGTGGTCGTCGACACGGAGGGCGAGGGCGACACCGCGACCTTCACCTTCCGCGGCGAGGAGAAGTCGGCGCTGCCGGATGTTCCGCCGATCGAGCAGGCGGCCGGTGGGGCCGGGCCGAATTTGAGCAAGGACGCGTAGCCCTTCGGGGATTGCGCGGATTGGGGGCCGCCCTGGGACTTCGGTTCTGGGGCGGTTCCTTTTTGGTTTCAGCGCTGGTCCACATTGATATCCACGTTCGGGAAGAGGCCGGCGTAGAGGAAGTCGGAGATGGGTACGTCGGGGCGGCTCTGAAGGGTTACCGAGCGGAGGTTCGGGAGGCGGGGGACCAGGGCGGAGAGATCTTCGGCGCCGTGCATGTCGGGGATCTGCAGTTTCTCGATGCCGGGGAGTTCGGGCATGGCCTCGATGGCGTGCGGGAATTCGCGAATGATCTCCGCGTTCAGGTGCAGCGCGGACAGCTCGGGCAGCTCGGTGACGGCCTGCCAGTCGGTGACCGTCAGTTCGGTGGTCAGCGGGCCGAGGCTGAGGGTGCGCAGAGTGGACCAGTGGTGGAGGCCACGGAGGCCTGTGGTGTCCGTGCTGTTGCGGCCCAAGGAGAGGAACTCCAGTGGTGCGTCGACAGGCAAGGTGGTTCCGAGGTCGGGGCCGGGCAGTTCCTGGTCGACGGAGAGATAACCGATGGACCGCAGCGATTGCAGTCCTGTCAGGTCTCCGACGGAGCGGACGTCGAGGTGGACGAGGGTGGACAGCAGGTGCAAGCCTGCCAGCGTCGGGCAGTTGACCAAGCCCAACCCTTTCAGCGAGCTGAAGGACAGCAGGGCACTCAGATCGGTGAGCAGGGGATTGTCCCAGAAGGACACCAGCCGCACTGCCTCTGGCGCGTGAAGGCAGGCCAAGATGTCCTCGACCGTGTGCGCCCCCTGAAACCTCAGGTCGGACCAAGGGCGCATCCGGGCAAGAGCCGTGCGTTGCTCGGCCGACTTGCACGTGATGAAGAGATTCCTGCGTTCCAGATGGTCCAGCACCTCGGTGGCGTACTCCGCACCGTCGAACCGCGACCACGTCCCCGCGAGCTGGCGCCGCACGGCGAGATCCGGATGTTCCCGGAACCGCCGCAGCACCGCCAACGACCCCTCGGGCTCCTCTCCGCCGAGCCGCGATGCGGTGATCGTGACGCCGAGCGCCTCCTCCGCCGTCAGCCCCTCCGGCCCCGGCAGCAGCTCCAGCACCAGAGGCCCCGCATCCGCCAGGACCTTCGCCTCCTCCGCCGTGCGCGGGGGTATCAGCCCGGCCGCCCGCGACTCGACCGCCGAACGCACGGCCGGATCCAAGGCCGTCGCATGCTCCAGGCAGGCCAGCGCCAGCAGTGTCAGGCGAGGGGCGCCCTTGGACAGGAGCTGCCGCAGCAGAGTAGCCCGTTCCCGCGGACGCGCATGTGCCACCGCATGCCGGATCACGTCCTCCCACTGCGTGTCGTCCGCGTGACTGACCAGGACGTCCAGGTGCCCTTCCTCCACGGCGTACCGCGCCCCCAGGTAGTCCTGGAACGTGCGGTGCACGAAGTCCACGGCCCCGTGCGCCGGTTGGCGGAGCAGACCGCTGCGCAGCAGCAGGGCCCGCAGCGCCGTTCCGGCGTCGCCCCGCACCGCGATCGACGGCAGGCACCGCTCGACGATGCTCTCGGCCGTCTCGACATCCATCTCCGTGCGGCCGCTCAACACCAGCGCATAAGCCAGCCGCTGCAACACCTCCAGCTGAGCTTCCTCGCCCAGCTCCACCTCCATTTCCATGCCCCGCTCCCGGTCCCGGCGCGCGAGCAGCATCGCGAGGGCGGCGTCGTACAACTCCTTGCGGCCCGTGGGGAGATAGCCGCGTCGTTCGCGGTGCAGGGCGCAGACCAGGCCGCACATCAAGGGGTTGGTGGCGAGACGGGCCAGGTCGCGTTTGGTGCGGAGGGAATCCAGCAAGGGGCCTTCGTACGACGGGGCCTGTGCCGCCGTATGCCACCGTCGTACGAACGTCGCGACCTCCGACCTGCGCATCGGGGCCAGTGACAGTTCGCGGAAGCCCTCGCTCGCCAGCCAGTCCGCACGTACCGCCGTGGGGCGGGAGGTCAGGAGCCAGCGGTTGCCGGGGTAGGCCTGGATGAGGGACTGGAGCCAGGCGCGGGTGTGGTTGCGGTCGGCGGAAGGGATCTCGTCGAGGCCGTCCACCAGGATCAGGCCCCGCCCTGCCGTCAGGACGCGTTCCGCCCAGCCCTCTGGTGGAGTCAGGGGGCAGCTCACCGCTGTGAGGAAGGCCGATGGGGCGGGCAGCACGCCTGCGCGGATCAGCGTCCGGAGGGGGAGGACATACGGGATGCGCGTGCCCTCCCTCGCCGCCGTCACTGCCAGCCATTGGACCAGCGTTGTCTTGCCCGAGCCCGCGTCGCCGCGCAGAAGGACCCTGTCGTGGGTCAGCAGGGCGTCCTCGGCGGGGAGTTGGACGGTCACCGGGCCGCTGGGGCGTTCCTCCGGCAGGGTCCGCTCCTCGACCGCGGTCGCCTCCAGGCTCAGGTACGCCACTTCGAGGGGCCAGCGGTCGGGGGAGTCGCGCAGGTCGATGCCGTAGATGGTGATGTGGTTGTGGCGGTCGGCGATGTGGCGCAGGTAGCGGCGGTCGAAGGTGCTGTCCTGCGCGCCGGGGCGGGGCGTGCGGGTCATCAACTCGTCGATCTTCGCGATCAGTTCGGCCTGGTAGCGGGTCTGCTCGACGAGCGTGCGGGCTACGAAGGTGGACCGGCGGGTGAAGAACTCCAGGATGTGGAGGCAGGCCCACTCGGTCGCGGAGTCCAGGAAGTAGCAGGCGTCGGTGGAGAGGCCGGCGGGCGGGGGCGCCTGGTCGCGGAGCTTTCTGGCGAGTTCGCGGTGGCCGAGGCGTACGGCCTGGACGTCGTCCATCTCCAGATCGCCGAGGGCGAGCAGGCGGGCGGTCATGGCCTCGACGAGCGCGGGTTCTTCGTCGGCCGGGAACGGGGGCTCGCCCGGGGAGTCCGTCGATCCGGAGACGAGCCGTCGGGCCAGCGCGCGGACCTCCTTCTCGCCCAGCGTCCGCTTCTCGCCGCGGAAGGAGACCAGGGCGGACAGACGCACCGGTTTGTCGACGAGGCCCGCCCCCGGGGCGTGCGGCACGAAGAGTTTCCGCACGGCGGAGGCGACCAGGCCGGACGCGAGTTTGCTGCCGAGTACTGACGGATCCATCCGCCCCACCCCCGTGATCGTGCGAACGGAGGTGAGGCTACCGGGAGTTGACCTGGGGCGTCAGGACAGCTGGCCGTCGTAGTCAGGGAGCTTGTACGTCTTCTCGGCGTGGCCGCCCGACAGGTCGGTGGCGCTGTTGCCGATGTTCGCGATGATCGTGTAGCCCTTGTTCTCGATGGCGACGCGCTGGGCGGTCTTGTAGGCGGCGACGTCCTTGAAGAGGTCGATGAAGCTGCGGACGTAGAGGCCGGAGACGTCGTAGCCGACGTGTTCGAGGTTGTAGTCGGTGACCGAGTAGATGATGCCGGGGCGGGCGGTCACGAAGAAGAGGGATACGCCGTGCTCCTGGGCGTACTCGGCCACGTCCAGGACGGGCTGGTTGGCCGGCTGGGGGTAGCTGAAGCCGAAGTCGGTCTCCAGGGTGGTGTTGTCGATGTCGAAGACGATGGCCTGCTTCTCGCCGGGCTTGGTTGCCGCGATCCGCTGCTTGAGGTACGGCAGCGCCTGGTCCATGACCGTCCGGCAGTCCTGCTGCCAGGTGGCGTAGTCGACGTCTTCGGTGGTCGCGGCGTCGGCCGGGGCGGCGAGTGCCACGAGGGCCGCCGTGGATATGGCGGTGACGGTCATACGGCGCACCAGGGGGCGTCGGTTCGTCATCGGTGGGGGGTCCTCTCACGTCATGAACGCTGCCGTTGTCGGGTGCATGCTGGTCGGCGTGGGTGGCGCGAGGGGAACCGTAGGGTTACTGGAGGGTAAGTGCCAAGAGGTGTGCGTCACATGATTTGAGGAAGGGGGATACGAGGATCCCGGCGGCCGGTGACATGACGCACAGGCGATTTGTCCGTTACTAGGGCGAATAGTGGAAGTCGAGGATTGGGCAAAAGGGACTTTCGGCCCGCAACCCCCGGGTGGGTTCTGGCGTCCTGGGTGGATTCATCCCTGATGGGTGCTCTGTCAAGAACCGGGAAGTTTTAGGGTGAAGTACTAGCTTCCGTCGTAGATCGGTGGTTTGGGGCTTCGGGCGCCTCGGGGTTACCAAGGGATGCCCCATCCGGCGGTCGTCCGTGCGCCGGGTGGTTTTTCTGTCCCCGTCCCCATGAGGTTCCGATGTCCCAGCGCGTTCCGTCCCGCTCTTCCCGTACGTCCCTGCTCCGCAACCGCGTGGCCGTGGTCGCCGCCGGTCTGGGGGTCTCGGCCGTGCTGGGGACCGGGGTCGCGGCCGCCGCGGGTGCGGGCTCGGCCGCCTCCTGGGTCGACCCGGTGAAGAAGTACAAGCTCAGCGCGAGCTTCGCGCAGGCCGGTGCCATGTGGCAGTCCACCCACAGCGGGCAGGACTTCGCCGTCTCCAGCGGCACCGCCGTCTACGCCGCGCACGGCGGCACCGTCGTCAAGGCCGGCGGGAACGGCGCCGGTGACGGGTCGGCGTACGGCAACGCCATCGTCATCAAGCACGGCAGCAAGACCTACTCGCAGTACGCCCACCTCTCGCGCATCGACGTGAAGGTCGGCCAGGTCGTGAAGACGGGGCAGCGGATCGCGCTGTCCGGGAACACCGGCAACTCCAGCGGTCCGCACCTGCACTTCGAGATCCGTACGACCGCGAACTACGGGTCGGCGATCGACCCCGTCGCGTTTCTGCGGTCCAAAGGCGTGACCGTCTGAGGATGGTGGTGAGCGGCTAAGGCGTCCTGCGGGTGCCTTCGTGGGCCTGGGTGACCAGGTCCGCGGCCACCTCCAGGACCGCCTTGCGCTTGTCCTCCGGATCGCCGGGGATGTCCTGCATGAAGAACATCCCGGCGTGCAGGGTGAAGATCGCGCTGACGTAGCGGACCTGGTCGACCAGCTCCGCCTCCGGGTCGATCATGATGTCGCGCAGGCCCTGCATGCGCTCCTTGAAGGTCTCGCCGACGCGCAGCTCGCGGACCGTCGCCTGGTTCTCCTGCATGAAGCGGAACAGGGGGGTCGCGCCGACGAGGATGTCGCTGTAGCGGCGTACGATCTCCTGCTTGGTCTCCAGGGTGAGCGGCTGCGCCTTGCCCCACTCGATCAGGTCGAGGATCGGCTGGGTCAGATCGTCGAAGATGCTGACCAGGATCTCTTCCTTGGTCTTGAAGTGGTAGTAGAGGGCCGCCTTCGTGACCTCCAGGCGCTCGGCGATCTCGCGCAGGGAGGTCTTCTCGTAGCCCTGCTCGGCGAAGAGTTCGAGCGCCACGTCCTGGATGCGCTGGCGGGTGTCCCCGCGGCGCCGCTGCTTGGTGCCGTCCATGGTGCCGCCCATCCTCCGTGAAGCCCTTGGCTTTGAGCAAAACTTACTTGACGCCCGGCTAGTTCGGGGTCTACCTTCCCCAGTGTAGTCAACTTGCCGGGCGGCAAGTAAGTAGCTGGGGGAGTGGGAAGTATGGCGGACACACAGACGGCGGCCGTGCCGGAAGACGGCAAACAACCCAGGAGCGTGCGGGTCGTCCTGCTCGCGCTGATGATCACGATGATGCTGGCGATGCTCGACAACATGATCGTGGGCACCGCGATGCCGACGATCGTGGGCGAGCTCGGCGGACTGGAACATCTGTCGTGGGTCGTGACGGCGTACACGCTGGCGACCGCGGCCTCCACGCCCGTGTGGGGCAAGCTCGGCGACATGTACGGGCGCAAGGGCGCCTTCATGTCGTCGATCGTGATCTTCCTGATCGGGTCCGCGCTCAGCGGCATGGCCCAGGACATGGGGCAGCTCATCGGGTTCCGGGCCGTTCAGGGCCTCGGCGCCGGTGGTCTGATGGTCGGCGTCATGGCGATCATCGGTGACCTGATCCCGCCGCGGGAGCGCGGCAAGTACCAGGGCATGATGGCCGGCGTCATGGCCATCGCGATGATCGGCGGACCGCTGGTCGGCGGCACCATCACCGACAACTGGGGCTGGCGCTGGTCCTTCTACATCAACCTGCCGCTCGGCGTGGTCGCGCTCACCGCGATCAGCGCGGTGCTGCATCTGCCGAAGAAGCGGGCCAAGGCGCGCATCGACTACCTCGGTGTCGTCCTGCTGACCGTCGGCATCAGCTCGATCGTGCTGGTCACCACCTGGGGCGGCACGGAGTACGCCTGGACGTCCGCGCGGATCATGGAGCTCATCGGCATCGGCGTCGCCTCGCTGATCGGGTTCGTGTTCTGGCAGACCAAGGCCGCCGAGCCGGTGCTGCCGCTGCACATCTTCCGCAGCCGCAACTTCACGCTGATGTCCCTCATCGGCTTCGTCACCGGGTTCGTGATGTTCGGCGCGACGCTGTTCCTGCCGCTGTACCAGCAGTCCGTGCAGGGCGCGTCCGCGACCAACTCCGGGCTGCTGCTGCTTCCGATGCTCGGCGCGATGCTCGTGACCTCGATGGTCGCGGGGCGGGTGACCACCAACACCGGCCGGTACTACGTCTTCCCGGTCCTCGGCAGTGTGCTGATGGTCGTCGGTCTGTACCTGATGTCGCTGATGGACACCGACACCTCGCGGTTCACCTCCGGTGTCTACATGGCCGTCGTCGGGCTCGGCATGGGCTGCCTCATGCAGATCACCATGCTGGTCGCCCAGAACAGCGTCGAGATGAAGGACATGGGCGTCGCGTCCTCGTCCACGACCCTCTTCCGGACGCTGGGATCCTCCTTCGGCGTCGCCATCATGGGCGCGCTGTTCAACAGCCGGGTCCAGGACGTCATGGCCGAGCGGGCCGGGTCGCTCGGGTCCAAGGTCACCGAGCAGTCCGCGCAGCTGGACGCGGCGAGCCTGGCGAAGCTGCCGGTGGTGGCGCGGGAGGCGTACCAGCACGCCGTGTCGGCCGGCACGCACTCCGCGTTCCTGCTCGGATCCGTGGTGGCCGTCGTGGCGCTGATCGCGGCCGTGTTCGTGAAGGAGGTCCCGCTCAAGGGGGCGGGACCCAAGGCGGAGGCGGACGCATCGGCTCCGGCGCCCATGGTCGAGGCCGTCTGATCCGGCCTTGTCCGATCCGGCGCTGAGCGAGCAAGCCCAGTGAGCTGAAGGCCCCCCGGCAGGTGTCCGCCCCGGGGGGCCTTCTTCTTGCCGCGTGCCACCATCGGTCGCATGGACAGGACCCGGCAGCTCCGTCTGGCCAAGGACGCCATGGACCGGGACTGGGCCGACCCCGGGCTCGATCTGGAGACGGTGGCCGCCCATGCCGGGTACTCGCGGTACCACTTCATCCGCGCCTTCAAAGAGGTGTACGGCGAGACGCCCGGGCAGTATCTGACGCACCGGCGGATCGAACGGGCCGAGGAGTATCTGCGCAGCGCCGATCTGTCCGTCACCGAGATCTGCCACCTCGTCGGGTTCAGCAGCCTCGGCACCTTCTCCGCCCGCTTCAAGACACGGACCGGGCTGACGCCGAGCGAGTACCGGGCCAAGCATGTGGGGCAGGGGGCGGCTCTGATTCCCGGGTGCTACGCGCTGTTCTGGGCGGGCGGGTTTCCCCGCAAGGACCGCAACTCTGGAGAAGCGCCCTGACGCCTGCCGCGCCTACGGTGACGAAGAGGAAGCGACCGCATCCGAGCACCGCATCCGACCACCGCATCGGGCAGGAGAGCAGAGCCATGATCCAGGGCCTGGGCATCACCACCGTATGGACCTTCGACCAGCAGCGCACCAAGGCCTTCTTCACCGAGAAGCTCGACTTCGAGGTGCGTGACGACATCTCGATGGGCGACATGCACTGGGTCACCGTCGGCGCCAAGGACCAGCCCGACGTCGAACTGGCGCTGATGAGCCTCGACGGGCCCGGGCTCGACGCCGAGTCGTCCGAGGCGTTGAAGACGCTGGTGGGGAAGGGCGTCATCGGTGCCGGGGCCTTCCGGACCGACGACTGCCGCGGGGACTACGAGACGTTCAAAGCACGCGGGGTCGAGTTCATCCAGGAGCCCCAGGAGCGGCCGTACGGCATCGAGGCGATCTTCCGCGACGACAACGGCAACTGGTACTCGCTGACCCAGCGCAGCGAGGAGCTGGACTTCTCCAAGGAGTTCTGAGCGACTGTGGCCACGGCTACGGCATCATCGGATAGCTCCCCGTGTTCGTCGGCGCGTGCTCCGGCAGCCACAGCACCGCCACCGCCCCCTCCGCCGGGACGCCCTCGGGTGCGCCCGCCGGGCGGACGTTGCGGAAGGTGAGCCGCGCGCCCAGGACCCGGGCCTGACCGGCCGCGATGGTCAGGCCGAGGCCGTGGCCGTGGCCCGCGCGGTCGCTGCTGCCCGTGCGGAAGCGGCTCGGGCCCTCCGCGAGGAGGTTCTCCGGGAAGCCGGGACCGTGGTCGCGCACCCGTATGACCCGGCCCTCGACGGTGACCTGGATGGGCGGCTTGCCGTGCCGGGCGGCGTTGGCGAGCAGGTTGAACAGCACTCGCTCCAGGCGCCGCGGATCGGTCGTGACCATCGACTCGTGAACCACCCGGACCTCGATCTCCGGGTCCTTCGCCGCCACCCGCCGGGACACGAACTCGCCCAGCAGGATGTCCTGCAACTCGGCCCGCTCGGAGGCGCTGTCGAGACGGGCCACCTCCAGGACGTCCTCGACGAGCGTGCGCATGGCCTTCGCGCGGTCCAGGACCAGCTCGGTCGGCCGGCCGGGGGGAAGGAGCTCGGCTGCCGTGAGCAGGCCCGTCACCGGGGTCCGCAGCTCGTGCGCGATGTCCGCGGTGACCCGGCGCTCCGCCTCCAGGCGCTGCTCCAAGGCGTCCCGCATGGCGTCCACGGCGCTCGCGAGGTCGTCCGTCTCGTCCCGCACCACCCCGCCGATCGCGTCCCGCACCCGTACGTCCGTCTCCCCGCTCGCGACCTCGTTGGCGGCGGCCGCGGCCTTGCGCAGCCGGCTCGACAGCTGCCCCCCGATGAGCACGCCGAGCGCGCTGCCGCCGAGGACGACCGCGATGGAGCCGATCACCAGGGCCTGGTCGAGGTCGTTGAGGATGTCGGTGCTGCGGTCGGTGAACCCGGTGTGCAGGGACAGCACATAGCCGTCCGACACCGGCACGGCGGCCCAGATGTCCGGCGCCCCGCCCGGCCCGTCTGTCACATAGGTCGCCCGGCGCCCCTGCTCGACCTTGTCCCGCAACGGCGTCGGCAGCGACGGGTCGTTCCGCTTGACGTTGGGGAAGTTGGCCCGCCCGGACTTCTCGTAGTTGTTCTGGGCGATCTTGATGCGCTCGTCCGCGAGGTCGCGGGCGTTGTCCAGCATCGAGACCCGCGCCGCGTTGTGCACGACCAGGCTCAGCGCGATCGCGACCAGCGCGCCGACCAGCGCGATGGCGGCGCTGAGCTTCCATCTGAGTCCCGTACGGATGCCCGTACGCTCCAGCCGCGCCGGGACCAGGCGCCGAAATGTCCCCCGCATGTCCGCCCCGCTCAGGCCTTCAACTTGTAGCCGAAACCACGGACCGTCTCGATCCGGTCCTGGCCGATCTTCGTACGCAACCGCTGCACATGGACGTCGACGACGCGGGTGTCCCCGCCCCAGCCGTAGTCCCACACCCGCTCCAGGAGCTTGTCGCGCGACAGGACCGTGCCCGGCGCGGAGGAGAACTCCAGGAGCAGGCGCATCTCGGTCGGGGTGAGCGCCACCGGCTCCCCGCCCTTGCGGACCTCCATGCCCTCGGTGTCGATCTCCAGCTCGCCGAAGGTCAGCACCCCGCCGTCACCGGCCGTACCGGTGTCCTCGGCGCGGTCGCCGCCGCCCGCGTGGCCGAACCGGCGCAGCACCGCGCGGATCCGGGCGACCAGGACGGCGCCGTCGAACGGCTTGGTGACGTAGTCGTCGGCGCCCGCCTCCAGGCCCAGCACCACGTCGATCGAGTCCGCGCGCGCCGACAGCATGATCACCGGCACGGTCGACTCGTCCCGGATCCGCCGGCATAGGCTGACGCCGTCCAGGCCCGGGACCATCACATCCAGCAGGGCGATGTCGGGGCGGTCGGCGCGGAATGCCTCCAGGCCCGACAGTCCGTCGGGCATGGCGGTGACCGCGAAGCCGTCCCGCTCCAGGGCGAGCTGGGTGGCCTCGCGGATGACGTCGTCGTCCTCGACGAACAGAACGTGGGTCTGGTCTGCCATCCCGCTGCTCTCTGTCCTCGTGTCGCTGTCGATGGGGTGTCGATGGGGTGTCGATGGGGCTGATCCGGCTGGACCGGTCGGTTGCTCTCGATAGGTGATCGGATCGAGGGACCCGATCGGTTCACTCCGTCGGGACCACCGATGCCGAAGGAGCCGCTGATGCCGAAGGAACCGGCGACGGCTCGGTCGGCTCGGTCCCTATGTCGCCGAGCTCGTTGTGCGTGTACCGCCACTTCACGAAGCGGCCCGCCGCCCACCGGTAGGTGATCACGTCCTCACCGGACGGGGCCGACACCGGGTCACCCTTCTTGTAGACCTGCTTGCTCACGACCAGGTTGCCGCTGCTGTCTATCTCGGCGTAGACCGGGGACTCCTCGGCGCTGAACACATTCTCGTACGCGCCGCCCTCCTCGTGATACACGTACGAGCCGACGCCGACGCCGTCACCGCAGGTCAGCACGTTGACGACGACGTCCTCCGCCGAGTCTCCGGTCAGGTCGCCGTAGGCCACGTCCACCGGGTACTCGTCCGCGACGCACGGCTTGAGGTCGTCCTTGACCTCGGCGGAGACCGCGGGGTCGTCCTTGACCAGTTCGACCGCCTCCACATGGGTGAGGGACGCCGAGACGGACGGGGCGGGAGAGGGCACGGCGCCCGCCGCCATGTCGGTGCCGGCCGAGGACTCGACGTACGCCGGGCCCTCGTCACGGGTGCCGGTGCCGCCGGTGGCGCAGGCGGAGACGAAAAGGGCGAGGGCGGCGAGCACGGCCACTGCCGTGATCGCCGCCTGGAAAGTGCCCCGGCCCGGTGAGGGGTCCGCGTCGGTCAGGCCGCCGTGCAACGCTCCCGCTCCTCACGCTCCAGCGCGCGTGCGTCCAGATCGCGGCTCTCCAGCTCCTCGCGGAGCCGGGCGAGGGCCCGGTGCAGCGTGCTCTTGACCGTGCCCGTCGACATGCCGAGGGCGGCGGCCGTCTCCTCCGTGGACATCTGCTCCCAGTGTCGCAGCACGACGACACTGCGCTGCTTGGGGGCGAGCACCTTCATGATGTCCATCAGCAGGGCGCGGTCCGCGTGCTGGTCGGTGGCGTCGTCGACCGAGGCGTCAGGGAGCTGCTCGGTCGGCACCTCCTCCAGCTTGCGGGCCCGCCACCACTCGGTCCGCGTGTTGATCATGACCCGGCGCAGGTAAGCGTCCGCGAGCCGCTTGTCGGCGATGCCGTCCCAGCGGTGGTACGTCCGCGCCAGCGCCGTCTGGAGCAGGTCCTGGGCGTCGACCGGGTCCGGGACCAGGCGACGGGCACTGCGCAGCAGCGCGTCCTGCCGGGTACGCACGTACTCCTCGAAGTCGAGCACCTCGGCCACCTCGCCCTGCGCCATGATCGACCGCCTCCATCCCCGTTTCCGACCCGCCCGCTGCCGGTTCTCCAATGCCTGTGCGCCGCTCTTCCGCGGTACGCCAATGAAGCTACGGAGCAGTTGTCACGGGGCTGTGCGGGACAGCGCGCGGCCAGCGCTCGGCTGTCCGTCGGTTGTGTAACGGAAGTAGGAAAGGGGTAAACCGGCGCACCGAATAGCGCCGGTTCGGAGTGATTTGGCGGGGTGGTGCGGCTGTGATGTGGCGCCGTTACGTCAACGGCAGCCGATACAAACCGCCGGGAAGAGGCTCGACGAGCCCGTCCGCGACCAGCCCGTCGAGCGCACGCGCGCGTTGTACGGGCTCATGCCACACCCGGTCGAGCGCGGCCTGCGGCACGGGCGCGTGGGCCTCGCGCAGCACGGCGAGCAGCTTGCCGCGCACCTGCCGGTCCGTACCGGCGTACGTCTGTCCGCGCCGCGGCGGACCGTCGTGCTCCGGCTTGCCCGCGAGCCGCCAGGCGCACTGCGCGGCGATCGGACAGCGGTGGCAGGACTCGTTCTTGGCGGTGCACACCAGCGCGCCGAGCTCCATGGAGGCCGCGGCCCAGCGCGCGGCCGTCCGCTCCTCCTCGGGCAACAGGGCGCGCGCCAGCTTGCGTTCGGCGGCCGTCGTGGCGTTCGGCGGGTACTGCACCCCGGTCACGGCCCGCGCGAACACGCGCCGCACATTGGTGTCGAGGACGGCGTGCCGCTGCCCGTACGCGAAGGAGGCGACCGCCGCCGCGGTGTACTCCCCGATACCGGGCAGCGCGAGCAGCTGGGCATGGTCGGTCGGTACGTCGCCGCCGTGCCGCTCCGTTATCGCCGTGGCCGCCCCGTGCAGCCGCAGCGCGCGACGGGGATAGCCGAGCCGCCCCCACGCGCGTACGGCCTCGCCGGGGGCCTCCGCGGCGAGGTCGGCGGGGCGCGGCCAGCGGGCCAGCCACTGCTCGTACACCGGCAGCACACGGCTGACCGGCGTCTGCTGGAGCATGAACTCGCTGACCATCACCCCCCACGGCCCGGCCTCCGGGCGGCGCCACGGCAGATCGCGGGCGTGCTCGTCGAACCAGTCGATGACGGGGAGGTGCAGGTTCTCGCCGAGGGGAGAGCCGGAAGGGGCGAGGGCGTCGGACTTCGTGGGCGCAGTCATGGCCTTCCGATCCTGCCATGCGGGAGCGGGCACGCGTGCGTACCGCCACCCCTGAGGGGGACGCCGGGGGCTGCCTCGGTCGCCGAGCCGGGATGAGATCGGCTCGCTCCGGAATGATGATCCGGAAAAGTTGTGACCCGGGCGGCGGGTAGGGGCAGCTGAGCCGCCGATCTCTCGTACAGTTTGCGCCGTGGGATCTCTGCGCAATCCGGTCGGGCCGCTTCCCTCCTCCATCTACTGGCGACGGAGGGCCGTACTGCTGTCCGTACTGGCCCTGTTGGCGCTCGTGGTCGCCTGGATCGTCTCCTCGGGCGGCGGTGGCGGAAAGAACGACGCCGACGGGACCAACGGCAAGAATCCCGCGCCCTCGATCACACCCGGTCCCTCGGGTTCCGGGCCCGCGATCAGTCAAGCCCCGGGCGGGCGCGACGAGTCGACGCCGGGTGACTCCGGCGGGTCGGGCTCCGACGACGGCGCTGGCGACGGTTCCTCGACCTCCGGTACGGGGGGCGGTTCCGGCAGCGCGGGCGGTTCGGACGACGGCAGTGCCGGGGGCGCCGGTGGCGGTACGGGCAGTGGGGTCGGGCAGGACGACACCGTTCCGGCGGGGTCCACGCTGCCCAACTGCACGGCGAGCGCGGTGAAGTTGACCGTGAGCAGTCTGCACAACGGGTACGGGCCCGGTGAGACGCCGACGTTGCTCGTGACCGCCGTGAACTCCTCCGGCAGTGCCTGCAAGGTCGATCTCGGGCCCAAGAACGCGGTGGTGACGATCACCGAGGCCGCGGCCGACGACGACTACTGGTCCTCCGCCGACTGCCCGAAGACCGCGGGGAATCTGGTGTTCGAGGCGCCTGCTGGGAGCAGCATCACGTACACCGTGAAGTGGGACCGGAAGCCGAGTGCTCCGCAGTGTGCGACGCCTCCCGCGGGGTCGGCTGGGGCCGGGACGTATCTCGTGGAGTTGGCTGCGCCGGGGTATGCGAAGGTGCAGACGTCGTTTGTGCTGGAGAGCGACTGATGTAGTGGGGCGCGGTGTTGTCGGTCGGCTGCGGATTCGTTGTGGCTGGTCGCGCCCGCGCGGCGGAGCCGCAAATCGATACAGCCCCGCGCCCCTATCGGGGCGCTTACACGTACCGTTCCAGGATTGAGCTCTCTGCCAGGCGGGACAGGCCCTCTCGTACGCTCCTCGCCCTTGCCTCGCCCACTCCGTCCACCGTCTGCAAGTCGTCCACGCTTGCCGCCAGCAGCTTTTGTAGGCCGCCGAAGTGTTCCACCAGGCGGTCGATGATCGCGCCGGGGAGCCTCGGGACCTTCGCCAGGAGGCGGAAGCCCCTGGGGGAGACCGCCGAGTCGAGGGCCTCCGGGGAGCCCGTGTAGCCCAACGCGCGGGCCACTGTCGGGAGTTCGAGGAGTTCGGCGTGGGTGAGGGCGTCGAGTTCGTAGAGGGCTTCCTCGACGGTGCGGGAGCGCTTGGCGGTGGGTTCGGGGACGTAGTCGCGGACCACCAGTTCGCGTTCGGGCTCGACGCCGGCGATCAACTCGTCGAGCTGGAGGGCCAGGAGGCGGCCGTCCGTGCCCAACTCCACCACGTATTCGGCGATCTCCGTCGCGATGCGGCGGACCATCTCCAGGCGCTGGGCCACCGCGGAGACGTCCCGGACCGTCACCAGGTCCTCGATCTCCAGCGCTGACAACGTTCCCGCGACCTCGTCGAGGCGGAGCTTGTAGCGCTCCAGGGTCGCGAGGGCCTGGTTGGCGCGGGACAGGATCGCCGCCGAGTCCTCCAGGACGCGGCGCTGGCCGTCGACGTACAGCGCGATCAGGCGCATGGACTGGGAGACGGAGACCACCGGGAAGCCGACCTGCTTCGAGACACGGTCCGCGGTGCGGTGGCGGGTGCCCGTCTCCTCCGTCGGGATCGTGGGGTCGGGGACCAGCTGGACGCCGGCCCGCAGGATCTTCGACAGGTCCGAGGAGACGACGATGCCGCCGTCGAGCTTGCACAGCTCACGCAGGCGCGTGGCGGTGAACTCGACGTCCAGGACGAAACCGCCCGTGCACATCGCCTCGACGGTCTTGTCCGAGCCGAGCACGATGAGCCCGCCCGTGTTGCCGCGGAGAATCCGTTCGAGGCCGTCGCGCAGGGCCGTGCCGGGTGCCACGGCGCTCAGTGAGGCGCGCATCAGGCCATCGGCACCGGAGCTCCCACCGGACTTTCCGGGAGCTGCTGCCCGGTCGTTGGCTGCCACTGCACTCCTCCGGTCGCAGGTTCTGGGGCGCTCCCGTTTCGCACATACGGTTCGTACGGACGGGCGAGACCAGGGCAAAGTCTACCGGCGCTCCTCCTCGTCCCGTGGGGCCTCTCGCCGACGCGACCTCGGAAGGACCCTCAGAGCGTCCCCTATGTCGGCGACTTCCAGGACCTTCATCCCCGCAGGGACCTTGCCGGGATCGCCCGGCACGAGCGCGTGGGTGAAGCCCAGACGGTGTGCCTCGGCCAGTCTGCGCTGGACGCCCGTGACCCGTCTGACCTCGCCCGCGAGGCCCACTTCGCCGATCGCGACGAGGTTCTTGGGCAGCGGGGTGTCGCTCGCCGCGGACGCCAGCGCGAGGGCGATGGCCAGATCCGCGGCGGGCTCCGAGAGCTTCACTCCGCCGACCGTCGCGGAGTAGATGTCCCGCTTTCCGAGTGCGCTGATCCTGCCCCGCTGCTCCAGTACGGCGAGCATCATCGAGACCCGGGAGGTCTCCAGACCGGAGGTGGTGCGACGCGGTGAGGGGATCTGGGAGTCGACCGTCAGGGCCTGGACCTCGGCGACCAGCGGGCGGCGGCCTTCCAGGGTGACCGTCAGACAGGTGCCGGGGACCGGTTCGTCACGACGGGTCAGGAAAAGTCCGCTCGGGTCCGCGAGGCCCGTAATGCCCTCGTCGTGCAGTTCGAAGCAGCCGACCTCGTCCGTCGCGCCGTAGCGGTTCTTGACGCCTCGGACCAGGCGCAGGCGCGCGTGCCGGTCGCCCTCGAAGGAGAGCACCACGTCCACCAGGTGCTCCAGCAGGCGCGGGCCCGCGATGGCGCCGTCCTTGGTGACATGGCCGACCAGGAGGGTGGACATGCCGCGGTCCTTGGAGGCCCGGATGAGCGCCCCCGCCACCTCACGCACCTGGGCCATGCCGCCAGGGGCGCCGTCGATCTCCGGGGAGGCCACCGTCTGCACGGAGTCCAGGATGAGGAGGGACGGCTTCACCGCGTCCAAGTGGCCCAGGACTGCGGCCAGATCGGTCTCGGCGGCGAGGTAGAGGTGGTCGTCGATGGCCTTGATGCGGTCGGCGCGCAGCCGGACCTGGCTGGCCGACTCCTCGCCCGTGACATACAGGGTGCGGTGCTCGTCGCTCGCCGACTTGGCGGCCACGTCGAGCAGGAGCGTGGACTTGCCGACGCCCGGTTCGCCCGCGAGCAGCACGACCGCGCCGGGGACCAGGCCGCCGCCGAGGACGCGGTCCAGCTCGGGCACGCCGGTGGAGCGGGCGGTGGCCTGGCGGCCGTCGACCTGGCCGATGGGCAGCGCGGAGGTGGTGACGCGGCCCGGGGCCGTCGTACGCACCGCGGGCGCGCCGTACTCCTCGACCGTGCCCCACGCCTGGCATTCGGGGCAGCGGCCGAGCCACTTCGCCGTCTGCCAGCCGCACTCCGTGCAGCGGAAGGCGGGTCGGTCCTTGGCGGTCTTCGTACGGGCAGCCATGCACGAACCGTAACGGGCGACACTGACAATGCCCGTCGGCGGCCGCGCAATCCCCCTCGGCGGCCGCGCGCGCCCGGCGTCAACCGGCCACCGACGTCGGGAACCGGCCACGGAATGCCGGGTTCCTGTCCCCTTATGAGGGATCGTTTCACCCGTACGGAGTAAAAGTGCTCAAGGGGGAAGAAGGGGCCATCGCGTGCGTCCTACGGTCCACGGGTGATGAGCAGCAGTCCGGAGACCTCGACCCGCACCACCGGCGCGCACCGGGCGCAACGGGAGGCGCGCGACCGCGGTGCGGCGCGCACGCTGGCGCAGCGCACGCCGGCGCGCTACGAGCCGTACCTGGACGGCCTGTTCACCTACTGCCTGTCCGTCCTGTGCGACCACGACGCCGCCACCGCCGCGCTCGGCGACGTCCTCGCGCTCGCCGAGCGCCGCCGCGGCCCGGAGGCGGCCGGCGACCGCCGCGCCTGGCTGTACGCGCTGGCCCGCTGGGCGTGTCTGCGCAAGCTGGCCGAGGCCAAGCAGAAACGTCAGGCCACCCACGCGGCGGGCCGGCACAGCGGCGCCAAGCAGCCGGCCGTGCCCGTCTCCGAGGCCGTCCAGGAGGAGCGCCGGCGCGAACTCGCCCTGCTCGCCTGGCCGGAGGCGGCAGGCACCACCCCGGAGCAGCGCGAGGCGCTCGAACTCGCCGTGCGCCACCACCTGGCCGCCCACGAGGTCGCCGCCGTGCTCGGCATGGACCTGGCCGCCGCCCGCGAACTGCTCGCCTCCGCGGCCTGCGAGGTCGAGCGCACGCGCGCGGCCCTCGCCGTCGTCGAGACCGGCACCTGCCCGGGCGTCGCCCGCCTCACCGGCGACCAGCAGCTGGTGCTCAGCACGGCCGTGCGGCGCGAGCTCGTACGGCACGTGGACGACTGCCCGCGCTGCCGCCGTACCGCCGAACGCGCGGTCGCGGGCCGCTGGCCCGGCGCCATGATCACCCCCTCCGAGCTGCCCGTCCTGGAGGCCCCGCGCGCGGCGCTGCACATCGCCATGGCGCACTTCTCCCGGGCGGCCGCGCCGCGCTTCGACCGCCGTGGCTTCCCGATGGACCCCAAGGACCGCGCGGCCCGCCGCGACCGTCTCCGCGCGCGTGCCGTCACCACGACCGTCGTCGCCACCGTCGTCGCGGCTCCCGTGCTCGCCCTCTGGGCCGCCTACCGGGGCGCCCCCGCCGCCGAGGGCGCCGACGGCCGCTCGGCCAGCGCCAGCGAGGCGCGCGGCCCCGACAGCCTCGACGGCGAGGCCGCGAGCGGCGGCTACGAGAACGCGGGCAACGCCAGCCCCCGGCCCGCCGACCGCTTCACCAAGGGCGGCAAGCCCGATGTCTCGGTGAAGGTCATCAGCGTCACCGGCGCCGGCCAGAAGAGCGCCGGGCACCTGGAGGTCGCGGCCGGCAGCGACGGCGACACCACGCTCATCACCCTCACCGCCACCGGCGACACCCCGGTGCGCTGGTCGGCGACCACCGGAGCGGCCTGGCTCTATCTCAGCCAGTCCTCGGGAACCCTGGCCCCCGGCGAAACGTTGACGATCAAGGTGTACGTCGACCATCTGCGCGAGCCCTCCGGCTACTGGAGCGCGCGTGTGGCCGTCTCACCCGCCGGCGCCGTCGTCTCCATCGAGGGCTACGGCACCGCACCCACCCCGACCGACCCCGGCACCCCCGTCGATCCGCCTCCGTCCACACCGGACCCGGACCCGACCCCCACGACCTCGGCCCCCACGGACCCGACCCCCAGCGATCCGCCGCCCTCGACGTCCGACCCGGACCCGACGCCGACGGACGCCACCCCGTCCGACCCGCCGAGCTCGACACCACCGCCGAGCGACAGCGGCGACCCGAGCCCGTCGACGTCGTAAGCCGTGCCGAGCGCCTTAGGGCCTGTCCTGGTCGACCGGGTCGGCCGGATGCGGAGCCAGCAGCGGCAGCTGCGAGGCCAGCCGCTCCTCGCACAGCTCGGCCAGCCGGTCGTAGCCCGCCTTGCCCATCAGCTCGGTCAGCTCGGGCCGGTAGGAGACGTACACCGGGTCGCCCGCGCCGTGCGCCGAGGTCGCCGACGTGCACCACCAGTGCAGGTCATGGCCGCCCGGACCCCAGCCACGGCGGTCGTACTCGCCGATCGACACCTGGAGCACGCGCGTGTCGTCGGGCCGGTCGATCCACTCGTACGTCCGGCGCACCGGCAGCTGCCAGCAGACGTCCGGCTTGGTCTCCAGCGGCTCGCGGCCCTCCTTGAGCGCCAGGATGTGCAGCGAGCAGCCCGCGCCCCCGGCGAAGCCGGGACGGTTCTGGAAGATGCACGAGCCCTTGTAGGGGCGGGTCTGGCGGTCGCCGTCCTCGTCCTCCGAGATCCAGCCGTGCTCGGTGCCCTCGTCGTGGAACTGCCAGATCTCCGGAGTGAGCCTGGCCACATGACCGGCCACCCGCTTCTCGTCGTCCTCGTCGGAGAAGTGCGCGCCCAGCGTGCAGCACCCGTCGTCCGCGCGGCCCGCCTGGATGCCCTGGCAGCCGCTGCCGAAGATGCAGTTCCAGCGAGAGGTCAGCCATGTCAGATCGCACCGGAAGACCTGCTCGTCGTCCGCCGGATCAGGGAACTCCACCCACGCGCGCGCGAAGTCGAGCCCCTTCTCGTCCGCTGCCAGGGCTTTCTTCGACTTCTTCGGTGACGAGGAACCGCTGGAAGATTTGTCGGTCTTCGCCTTTTTCGTCTTTGGCACGCGTCCAGGGTAAGTGGCTTGGCAAGGCTCCGAGGGCCCGCCCGTCGCCCGACCACCACCCCTCAAGGAGGGGCTTACGCCCCGCCCCACCTGGATCGCGCAGGTGGCAGTAGCGTTCCGTACATGAGACTCGGTGTCCTCGACGTGGGATCGAACACGGTGCATCTGCTGGTGGTGGATGCACACCCTGGCGCGCGCCCGCTGCCCGCGCACTCGCACAAGGTGGAACTGCGCCTTGCCCAACTCCTCGACGAGGGCGGCGCGATCGGCCCCGAGGGGATCGAGAAACTCATCGGAGTCGTCAAGGAGGCCCTCCAGGCCGCCGAGGACAAGGGCGTCGAGGACCTCCTCCCGTTCGCCACCTCCGCCGTCCGCGAGGCCAGCAACGCCGACGACGTCCTCGCGCGCGTGCAGGCCGAGACCGGCGTGGAGCTCCAGGTCCTCACCGGCGCCGAGGAGGCCCGTCTCACCTTCCTCGCCGCCCGCCGCTGGTTCGGCTGGTCGGCGGGGAAACTGCTGGTCCTGGACATCGGCGGCGGCTCCCTGGAGATCGCCTACGGCATCGACGAGGAGCCCGACGCGGCCGTCTCCCTCCCGCTCGGCGCCGGTCGCCTGACCGCGGGCTGGCTCCCCGGCGACCCCCCGGACCCCGAGGACATAAGGGCGCTGCGCCGCCATGTCCGCGCCCAGATCGCCCGCACCGTCGGTGAGTTCAGCCGCTTCGGCGCCCCCGACCACGTCGTCGCCACCTCCAAGACCTTCAAGCAGCTGGCCCGCCTCGCAGGCGCCGCCCGCTCCACCGAGGGCCTCTACGTCCAGCGCGAGCTGAAGCGGGAGTCCCTGGAGGCGTGGGTACCGCAGCTGACCGGGATGACGACGGCACAGAGGTCGGAGCTGCCGGGCGTCTCGGAGGGGCGGGCGGGGCAGCTGCTGGCGGGGGCGCTGGTGGCGGAGGGCGCGATGGACCTGTTCGGCGTGGAGAACCTGGAGATCTGCCCGTGGGCGCTCAGGGAGGGCGTAATCCTGCGTCGACTTGACCACATGGGCTCGGTGTAGCTACCCAGGGGCGCGGGGCTGTATCGATGTGCGGCTCCGCCGCGTGGGCGCGAGCAACCACAAACGCCCCCGCACCCGCCTATGGCAAGCACCACAACGGCGAATAGGCACCCCGCACCCACCCGACCGAACCCTTTAGGCTGACCCCCGTGGCAGAACCAGTCGTACGGATCCCGGATGCGAAGGTCGCCCTCTCCACGGCCTCCGTCTACCCGGAGTCCACGGCGACGGCCTTCGAGATCGCCGCGCGCCTCGGCTACGACGGCGTAGAGGTCATGGTGTGGACGGACCCGGTGAGCCAGGACATAGAAGCCCTGCGCCGCCTCTCCGACTACCACCGGATCCCGATCCTCGCCGTGCACGCCCCCTGCCTGCTCATCACGCAGCGCGTCTGGTCCACCGACCCCTGGGTCAAGCTCCAGCGCGCCCAGGCGGCCGCCGAGAAGCTGGGCGCGTCCACGGTCGTCGTACACCCGCCGTTCCGCTGGCAGCGCCAGTACGCCCGTGACTTCGTGAGCGGCATCTGGCGGATGGCGGACGAGACGGACGTCCGGTTCGCCGTGGAGAACATGTACCCCTGGCGCTACCGCGACCGGGAGATGCTGGCGTACGCCCCCGACTGGGACGTGACGAAAGAGGACTACCGGCACTTCACGATCGACCTCAGCCACTCCGCGACGGCCCGCTCCGACGCGATGCAGATGGTCGACCGCATGGGGGACCGCCTCGGCCATGTCCACCTCGCCGACGGCAAGGGCTCCGCGAAGGACGAGCACCTCGTCCCGGGCCGCGGCTCCCAGCCCTGCGCCGAGCTGCTGGAACGTCTCGCCCTGACCGGCTTCGACGGCCATGTCGTCATCGAGGTCAACACCCGGCGTGCCATGTCCAGCGCCGAACGTGAGGCCGACCTGGCGGAGGCGCTGGCGTTCACGCGGCTGCACCTCGCGTCCGCGGTGAAGGTGCCGAGGCTGCCGTGACCGACGGCGCCATCGCCCGGAAACGGGGCCGCCCCCCTCGTACGGAATCGGCCGACACCCGGGACCGCATCCTGAACGCCGCCCGCGAGGAGTTCTCCGAGCGGGGGTACGAGAAGACGTCGGTGCGCGGTATCGCGAAGGCGGCGGGCGTGGACTCGGCCCTGGTCCACCACTACTTCGGCACCAAGGAGCAGGTCTTCGAGGCGGCCGTCGAGGTCGCCTTCTCACCGGCGGTGAAGGTGCGGGACGCGGTCCTCGAAGGGCCGCTGGACGACGTCGGCGAGCGCATGACCAGGGTCATCTTCGGGCTCTGGGAGAACCCGGTGACCCGTAAGCCGCTCCTCGCGATCGTCCGGTCGGCGGTGAACAACGAGGCCGCGGCCACCGTCTTCCGCCGGCTCGTCTCCGCGCAGCTGCTGCGCCGGATCGCGGGCGAGCTGGACGTCCCGGACGCGGAGCTGCGGGCCGAGCTGGCGGCGGCGCAGCTGGTGGGGGTGGCGATGATGCGGTACGTCATCCGGATCGAGCCGCTCGCGTCGGCGGACGTGGAGCAGATCATCGCGCGGGTGGCGCCGGTGGTGCAGGGGCATCTGACGGGGCCGTGAGGGCCCTCCGAACGGGGTCGTGAGCGGACTGCGAGCGGGGCCGTGAGCGGACTGTCGGCGGCTTCCGAGGTGAGACAGGTGTCCCGTATTCCGGACACTCTGTCCGCCCTCTGGATGACCGGCGTACGCTCGATAGCAGCCACAACTGTCTGAAGGAGCGAGCGACGATGCCCGAGCTGAGGTCCCGCACAGTCACCCACGGCCGCAACATGGCGGGCGCACGCGCCCTTATGCGCGCCTCCGGTGTACCGGGCGCGGACATCGGCCGCAAGCCGATCATCGCCGTCGCGAACTCCTTCACGGAGTTCGTCCCGGGCCACACCCACCTCCAGCCGGTCGGCCGGATCGTCAGCGAGGCGATCGTCGAGGCCGGCGGCATCCCGCGCGAGTTCAACACCATCGCGGTCGACGACGGCATCGCGATGGGACACGGCGGAATGCTGTACTCCCTTCCCTCCCGCGACCTGATCGCGGACTCGGTGGAGTACATGGTCGAGGCCCACTGCGCCGACGCCCTGATCTGCATCTCCAACTGCGACAAGATCACGCCGGGCATGCTGAACGCGGCCCTGCGCCTGAACATCCCGACCGTCTTCGTCTCCGGCGGCCCGATGGAGTCCGGCCGCGCGACCCTGGTCGACGGCACGGTCCGTACGCTCGACCTGGTCGACGCGATGTCCGACGCGGTGAACGAGAAGATCTCCGACGAGGACATGCTCCGTATCGAGGAGAACGCCTGTCCGACCTGCGGCAGCTGTTCGGGCATGTTCACCGCCAACTCGATGAACTGCCTGACCGAGGCCATCGGCCTCTCCCTCCCCGGCAACGGCTCGACCCTGGCCACGCACACGGCCCGCCGCCGCCTGTACGAGGACGCGGCCCGCACGGTCATGGACATCACCCGCCGCTACTACGAGCAGGACGACGAGACGGTCCTGCCGCGCTCGATCGCCTCCTTCGCGGCTTTCGAGAACGCCATGGCCCTCGACATCGCCATGGGCGGCTCGACCAACACGATCCTGCACCTGCTGGCGGCGGCCCAGGAGGCGGAGGTCCCCTTCGGCCTCGACGAGATCGACGCGGTCTCGCGCCGGGTGCCGTGCCTCGCGAAGGTCGCGCCGAACGTCGCGAAGAACCGCACGTACTACATGGAGGACGTGCACAGGGCAGGCGGCATCCCGGCTCTGCTGGGAGAACTCCACCGCGCGGGCCTCCTGAACGAGGACGTCCACTCGGTCCACAGCCCGTCCCTCGCGGACTGGCTGAAGACGTGGGACGTGCGCGGCGGCTCCCCGTCCCCGGAAGCGGTGGACCTGTGGCACGCGGCCCCCGGCTGCGTCCGCTCCGCCGAGGCCTTCTCCCAGTCCGAGCGCTGGGACACGCTCGACGAGGACGCCGAGGGCGGCTGCATCCGCTCCGCCGAGCACGCGTACTCCAAGGACGGCGGCCTCGCGGTCCTCAAGGGCAACCTCGCCGTCGACGGCTGTGTCGTGAAGACGGCGGGCGTCGACGAGTCCATCTGGCGGTTCGAGGGCCCGGCGGTGGTCTGCGAGTCCCAGGAGGAAGCCGTCCAGAAGATCCTCCTCAAGGAGGTCAAGGAGGGCGACGTCGTGGTCATCCGCTACGAGGGCCCCAAGGGCGGCCCCGGCATGCAGGAGATGCTCTACCCCACGTCGTACCTGAAGGGCCGCGGCCTCGGAAAGGCTTGCGCCCTGATCACCGACGGCCGCTTCTCCGGCGGCACGTCCGGCCTCTCCATCGGCCACGCCTCCCCGGAGGCGGCGGCCGGCGGCACCATCGCCCTCGTCGAGGACGGCGACCGCATCCGCATCGACATCCCCGGCCGCACCATCGAACTCCTCGTCGACGACGCGGAACTGGCCCGCCGGGAGGCCGCACTGGGCGGGGTCTACGCCCCGAAGAACCGCGAGCGCAAGGTCTCCGCCGCGCTGCGCGCCTACGCCGCCATGGCGACCAGCGCGGACAAGGGCGCGGTGCGGGACGTGTCCAAGCTGGGCTGAGGTCTATCGCCGGGTTCTGGGTCCGGTTCCAGGTCAAGTTCTAGGTCCGACAGGGGCCGCCTCCTCGGGGGCGGCCCCTGTCGTGTCGTGTCACCAGGTCGCGGGGTCGCTCGCGGGCACGGCGAAGACGGTGCCGTCGGGGGCGGTGGCGTAGATGTGGGAGGGGGTGAGGACGGGTTCCGGCAGTAAGCCGGCGACCGTGCCCGAGGACGAACCCAGGCGGGCCGGCGTCTGTCCGACGAGCCGCCCCTCGCCGGCGTCGACGGCGAGCAGTCGCCCGTCGGCCGCCGTGAAGTACACATGACGGCTGTCCGCGACCGGCACCGAACCGCGGCTGACGGATGTCTCGAGATGCCAGATCCGCTTGCGTGACTGCGTGTCCACGGCATCCAGGGATCCGCTCGCCGCCAGCACGTAGACGACGTTCCCCCGCACCGTGGCCTGGGCGTCCGGGCGCGCCACGGGGAGTGCCACCCGGCGCGACGACTCGGACGCCGGCGAGTAGCGGACCACCGCGTCCGTGTCGCCGTAGACCTCATTGATGGAGCGGAAGAAGACGGAGCCGTCGTGAACGCCGATGGGCGTCAGGTTCCCGTGGAGCCGCGCGTCCCAGCGCACGGCGCCGGTGGCCGGGTCCACCGCGGTGACCCGCGTGGTCGACGCGTCGCCGGAGAGAGCCGTCGCGTACGCCAGCGGATCCCCGGCGAACGAGAAGAAGAACGGCGACGGCTGACCCGGTATCCGACGGGTCCACTTCGTATCGCCCGTCGTGGCGTCCAAGCCGGTGACCGTGCCGTCGAGGCGGGTGACCAGCAGCGTTTCCCCAGCGGTCTGCAGGGAGTTGTGTTCGGGCATGGTCCGCTGCCAACGCGTCTCGCCCGAGGCGGGGTCGAGCGCCTCCAGGCGTCGGCCTTCGTCCACGAGCGGCTGAACGAGGCCGCCGGTGAGGACGGGCGGTCTGCTCACGCTCGACGGGGCGACGGAGTGCCGCCACAGCAAGCTCCCGTCGGACGGATCGAGGGCGAAGACCAGCCCAGACTGGGAGCAGAGCAGCTCCTTCGCCCCGTACGAGCACCGCGACGCACCCTTGCTCCCGGAAACCGGCTTCGCCGCCCAGGGGCGGAACGCGGTCACCTCGGGCTGCGGCGCGGTCTCCTTCGACGGGGAACGCCCCTCGCCGAGCAGTTGGACGGAGGCGACGATGCCACCGGCGACCAGCACCAGCGCTCCGGCGACGAGCAGCGCGATCGTGCGCAGGCGCCGCCTGGGCCGACGTACCGGGTCCGTGGCCTTCGGAGCGGGCTTAGGCGGATCGCCCGTGCGCTGCGTCGGTATGAACGCCTGCGTGTCGTACGAGGCCGCGACGGACCGCAGCTCCCGCATCAACTCGTCCGGCGTGGGCCGGTCCTCGGGTTCCTTGGCCAGGCACCGCCCGATGAGCGGAGCGAGATTCTCCGGTACGCCGGTCAGGTCCGGCTCGTCATGAACGACCTGGTAGGCCACGACATACGGACTGTCCGAGTCGAACGGCCCACGCCCCGTGGCCGCGTGCACCAAAACGGACCCCAGCGCGAAGATGTCCGCGGCCGGCCCCACCTCCCGCGGCCGCCGGAACTGCTCCGGCGCCATGAACGGCGGCGTACCGATCAACTTCCCGGTCTCGGTACGCAGTTCACTGTCCTTTGGCCGGGAAATGCCGAAGTCGATGACCTTCGGCCCGTCCTCGGCCAGCAGTACGTTGCTCGGCTTCAGGTCCCGATGCACGACCCCGACCCGGTGAATGTCCCGCAACGCCTCCGCGAGCCCGGCCATGAGACGCCGCAACTGACCGGTCGCCATGGGCCCGTTCCGCTTCACCTCGTCGGCGAGGGTCGGCCCGGGAATGAACAGCGTCGCCATCCAAGGCCGTTCGGCCTCCGGATCGGCATCCACGACAGGCGCGGTGAAGGCACCGCTCACCCGCCGAGCCGCGGCGACCTCCTGCCGGAACCGCCCCCTGAACTCAGGGTCCTTGGCGAACTCGGCGTGTACGACCTTCACCGCCAGCGTCATCCCGGAGGCGCTCTGCGCACGATGCACGACGCCCATCCCGCCCGATCCCAGGCGGGACTCCAGCTTGTAGTGACCGGCGTACTCGGGAAGTTCCGCTTCCGCGCCCGCTCCGGTGTCGTGCTGTGGCGCCATGGAACCACCCCCGTGCTGTTCGTTCGCGCGCGCGACGCACGGAGCCTAGTCGATGACTCGTACGAGACAGAGGCGGCTTGCTAGTCTCCGTGCGCGAGTTGCGTACATGTGTTTCATGGCGTGATTCAGGGGAATCAACGGGACCCCATGGCAGTCATGGGGACCAACGGGGGGAGGCTTTCCATGTCTGTTGACCGCGTCGAAGAGTCAGGAAGCGTCGAGGAGACCGAGACGCTGGCAGCCGCCGCGACGGTTCGCTACTACTCGATCGCGCCGGGCGTCCGTCTCAACGTCCGCAACGGCCCGGGCACGAGCTACAGCATCGTCCGCGTGCTGGCCGAGGGTTCCAAGGTGCCGATCTACTGCCAGACGCCGGGTACCACGGTGAGCGGCCCGTACGGCACCTCGAACATCTGGGACAACATCAGCAACGGGCAGTACGTCTCCGACGCCTATGTACTCACCGGCAGCGACGGCTACGTCGCCGACCGCTGCTCCTGATCTCCAGCCCACTACTTCCAGGGGACCCCTCAGTGACCTCCCGGACACGCAGATCCGTCCTGCTCGCCGCCGCCACGGGCGCCTTCCTCATGACGATGGCGCCCGTGGCGGAATCGGCGAGCCTGCGCTACTACGACGTGGCGCCCGGCTACCGGCTCAACGTCCGCAGCGGCCCGGGCACGAACTACACCATCGAACGCGTGCTGGCCGAGGGCGCGAAGGTGCCGATCTTCTGCCAGACGCCGGGTACGACGGTGACGGGTCCCTACGGCACGTCGAACATCTGGGACAACATCGACGACGGTCAGTACGTCTCGGACGCGTACGTGAACACCGGCAGCGACGGCTACATCGCGCCACGCTGCGCCTGACCCCCACCTGGCGGACGTCCATCTCGTCCGTCTCGAAGTCCCGGCAAGACCCAAAGGAACCCCCCATGAAACTCCTGAAGCGCCGCTCCCTCCTCCTCACCAGCACCGCCGCGGCCTTCCTCACCGTCCTCGGCACCGCCTCCGAGGCCGCCGCCGCGGGCTACCCGATCGTCGGCACCTCGAACGTGAACGCCCGTAGCGGCCCGGGAACCAGCTACCAGATCATCAAGACCTACAAGCCGGGCGAGGTCATCTCGATCGTCTGCCAGACGCCCGGCGAGACCATCACCGGCCCGCTCGGCACGTCGAACATCTGGGACAAGACCGCCGACAACGTCTACGTCTCCGACACCTACGTGAAGACGGGCAGCGACGGCTACGTCGCCAAGCACTGCTGAGCCCCCGCGGAGCCCGCGCCCGCCCCGGAGCCATAATCGACGCGTGAGCGACGAAAACGGCACCCAGGCAACCCCCGCGGGCTCCGCACCCGGCCCCCGCCCGGAACCCATCCGCTTTTTCGGCACGACCTGGGTCGACCACGACAACGGCTACACCGGCCGCCGTATCGGGGCCGCCGCCGGCTCCCTCGCCGCCGCCGTCGCCTCCTGCCTGATCCTCCGCTTCGCCTACCAGGGCCTCCAGATCGCGGACATCGGCGGCTTCGTCACCCTCCTCATGGTCGTGATGTTCGCGATCTGCAGCGCCCTCGCCTTCCGCCACACCTGGGACGGCTTCACCAAGCGCCCCGACCCCGACCGCCAGGCCTCCCTCCGCGGCCTCCTGGCCATCGGCTTCGTCGGCTCTCTCCTCGCCTACTTCTTCCGCTCCCTCACCGAGGCCCCGGGCGAGAAACTCCACCGCGAGGAGTACGAGACCGCACTGCGGCAGTACGAGAAGCGCAGCACCCGCCGCACCGGCAACCCGTCGAAGAAGCGCCGCCGTTCGTGACGCGGGGACCTCGGACTGACCCGCGGCACCTCTGAGGCCGCACCTCCGCGCCAACCGCCCCGACGCTCTCCCGCTCTCCCCCTCTCACCCAAAACTCACTGCACCCTGCACCCACCTCGGCCACCATGGCCCTATGACGGCTCCCTCGCACACCGCCCGCGCCCACTCCTTCAACGCGGCCGCAGCCCAGTACGCGGCGAACCGCCCCTCCTATCCGTCCGCCCTCTTCGACACGATCGAGGACCTCGCCGGCCGCCCCCTCACCGGCGCCCGCGTCGCGGACATCGGCGCCGGTACCGGCATAGCGACCGCGCTCCTGCACGCCCGGGGAGCCGAGGTGGTCGCGGTCGAGCCCGGTGACGGCATGGCCGCCGAGTTCCGCCGCAGCCATCCCGACATCCCGATCGTCCGCGGCAACGGCAACGTCCTTCCCCTGGCCACCGCCTCCGCCGACTTCCTCACCTACGCCCAGGCCTGGCACTGGACCGACCCCGCCCTCGCGGTCCCGGAGGCACTCCGCGTGCTCCGGCCGGGCGGTGCGCTGGCACTGTGGTGGAACATCTATCCCCTCGATGTGCCGTGGATCGCCGCCCAGGCGCAGCGCATCGCCGAGAGCTTCGCCGACATCGGCGCCGTCCCGGCCGTGGAGCTCAACGGCGCCGGCGCCCGCGCCGCCCTCGCCGGTCCGGCCGGCGGCCTGGGCTTCGCCAAGCGCCTGGTCCGCTGGAGCCGTCGCGTCCCCCTCGACACCCACCTCGCCAACATCGGCAGCCACTCGATCTTCCTCGTCGCCGGTGAGGAACGCGCCACGGCCTTCCTCACCGCCGAGCGCCGGCACCTGCTGGAGGTGTTCCCAGACGGAGTCGTCGAGGAGACCTACGACGTCGAACTGCTCGTCGCCATCAACGACGCCTGACCGCGCGCGGCGGCCCACCCGTCCAGGGCCGCCGCGCACGCATGGTCCACATGCCGCAGCCCGCCCAGCTCCAGCCGCACCTCCCGGTCCCGCGGCAGTGCCTCCAACTCGTCCAGCAGCTTCGGCAGCCGCAGGAACGTCGCATGCCCCAGCACCCGTACGACGATCCCCGCCTCGCCCTCGTCCTCGGTCTCCACATGCACATGGCTGGCGTCCCACGCGGTCTTCGCCACCGCCAGGGCCAGGCCCAACAGCACCCCCTCGAAGAGATTCCCGGCGACGATCGCCACCGCCGTCACCACCAGCACGACCACCTCCCCACGGTGGCCCCGCCACAGCACCCGCACCTCCCGCACCGGCACGAGCTTGCACCCGGCATGCACCAGCAGTGCGGCCAGCGCCGCCACCGGAATGAACCCGAGCACCCCCGGCACGACGGCCGTGAACAGCAGCAGCCACACCCCGTGCAGCACCCGGGACGCCTTGGTCCGCGCCCCCGCCTGCACATTCGCCGCGCTCCGCACGATCACCGCTGTCATCGGCAAGGCACCGAGCACCCCGCACACCGCGTTTCCCGCGCCCTGCGCGATCAGCTCACGGTCGTAGTCGGTGCGCCGCCCGTCGTGCAGCCGGTCCACCGCCGCCGCGCTGAACAAGGACTCGGCGGACGCGATCAACGCGAAGGCGACGACCGTCCCCACCACGCCCACTTCCGTGAGCCGCCCGAGATCCGCCGCCTCCGGCAGCCGTACGGCATCCAGCAGGCCCCGCACCTCGACCCGCCGCACCTCCAGGCCGAACACCCCGGTCACCGCCGCCGCGAGGCCGACCGCGACCAGCGGCGCGGGCACCAGGCGAGCCCCGCGCTTCCATCGCGGCCACAGCAGCAGTACGGCCATAGTGGCACCCCCCACTGACAACGCCACCGGATCCAGCAGCGAGGGCAACGACACCAGCCCCGCCAGCTTCCCCAGCCCACCGCCGGGCGCGGTCGCGTCGCCCAGCGCATAGACCTGACCGGCGACCAGGACGAGCCCGATCCCCGCGAGCATCCCGTGCACGACGGCCACCGACACCGCCCGGAACCACCGCCCCAGCCGCAGCACCCCGAGCCCGAGCTGCACCAGCCCGGCCCCGAACACCAGCACGCCGAGCGCCCCGACGCCGTACCGGTGCACGGCCTCGTAGACCAGCACGGTCAGCCCCGCCGCCGGCCCGCTCACCTGGAGGCTGCTGCCGGGCAGCGCCCCGGCGACCAGCCCGCCGACGATGCCGGTCAGCAACCCCAGTTCGGCGGGCACACCGGAGGCCATGGCGACGCCCACGCACAGTGGCAGGGCGACGAGGAACACGACGAGGGAAGCGAACAGATCGGCCTTGCGTACACCACTGCGCATGACAACAGCACCTCCGACGATCAGCGACAACACGACGGTCATGGAGATGCGTGGGCGCGCCGCGTCGGGGGAGTACGCGGCACTGAAACCCATTGTCAGGAACGGGAGTTGATCGCGCAGCCCGTTCCGCCGGTCCATGGAGGGCTCCGGAGGCGCGCGAACCGGATCATCCACCTCCGATCACTCCATCGCGCGCCTGCGCCATCGAACCCGCCGTACGCACCCCGCTTGACGACCCCCGCGAGCGAGAGCATTATTCATCACATGATGAATTACTCTCCGGGCCCCCCCGACACCCCCGCCGCCCGCGCTGGCCAGGCGGAAGGCCACATCGCCGTACGCGCCGAAGGCCTCACCGTCGTCCGAGGCCCCCGGACCGTCCTGCGCGGCCTCGACTTCACCGTCCCGCGCGGCCAGATCACCGGCCTGCTCGGCCCCTCCGGCTGCGGCAAATCCACCCTCATGCGCTCCATCGTCGGCACCCAGGCCAAGGTCACCGGCACCCTCGACGTCCTCGGCCACCCCGCCGGCCACCCCACCCTGCGCACCCGCATCGGCTACGTCACCCAAGCCCCCTCCGTCTACGACGACCTGACCGTCCGCCAGAACCTCGCCTACTTCGCCGCGATCCTCGCCCCGGGCCGCCAGGCGGCCGACCGCCGCCACACCGACGTCACCCGGGTCATCGACGACGTCGACCTCACCAGCCACGCCGACTCCCTCGCCGGCAACCTCTCCGGCGGCCAGCGCAGCCGCGTCTCCCTGGCCGTGGCCCTCCTCGGCACCCCCGAACTGCTCGTTCTCGACGAACCCACCGTCGGCCTCGACCCCGTCCTCCGCCGCGACCTCTGGCACCTCTTCCACGACATCGCCGCCCGACGCGGAGCGACCCTCCTCATCTCCTCCCACGTCATGGACGAGGCCGAGCGCTGCCACCGCCTCTTCCTCATGCGCAAGGGCGAGATCCTCGCTGACGACACCCCTGACGCCCTGCGCACCCGCACCGGCGCGGACACCGTCGAAGCCGCCTTCCTGCACCTCGTCGACGAGGCTGTCGCGGCCGGACGCCAGGGGGAGAAGGGCGAGACGAAGGAAAGGGAAGAGGACCACGAAGAGGGCCCGGCAGAGGAGAAGCCAGCGACGAAGGCAGAGACGAAGGAGACGACGCGATGAGCACGCCGACCACTACCCCCACCCCCACCGTCGCCCCAACGCCGACCCCGACCCCGACCAGCGCCCTCAGCGTCTCCCGCACCACCGCCACCGCCGCCCGGGTCCTGCGCCAGCTCCGCCACGACCCCCGCACCATCGCGATGATGATCCTGATCCCCTGCGTGATGCTGTTCCTGCTCCGCTACGTCTTCGACGGCAGCCCGCGCACCTTCGACAGCATCGGCGCCTCCCTCCTCGGGATCTTCCCGCTGATCACGATGTTCCTGGTCACCTCCATCGCCACCCTGCGCGAACGCACCTCCGGCACCCTCGAACGCCTCCTCGCCATGCCCCTAGGCAAAGGCGACCTCATCGCCGGCTACGCCCTCGCCTTCGGCACCCTCGCGATCATCCAGTCCGCCCTCGCCACAGGTCTGGCGGTCTGGTTCCTGGGCCTCGACGTCACCGGCAGCCCATGGCTCCTGCTGCTGGTGGCCCTCCTGGACGCCCTCCTCGGCACCGCCCTCGGTCTCTTCGTCTCGGCCTTCGCCGCCTCCGAGTTCCAGGCCGTCCAGTTCATGCCGGCCGTGATCTTCCCCCAGCTCCTCCTCTGCGGCCTCTTCACCCCGCGCGACAACATGCACCCCGTCCTGGAGGCCATCTCCAACGTCCTCCCGATGTCCTACGCCGTCGACGGCATGAACGAAGTCCTCAAGCACACCGACATGACCGCCGCCTTCGTCCGCGACGCCCTGATCGTGGCCGGCTGCGCCCTGCTGGTCCTCGGACTCGGGGCCGCGACCCTCCGACGCAGGACCCAGTAGCCGCCCGGGTGCCCACGTCCCGCCCACCGGACAACCGAGCCACACCCCCACGCCCGGTGCGAGGATGAACCCCGGACGACGCAACCCCCGGAGGGCACCCGCAGCCATGACCCAGAAAGTCGCGTTCCTCGGTACCGGCAAGATCGGCGAAGCTCTGCTCAGCGGAATGATCCGAGGCGGCTGGGCCCCCGCCGACCTCCTCGTCACCGCCCGCCGCCCGGAGCGGGCCGAAGAACTCCGCGCCCGCTACGGAGTCACGCCCGTCACCAACGCCGAGGCCGCCAAGAGCGCCGACACCCTGATCCTCACGGTCAAGCCGCAGGACATGGGCACCCTCCTCGACGAGCTCGCCCCCCACGTCCCCGCCGACCGCCTGGTCGTCAGCGGCGCGGCAGGCATCCCCACATCCTTCTTCGAGGAGCGCCTCGCCGCGGGCACCCCGGTCGTCCGCGTCATGACGAACACCCCGGCCCTCGTCGACGAGGCCATGTCCGTCATCTCCGCCGGCACCCACGCCACCGCCGACCACCTCGCCCACACCGAGGAGATCTTCGGCGCCGTCGGCAAGACGCTCCGCGTCCCCGAGTCCCAGCAGGACGCCTGCACCGCCCTCTCCGGCTCAGGACCGGCGTACTTCTTCTACCTGGTCGAAGCCATGACGGACGCCGGCATCCTGCTCGGCCTGCCCCGGGACAAGGCTCACGACCTCATCGTCCAGTCCGCGATCGGCGCCGCCACGATGCTCCGCGACAGCGGCGAGCACCCGGTCAAGCTCCGCGAGAACGTCACGTCCCCCGCGGGCACCACGATCAACGCCATCCGCGAACTCGAGAACCACGGCGTACGAGCCGCCCTCATCGCCGCCCTCGAAGCCGCCCGCGACCGCAGCCGCGAACTGGCCTCCGGCAACAGCTGACCGAGCCGGCCGCCCCACCCCAGGGAACCCAAGGGAGGGGCGGCCCCGCCCACTCCCTAAACGCTCACGCCGATATCGGCAGCGGCAGCCGCCGGCAGCAACCCGATCGCCCGATACGCCGCATCGACGGTTGGCCGGGCCATCGCCCGAGCCTTCTCCGCACCATCCCGCAGCACCCCCTCCACATAGCCAGGATCCGCGCACAACTCCTTGTGCCTCTCCTGTACGGGCCTGAGGACCTCGACCACGGCCTCTGCGGTGTCCTTCTTCAAAGCGCCGTACGACTCATATACACCGCTCAGCGCTTCTGGGTTCCCACCCGTGCACGCCGCGAGGATCTCCAGCAGATTGGCGAGACCCGGCCGAGCCTCCCGGTCGTACACGACCTCCCGCCCGCTGTCGGTCACGGCCCGCATGACCTTCTTCCGCACCACATCCGGCTCATCGAGCAAATAGACGATCCCCGGACCGGTGTCATCGCTCTTCCCCATCTTCGAGAGCGGCTCCTGCAGATTCATCACCCGCGCCCCCACCGCCGGAGGCGTGGCCCGAGGTACCACGAACGTATGCCCGTACCGCTGGTTGAACCGCACCGCGAGATCTCGCGTCAGCTCCACATGCTGCGTCTGGTCATCCCCCACCGGCACCTCATCGGCCCCGTACGCGAGGATGTCGGCCGCCATGAGCACGGGATACGTCAGCAAGGCCAGCCGCACACTCCCCCCACGCTCCCGCTCCCGCGCGGCCTTCTCCTTGTACTGGATCATCCGCCGCATCTCGCCGTCCGTGGCCACGCACTCCAGCACGTACGACAGTCGCGCGTGCTCATCCACATGACTCTGCACGAACACGGTGCACAGCTCCGGATCCAGCCCCGCCGCCAGCAGCAAGGTCGCAGCCTGCCGACTGAGCCGCCGCACGCGCGCTGGATCGTGGTCCACGGTCAGCGCGTGCAGATCGACCACACAGAACAGCGCGTCCGCCCGGTGCTGATCGACGGCGACCCACCGCCGCATGGCCCCCAGGTAGTTCCCCAGCGTCAGATGCCCGGTCGGCTTGACCCCACTGAAGACCCGCGTCATCTCTTCTCTCCGTCTCCTGGTCGAGACCGCCGTCCCGGCGGCCCGACCCTCAGGAGCTCCGGAGGGAGATACGAAAACGGCCGCCGAAGCGGCGGCCGTTGAGTGCGTACGTAGCTCAGGCCGCCGTCAGGCGGCCCACCACAGCTGGGTGTACGTACGCGTCGTCATGCGGACCAGGGTACGCCTCCGGGGTCCCCTCCGGACGTGAGTTGACACTCCCCGCCCCGGTACGTAGTGTTCTCCGAGTTGTCCGACGTGAGCGCCGACTCCGGTCGGTCCCCGGACAGCCATTCCGCAAGTACCAACCACTAGTCGACTGCCGTCGATCCGGCTGCCGTCGTTTAATTGGCATGCGTATTTGCGAAATGAGGAATCCGCGTTCGAAAGAACGCAGCCCCGATTAGCGCGGGGCCACGGAGTCCGCTAAAGTCTCACTCGTCGGAACGGCCCAACAGCCGCGAGGACAAGCCCCTCTGACTGGGAGTCAGGCCCGAAAGGATCTGATAGAGTCGGAACCGCCGGAAAGGGAAACGCGAAAGCGAGAACCTGGAAAGCACCGAGGAAATCGGAACCGGAAACGGTCTGATAGAGTCGGAAACGCAAGACCGAA